>NZ_JBNPUE010000001.1:0-810561 GCF_051168015.1 Bradyrhizobium sp. HKCCYLRH3061
AACCCACAACAGTTGAGCCTCGCAATATGCGGAAGCTGAACCGGACAGCCGTGGGACAAGCCCGGGCATGACGGAGTCACAAACTGCCCCGGTCCATCGTCGCGGCAGCCCCACGTACTCGTAGCGGCGCACCACGCCGCGCAAGCATTATCATCTCCACATTCTCAAACAGCATCGCGTCGATCCGGGGCGAGCATCGACGGCCTCGCGACGCATCCCGCGCCCGAGTGATGCTCCAACTCCCGCCCTCTCCAGATGGAGGGCGCAGGGAAGGCCGGGCGCTGGCCGCGCCCGTGGCCCGCCTGCGAAAAAAAATGCAGGCGGCAGGTACCACAGGTCTGGCCGAACACACCCGGCCCTCCCCGCGCGATGGTTTTAACAGGCTATAGCGTGCTCTTCCTGGTGCACCGGGCTTTCTGGCCACCATCCGCCGCGCGACGCGTTAGCGTCGTCGCAACGTTGACACTAGCGTCGGAGTGTCAGAACCACACGCCTTCACCGTCCGCAGGGCCAGCGTTCGTCCGTGCTCATCACACGCCGCCACCCCGCGTCCACCGCTCCCCGCTGCCAACGTCCGTGACGACCGCGAACCGTCCCCTACCGTGCAACGAGATGGGCGGACTGTAATGCTGATTTGGCGAAATTGTCAAGCCGCTTATGTTTTTCGGAAGCGCTTGACAGGATATTCTGATTACCGTGATTTGACCGACAGCTCGGTAAGCGTGGACGCGGGTATCAACTAATCACCTCTTTGACCGTCCAATGACCCGGAACAGACTTAGGAAGCTCGTGGCTCAAGCACCGCCGCCAAAGAGCGGTCTCCCAGAATCCTACTGCCGGGAGGCAGACTGTCTCTTGTCAGAAACGGGAGCGAGACGACCACCCGCCAACGTTGGTCGAGTGGCACCGATGGATCGCGAATATTGAAATGCACAAACATGAAAATTCGCGTCAGCGTCGAAATGCTTGCCATCCGGCTTCACTACGCGCACCCGATGAGAGCCATTTTTCCAACCTGCCTCCGGGACCGAGAAGTCGGGCACGATAGCCAAACCGATTCCGTCAAGTTGGAATACTTGTTCGACAATCAGGAGTTCAGTCTGCGACATACGGCAACACGATATATCCATATTGAGGTCGACGACGGGCCCGAGCGAGCGTAGGGCGGATTGGCCGCAGGCGTAAGCCGCCGCCCATCCGGAACAACGACGGTGGATTACGCCGCGCCAATCCTCCCTACTCCGTCCGCTAGTTCACAGCACCGAAGATAAGTGCATGGAGCCACAACAACAGCGCGCCTATGGCGAGTACCGCAAAAAAGGCAACGGCCAACCACACTGATCGACGCCACGAACCGTAATACTCTTGCGAAAATCCGCTGGGGAGTGGCCTTCTGAGTGAGAAGAGGCTGCCGCGTCGATCGCGGTACTCACCGGCTCTGACCAACGTCTGCTGAACTCCCAAAAGGAGAAGCACAGCGCCGCATCCGAAATCGACAAAGATCAACAGGTGAAGAAAGCCGCGCAGTGCTTCGCGAAGCATGACCTTGGTCCTTACCCCACCTCGCGAGCGTAGGGCGGGTTAGCCGCAGGCGTAACCCGCCGCTCGTCCGGAACAACAACGGCGGATTACGCTACGCTAATCCGCCCTACTCTGCCATACCTGTTGCGCGACAAGCAGCGGCAACGATCACCTCGGCAAACACAACGCCAAGGGTCCATCCTTAGCAGCCAAACGGGACCAGCCGGGTTTGCTTCCCTTAATCAGTCTGGCCAACACCACTTCCGACACGCGAATGCAGGCAGCCGTCTCGGAGCCCAGCCGATCCCAGCTGACCGTGACGGAAGAAGCAGACGACGGTGGAAAGAATTCGGCCGTCTGATCTACGAAGGCCAGGGGATTGGCATATGGCGCCGCGTCGCGATCGGTCCATTCGGGCTGCTCAGGAGCTGAGCAGCGGTTGTAGAGCCAGACGTCGCCGCAGATCGCTCGCTCGGAGTCGAGCCAATAGGCATAGGCGACCCGGCCATCGTCTTCGACCATGATCGTCGCCGTACCATCCGGCGAGACGAACTCGCGAAGAAACCCCTCGTTCAAGATCAACTCCCGGGAGCGTATGCCGCCCATCAACTAGAGACGCATCGAGGTTCCGGCTTTAGCGACAACCATAGGGCGGGTTAGCCGCAGGCGTAACCCGCCGCGCATCCGCGGGCAACGACGGCGGATTACGCTTCGCTAATCCGCCCTACTCCGTCCCACTCACCGAAACGCCGACACCACGATCGCGCCGACGATCGCGACCGTCAGCGTGTACTTCGCCGTGTAGTACACCGTCCGATTCCAGGCCTTCACCTTGCGCGTGGCCAAATGAAACTCGTACAGCTTGCCGAACACCTTGTTCAGCACGCCGACGTGCTCGCCCTCGACGTTCTGCGTCGCCGAGGCCTTGACGATGTGGTGGCTGACCCAGCGGTTGATCGCAGCGATAAACCCGAGCTTCATCGGGCGCTCGACGTCGCAGAACAGGATGATGCGGTTGACGTCCGTGGCGTTCTCGGCGCTGTGGATGAAGGTCTCGTCGAACATGAAGGCCTCGCCGTCGCGCCAGACGCAGGGCACGCCGTCGACCAGGATGCGGCACTTGTCGGAGTTCGGCGTCACTAGCCCCAGGTGATAGCGCAGCGAGCCGGCGAAGGGATCGCGGTGGGCGCCGAGCTTGCCGCCGGGCGGCAGCATCGCGAACATCGCGCCATGCACGTTCGGGATGGAGTTCAGCAGCTCGACGGTCTTCGGGCACAGCGTGCGCGCCGACGGCAGGAAGTCGTCGTACCATTTCAGATAGAAGCGCTTCCAGCCGCTCTTGAAGAACGAGTAGAAGCCCCAGTCGTTGTTGGCGGCGGCGGCGCGGATGAAGCCCTCGTCGAACAGGCGCACGGCCTCCTCGCGGATCTCCTGCCAGTTGTCGGTGAGCCTCGCGAGCTCTGGAAACTGCTCCACCGGGATGACCGGCGTGTTGGGCACGGCCGAGCCGGCATACATCAGCACGTTGTAGGGGGCGAGATAGGTCGAGTGGTCGCCGAGCTGGCGGGCGAAGCGCAGCCGCTGCTTGCCGCGGAAATGGACGTAGATGGTGGCCCCGATCAGGATGTAGAGGCCGATGAGCTGAGGCGCGAAGAGCTGTCTGAGCATGTCCGGTACCCATGATCCGGCCGCTCTGAGCGTGTTGCGCAGATATGTCGCCTTTTTGGCGATCGAAATGGTGCTCTGATGCCAGCCGCTAGAGCCCCAATTTAGCCGCAAGTGCGGCGGGCCGCATCATTCGCACGTCGGTTGCAGGCGGACATCCGGGTTGAAAGTTCTGCGCCGTGGCCCCGTTGCAACAGCCGCCGATCCCGGCTGGCGGTCGCGTTAGACCCGCGTCAGCTCCTGCAGGCCCTTGAAGGTCAGCCGCTTGGGGTCGCGGACGCCGGCGAGATAGATGCGCCGGACGAAGGCGGCGACCGCGTCGCGGTCGCAGCCGGTCAGGACGACGATGGCATCCACCGCGGTCTTCTGGGCCTCCATGGGACTGGTCCTCCTGGCAATGCACCCGGCACGCGCAGGCTGTCACGATGCCGATTAACATCGCGTTAACCGTGCGGACGGCCGCCAGTTCCCATGCCGCGATTCCCGCCGCCGCTCCATACGCGAAACCGCGCAGGCCGGAGCGGCCGCCTGTCGCGCGCCGCGGCAGCGCCGCCGTCACACCATGAAGAAGTCCTCGGGCGCCCCGATCAGGCGGTCATCGCCGTGGGCCACAAGCCCCCGCCGCATCGGGCGGACCGGCGGCGTGATGACCCGCCGCTCCAGCTCATTGGCGCCGGGCAACTGATCGACGAAGCGGACGGCGAAGCCGCTGGGGAAATGCCGGATGACGCGACCGATGCAACTGCCCACCGCCAGCGGCGTGCCGATCTCCGGCTGGATCTCCGCCGAGACCGCCGCGCCCGACATCGAGGCATCGATCACGAAGCACGGGATGATGCTGCCGTCGGCGAGCGTCAGCGCCGAATGCGGCGAGTTGGGCACGAAGCGCGCGTCGCGGCGGGAATCGCGGATCGACGGATCCTTCTGCTTCTTCTCCAGCCAGACCAGCTTCTCGGCGAGCTTGGCGCGCTCGGCGCGCGTCATCTCCAGCTCGAGCAGGAAGCCGCCATGCACCGTGTCGCTGATCTCGCCTTCGAACTTGCCGAAATCGCGGAAATACGAGGTCAGGCGATCGCCGACCCTGCCGACGACGGGCACCTCGAGCAGTGCGCGAAACGGCGACACCCGCGTGGTGCGGCAGGCGAAGGATCGCAGCCGTCCTTCCGGGGAATACCAGTTCGGCAGCGTGTAGGACCCGACCGTCTGAATCCTGACCGCGCGCTGCTTCAGGAATCGAGCAACCGACATTGCGCGTCTCCCCTCCAACCCAGGATATCCCCGACGATGACGGCGCGGCCCCCGCCGCGGCACGATGCGCTGATTACAATTTCTGCGTGCATTTTAGGTCGTACTAAATCGAATTGGGCATGACCGCCGTGCCCGGACCGTGCGCGCAAATTGTTGAGGAAATCTGAATGTCGAGACGGAAATCCCGCTCAACGGAATCGTATGTCCAACCCGTTTCGGCTTTCTGAAGATGCGACCCCGTCTGATTACGGTGCAGCATGGCATGCAGTGTCGGCATCGTCGCCCCCATGGAGAGTTCAGCGCGGATGTTTCGCGTGGCGCAGGGGCAAGTCGTGATCGGCCGATCCGCGCTGCCTCGCGCGACGGCACAACCTCGTCGGCGGGGTCGTGTTCCTACGCTCGTGTTGTTAGCAAACGATTCAGCTTAACGAGATTCGCACTGAGGCGCGGCTGCAACTCATGATCTCATTCTGTCGCGCGCGCGCCGACGGATGCGTGCAGGCGCGCCGTGCGCAAATAGCTAACACATTCGCGGCGTTTCACTATTTTCACGCTAACAACCTGTTCACCACTTGCGCAATCGTTGCTTGATGCGGGTGCCGCGGCCCGCCGCGTTCAAGTCTGCTTATACCATTGGCGCTTAGTCGTTAGTGAGGGAGAACGGCTGTCAGTCGTCAGCGTGTTTGCTCCCGATGTATGAGTAAGCAGAGTAGTCACGCGTATGATGACCGCACGCATCGTGGTGTTAACCATCGCTCTCGGCGCGGGCGGCGTTGCGGCCTATCTGGTCAGCAATTCCGACGGCCAGCGGCAGGCGCCGGTGGCGCCGGTCGTGCAGTTGCCGACGGTCGAGGTGCTGGTCGCCAAGACCGACATCGGACTCGGACAGGCGATCAAGCCCGGCGACCTGATCTGGCAGACATGGCCGGAGGCCGCGAGCAACATCTTCATCCGGCGCGGCGACCGTCCCGAGGCGGCCAATCAGCTGGTCGGCACCATCGCCCGCTCGCCCTTCGTGATCGGCGAGCCGATCCGCGAGCAGAAGCTGGTGAAGGCGGACGGCTCCGGCTTCATGGCGGCGATCCTGCCCGCGGGCATGCGCGCGATCTCCACCGAGATCTCGCCCGAGACCGGCGCCGGCGGCTTCATCCTGCCGAACGACCGCGTCGACGTCATCCTGTCGAAGCGCGACAAGAATCCTGACAAGCCCGGCGCCGCCGACTTCGTCAGCTCCGAGATCATTCTCTCCAACGTCCGCGTGCTCGCGATCGACCAGGCACCGAAGGAGAAGGAAGGCCAGAACACCGTCGTCGGCAAGACGGTGACGCTCGAGCTCAGGCCCGAGCAGGCCGAGACCCTGGCGCGCGCGCGCCAGGCCGGCTCGCTGGCGCTGGCGCTGCGCAGCATCGCCGACGTGAACGCAGCCGACGGCAACAAGACCGAGGCACAACAACAGCAGCAGCAGATGGCGCGACGGGGCAGCGCCATCGAGATCATTCGCTATGGGATCACGAGCTCGCTCACGGCGCAGAAGTGATCGAAAGGACGTGGAAGATGATGGGTGGGCATCAACGCGCAACGTTCGGGACGTGGGTCGTCCGCGCGCTATCGACATCGGCCGTGATCGGGCTTGCGCTCAATCCGGCGCTGACGCCGGTGAAGGCGGCTGACGACAGGCTGGAGACGCCCGTGGTGTCGGTCGGCTCGTCGAAGATGCGCTTCCTCTCCCTCGGCATCGGCAAGTCCGTGGTCGTCGACTTCCCGCAGGACGTCAAGGACGTGCTGGTCGCCGATCCCAAGGTCGCCAACGCCGTCGTTCGTTCGGCCCGGCGCGCCTACATCATCGGCGCGGCGGTCGGCCAGACCAACGTGGTGTTCTTCGACGGCGAGGGACAGCAGGTCGCGGCCTACGACATCGCGATCAAGCGCGACCTCAACGGCGTGCGCCAGGCGCTGAGCCAGAGCATTCCCGGCGTGAAGATCGACGGCGTCGGCGAGGGCGTGATCCTGACCGGATCGGTGTCGAGCCCGGTCGAGGCGCAGCAGGCCGGCGAAATCGCCGCACGGCTGGTCGGCGGCGCCGACAAGGTGGTCAACTCGATCGTCGTGCGCGGCCGCGACCAGGTGATGCTGAAGGTCAACGTGTCGGAGGTCCGGCGCGAGATCGTCAAGCAGCTCGGCATCGATCTGAGCGCCAGCCTGAACTACGGCACCGCGGTGGTGAACTTCAACAACACCAACCCGTTCACCGCCTATGGCAAGTCGCTGGTCGGGACCAACGGCCTGTCCGCCACCGGCGGCGGCTTGTCGTCGGTCTCGGCGACGCTGCGCGCGATGGAGACGGCCGGTGTCGTCAAGACGCTGGCCGAGCCCAACCTGACCGCGATCTCCGGCGAATCCGCGACCTTCATCGCGGGCGGCGAATTCCCGATTCCCGGCGGCTATTCCTGCGATCCGACGACGCGGGTCTGCAGCACGTCGATCACCTACAAAAAGTTCGGCATCTCGCTCAATTTCACGCCCGTCGTGCTCGGCGAAGGCCGCATCAGCCTGCGGGTGATGACGGAGGTGTCGGAGCTGTCGAACGACAATGCGATCACGGTGTCCTACGCGCTGACCTCGGCCTCGACCTCGTCGGTGACGATCCCCGCGATCCGCACCCGCCGCGCCGAGACCACGGTCGAGATCCCCTCGGGCGGATCGATGGCGATGGCCGGCCTGATCCAGAACCAGACCAAGCAGGCGATCAACGGCCTGCCCGGGCTCAATCAGCTGCCGGTGCTCGGCCAGCTGTTCCGCAGCCAGGACTACGTCAACAACGAGACCGAGCTGATGGTGATGGTGACGCCCTATGTGGTGCGCGCCGTCGCCCAGAAGGAGCTGTCGCGTCCGGACGACGGCTTTGCGCCGGCCACCGACTCGGAGTCGGCGCTGCTCGGCCGCATGAACCGGCTGTACGGCATCGCCGCCAAGGTCGACGCGGCCACGGGGCAGCCGGCCGGCTTCGGCTTCATCATCGACTGAGGTTGCGGGACGACGGGGCACGGGGGAACGATCATGTCGGCAACATCCACACGAGACGGCGGACGCGCGCTGCGCCGGATCGGCGCCATCGCGGGGCTGGCGCTCACGCTCGGCGCCTGCAACGCCACCACCGGCGAGGTCGTCGCGACGATCCCCGACGACTACAGGATCCGCCATCCGATCGCGATCGAGGAAGGCCGGCAGTCGACCGTCGTCTTCATCGGCAGCGGACGCGGCGGCCTGACCTACCAGCAGCGCGTCGACGTCGCGGGGCTTGCGCGCTCATGGCTGCGCGAAGGCACAGGCGGAATCATGGCGGAGGTGCCGACGGGCACGTCGAACGCGCGCGCCGCGGCCGACGCCTATCGCGAGATCCGCGCCGTGCTGACCGCCGGCGGCGTTCCCTCGCACGCGATCACACTGCGCAACACCATGCCCGATGATCCGCGGCAGCTCGCCGTCATCCGGCTGAGCTATCCGAAGATCGCCGCCGTCGCCGGCCCCTGCGGGCTGTGGCCGGACGATCTCGGGCCGAACCTCGACAATCGCGGCTACAGCAGCAACCAGCACTATCAGAATTTCGGCTGCGCCACGCAGCGCAACCTCGCCGCGATGATCGACAACCCAGCCGATCTCGAGCAGCCGCGCTCGGAGATGGCCGCCTACACGCCGCGCCGCTCCGCTTTGTTCGAGAAGTACCGCAAGGGTGAGTCGACCGCGGTGGCGTATCCGGAGTCCGAGAAGGCCAAGCTCAGCGATACAGGCAAATGATCAACGCGTCCCGTCAAAGCCAGGACGAGCCGGCCGCCCCCAGCGGCCCCGTGCTCGACGACCACATCGCGCCGGTGCCGCGCGTCTCGGTGCAGGCGTTCTGCGAAACCGACCAGACCTCGTCCGCGATCCTCGCCGCCAGCCAGGACCGCCGGCTCGGCAAGGCGCACATCACGATCAAGGCGGGCGGCATGGCGCGCGCCATCGAGACCTATCATTCGCAGCCGACGCCGAACGTCATCGTGATCGAGACCAGGCCCGGCGGCGACATTCTCGGCGGCCTCGACGATCTCGCCAGCGTCTGCGATCCGGGCACCCGCGTGGTGCTGATCGGCAGCCCGGCCGACGGCGTCGCCTATCGCGAGCTGGTCCGGCGCGGCGTCAACGACTACGTGATCGGCCCGGTCGAGACCATCGACGTCATCCGCTCGGTCTGCAGCCTGTTCTCGGCCTCGGAGGCCGTGATCACCGGCCGCATCATCGCCGTGGTCGGCGCCAAGGGCGGCGTCGGCGCCTCCACCGTCGCCCACAACGTCGCCTGGAGCATGGCGCGCGACCTGACGCTGGATTCCGTCGTCATCGATCTCGACATGGCGTTCGGCACCGCGGGACTGGACTACAACCAGGATCCGCTGCAGGGCATCGCCAACGCCGTGTTCCAGCCCGACAGGCCGGATACGGCGCTGATGGAGCGCCTACTCGCCAAATGCACCGAAAATCTCAACCTGCTCGCCGCACCCGCGACCCTCGACCGCGTCTATGATTTCGGCGCCGACGCGTTCGACGCCATCTTCGACACCCTGCGCATGACCCAGCAATGCATCGTGCTCGACGTGCCGCACCAATGGTCGGCCTGGACGCGGCACGCGCTGATCAATGCCGACGACATCCTCGTGGTCGCCGAGCCCGATCTGGCGAACCTGCGCAACGCCAAGAACCTGCTCGGCGTGCTCAAGGCCTCGCGTCCCAACGACCGGCCGCCGCTGTACTGCCTGAACCAGGTCGGCATGCCCAAGCGGCCGGAGATCGACCTGAAGCGCTTCGCCAAGACGGTCGAGGCCGAGCCGGTCGCGATCATCCCGTTCGACTGCAAGCTGTTCGGCACCGCCGCCAACAACGGCCAGATGATCGCGGAGATCGCGGCGCTGAGCCGCACGCCAAAACTGTTCCAGGACATCGCCAACCGGCTGACGGGGCGGATCGACCACAAGCCGCAGCGCAGCTCGCTGCTGGCGCCGATCGCAAAGCTGCTCGGCGCGAAATAGCGCTTC
Source organism: Bradyrhizobium sp. HKCCYLRH3061 (assembly GCF_051168015.1). Classification (NCBI taxonomy): domain Bacteria; kingdom Pseudomonadati; phylum Pseudomonadota; class Alphaproteobacteria; order Hyphomicrobiales; family Nitrobacteraceae; genus Bradyrhizobium; species Bradyrhizobium sp. HKCCYLRH3061. Next base: position 9,501 of record NZ_JBNPUE010000001.1, read on the forward strand.
AGTCGTCGGACCGGCTGAGCGCCCGCGCCAGCGCCTTGTCGGGCTCGCCGGCCACCGGACGGTCACGGCGCGGCGACAGCTCGCGCTGCGCGATCTTGCGGCGCTCCAGGATGCGCTTGACATAGGCGACGCTGGCGCTGGCCTGCTCCGGCGGCAGTCCTGATCGCGCGATGCTCTCGGCCTCGCTCATCCGGCCCTCCAGCCCGACGATGACGGCAAGGTTGGTCCTGACCCGCGGGCTGGCATCGGGATGCGCGCTCGCCTTGCGCAACTGCTCCTCGGCCTTCGGCAGCTCGTTCGTGAGCGCGTAGGAGAGACCGAGATTGGACAGCACGGACGGGTCGTCAGGGGCGATCTTCAGCGCCGTCATGTAGTATTGCCGGGCCTCCTCGTTGCGCCCCATCTGGTCGAGCGTGGCGCCCTGCGCCGACAGGATGCGCCAGTCGGGATCCTCGGGCGAATGCGCGCGGCTGAGCACGTCGAACGCCTGCTGGAAATTGCCGTTGTCGGCGAGCGCACGGCCATAGGCCGCAAGCAGCGTCCTGTTGCCGGGGCTTGCGATGCTCGCCTGCTCCAGCACGGCGACGGCCTGCGAGCGCTGGCCGGTGGCGCGCAGGGCGCTGCCATAGCGCAGCGCCACCTCGGGATCGTCGGGACTGGCGCGGAAGCGCTCGCGAAGCTGGTCGATCTCGGCGCGCGGGTCGGCGGCGGCAGCGCGGCTCTTTTCGGGATTGCCGCCCAGGGCCCCCGTGACCTCGCTGAGATCGGTGGTCTGGCAGGCGCCGAGACCGAGCAGCACGGCCGTGAACGACAGCGCGAACGCGGCCGGCCGGAGCAGAGGGAGAGAGCGGAGGGGCCGCGTACGCATGCAACTGAACTACTTCGGGACCAGATGATCTGCACGCTGGCAGATTAACCCTAAGGTCCCGTTAAGCGGGCGCGGCCGGCCCGCCTCAATCGATGAATTCGGCGCCGAACTCGCAGCCGATGCGCCAGGCCAGCCGGCACTTGCGCTGGTGGTCGGGCGCGAAGACGATGGTGAACTGCGGGGGAATCTCGACGAATTCGGCGATCACCTTGACGCCGCCGTCGGAAATATCCGTGACCGTGCAGTCGCGCGGCAGGCTGCCGTTGCCGTAGTGAATCTTCGCGATCCTCCTGCACAGCCGACGTTCACTCTTGCGACGGTTCGCCAACATCAACATTTCGACGTCTCACCCACTCGATCGTCCATTCCGGAGACCTCGTTTGTAGCGAGGAAACCTTGGGATCTGACTAGCGCCAAGCCCTGAAATCCAGGGGCCGGATTTGGATTTCGTTTACCCTCTGCATCCCTCAGCGGACCGGCAGCAGCACACGATCGAAATACGCCGACAGCCTCCTGACGTCGTCGAGTGGCAGGACGTCGGCGACATACTGATCGGGCCGCACGATCACGATGCAGCCCGCCGCGCGATCGATGCCGCGCATCGCAAAGATGTCCTGGCCGCTCTTCAGATCGGCACAGAACATCTTCTCGTAGTCGATGAGGCCGTAACGGCCCTTGCGCGGCAGCAGCAGCTCCGGCATTCGTTCGAGCGCGAGCTCGCGATGCCCCTGCTGGAACACCGCGCGCAGATCGATCACGGAGTCGATGTCGGCGCCCGCCGGGGTGTGGCGGCGCAGGGGTGAGGCGGAATCCTCGCTGAGGAATGTGCACAGGCGGCGGATCGCGGACCCCGGCGCGGCCGGATCCTCTGCCGCCGCGAAGGCGAAGATGCGGAAGCGGCCGTCGGCCTGGACGACGTGGCCGAGCTGCACCGGCTTGGCGTCGCCGAGCCGGATGACCGGCGCCGAGTGAAAGCGCTTGCCGATGACGAAGCCGGCGGCGAGCGGCTGGAAGGTGTCGTCGCCGGTGAGAACGGAGGGCCGATAGTGCGTGGCGGTGCCCGCCGTGTAGCGGCCGTGGCGCACGAAATAGTCCTGCGTCTTGGCCGCATCGGCGCCGCCCTGCTTGGCGGCGGAAGCGAGAATTCCTGCCCATTCGCGATCGAAATCGATCAGCTCCTGGGCGATGGCCCGCCGCTCGGCCGAATAGCTGTGCAGGAGCTCCGGCGCGCAGCGCTTGCCCAGCACGGCGGCGAGCTTCCAGCCGAGATTGAACGTGTCCTGCATCGAGACGTTCATGCCCTGCCCCGCCTTCGGGCTGTGCGTGTGGCAGGCGTCACCGGCGATGAAGACGCGCGGCAGCCGCGTTGCGACCTCCGCCTCCGGCACGTCGTCGAACTTGTCGGTGATGCGCTGGCCAATCTCATAGACCGACCACCACGCGACCTCCTTCACTTGAAGCGTATATGGCGCGAGAATGCGCTGCGCCTTGGCGATCACTTCGTCGACGGTGATGTTGCGGCCCGCCACGCGCTCGCCGACCTCAAGCTTGGCAAGCTCGACATACAGCCGGACGAGATAGCCGCCCTCGCGCGGGATCACCAGCAGGCTGCCGTCCTTGGCGGACTGGATCAGCGACTTGAAGCGGATGTCGGGAAAATCGGTGACGGCGAGCACGTCCATCACGCCCCAGGCGTGGTTGGCGGAATCGCCGTGCAGCTCGCGGCCGATCGCCTTGCGCACGATGCTGCGTGCACCGTCACAGCCGACCACGTAGCGCGCCTTGATGGTCTCGACCTGGCCTTCATGCTCCGGATCGATGCGGTCGAAGCTGACGGTCACGCCGTGTGCGTCATTGCCTGTGGACGGATCGATATGAAGGTCCCGCAGTCGCCGGGCGTAGTGCGGCTCGAGCTTCGCGGCCGAACGGCGCATCACGTCCAGGAAGAAGTCGTGCACGCGAGCCTGGTTGAGCACGACATGCGGCATCTCCGACAGGCCATCCTCCACGTCCTGCACGCGGCCGCTGCGCGCAATATGCGCGCGGTCGGCGTCATCGGGCTTCCAGAACGTGGTCTCGTTGATCCAGCACGCTTCCCTCAGCACTTTCTCGGCGAAGCCATAGGCCTGGAACATCTCCATGGTGCGGCAGGCGATGCCGTCGGCCTGGCCGAGCAGCAGCCGGCCGGGCTTCTGCTCGACGATGCAGGTCTTGATGTCGGGGAAGGCAGAGAGCTGGGCGGCGAGATTGAGGCCCGCCGGGCCGCAGCCGACGATGAGGACGTCGGCCTCGGCCGGCAGCGGGCTGCTCGCGCCGGCGCTCGCGACACGTTCGGCCGTGTCGAAGATTTCGGGATCGCCCGGCTGGAAGCCATTGAGATGAAACTGCACGTGACCACCCTCCCTCGCTGTTCCTTATTGATCAGTATGCTGATCATCAGTATGCTTGTCAAGCTGGTGACAGGAGATTCGAATTGACCGAGATGCGGGACATGCCGGGGCACCTGGCGCGCCGGTTTCAGCAGATCGCCGTGGCGGTGTTTCTGGCGGAGGTGGAAGCGGCCGGCTTCGACCTGACGCCGGTGCAATATGCGGCGCTGGCGGCGATCGCGGCCAACCCGGCGATCGACCAGATCACGCTCGCTGGCCTGATCGCCTATGACCGCACCACGATCACCGGCGTGATCGACCGGCTCGCACAGAAAGGCCTCGTTGTCCGCCGAGCGAGCGCGCGCGACCGCCGGTCACGGGAGCTGTTGATCACCGATGAGGGGAAAAGGACGCTGGAGGCGATCACGCCGGCGGTCGAGGCCGCGCAGCGGCTGATGGTGCGCGGCCTCAGCGCGGCCGAGGCGAACGAGCTGGTGCGCCTGATGCGCAAGGCGATCGCCGCCGCCAACGACCTCAGCCGCGCGCCGCTGCGGGAGGGGGCGGCGGAGGAGCGGTGAAGGTTGCTCCTGCTCCACCCCATCATGCGCACGGTCGCGCCCGATAAGAACTGACGCTGACACCGTCGTTGCGGCCATCCTTCGAGACGCCCGCCTGCGGCGGGCTCCTCAGGATGAGGATCGAGTGCGTGGCGAAATCCTCTGCGGTGGCGAGATGTTTCCCCTCATGGTGAGGAGGCGCGAAGCGCCGTCTCGAACCATGAGGCCCGAGATCGCGCCGACGATCCGACGGAGCGCCCTGCCCTCACGAATACCGCATCACGCCATCGTCGACCTTGCCGAAGCGCAGGGAGACGATATCGAGGGCGTAGTTCTGGTACAGCCGCCACGGCCGCTTCGAGCCTTGTTTCGGCAGCTCGGCGACCGAGCGCTGCACATAGCCGGAGCTGAAGCTCAGCGACGGCAGCGGCGTGACGGTGGCGTCGTCATTGTGCGGCACGCATTGGCGGTAGCCGTGCCGGTCCATGTAGTTGAGGAGCCGGCAGACATATTCGCAGGTGAGGTCGCATTTCAGCGTCCACGACGCGTTGGTGTAGCCGAGCGTCGCCGCCAGGTTCGGCACGTCGGAATACATCATGCCCTTGTAGTTGAGCGTCTTGGCGAAATCGACGGTGCGGCCGTCCACGACGACCTCGAGGCCGCCGAGCACCTGCAGCACCAGGCCGGTCGCGGTGACCACGACATCGGCCTCGATCTCGCGGCCGTCGGTGAGGCGCAGGCCGCGCTCGGTGAAGGTCTCGATCCCGGCCGTCACGACCGAGGCACGCTGCTCGCGAATGGTCTTGAACAGGTCGCCGTCCGGCACCAGGCACAACCGCTGGTCCCACGGGTTGTAGCGCGGCGTGAAATGGGTGGCGACGTCGTAATCGGGACCCAGCGCGGCGCGCACCCCGCCCAGGATCAGCTGCTTGACCCGCTGCGGCTTGCGCCGGCTGAGCTGGAAGAAATACATCCCGAACAGCACGTTTCGCCAGCGGATCAGGTGATAGGCGAGAGCAGCGGGCAGATGCCGGCAGAGCTTGTTGGCGAGCGCGTCCTGCGCGGGGCGCGACACCACATAGGTCGGCGAGCGCTGCAGCATCGTCACATGCGCGGCGGACTTGGCCATCGCCGGCACCAATGTGACTGCGGTCGCGCCGGAGCCGATCACGACGACGCGCTTGCCGGCATAGTCGAGGTCCTCAGGCCAGGCCTGCGGATGCACGATGCGGCCCTTGAAATCGGCCATGCCCTTGAAGTCCGGCAGGTAGCCCTTTTCGTAGCGGTAGTAGCCGGAGCACATGAACAGAAAGCCTGAGGTCATCCGCACGGTCTCGACCGTGCCCTGCTCCGTCCGGCGCTCGGCCTCGACGGTCCAGCATGCGTCCGCGCTCGACCACGACGCACGCCGGACCCGATGGTTGAACCGGATGTGGCGGTCGATGCCGTTCTCGGTCGCGGTGTCCTGGACATATTTCAGGATCTGCGGCCCGTCGGCGATCGCCTTCGGATCTGTCCACGGCTTGAACGAATAGCCAAGCGTGTACATGTCGCTGTCGGAGCGGATGCCGGGATAGCGGAACAGGTCCCATGTGCCGCCGATCGCGCCCCGCCCCTCCAGGATCGCGAAGCGCTTGCCCGGGCACTTGTGCTGCAGATGATAGGCGGCGGCGATGCCGGACAGCCCGGCGCCGACGATCAGCACGTCGACATGCTCTGTTGACATACGGTGTTCCTGGCGTTTCCTGGTGCAGCTTTCTTGCTCTGGCTGCGGACAGTCGCAACCCGGCCCGTCGCTGTCAAATCGCCGGCGCATTCGTCGTCGGTCAACCCTCCTCCGCTATCAGCGGGAAACACCCTCGATACGGATCTGGCGATGAACGCTCCCCACCCGCGCGACGACAGGCCCGGCGACAATGACGGCCCCGGCGGCAGTGGCGCGCCGTCACAGCGCATCGCCCTGGGCTTCTCGCTGTTCGCAATCGGGCTCGCAGCCTGGTCGCTCTTCCCGAGCTTTCCGGCCGGCCAGCTGATCGCGGTCGTCACCGTCATTCCGCTGCTGGCGCTCGTCCTCACCTTGCGCTTTCCCGGGCGGTTCCGCATCGGCCTCGGCTCCGGCTACGGCGCCAATCTCGGCACCGGTTGCATCGTGGCGGCCGGCACGCTCGCCGCGCGCACGCTGTCGGACGTCAATCTCGTCAGTTGGCTGCCGCTGACGGCCTTCGCGGCCGCGGTCGCGATCATTTTCCTCATCGTCGCCGCGCGGTTCGAAACCCAGCTCCGCCGGCGCGGCTGGCGGCTGCTGCTCGCTGCCGTCTTCGTCGCCGCCTATGCGTTCGGAGCGCTCGGCCAGTTCAACACCGCGCTCGACCGTTCGGCGCCGGCGCTGCTGCGCAGCCGCGTGCTGTCAAAGCATCTCGGCCATAGCCGGCTTGCGACCTATCAGGTGACGCTGGAGCCGTGGGGGCCGTTTGCGACGGCAGCCGATGCGCATGTCGCGCAGGCGCTGTATGAGCGGCTGCAGCCGGGCGACACCGTATGCCTTCGCCTGCACGACGGCGCCTTCCGCATGGCGTGGTTCACGGTGGCGGCGTGCCGGTGAGGCGTCGCCTGCCGTCCAAGTTGCGCGGACGAGCGACGCTGCGTATGTCTAGGAAAGGATCGTAGCCCGCATGAGCGCAGCGACATGCGGGGTCTCACGCGCAATCTCGATGAACCCGGATGTCGCTGCGCTCATCCGGGCTCCGACCGTGAACGGCCTCGCATGACCGACTTCCTGCCTCGCCCTTTCGCCGTCGATCATCCCGACCTGCTGGAGCTCGACATCACGGCGCTCGACGCACGGCCGGGCGCGGTGCTCCTGGCGCGCTCGCCATTCTATCCCGGTGGCGGCGGCCAATTGCCGGACCGTGGCACGATCGCGTGGAATGGCATCGTTCGCGACGTCGTGGGCTTCGAGCCGACCGCTGCCGGCATCTGGCACCTGATCGGGGACGACGCCATCCCCGACGGGGTGATCGAGCTGCAGGTCGATCCGGCGTTCCGGCAGCGCATGAGCGAGCAGCACACGGTGGCGCATCTCGTCAACAGCGCCGTCTACACCCAGTTCGACGGCGCGCTGCTGACCGGCGTCCGCATGACCGAGACCGACGAATTCAGCGTCGACTTCGACCTGCCCAAGGTGGCGCCGGAGCAGCTCCGTGCGGTGGAAGACGCGGTGAATGCCGCGATCTCGGACGATCGTCCGGTGCGTGCTTTCGACATGCCCTATGACGACGCGCAGGCGACCGCGGGACTGTTCCGTGCCAAATCGGTCGCACCGCCGCGCCAGGCCGACGGCCTGATCCGCATCGTCGACATCGACGGCCTCGACCGCCAGGCCTGCGGCGGCACGCATCTGGTCTCGACGGCACAGGCACGGCGGATTCGTATTCTCAAGGTTGATAACAAAGGCCGGCAGAATCGGCGCTTCAGGATCGGGGTGGGCAGCGCGTAGAGCGGATGAGTGAAGCAACATCCGGGCTCTCACGCGCTGTCCTGGCGAACCCGCATGTCGCTGCGCTCATCGGGCTACGCAACTGCCTTGGGTTTCCATGGGCTGGACGATCACGTTGAACCCTTCGTCCGCCGTCGGCGCCACGAAGTAGCTCGTGAACAGGTCGAACTCCTCGTCGGTCACTGTGAAGGCGTGGCGGCCTTCTGCGTTGCGGGCGCGCAGCCGCGCCTTGCAGACCTCGTCGGGCACGTCGAGATGGTGCAGCTGGTGCGGCACGCCCGCTGCCTCGAACAGGCCGCGCATCCAGGCGCGGCTCGCCGGCGTGTTGGCGGGAAAGTCGAGCACGACCGAAACGCCGGCCCGCAGGAGTGCGACGACATGCGGCCCCATCACGCTGCGCAGCCGTGACGAATTGCGCACGTAGTCCGCCAGGGTGCTCTGCTCGCCGGGATAGAGCCGCGCCAGCCAGTCGTCCTCGGCGATCACGGTGGTGCCTGAACGGCGGCCGAGCTCCGCGGTGAGAGTCGATTTGCCGGCAGCGATCTTGCCGCACACGAGGTGCAGCGTCGGTTGGTTGGGAGACATGGATACAGACCTCGCGTGCGGCGCCGCTTGGGACGCCAGAGATTTTCACAAAGAATTTCGCAGGCAAACGCCCGGCCCGACGGATCAGGCCGGGTCGGTAATTCGGCTGCCCAGTGCAGCGCCTGCGACGTGAATGCGGAAGGTCATGAGGATGTATTTGACAGTTGTTGGCGACGGTGTCCAGGCCCGGTCTCATCGGTCGCTCGAGACCGCTTCGCGATTGAGTTCGACTCGCAGGACGCGTCGATCAGCATTTCACGCCCGCTGCGGCTCGCGACTGAGTTGAAGCTACTTCACTGTGGCCGAATTGATCCACCGTGACGGGAGAAGACGACATCCCACATACTCCATTGCCAATGCGATGCCCGCTCCTGTAGGTCATTCCAAGGGACGGGAGCGTCAGCCGGTGGCTCGTCAGGGGCGTCAACGACAAGGCATCGCATCAGGACGACGTGAGGCGCGCATGCGCTCAGCGCGGCGGCGCGCAGCGCTGTCGCGGCTCGGCGGCGCTCTCGTCTGGTTTGCGGCATGGGCCCTGATCTTCCAGTCCGCGCTGGCGCTCTCCGCGATGAGCGCTGCGGTTGCGGCGCCCGACGCCGTCGCCATCATCTGTCAGAGCTCCACCGACGGTCCGACGTCCGACGACATCGGCACTGCGGCCAAGCAATGCGCGAGCTGTCCGTTCTGTGCGCTCGGGCGCGGCGTCACCGTCCCGCACGTACCCGCCGTGGCGCGGCCGATGCAGATGGTCGTGGCGATCCTGATCGAGCGGACCGACCTCGTTGCGGCACCCCGGCCTGCGCTCGAACTGCCGGTCGCTCGCGGACCACCGGCGGCCGTCTAGGCCGACACTCCAGACATCTCATCCCGTCACGATGCGGCCGGTCTCGTCGGCGCGCGCTGTAGGCTGCCGTCCGGCGGCCGCCGCAGCGTGCCCGCAGCCGCCTCGTCGCGACATGTTCACGAGGCCACGGCGCGCTCGCCGCCAGGCGCCTCTCCCATTCCTATTCCGAGATCCCATCATGGACCATTGTTCGACACCCGTCCGGCGGGGGTTGCTCCGCTCAACCACCGTGCTGACATCGCCGGCGCTGCTGGCATTCGCCCTTTCGAGCCCCGTGCTCGCACAGGACCCATCGCAGGCTCGCTCCGGCACCACGTTGCCGCAGGTGACGGTCACTGTCCCGCAGCCCCGCCCGGCCGCCCGAACGGCAGTCCGCCGCAGGGGCGCACATGCGGCGACGACCAATCCGGCAGTTGCGCCAGCGCCGCAGGCGGCCTCATCCGACGGCATCGCCGCGCCTCCGGGCGCCACTTCGGTTGCGCCGGGTGACATCCTGGCGAAGCGGGCCACCACGAGCGACGCGGCTGCGCTATTTGCCGATGTGCCCGGCGTCAGCCTCTATTCGGCCGGCGGAGTCTCGAGCCTGCCAGCGATCCATGGCCTCGCCGACGACCGCCTGCGCATCAAGGTCGACGGCATGGACACCATCGCCTCGTGTCCCAATCACATGAACCCGGCGCTGTCCTACATCGATCCGGCCCAGGTCGCCGCGGCCAAGGTCTGGGCGGGCATCACGCCCGTGAGCGTCGGCGGCGACTCGATCGGCGGCACCGTCGCGGTCAACTCGCCGGCGGCCCTGTTCGCGGCGCCGGGGCAGAGCCTGCTGACCAAAGGCAGCATCGGCACGTTCTACCGCAGCAACGGCAACGTGCGCGGCGTCAACCTGTCGGCCACCATGGCCACCGAGAACTACAGCGTCAGCTACAGCGGCGCTGCGGTCAAGGCAGACAACTATACGGCCGGCGGCAACTTCAAGAACTTCACCCTGAGGAGCTCGATCACGCCGGTGCTCCCCCTCGATCAGGTCGGCTCATCCGCCTACGAGACCAGGAATCATCTGATGGGCGTCGCCTGGAGCAAGGACGGCCAGCTCATCGAGCTGAAGGCGGGGGTGCAGGAGGTCCCCTATCAGCTCTACCCGAACCAGCGCATGGACATGCTGGGCAACGATGCCTACAGCGTCAACCTGCACCATCTCGGCCGGTTCGACTGGGGCGATCTGGACACCCGCCTCTACCATCAGTTCGTCGATCACTACATGAACTTCGGCGGTGATCGGCTGTTCTCGTATGGCACGCTGAAGCCGCCGAACACGACGGGAGCAAGCTATCCGGTCAACGGCATGCCGATGTATACGCGCACCAAAACCAACGGCCTGACCTCCAAGGCCGACATCACGCTGTCGCCCCGCGACGTGGTCCGCGTCGGCGTCGATCTGCAGACCTACCGTCTCGACGACTGGTGGCCGCCGGCCCCCGATTGCGGCGTCGGCAACTGCATCGGCGGCATGGCGCCGCTGACGTTCTGGAACATCAACGGCGGCAAGCGCGACCGGGCCGGCGTGTTCAGCGAGTGGGAGGCGAAGTGGAGCCCGTCCTGGCTGTCGCTGCTGGGCGTGCGGTTCGAGCGCGTCGAGACCGACACCGGACCGGTCGTCGGCTACAACACCAGCACCACACCGCTGACATCGGGATTCATGTCGGGCATGTACGAGACGAGCTCGGTCGGCTCCCGCGCGGCGTTCAACGCCATGGATCGCTCGCGAAAGGACAACAATATCGACCTGACGGCGCTGTTCCGGAACACGCCGAGCGCCCATCTCACCTTCGAGTTCGGCGCGATGCAGAAGACCCGGTCGCCGAATCTGTACGAACGTTATTCCTGGTCGCGCAACACCATGGCGCTGGAGATGAACAACTTCGTCGGCGACGGCAACGGCTATCTCGGAAACCCCGATCTGAGACCCGAGGTCGCCCATACCGTGAGCTTCACCGGCGCCTGGCACAGCGCCGACCATGAGGCCGAGCTTCGGCTCACCCCCTACTACACCCATGTGCGCGACTACATCGATGCGGTGCAGTGGAAGGCCGCCACCAACACCGCTGCCGTGCCTGCCGTCGCCAACCAGTTCGTGATCATGAAGTACATGAACCAGCAGGCACGGCTGTACGGCTTCGATCTGTCCGGCAAGGTGCCGCTGGGCAGCACGCCGGTCGGCGATTTCGGCCTGAAGGGAGTCCTGAGCTATACCAACGGCAGGAACCTCGACACCGGAAGCGGCCTCTACAACATCATGCCGATCAACGGCAGGCTGACGCTCACGCACCGGCTCGACGGCTGGGACAGCGGCCTCGAGCTGGTGATGGTGGGCCGCAAGTCCGACGTCTCCGTCGCGCGCAACGAGCTGAAGACCCCGGGCTACAGCCTGGTCAACCTGCGCAGCAACTACACCTGGCAGAAGCTGCGCATCAGCTTCGGCGTCGAGAACCTGTTCAACAAGCTCTACTACCTGCCGCTCGGCGGCGCCTATGTTGGCGAGGGCGCATCGATGTCGTTCAACAAGGAGGCCGGGACCGTCGCTGCCACCGGCGGCGGCGTATCGGGCACCGCGACGATGTGGGGCACCGCCGTTCCCGGTCCCGGACGCTCGTTCTATCTGGGGGCGAACCTGGAATTCTGACGCCGGTATTCGCAGCACTGCCCTGTCCCGCAAGCGGGACAGGGCGAGAGCGGGCGCCAGACGACGACAGCGTCGCGACCAGCTGCACGAGCGAGACGTAACGTCGCGCATCGCGCCATCTGCGATTCTCGGCCGAAATCGCGGCCCTCACGAACTTGGAAAAGCTCTAAGAGCGATTCCAGCCGCCGCTCCGTTGACACATCGGGGCGGTTGCCGTCTCCACTGATCCCACGATGCATCGTATTTGAATTTGCTCATTGGAGGGATTGATGAGACTGACCATCGCAGCCGTGCTCGGTGCCGCACTCGCCGGCTTCGCCATCTCGCCGGCTCTGGCCGACGGCTACAAGGACTGCACCAAGCTCGACAAGGCCCAGTGGAAGTCGGCGGCCGAGGCGGAAGCCAAGGCCAAGGAAGCGGGCTACGAGGTGCGCCGCTCGAAGGTCGAGGGCTCCTGCTACGAGGTCTACGGCGTCAAGGGCGGCAAGCTGTATGAGCTGTTCTACAGCCCCGAGGATCTCAGCCTGAAGCACACGATCGCCAAGTAGTTGGCGCAAGCGTCGTCCAGCATGCTGGACGACGTGACGTGAGAGCCATGCACGGCAAAGCCCCCAGAGCCAGCCTGAAACGCCAGGACATCGCCGACACCGTGCAGGTCTGGGACCTGCCGCTGCGGCTGTGGCATTGGATGCTCGCCGTGCTGGTGCTCATCGCCTGGATGACGCCGAACGTCCATGACGGGCTGCACCGGATTGCGGGCTACGCGATCCTCGGCCTGCTCGCCTTTCGCCTGATCTGGGGCATCATCGGCACCCGCCATTCGCGCTTCCGCAGTCTCCGTGCCCGGCTGCGCGCGACGCCGGCCTACCTGTGGAATCTGCGGCGCGGCAGGACCGGGCGCTATCTCGGGCTGAATCCCGCCGGCACGGCGATGCAGCTCGCACTGCTGCTGCTGCTGATCGTCTCCGCGGTGACCGGCGCGATGCAGGTGACCGTGCGGTTCTTCGGCATCTGGTGGGTCGAGGACACCCACGAGGTGACGTCCTATCTGCTGATCCCGCTGGTGGTGCTGCATGTCGCCGGCGTCGTGCTGGTGAGCCGCCTGCAGCACGAGAATCTCGCCCGCGCCATGCTGACCGGACGCAAGCTGCTGCGGCGAACGATGCAGCGTGGGCAGCAGTCCAGCGCAAGAGTCGACTCATAAGCGACACACGGAACTCACAATCGCGCACCGTTGCGCTGATGTCACAGTTCCCGCAAAAGCTGCCCGCCACGGGCGTCGTGTTATTGCACCTCGCCGCCAAGCGCCGAACAATCGCAGGTATCGGATACCTGACCGCCCCTCACCAGCAGGGGCTCGGATTTTGGGGAGACCGGATGATGAGCTCGCAGCAGCTTCTGACGCGTGCGTTGTGTCGGTCCGTTGTCCTGGCAGCTTGTGCGGCGGCTTGGCCCGCGGCCGCCGCCGAGATCGAGGCGACGACGCCGCCCATCGTCGCGGAGCCGATCGCGACGTCGCCGCAGCCGACCACAGCCGAGCCTGCGCTGACGACCGCGTCGATCACCCCATCGGCCGTCCTGCCCGCGGACGAACAGGCCGCGCCCGGCGCGGCAACCGAACCGCCCCGGCCCACCGTCGCCAGCGCCGACCGCATCGAGATCCTCGACGAGTGCCCCGACATCGATGCCTGCATCGACCGCTATCTGTTCGCGCTGTATGAGCGCGCGCCGAAGCTCGACAAGATCCGCGAAACCGAGCGCCGCGTCGTCACGGTCAAGCGCAAGGGGCGCATGGTCAAGGTGACGCGCAGCTTCACCAAGCTCGTCGACAATGACTTTACCTGGAAGGATCCGAAGGCGGCCGAGCGCGTCGGCCGCAGCATGGCCGAATACGTGATCGGCGGCATGGACCGCGGCTTCAAGCTGAAGCTGTTTCACACCCTGCACGCCGCCGAGGCCGCGGGTCTCGCGCCGGGCATCACCAGCGGATTCCGCGACGACTATCGCCAGGAGATCGCGAGCGGGCTGAAGGCGGCCAGCAATCGCTCCTATCACGGCGGCAGCCTGCGCGGCGGCTACGGCCATGGCCTCGCGGCTGACATCGTCAGCGTCAACGGCGCGACGCGCGCGCAGCGCTGGGTCGCGACCGAGGCTCTGTGGAAATGGGTCGACGCCAACGGCAAGACGTTCGGCATCGGCCGGCCCTATCTCGACCGCGACCCGCCGCATGTCGGCCCGGTCGACGGCGAGGAATATGCCAAGCATCGCGCGCCGGCCGTGAAGGTGGCAGCGGCGGAGACGAACAAGCGCAAGCGGATCGCCGCGCGACCGGAGCATCACGCGGCCAAGCGCGCGAAGGCGGTCCGCGCGTCGGCGCTGGCGTCGCGGCGGACGGGGTGATTGCAAGCGTAGATTGCTACGCGTGTCGCTAAACCACGGACTTGACGACATCCTTCAGTGCGGTGAGCGATGCAGCGCCCTCTCCCCTTGTGGGAGAGGGCATCTCCGAACCGCCACGCACGCGGTCGGGTGAGGGGTCTCTCTCCGCGAGCGTTGCTCGTGGAGGCATACCCCTCACCCAAACAGATTTGTGGCAGTCACCACCTTGCCCTCTCCCACAAGGGGAGAGGGCGCATTCATGGGCATCGCACTCGACTTGTCATCCTCAATCGCTACGATTGAGTTTGATAGTTACTTCGCGATCAAAACAAAAAAGGCCGGGGCAATGCCCCGGCCTTCGTCGTCTCGCCGCGCGTCGCGCCGGAACTCAGTAGCGGTAGTGGTCCGACTTGAATGGGCCTTCCGGCTTGACGCCGATATACGAAGCCTGGTCGGGACGCAGCTTGGTAAGGGTCACGCCGATCTTGGCGAGGTGCAGCATCGCCACCTTCTCGTCCAGCGACTTCGGCAGCACGTAGACTTCCTTCTTGTACTTGCCGTCCTTGTTGTTGGCGTAGAGCTCGATCTGCGCCAGGGTCTGGTTGGTGAAGGACGCGGACATCACGAAGGACGGGTGGCCCATCGCATTGCCGAGGTTCACGAGGCGGCCTTCGGACAGCAGGATCATGCGCTTGCCGTCGGGGAAGGTGATCTCGTCGACCTGCGGCTTGATGTTGGTCCACTTCAGGTTCTTCAGCGAGGCGACCTGGATCTCGTTGTCGAAATGGCCGATGTTGCAGACGATGGCGCGATCCTTCATCGCGCGCATGTGCTCGATGGTGATGATGTCCTTGTTGCCGGTGGCGGTCACGAAGATGTCGGCGCGCGGCGCGGCGTCCTCCATCGTGACGACCTCATAGCCCTCCATCGCCGCCTGCAGAGCGCAGATCGGGTCGATCTCGGAGACCATGACGCGGCAGCCGGCCTGGCGCAGCGAGGCGGCCGAGCCCTTGCCGACGTCGCCGAAGCCCGCGACCATCGCGACCTTGCCCGACATCATCACGTCGGTGCCGCGGCGGATGCCGTCGACCAGCGACTCGCGGCAGCCATAGAGGTTGTCGAACTTCGACTTGGTGACGCTGTCGTTGACGTTGATCGCGGGCCACAGCAAGGTGCCGGCCTTCTGCATGTCGTACAGGCGGTGCACGCCCGTGGTGGTCTCCTCCGAGACGCCCTTGATCGACTTGGCGATCTCGGCGAAGTAGCCCTTCGGCTTCTCCTTGAGCTGCTTCTTCAGAAGCGCGAAGAACACCTCCTCTTCCTCGGAGGCCGGCTTGTCGAGAAACGCCGCATCGCCGTTCTCGGCGCGCAGGCCGAGATGGACGTACATGGTGGCGTCGCCGCCGTCATCGAGGATCATGTTGGGATGGCCGCCGCCATGCCAGTCGAACAGTTTTGCGGTGTAGTCCCAGTAGTCGACCAGCGTCTCGCCCTTGACGGCGAACACCGGAATGCCGGCGGCGGCGATCGCGGCGGCCGCGTGGTCCTGGGTCGAATAGATGTTGCAGGAGACCCAGCGGATGTCGGCGCCGAGCGCCTTCAGCGTCTCGATCAGGACCGCGGTCTGGATGGTCATGTGCAGCGAGCCTGCGATGCGCGCGCCCTTCAGCGGCTGCTTCGGGCCATACTCCTCGCGCGTCGCCATCAGGCCGGGCATCTCGGTCTCAGCGAGCGAGATCTCCTTGCGGCCGAACTCGGCGAGCGAAATGTCCTTGACGATGTAGTCGTTGAAGGCGGTCATGAGATCATCCTCTGTCTTCGCGCGAACGCGACATTCAGCAAATCGAACAGCAATGGTTCGTCATGCCCGGCCTCGTGCCGGGCATCCACGTCGTCAGTCGTATCAGTCACCTCAACTCAAGACGTGGATGGCCGGGTCTCCGCCTCGCCGAAGCGGCTTCGGCCGCGCAGGCGGGACAAGCCCGGCCATGACGCCTCGAACATTCAGGCGGCAAGCGCCGGCAATGCTTACACCGCGCGCTTGAACGCCTCGGCGAGGTCGGTCTTCTCCCAGGAGAAGCCGCCCTCGTTGTCCGGCGTGCGGCCGAAATGACCGTAGGCCGCGGTGCGCGCGTAGATCGGGCGGTTGAGGTCGAGATGCGAGCGGATGCCGCGCGGGGTGAGGTTCATGACCTCGGCCGCCGCCTTCTCCAGCTTGTCCTCGGAAACCTTACCCGTGCCGTGGGTGTCGATGTAGATCGACAGCGGCCGCGCCACGCCGATCGCGTAGGCGAGCTGCAGGGTGCAGCGATCAGCCAGACCAGCGGCCACGATGTTCTTGGCGAGGTAGCGCGCAGCATAGGCCGCCGAGCGGTCGACCTTGGTCGGATCCTTGCCGGAGAACGCGCCGCCGCCATGCGGAGCCGCGCCGCCATAGGTGTCGACGATGATCTTGCGGCCGGTCAGGCCGGTGTCGCCATCGGGACCGCCGATGAAGAACTTGCCGGTCGGGTTGATGTGCCAGATCGTGTCCTTGGTAATCCAGTCCTTCGGAAGCGCCTCGCGGACGTAGGGCTCGACGCGCTCGCGCACCTGCGCCGAGGTCATGTCCTCGACCAGATGCTGATGCGAGACGACGATCTCGCGCACGCCGACCGGCTTGCCGTTCTCATAGCGCACGGTGACCTGGCTCTTGGAGTCCGGGCCGAGCACCTTCTCGACGCCGGAGTGGCGGGCTTCGGAGATCAGGCGCAGGATCTTGTGGGCGTAGAAGATCGGCGCCGGCATCAGATCGGGCGTTTCGTTGCAGGCGTAGCCGAACATGATGCCCTGGTCGCCGGCGCCCTCTTCCTTGACTTCGCCGGGCTGCAGCGCGTCGACGCCCTGGGCGATGTCGGCCGACTGCGGATGCAGCAGGATCTCGATATCGCAGGTCTTCCAGTGAAAACCTTCCTGCTCGTAGCCGATGTCCTTGATGGCCTCGCGGACGACGTGCTCGATGTGCTCGTTGGTGACCGAGGCCGGGCCGCGGGTCTCGCCGGCGATCACGACCTTGTTGGTGGTGGCAAGCGTCTCGCAGGCGGCGCGGATCTGCCAGGGGTCGATGCCGGCCTTCGGCCCTTCACGGTAGAACAGGTCGACGATCTCGTCGGAAATACGGTCGCAGACCTTGTCCGGATGGCCCTCGGACACCGACTCCGAGGTGAACAGATAAGACGCGCGCATCAAGCAACCCCTTCTTTGCCGCCCACGGCGGTCATTTGTATTGATCCCAAGTCTCTCGATCCCAAGTCTCTTGATCCCAACTGTCCTGATCCCAGGATGTCAGTCGCGACGCCGCGAGATGACGTAGGACTCGTCGTAGAACCACAGCCCGTTGTGCTTTCGCAGAACCTCTCTGGCGGCGTCGAGCGCACGAGACGAGTGGGCCACCTCGGTCAGGCGGTCTTCCTCGATCTGCGCGACATACACCGCCGCGTTCCAGGCTGCAAAGGCCGTCGAGGTTCCGATCGCACCGGTGACCTCGTTGGGCAGAGCCTCCATCTCATACCTGAAAATCGAGCGATTGTCCGCATAGGCGTTAAAATTTAAGTCCCGCCCACTGGAGCCGAGCTCGTATTTCACGGCGCGCAATAGCTCATGGCGGCTGACCGAGAAAGGATTTTCTCCAGGCCAGACCGCCTGGATGATGTCCAGGCCCGGATCCTGGCCGTGAGAGTGGATTCCGATCAGCCGGCCGCCGGGCTTCAGCGCCCGCGCCAGCGGCGCGATGATGCGCTTGGCGCGGAAATTGACCGAGGACCGGGCTCGGTAGGGCTGGGAGGCGATGATCAGGTCGAAATTGGCCTCGACCCGACCGGCCCGCGGGATGATGCCGTCGAGCAGGAAGCGGTGATCCTCGCGATACAGCACCAGCGCGATCGGCCGCTCATAGACCGGCATGCCGGTGCGCTGCGAGACGTTGGCGCGCCAGTTCTGCTCCAGAAACGGCTTCAACGCGGTGATCTGGGCCTCGAAATCCCCGGACGAATCGCCCTGCAGCACGACCTCGTGCCAGATCATCGACGCCGCGACCGAAGGCGATGCCGGCGTCAGCCAGGGCGCCTCGGCATAGTTCATGTTGGTGAACACGAACACGCTGGCCGGATGCTCGAACAGCCGGTCGGGCACCTTCTCCAGGGTCAGCCGGACGTCCTCGAGGCTCAGCTCCTTGCCGGCGACATAGAACGGAATGTGTGGAAAACGGCCGTGCATCGTGCGCAGCACCTTCGACAGCACGGTGCCGTCGCCGACGCCGGCGTCGAACAGGCGCAGCGCCGGCGGCCGCGGATGGATGCTGGCGAGCTCGAGGCCGACACGCTCGGCCACCACCCGCTTCTCGCTGCAGGTATGCACGAACAGCAGGTATTTCTGGCGGTTCTCGAAGAAGCGGAAATTGCTCTTGGGATCGCGCTTCTCCGGCACGACGTCGAGCCGCGGCGGCGGCAGCGTGCCGGTGGAAGCCGCGATATAGGCCTGGATGCGGTCCAGCGTATCGATGGTGATGCGCTTGCCCTCGCGCAGCCGCTGCACGAGCTTGCCGTCGTTCACGGCCCGGCGGCCGAACGTCGATTCCGCCATGTCCGACTGGCGGCAGAACTCCGTGATCTGGGCGAGCAGCTGGTCGTTCTTCATTCGGTCCGACGGGTGGGAAATGTAAGTGGGCAGCGTGCCCTTGGCCCAACGTCCTAGCACCATCTGCCCACCATTGGAAAGAGCCTGAACCCGGACCCTTCCGGACGCAACAAACCGGATAGGTTCCTGCCTCTCGTCCCCACGGTCCGTGCCGATGCGCCGCTCCCTCCTGCTGCTGATACCACTGCTGGCTGCCCTCTGGACGTCTCCCGGCCTCGCCCAGTCGAAGTCCCAGCTCGGCCTGATCTGCACCACCGAGACGGCGCCTGCGGACCAGATGATCGCCGCCTGCAACAAGATCATCGCGCTGAAGGTGTTTTCCGGCAGCCAGCTGGCGACGATCTATTTCTGGCGCGCGGTCGGCTGGAACAAGAAGGGCGACTACACCCACGTGATCGCCGATGCCACCGAGGCGCTGCGGCTGGCACCGGCGCAGGCGATCTACAATCTGCGCGGCTCGGCCTACTACGACAAAGGCGAGTACGAGATCGCGATCGCCGACTTCAACGACGCCATCAAGAGCGGCGCGCCGAGCGGCACGCTCTTCCACAACCGCGGCAACGCCTATCGCGGCACCGGCGACTACGCCAAGGCGATCGCCGACTACGACCAGGCGATCAGGCTGATGCCGAAATCCGCGCTGTCCTGGCAGAATCGCGGCATCTCCAAGGAAGCGACCGGCGACCTCGACGGCGCGCTTGGCGACATCAACGAGGCGATCCGGCTCGATCCGGCGCTGGCCTCGCCGCTGATCAACCGCAGTGTGATCTGGCGCGCCAAGGGCCATCTCGACCGCGCCGTCGCCGACGCTTCGGAGGCGGTCCGGCTCGCGCAGAATCCGCCGGCCAACGTGATGACGCCGCCGGGCAGCGTCGTCATCGCTGCCCATGTGCATCGTGCGCTGGCCTATGAGGCCAAGGGCGAGTTCGACGCGGCCAAGGCGGATTACGCCGCGGCGCTGACGCCGACCGCATCCGATGCCGGCAGCAAGGCCAACCAGGCCACCGCCAGGGTGCGTCTGTCGCTGCTGTCGGAGGCGGTGGTGCGCCCCCAGCCGCGGCCGGAATCCACGGCCCCCTCCTCGGCCGCAGCGGCGCCGACGGGGCAGCGCATGGCGCTGGTCATCGGCAACGGGGCCTACGCTCACGTGCAGCCACTGCCCAATCCGCCGCGCGATGCGCGAGCAATCGCCAGGAGCCTGCGCGACATCGGCTTCACGGTGACTGAGGGCATCGATCTCGACCGCGCGGCGATGCAGGCCAAGACGCGCGACTTCCTGCGCGAGGCGACGCGGGCGCAGGTGGCCGTCGTGTTCTATGCCGGCCACGGCGTGCAGATCGACGGCCGCAACTATCTCCTGCCCACCGACATCGCACCGTCCGCGGGCAGCGATGTGGTCACGGCAATGGTCGACATGGACCAGATCCTGGCCGGGCTCGACGACCAGGTCCGCACCAACATCCTGATCCTCGATGCCTGCCGCAACAATCCGTTCGCGCCGCCGGAGACGGCAAGCGCCGGACCCGGCCGGGGTCTCAGCGCCACCGGGCTGGCCGCACCATCGTCGCTCGGTGCTGGCGCGACGTCCGGGGCCGGCACGCTGATCGCGTTCGCGACCGCGCCGGGCAAGGTCGCGCTCGACGGCGACGGCGACAACAGCCCGTTCTCGGCGGCGCTGACCCGCCACATCGGCACGCCCGGGCTCGAGGTGCAGCAGATGCTGACGCGCGTACGCGCCGAGGTCGTGGCCGGCACCAAGAACCGGCAGGTGCCGTGGTCGAATTCCTCGCTGCTTGGCGAAGTCTATCTGGCGGCGAGATAAACCTGCGGCTGGGCAGGCACTGCCACAGCCCGACCATCACAGCCCGCGAGACAGGTGCGGCACGCCCGAATCCTGATATCCTTTCTGAACAATGGAGACCAAGCGTGTCGCCGTCGGCCCGCCGCATCGCCGACACGATCCGCTAGCAACAAGTTCGTCTCGAAGGATGAGGGAGGCTCGCATGATCGGTCGTTTCGTTGTCGGACTAGGTGTGTCGCTCGCGCTGGCGGCAGGCCCGGCGCTCGCCGACGATGTCAGCGGCGTCTGGCTGCGCGAAAGCGGCGCCTCCAAGGTCAGATTCGCGCCCTGCGGCGGCGCCATCTGCGGCACGCTGGTCTGGATCAAGGAAGGCACGGTTACCCCCGCCAAGGTCGGCCAGCGGCTGTTCTCCGGCATGAAGCCGACCGGACCCAACGCCTGGGCCGGCAGCTACAGCAATCCCGACGACGGCAAGACCTACGATGCCAAGATGACCCTGTCCGGCGGCACGCTGACCACGGCCGGCTGCGCCTTCGGCGGCGTCATCTGCCGTTCCTCGACCTGGACGCGGACGAATTAGAGCTCCGTTTGCGAATTCATCCTACGGTCGGGTCACATCAGGGCATCGATCGTCCATATGGCAGCGAAAACGCAGGCGCGGCTGGGATTCGTGCTGTTTGCGGTGATCACCGCGGCAGCCGCGACGTTCGTGCTGGCACGCCGCTCGGCGACACCGTCCGGCAGCGACCACCGCATGGTCCGCCAGCTCGTCGTCCACTACAATCTGCTGGCTCGCCCCGATGACCCGATCATCGTGCTCGGTGACAGCATCGTCGAGGCGGCGACGCTGCCGGCCAACGCCTGCGGGCATCCGGTCGTCAACGCCGGTCTCGCCGGCGCCGGGACGCGCAGCGATCTCGCCGGCTGGCTGAAGCCCGCACTCGGGCCGAAACGGCCGTTCGCGATCATCGTCTCGCTCGGCGTGAACGATGCGCTGGCCGCCAAGCCCGACTCCAGCGAGGTCTTCGCTGCGCGCTACGAGGCCCTGCTGCGCGAGCTGTCAAAGCTCACCACGCGCATCTTCATCGCCGAGTTTCCCTCCGTCGAGGCGCGCGGGCCATTCACGCCGGCCATGGAGAAGGCCGCCACGGCGAGCATCACCGGCTATCGCGCCGTGCTGCCGGACCTCGCGAGGCGCATCGGCGCGACCTTCCTGCCCCTGCCGCCGATGGAATCGCCGTTCACGCTCGAAGGCATCCATCTGAATGCCACGGGCTATCGGTCCTGGGACCAGGCGATCCTGCAGGGAACCGAGCTCGCCTGCCGCTGATCCGCAGGCTGCGAAAACAATCCTTCACTTCGCGCCGGCTAGGATTGGGGCGCACATCCCGTCGAGACGGTTAACGATCACCGCATGGCCCTGCCTCACACATCGACATCGTCTGGGACTCACAAGCTGCTCGGGCTCGAGCTGCTGCGTTTCATCGCCACGATCTCGGTGCTGTTGTGGCACTATCCACACTTCGCCTACGTCGCCGACGCGCCGGTCGATCTCGTCCGAAGCGAATTGCCATTCTACCGCGTGCTGTTCCCGTTCTACGAGCTCGGCGAACACGGCGTGGTGATCTTCTGGTGCATCTCCGGGTTCATCTTCTTCTGGAAGTACAGCGCGCTCGTCCCGGATGGCGCGGTCGACGGCTGGACCTTCTTCGTCAACCGGCTGTCGCGGCTCTATCCGCTGCATCTCGCAACGCTGCTGCTGGTCGCGGGGCTGCAGGCCCTCTATGTCGCGCAGCACGGCTTCTTCTTCGTCTACCAGAGCAACGATCTCGCTCATTTCGTCGCCCAGCTTTTCATGGCGAGCGACTGGCTGCCGCCGACCGGGGTCAGCTTCAACGGCCCGATCTGGTCGGTCTCGATCGAGGTGCTGGTCTATGCCGCGTTCTTCCTGGCGCTGCGTTTCGTCACCGCATCGCCGCTGTTGAACCTGGCGATGATCCTGGCCGGGATCGCGAGCGGGACGCTGGTCGGAAAATGTTTCGTGTTCTTCTATGCTGGTGGCCTCGCCGCGATGGCGCGGCAGAGCGTTGCCGATGCCCCGTACCGGCCAAAACTGGAGGCGCTCGCCGCCTGCGCCGTCGTCGGCATTCCCTTGGCGCTGCGGGTGTCAGGCATCGCGCTCGCCGAGCGCGCGGCAGCGCTCCTGCTCGTCTACACACCGCTCCTGTTGTTCGTCTGCACAACCCCGCTGACACTGCCCAAGCGTGTCGAAGATCTGCTGCAGGCCGCGGGCAACATGACCTATTCGTGCTACCTGCTGCACTTCCCGATCCAGCTCATGATCGCGCTGGCATTCGCGTCCTGGGGCCAACCGATCCCGTACGGCAGCCAGCTGTTCTGGATCGGCTTCATGGGACTGACCCTGACGGCGGCATATCTCACTTATGCCGGCTTCGAGGCCCCCGCCCAGCGACTGATCCGCCGCGCGCTGCTGCGCAAAAACGAAGCGGGGCGGATTGCTCCGGCCCCGCTTCCACGTCATTGATCATCGCCTGATCGCCAGGCGCGCTGCCTCAGGCAGCTGATTACTTGCCCCAGATCTCCTCGGCGAGCTCGACGCAGAGGCGCAGCTTGGCCCACTGCTCTTCCTCGCTCAGGATGTTGCCTTCCTCGGTGGAGGCAAAGCCGCATTGCGGCGACAGCGCGAGCTGGTCCAGCGGGGCGAACTTCGAGGCCTCTTCCAGGCGGCGCTTGATGTCGTCCTTCTTCTCGAGCTCGCCGACCTTCGAGGTCACGAGGCCGACCACGACCACTTTGTTGCCCTTGGGCAGGAAGCGCAGCGGCTCGAAGCCGCCGGCGCGCTCGCTGTCGTACTCCAGGAAGTAGCCGTCATAGTTGGTGTTGGCGAGCATGGTCTCGGCGACCGGCTCATAGCCGCCCGAGGAGATCCAGGTCGAGCGGAAATTGCCGCGGCAGACATGCGTGGTGATCGTCATGTCGGCGGGACGCTCGGCAATCGCGTAGTTGATGATGCGCGAATAGATCTGCTGCAGGCCATCCGGATTGTCGCCACGCTCGCGCGCCTTCTTGAGCTCGTCCTGCGAGCACAGGTAGGCCCAGACGGTGTCGTCGAATTGCAGGTAGCGGCAGCCGGCGTCGTAGAACGCCTTGACGGCCTTGCGATAGGTCTTGCCGAGATCCTCGTAGAACGCATCGAGATCCGGATAGACCTCCTTCGAGATCGACTTGCGGCCGCCGCGGAAGTGCAGCACCGCCGGCGACGGGATCGTCATCTTCGCCGTGACATGTGCGGTGTCGGCGTGCTTCTTCAGGAAGCGGAAATGGTCGAGCATCGGATGATCGGCCGGGAAGTCGAGCTTGCCGATGACGCGCACCGCGTCATGACGGGTCTGCACGCCGGTGAACTGGATACCAGTGTCCGGGTGAAACAGCTCGCAGCCGGTCAGCTTGGCGAGAAAGTCGAAATGCCACCAGGAGCGGCGGAACTCGCCGTCGGTCGCAAGCTTCAGGCCGGTCGAGGCCTGGCGATGCACGACCTTCTCGATCTCCATGTCCTCGATCTTTGCGAGGTCGGCCGCCGAGATCTCGCCCTTCTCGAGCTTGGCGCGGGCTTCCTTGATCTTCTGCGGCCGCAAGAGGCTGCCGACTTCGTCGGCGCGGAATGGGGGCTTGGTGCGTTGCATGTGCTCACTCCTTGGAAGGCGTCGATTCGTTGGATAGGGTTGTTGGACCCGCGATCTGTCCTGGCTGGTCACCTGGGCAAAGCGTGATGGACTGGGTCCATCCCCTACCCCGTATCCGGTCGGTATACAATTCTGTCGAAGAGAGATCGTGGAGAGGCACGGCGCAATCCATGCCAGGTGCGGTGGTCTGGCCAATTCCGACCGCGTTCGATGGGCAATCTTGAGGTGACCCCATCAAATCCGTCTCCAGGCAAAGCGCCCTCGGGATAACGAGGCTCCGGCCGCCAGGCCGTCACAACTGGATTCTGCATACCGATGTTGACGACGGCCGCGCCATACCGCCAGACCTCGGTCGATTGCGCGAGCCACGCCGTCCCCGCAACCAATGATGACGCTTCGGCTCGTCGCGTTCAAGCCTATCGATCAGGTCAGTGCGCGGCGGCGCTCGCGACGCCGAGATGCCGCTCCAGGGGCGCCGGATCGGCCTTCAAGGCGCTCGACGGCGCATCGTGCACGATGGTGCCGCGCTCCAGGATCACGACACGGTCGGCCAGCGCCAGCAGCTTCTGCGCGTGCTGCTCGACGATAACAGAGCACAGCCCGCCGGCGCGGCTGATGGTGCCGATCGCAGCCAGCAGCTCCTCGACGATGATCGGCGCGAGGCCTTCGGTCGGCTCATCCAGCAGCAGCACCTTGGGATTGAGCGTCAGCGCGCGGCCGATCGCCAGCATCTGCTGCTCGCCGCCGGAAAGCTGGTTGCCGAAATTGTTGCGCCGCTCCTTGAGCCGCGGAAACATCTGGTAGACGCGCTCGACCGTCCAGGGTCCGGGCTGCGCCACCGCGGTCATGTTCTCCTCCACCGTGAGCGAGCGGAAGATGTTGCGCTCCTGCGGCACCCAGCCGATGCCGGCGCGGGCGCGCTGGTCGGCGCGCAGGCCGGTGATGTCGGCACCATCAAGCGCAATCGTGCCGGAGAAGCGGCGGGTAACGCCGACGATGGAGTTGATCAGCGTGGTCTTGCCGGTGCCGTTGCGGCCGAGCAGCGCCAGCACCTGCCCCTCGGGCAGCTTCAGCGACATGTCCGGCAGCACGACCGCCTGGCCGTAGCCGGCGCGCAGGTTCTCGATTGTCAGCAGATCGGTCATCACGCGGCCTCGCCGAGATAGACGGCCTTGACCTGCGGATCGCGCGCGACCTCGTCGGGCGCGCCCTCGACCAGCAGCGCGCCGGA
Organism: Bradyrhizobium sp. HKCCYLRH3061; assembly: GCF_051168015.1. Lineage (NCBI taxonomy): Bacteria > Pseudomonadati > Pseudomonadota > Alphaproteobacteria > Hyphomicrobiales > Nitrobacteraceae > Bradyrhizobium > Bradyrhizobium sp. HKCCYLRH3061. Next base: position 34,689 of record NZ_JBNPUE010000001.1, read on the forward strand.
GACGAGAACCGAGATGCGGTCGGCGAAGGAGAAGACGAGATCCATGTCGTGCTCGATCAAGAGCACCGTCACGTCGCGCGGCAGCGCCGCGACGGCGGCGAGAATATCCTTGCGCTCGCCCTCGGGCACGCCGGCGGCGGGCTCGTCGAGGAGCAGAACGCGCGGGCGCGCGGCGATCGCGACCGCGATCTCCAGCAGGCGCTGCTTGCCATAGGGCAAGGTCGAGGTGCGATCGTTCATCACGTCGAGTAGCCGGAAGCGCTCCAAGGTCTCGGCGATCTCGGCATTGATGTCGTCGCGCGTGCCCATGCGCCGCCACCAGTTGCCGCCGCCGCCGAGTCGCTCGGAGACCGCGAGCCCGATCGTCTCCAGCGGCGTGAGGTCCGGATAGAGCTGGTTGATCTGGAAGGTGCGCGACAGGCCGCGCAGCACGCGCTTGTGCACGGGCAGGTCGGTGATGTCCTGGCCTTCGAGCAGGATGCGCCCCGCGCTCGGCTCCAGCACGCCGGTGAGCTGATTGATGACTGTGGTCTTGCCGGCGCCGTTCGGACCGATCAGCGCATGGCGCGCGCCCGGCGCGATCTGCAGCGACAGATTGCGGGTGACATGGAGGCCGCCGAAATGCTTGTCGAGGCCGCGGGTTTCCAATGCGTAGGTCATGGCGCCTCGTTATCGGTGAGGGCCACCGCGGCCTTGCGGCCGGCGATCTGCCGAAGGATGAGATTGGGCAGCCACAGCGCATAGGCGTGGATGCGATGGCGGCCGACCAGAACGATGACGACGAGCACGAGGCCGATCCAGAACATCCAGTATTGCGGCGTGATCCACTGGAACAGCTCCTGCAGCATCCGGAACACGGCGGCGCCGATCAGCCCGCCATAGAGATAGCCGGATCCGCCGATGACCAGCATCAGCACGAGGTCGGCGGAGCGCTCGAACGAGAACACGTCGAGCGAGGCCAGCGCCGTGGTCTGGGTGAACAGCGCCCCGGCAATGCCGGCGTAGAACGCGCCGACGGTGTAGATCGCGATCAGGCGCTTGTTGACGGGAATGCCGACGGCGGCGGCGCGCAACGGATTGTTCTTGATCGCGCGCAGCGACAGACCGAAGGGGGAATGCACGATCGTCCGCGCCAGCAGGAACAGCACGAACAGCACCGCGAGCGCATAGAAGAACCCGGTCTTGCCGAACATGTCGAAGGCGAACACGCCGAAGATCGGCTGGATGTCGATGCCCTGGAGACCGTCGGTACCGCCGGTGATGTTGGAGAAGCGCTCCGCCAGCGCCTCCATCAACAGCGCGATGCCGAGCGTCACCATCAGCCGCGTCAGGTCGACGCCGCGGATGACCAGGAAGCTGGTGGCGAAGCCAAGCACGGTGGCGGCGAGGCCGGCCACGATCAGCGCCAGCACCGGCTCGTTGATGATGCCGTGCACCGAGAGCAGGCCCGCGCAATAGGCGCCGACGCCGAAGAAGGCGGCGTGGCCGAGCGAGACGATGCCGGCATAGCCGAGGATCAGGTCGAGCGACAGCGCGAACAGCGCCAGCCGCAGGATCTCGGTCATGATCAGGTAGCGCGAGGGAAACGCCAGTCCGACCGCCAGCACGACGATCCAGAAGGCGAACTCGCTCCAGTGCCAGCGGCCGTGCTGCCTGGCGTGAAATCCGACCTCGGTTTGTGCGTTCATGGTCATGCGATCCTCACCGCGTCGCCGTGCGGCCGAACAGGCCGTTCGGACGCCAGATCAGGATCACGATCATGATGGTGTAGATGACGAAGGGGCCGAGCTTCGGCACATAATATTTGCCGGCGACGTCGCCGATGCCGAGCAGCAGCGAGGCGAGGAACGGGCCGGTGATCGACGACGAGCCGCCCACGGTGACCACGATCAGGAAGTAGATCATGAACTTCAGCGGGAAGTATGGATCGAGGCCGAGGATCTCGGCGCTGAGCGCGCCGCCCAGGCCGGCGAGCCCGCAGCCGAACGCGAAGGTGAAGGCGAACACCTGCGGCACGTTGATGCCGAGGCCGCTCGCCGCGCGCGGATCATCGACGGCGGCACGCAGCCGGCTGCCGAACCGCGTCTTGGAGAGCACCAGCTGCAGCCCCACCGTGAGCAGCCCGCAGATGACGATGATCATCAGCCGATAGCGGCCGATGCCAACGCCGAAGACGTCGAACTGGCCCTGCAGCACGTCGGGCAGATTGATGAAGATTCGCGAGGAGCCCATGATGTAGTCGACCGCGGCCACCGTCATGAAGACGAGCCCGATCGAGAACAGCACCTGGTCGAGATGGCTGCGCGCATAGAGATGCTGATAGAGCGTCCGCTCCAGCAGCGCGCCGATCATGGCGCTCGCGACGAAGGCCAGCGGCAGCGCCGCGAAGAACGGCCATCCCATCCGGTTGACGAGCACGGCGCAGACGTAGCCGCCGGCCATGGCGAAGGCGCCATGGGCGAGGTTGACGAAGTTCATCAGGCCGAGCGTCACGGCGAGCCCGCAGGCCAGCACGAACAGCAGCATGCCGTAGGCGACGCCGTCGAAGAGGTTGGTGAGGATGGCGGTCATGGAGTCTAGTTTCAGTCCCCGGTCATCCCTTCATCCGAAGGGCATGCATTCAATGCTTGCTCGGTCTGCGCCTCCCCCGCCTGCGGGGGGAGGTCGGATCGCATCTGAACGATGTGATCCGGGTGGGGGACATCTCTCCACACGACGCGTGTGCCGTGGGGTACCCCCACCCCAGCCCTCCCCCGCACGCGGGGGAGGGAGCGCACCGTTCGTGCGCGCTCGAGATGACGCCTATCGCGTCACTTCTTGGCCTTGCCCGGATCCTTGACGGCCTCGAAGGTCTGGAACTCGACGTTGTAGAGCTCGCCGTCGACCTTCTCGACCTTGCGGATGTAGACGTTCTGAACGATGTCGCGCGTCTCCGGATCGATCGAGATGGGACCGCGTGGGCTCTCCCAGGCCATGCCCTTCATCGCAGCAAGCAGGGAATCGCCGTCGGTCTTGCCACCGGTCTTCTTCAGCGCCTCGTAGATCAGATGGATGCCGTCGTAACCGCCGACCGCCATGAAGCCCGGACGGCTGTTGAACGCCTTCTTGTAGGCCGCGACGAACTCCTTGTTCTTCGCCGACGGATGCGCCGCCGAATAGATGTGCGCGGTGACGGCGCCGAGCACGGCGTCGCCCATGTCGTTGAGCAGGTCGTCGTCGGTGACGTCACCCGGTCCGATCACCTTGATGCCGCTCTTGTCGAGGCCGCGCTCGGCATATTGTTTCATGAAGTTGCCGCCCTGGCCGGCCGGCACGAACACGAACATGGCGTCCGGCTTGGCGTCCTTCATGCGCTGCAGGAACGGAGCGAAGTCGGGGTTCGCCAGCGGAACCTTGATTTCCTCGACGATCTCGCCGCCGCCGGCGGTGAAATGCTCCTTGAACGAGGCCAGCGCGTCGTTGCCCGGCGCGTAGTCCGAGGTCAGCGTGGCGACCTTCTTGATGCCGTTCTTGACCGCCCAGTCGCCGATGATCGTCGAGGACTGCGGCAGCGTGAAGCTGGTGCGGACGATGTAGGGCGACTTCTCGGTGATGATGGAGGTGCCGGCCGCCATTACGACTTCCGGGATCTTGCCCTGGGTGGCAAGCGGCGCGGCGGCGAAGGCCGCCGGTGTCACGCCGAAGCCGGCGATCACATTGACCTTGTCGTTGACGATCAGCTCCTGCGCCAGACGCTTGGTGTTGTCGGGCAGCGCCGCGTCGTCCTTGAGGATGACCTGGATCTTCTTGCCGGCGACGGTGTCGCCGTTCTGCTGCATGTAGAGCTTGATGGCATTGTCGATCTGCTTGCCGGTCGACGCCTGGCCGCCGGTCATCGGCACGATCAGGCCGATCTTGAACACGTCTTCGGCCCGCGCCGCACCGGACGCGAGCGCAGCCGCGGCGAGCGCCGCACTGGCGGCGAGCGTCAGTGTCTTGTTTCGCACGAACATTGAAACTACCTCCCTGGTCGGATCAGGACCGCAGCCCCCGGCCATTGTTGTCTTAACCGTGCGATCTCGTTCACGATATCGCGGGCGCATCGCTGCGGACTTGGGACCCCGTTGTCAATGGCGATCATGGGAGGCTTCGTGAACGGTAGGTTTCCGCAACGGACCACCGATCCGTGATTGGTATATTAATACCCAAACCATCGAACGGCCAAATTTTACCAATTGATGGCAAGTCGTTAGGGTCCGGGCCGCGGGTCGCCCGCAGCACGAAAGGTCCCCCGTCAATGCCGGCCAGACGCCCCCACCGGACCAGGCTCTTTCCGGCCGCGATGATGCTTCTGGCCGCGGCCGGGCCGATCCTCGCCGGCTGCTCGTCGATCAATGAGAAGGTCGGCGCGGGGATGGGCGATCTAATGCCGCAATGGGCCGGCGGCCTGCCGGCCGACGCGCCACCCCGGCCGGGCACCCCCGAATACGACCGGTTCATGCAGGAGCGCGAGCGGCAGCGGCAATTGCCGGCCGCCGAACGCGACAAGCAGACGCAGTCCAACGCCAACGCGCAGGCGACCGCCCCCGGCCGCTGACGGCGGCGACATCAATCCATGAAGACGACGGTCTTGCGGCCGTTGAGGATGACGCGGTCCTCGAGGTGATAGCGGATCGCCCGCGCCAGCACGCGCCGCTCGATGTCGCGGCCCTTGCGCACGAGATCGTCGGGGGTGTCGCGATGGCTGATTCGCTCGACGTCCTGGTCGATGATCGGGCCCTCGTCGAGATCGCGGGTGACGTAATGGGCGGTAGCGCCGATCAGCTTGACGCCGCGCTCATAAGCCTGGTGATAGGGTTTCGCGCCCTTGAAGCCGGGCAGGAAAGAATGATGGATGTTGATGCAGCGGCCGGACAGGCTCGCCGACATCTCGTCCGACAGGATCTGCATGTAGCGCGCGAGCACGACGAGATCGGTCTCGGTCTCCTCGACCAGCTTCAGGATCGCCTGCTCCTGGTCCCGCTTGGTGTCCTTGGTGACGGGCATGTGGTGGAACGGAATGTCGCCGAAATCGAGCCCGGCATAGGTCTCGCGGGGATGGTTGGAGACGATCGCGGTCGGGATCATCGCGAGGTCGCGGGTGCGCCAGCGATAGAGGATGTCGACCAAGCAATGGTCAAACTTGGACACCAGCAGCATCACCCGGCGCTGCCCGGCGCGGTCGCGCATCTGCCAATCCATCGCAAAGCGTTCGGCAATCGCGGCGAATCCGGTCTGCAGCGCCGGCAGGTTGACCGCGAGGTCGGCCGCCGTGAACACCACACGCATGAAGAAATGACCCGTCTCGAAGTCGCCGAACTGCTGGGCGTCGAGAATGTTCTGGCCGTTATGGGCGAGGAAGGTGGAGACGGCCGAGACGATCCCGGGACGATCCGGGCAGGACAGAGTCAGGACATATTGGTGGTCGGACATGGCGTGACGTTACCGGGCGGATGACGAGGGGTGAATGATGCGGCAGGCTTGGCGCCCGTTCGGGCCCTGCTCTATCACCCTCCGCGCGCTTGCGCCAACGCTCGGCCCGTGGGCAGGATGAACAAAACATCAACTCTCAAACTTCGAGCATCGTCATGGCTGACAGGCTGACCGGCAACCGCATCCTGATCCTGGAAACCCGCGAGGAGGCGCAGTTCTCGCGGCTGCTCGCCGAGCAGGGCGCGGACGTGCTGCAATGTCCGATGTTCACGATCGAGGATGCGCCGGACCCGGCGCCGATCGAAGCCTGGATTCGCCGCTGTAACGAACGGCCGTTCGACGATCTCGTGCTGATGACCGGCGAGGGCCTCAGGCGGCTGATGACGGTGGCGCGCCGGATCGGCGTCGAGGCCGAGTTCATCGCCGCGATCGGCAAGGCCCGGACCTTCACCCGCGGCCCCAAGCCGGGGCGCGCCTTGCGCGAGCTGGGCCTGGAGGCGCAGGTCACCACGGAGAAGCCGACCTCGGAAGGCGTGGCCGAACTGCTGGCAGGCTACGACCTCGCGGGCCATCGGCTCGGCCTGCAGCTTTATCCCGACAAGGATCATTCGGCGCTGATCGGTGCGATCAAGGCGGGTGGCGCCGAGGTCGATCCGGTGCTGCCCTATGTCTATGATGCCAAGGCGGCGGATGCGAACATCCTCACCGCGATCGACGAGATGATCGCCGGCAAGGTTGACGCGATCGCGCTGACGAGTTCGGGCCAGCCGCGGCGGCTGTTCGACGTCGCCAGGGCGCACGGCGTCGAGGCACGCCTGCGTGAGGGACTGGCACGCACGCAGATCGCCTCCGTCGGGCCTGTGGTGACGGAGGAGCTGGCTGCGCATGGGCTGACGCCGTCGATCACACCGGCGGGCGAGGCCTATTTCATGAAGCCGCTGATCTCGGCGATGGCCAAGGCGCTGGGTGTGAAAGTGCCGCCAGCGGCGCGTTACTAACAGTGTCGTCCCGGGCTTGCCCCCGGACCTATAGCCACCGATCGCGATGAGGCAGGCAACTACCAGCCCCGTTCCCAGATAGCGTCCGCGGTATGGGTCCCGGCGTTCGCCGGGACGACAGCGGCGGGTTAGGCGGCCGCCTGCCCCGTCTCCTGCAGAAACGCTTGATACGCGCGCGCGATGCCTTCCTTCAGCGACGTCGTCGCGCGCCAGCCGAGCTTCGCCAGGCGCGAGACGTCGAGCAGCTTGCGCGGAGTGCCGTCGGGGCGTGAGGGATCGAAGCTGATCCGTCCCCGATAGCCGACCGTCGCCGCGACCACACGGGCGAAATCGGCAATCGTGATGTCCTCGCCGGTGCCGATGTTGACCAGCCCGGCCTCCGAATAGGTCTTCATCAGGTGCACGCAGGCATCGGCCATGTCGTCGACATAGAGGAATTCGCGCCGCGGCGTTCCCGTGCCCCAGACCACCACCTCCGGCGCATCGGCGAGCCTCGCCTCATGGAAGCGGCGGATCAGCGCCGCAACGACGTGGCTGTACTCGGGATGGTAGTTGTCGCCGGGACCATAGAGATTGGTCGGCATCACGTTGATGAAATCGGCGCCATACTGGCTGCGATAGGCCTCGACCATCTTGATGCCGGCGATCTTGGCGATCGCGTAGGGCTCGTTGGTCGGCTCCAGCGGCCCGGTCAGCATCGAATCCTCGCGCAACGGCTGGGGAGCGAGCTTGGGATAGATGCAGGAGGACCCGAGAAACATCAGCTTCTCGGCGCCGTTCACATGCGCGGCGTGGATGACGTTGGTGGCGATGGCGATGTTCTCGTAGATGAACTCGGCACGCAGCGTGTTGTTGGCGACGATGCCGCCGACCTTCGCCGCGGCGAGGAAAACGGCCTGCGGCCGGGCGCGCGCAAACCATGAGAACACCGCCGCCTGGTCGCGCAGATCGACCTCGCTGCGCGGCACCGTCAGCAGTTCGACGCCTTCGCTCGCCAACCGCCGCACCAGCGCGCTGCCGACCATGCCGCGATGGCCGGCGACGAAGACACGCTTGCCGCGGAGATCAAATGGCGTGGCCACTGCTCGCCTCCCGCCGTGCGGCGCACAGATCGCTGGCGACCATCTCCTTGACCAGTTGGGCGAAGCTCGTCCTTGGTTTCCATCCGAGCTTGTCGCGCGCCTTGCTGCAATCGCCGATCAGGAGGTCGACCTCGGTCGGGCGGAAATAGGTCGGGTCGATCCGCACCACCGCCTTGCCGGATCTCGCGTCGATCCCGGTCTCCTCGACCCCCTCGCCGCGCCATTCGATGCGGCGATCGACCTCGGCGAAGGCGAGCTCGACCAGCTCGCGCACCGAATGGGTCTCGCCGGTCGCCAGCACGAAATCGTCAGGCGTATCGGCCTGCAGGATACGGTGCATGCCCTCGACATAATCGCGCGCATGGCCCCAGTCGCGCTTGGCCTCGAGATTGCCGAGATAGATCGTCTCCTCCAGGCCGGTCTCGATGCGGGCGACGCCGCGGGTGATCTTGCGGGTCACGAAGGTCTCGCCACGGATCGGGCTCTCGTGGTTGAACAGGATGCCGTTGCAGGCGAACATCCCATAGGCCTCGCGATAGTTCACCGTGATCCAGTAGCCGTACAGCTTGGCGCAGCCATAGGGCGAGCGCGGATAGAACGGCGTCGTCTCCCGCTGCGGGATCTCCTGCACCAGGCCGTACAGCTCCGAGGTCGAGGCCTGGTAGAACCGCGTCTGCTTCTCCATGCCGAGAATGCGAATGGCTTCCAACAAGCGCAGAACCCCGAGCGCGTCGGCATTGGCCGTGTATTCCGGACTCTCGAAGCTGACGCCGACATGGCTCTGGGCCGCGAGATTGTAGATCTCGTCGGGGCGGATCTGCTGCACCAGCCGGATCAGGTTGGTGGAATCGGTCATGTCGCCGTAATGCAGCAGGAACGGGACGTTGCCTTCGTGCGGATCCTGGTAGAGATGATCCACCCGCGCGGTATTGAAGGACGATGACCGCCGCTTGATGCCGTGCACAGTGTAGCCAAGGCCGAGCAGATATTCGGCCAGATAGGCGCCGTCCTGGCCCGTGACGCCCGTGATCAGGGCCACGCGGCCGCTGCAATCCTTCCCCGCCATACTCACTCCAACACCGTCGCGCCCCCTCGGGCCGAAGTTCCCGGCGAGCAGTCCACAGCCGAAGCCGCCGGTCAAGCTCGACGGAAAACAAGGCGTTGGATCAATCCCGTATCGGCGCGACGCAAGGCGGGACCTAGTCCCCGTAGCAGCGCAGCCGGTCGAGATCGAGCACGGTCACCCCGCCATATTCGACGCGCAGCAGGCCCTCCCGCTCCAGCGTCTTGAGGCATTGATTGGCGTTCTGCCGGGACAGGCCCGACAGCGCGCCGATCTCCTCCTGGGTGATCTCCAGGTGGCGGGTCGTATTCGGGTAGAGGATCGGATTGAACAGTGACGCGATGCTGCGGGCGAGCCGTGCCGTCGCATCCAGCGTGCGGCCGACCTCGACCAGGCCGATGAACTGGCCGAGCCGCTCGTTGAGCTGGGTGACGAGGAAGCGATTGAAGCCGACGCTGTTCTCGAACAGCCACATGAAGGTCGGCCGCTCCATCAGCGCGACGCGCGTATCGCGCAGCGCCACGACGTCATAGCGGCGCGGCTCGTTCTTCAGCACGCTGCCCTCGCCGAACCAGGCGCCGGCCGACATGCCGGCGAATGTCGTCGCCTTGCCACCGCGCGACACCGTGCTCATGCGCGCCAGACCCGTGACGATCCCGGTCCAGTAGTCGAATTGGTCGCCGCGGACGAAGATGTGTTCGTTGGCCGCAAACGACCGCTCGACGACGCCGGCCGCGGCCGTGTCGATTTCCTCGGGCTTCAAATGGCGGGACCAGGGCGCGATGCGCAGAAGGGTATCGGGAGAGATCAAGCCGTCATCTCGTCTCGTCGAAGCTCGCGGCAACTATATTGCATCGCAACAATCCAGCGGTGAATTTAGCCTGGGAAATGTCAGGCGCAAGACAGTTCCTGATAGCGCTTTCCCCTATCGAGGACCACCGCCTTCGACTCGCGCCTCGGATGAGGTGCATCCGAGATGCGGCAAAATGCGCCCGCCCGGGTGGCCCGTCATTCGTCGGATGGCGCGGAACCGATGCCCGGGATAGGATTGCAGCCGACGCGACGAGCTCAACGTCGCGCGACACGATGCCTTGAAGAGCGCGCCAAGCGCCCAAGACAATTCGGGAGGACGACTTGGACTATACGTTGGAAGCGCGCGGAGTGTCGCTGCGTTTCGGTGGGGTGCGGGCCCTGACCGACGTCAGCTTCGGCGTGCGCGAGGGCGAGTTGTTCTCGATCATCGGCCCGAACGGTGCCGGCAAGACCTCGATCGTCAACTGCATCTCCGGCCGCTACAAGCCGACCGAGGGCCGCCTGTTCCATCGCGGCCGCGACATCACCGGCCTGCCGCCGAGCGCGCGCGCAAATATCGGCATCGGCCGCACCTTCCAGAACCTCGCCCTCTTCCACCACATGAGCGTGCTCGACAACATCATGGTCGGGCGCCATCACCTCTTGAAGAACAACTTCCTCACCGGCTCTCTGTATTGGCTCACCGGCGCGCGGCGCGAGGAGCTGAAGCACCGCGAGAAGGTCGAGCAGATCATCGACTTCCTCGACCTGCAGTCGGTGCGCAAGGCGCCGGCCGGCACGCTCTCCTATGGCCTGCGCAAGCGCGTCGAGCTCGCCCGAGCGATGGCGCTGGAGCCGCATCTCATTCTCCTCGACGAGCCGATGGCCGGCATGAACTTCGAGGAGAAGGAGGACATGGCGCGCTACATCGTCGACCTCAACGAGGAATACGGCATGACCGTCGTGATGATCGAGCACGACATGGGCGTGGTGATGGACATTTCCCACCGCGTCATGGTGCTGGATTTCGGCCGCAAGATCGCCGAGGGCGACCCGGCCGCGGTGCTCGCCGATCCCCACGTCAAGCGCGCCTATCTCGGCGAGGAGGACGAACTGCTGGTCGATCCCGACGAGGCGCCGTCCATCGCGGAGGACGCGGCATGATGGACTATGCGGGTCGCGTCCGGCAGGCCGACACCTATCCGAAGCTGCTACGGCTGAACGCGAAAGAGCACGGGACGGAGATCGCGCTGCGCGAAAAGGATCTCGGGCTGTGGCGCACCTTCACCTGGGCCGACTACCAGGCGCGCGTGCGCGATTTCACGCTCGGCATGGTCGAGCTTGGGCTCGGCAAGGATGCCGTGATCGGAATCATCGGCGACAACCGGCCCGACTGGGTCGCGGCGGAGATCGCAACGCATGCGATCCGAGGCTACAGCCTCGGGCTCTATCGCGATGTGCTCGACGACGAGGCCGCCTACCTGCTCAATTACGGCGAGGCTCGGTTGGTGTTCGCCGAGGATGAGGAGCAGGTCGACAAGCTGCTCAACCTCGCCGAGCGCGTGCCGGCGCTCGAGCATATCGTCTATTCCGATCCGCGCGGCATGCGGAAGTATGACGATCCCAGGCTGATGCCGGCGGACAAGCTCGCTGAGCTCGGCCGCAATCGGGCGGCGCGCGAGCCGGATCTGTACGACCGCATGGTCGATGCGACCGTCGGCGACGACGTCGCCATTCTCTGCACCACCTCGGGCACGACCTCGCATCCGAAGCTCGCGATGCTCTCGGCCGCGCGCGTGCTCAAGCACTGCGCGACCTATCTCGCGTTCGATCCGAAGGGGCCGGAGGACGAATACGTTTCGGTGCTGCCGCTGCCCTGGATCATGGAACAGGTCTACGTGCTCGGCAAAGGACTGCTCTGCCGGATGAAGGTCAACTTCGTCGAAGAGCCCGACACGATGATGAACGACTTCCGCGAGATCGCGCCGACCTTCGTGCTGTTTGCACCAAGGGTGTGGGAGCAGATCGCGGCCGACGTCCGTGCCGCCGTCATGGACGCCTCGCCGCTGAAGCAGCGGCTCTACCATCTGGGCATGTCGACCGGCCTTGCGGCCCTGGAAAAGGGCCGGCATTCGAGCCTTGCCGACATGCTGCTGTTCCGTGCGCTGCGCGACCGGCTCGGCTTCACCCGGCTGCGCTCGGCTGCCACCGGCGGTGCCGCGCTCGGGCCCGATACGTTCAAGTTCTTTCGCGCCATGGGCGTGCCGCTGCGCACGCTCTACGGCCAGACCGAGCTGCTCGGGGCCTACACGCTGCATCCGGACGACAAGGTCGATCCCGACACGACCGGCGTGCCGATGGCTGACGACATCGAGATCAGGATCGACCAGCCCGACAGCCAGGGCATCGGCGAGATCCTGGTACGCCACCCGAACATGTTCCTGGGCTACTACAAGGCCCCGGAAGCCTCGACCGCCGACGTCAAGGACGGCTGGATGCATTCGGGCGACGCCGGCTATTTCAACGACGCGAAGCAGCTCGTCGTCATCGACCGCATCAAGGACCTCGCCGAGACCGCGCGCGGCGAGCGCTTCTCACCGCAATATATCGAGAACAAGCTGAAGTTCTCACCCTATATCGCCGAGGCCGTCGTGCTCGGCGCCGGCCGCGAGCACCTCGCCGCGATGATCTGCATCCGCTATTCGATCATCTCGAAATGGGCCGAGAAGAACCGCATCGCTTTCACCACCTATTCCGATCTCGCCTCGCGCAACGAGGTCTATGCGCTGCTGCAGAAGGAGGTCGAGACCGTCAATGCCCACCTGCCGCCGGCGCAGCGCATCTCCCGCTTCCTGCTGCTGTACAAGGAACTCGATGCCGACGACGGCGAGCTCACACGTACGCGCAAGGTGCGCCGCAGCGTCATCAACGAGAAGTACGCCGATATCATCGACGGCATCTATGGCGGCAAGCCGGCGATCCCCGTCGACACGGTCATCCGCTTCCAGGACGGCACCACCCAGCGCATCCGCACCACGCTGAAGGTGGTGGACCTGGACAGCCACGGCCCCATGGCGGAGGCCGCAGAGTGATGTGCTTATCGTCATATTCGGTCATCCTGCGCGGGCTTGACCCGCGCATCCATCTTCTTGCGAGAGCGATGGATCGCCGGGTCGAGCCCGGCGATGACGAGCAGCGGCTTGAGCCGCAGCGAAGGTTACTGCGCATGACTGCGCCCTCTCCCCTTGTGGGAGAGGGCATCTCGGCCGGTCAACGCAAACGCGGTCGGGTGAGGGGTCCCTCTCCTCTCGCTCGCCCGCGGAGAGAGCCCCTCACCCGGCTGCGCTGCGCGCAGCCACCCTCTCCCACAAGGGGAGAGGGTAAGAGCCACGCCGGCTCGGCACACCCAATCGTCATGCGCGGGCTTGCCCCGCGCATCCATCCTCTTCCGACAAAGCTGGATCGCCGGGTCAAGCCCGGCGATGACGAGCGAGAACGATCATGAACACCGCCTTCCTCATCCAGCTCCTGGTCAACGGCCTCGTCGTCGGAACGCTCTATGGCGTGGTCGCGATGTCGTTCGTGCTGATCTACAAGGCGACCCAGGTCGTCAATTTCGCGCAAGGCGAGCTGCTCCTGATCGGCGCCTGGGTGTGCTGGGCATTGCTGACGAAATATCAGGTGCCGTTCTGGGTCGGCATGCCGCTGACGCTGGTCTTCATGTTCGCGTTCGGCATCGCGATCCAGGTTGTGATCCTCCGGCCGATGATCGGCGAGCCCATCATCTCCGTCATCATGGTCACGATCGGCCTGTCGACCGTGTTCCAGGCGGCGCTGAAATGGATGTTTGGCGTCAATCCGCAGCCGTTCCCGCCAGTGTTCGCCAGCACGTCCGTCGACCTGTTCGGACTGCAGATCCAGACGGTCTACGTCATGAGCCTCGTCGTGTCGCTGCTGATGATGCTCGGCATGGCCTGGTTCTTCAAGGCCTCCAAATATGGCCTTGCGATGCGCGCCACCGCCTTCAACCAGCAGGTCGCGCAATCGCTCGGCATCTCCGTCAAGAGCGTGTTCGCGATGGCCTGGGCGATCTCGGCGACCGTCTCCGCCGTGGCCGGCGTGGTCGTCGCCGTCGTCAACGGCGTGTCCTCGGGATTGTCGGCCTACGGCATCAAGGTGTTTCCGGCGGCGATCCTCGGAGGCCTCGACTCGGTCGGCGGTGCCGTGCTCGGCGGCATCATCATCGGCCTCCTGGAGAACATCGCGCAATATGTCGACAGCCAGTATCTGCACTGGGGCAATCTGTACGAGATCGCGCCGTTCTACGTCCTGATCATCATCCTGATGATCAAGCCCTACGGCCTGTTCGGCACCAAAGACATCGAGCGGATCTGAACCATGGTCGCACGTTCCACGATACCCGCCGGTGACTTCCGCACCTCCTACGCGGCCGACACCACGATCTTCCCGACCAGGACCAGCCGCAATTTCGCGATCGCCGGTGTCATCCTGCTGTGCTTCGCGCCGCAGGTGTTCTCCGAATACTGGCTGTCGGTTTCGATCCAGATCGGCATCTTCGCGATCGCGGCCCTCGGGCTGAACATCCTGGTCGGCTTCACCGGCCAGATCTCGATCGGCCAGGCCGGCTTCTTCCTGCTCGGCGCCTTCACCTCGGCCTACATCAACAACGCCTATGCCATCCCGGTGTTCTTCGCGATCCCGCTCGCCGGCGTGATCACGGCCCTCGTTGGTCTGGTCTTCGGCCTTCCGGCGGCACGGCTGAAGGGGCTCTATCTCGTCATCGCCACCCTCGCTGCGCAATACATCCTGCTCGACTTCTTCTCGCGCGCCGAATGGTTTTCCGGCGGTTCGGTGCCGGCTTCGGCCAATCCGTTCTCGATTCTGGGCTACACGCTGCGCGGCGACCGGCAATATTTCTACGTCGTGCTCGCTTACGTGCTGGTCTGCTATCTCCTGGTCACCAACCTGATGCGCACCCGCGACGGCCGCGCGCTGATCGCGATCCGCGACCATTATCTCTCTGCCGAGATCATGGGCATCAACCTGACCAAGTATCGCACGCTGTCATTCGGCCTCGCGGCGTTCTTCGCCGGCATTGCCGGCGCCCTCTACGCGCACTACCAGCTGGTGATCTCGCAGGAGGGTTTCGGCATCGAGCGCTCGATCCTGTTCCTTGCCATGATCATCATCGGCGGTACCGGCTCGATCATGGGCACGCTGATGGGGACCGCCTTCGTCGTTCTGCTGCCGGAATCGATGGAGTGGCTCAGCCATCTCCTCAAGGGCGGCGCGATCGACAAGGCGCTCGCGCTCAACAACAACATCACCTTTCTGCGCGAGATCGCGATCGGCCTGATCATCATCGGCTTCCTGATGTTCGAGCCCGACGGGCTCGCGCATCGCTGGCGCCAGATCAAGACCTATTGGAAGCTCTATCCGTTCTCACATTGATTCCAACCAACAGGGACCGGCGGCAATCCGGCCCGAACCCACCACAGGAGGAAGCACTATGACGATCAAATCATGGCTCGGCTCGGCGGCACTGGCGCTCTTGGCGGGCGCATTCGCCCCGTCGGCGCAGGCGCAGCAGATCGCGATCGGCCATCTGCAGGATCTCTCAGGCGGCACGTCCGACGTCGGCACGCCCTACGGCCAGGGCGTCGCGGACACCTTCGCCTGGGTCAACAAGAACGGCGGCATCGGCGGCAAGCAGCTCGCAGTCGACAGCAACGATTATGGCTACCAGGTGCCGCGCGCGATCGCGTTGTACAAGAAGTGGTCGGCACCGGACAACAAGGTCGCGGCGATCATGGGCTGGGGCACCGCCGACACCGAGGCGTTGACCGGCTTCCTCGCCAACGACAAGATCCCGGACATGTCCGGCTCCTACGCCGCCGCGCTGACCGATCCGGAAGGCACCAGCGGCAAGGCGAAGCCGGCGCCGTACAACTTCTTCTACGGCCCGAGCTACTCGGATGCGCTGCGCGCCGAGCTGACCTGGGCGGCCGAGGACTGGAAGGCCAAGGGCAAGCCGGGCAAGCCGAAATTCGTCCACATGGGCGCCAACCACCCCTACCCCAACGCGCCGAAGGCGGCCGGCGAGGCGCTCGCCACCGAGCTCGGCTTCGAGGTGCTGCCGCCGCTGGTGTTCGCGCTGGCGCCGGGCGACTACAGCGCGCAGTGCCTGAGCCTGAAGAGCTCCGGCGCCAACTACGCCTATCTCGGCAACACCGCGGCTTCCAACATCTCGGTGATGAAGGCCTGCAAGAATGCCGGCGTCGACGTGCAGTTCCTGTCCAACGTCTGGGGCATGGACGAGAACGCCGCCAAGACCGCGGGCGCTGCCGCCGACGGCGTGATCTTCCCGCTGCGCACCTCGGTGGCCTGGGGTGGCGATGCGCCGGGCATGAAGACGGTGCAGGAGATCTCGAAGATGTCCGACCCGACCGGCAAGGTCTACCGCCCGGTGCACTACGTCGCCGCGGTCTGCTCCTCGCTCTACATGAAGGAGGCGATCGAGTGGGCTGCGAAGAACGGCGGTGCCACCGGCGAGAACGTTGCCAAGGGCTTCTATCAGAAGAAAGATTGGGTGCCGGCCGGGATGGAGGGCGTCTGCAGCCCGTCGACCTGGACGGACAAGGACCACCGCGGCACCATGAAGGTCGACCTCTATCGCGCCCGCGTGACGGGTCCGACCGATGGCGACCTCAACGACCTCATGGCCAAGGGCGTGATCAAGCTCGAGAAGGTCAAGACCATCGAGCTGCCGCGCAAGGCGGAATGGGCTGGTTGGTAAGTTGATCGGCGACGGTTGAGTGAACTCAGCAGTCGCCCCACACACGATCGTCATCCCCGCGAAAGCGGGGATCCAGTACGCCGCGGCTCATCGATCAAGCATCGGCGTCTCTGGAATACTGGGTCCCCCGCCTGCGCGGGGGACGACAGCGGTGGACAGCCACAATGACCGAAACACTCGACACTCCGCGAACCGGCGCAGCCAGCGCGACAGCAGCCCCCCTGCTCTCCGTCCGCAACATCGAGGTCGTCTATGACGACGTCATCCTGGTGCTGCGCGGGCTCAGCCTCGATGTGCCCAAGGGCGCGATCGTCGCGCTGCTCGGCGCCAACGGCGCCGGCAAGTCGACGACGCTAAAGGCGATCTCCGGCCTGTTGAAGACCGAGGACGGCGAGGTCACGCGCGGCGAGATCATGTTCGACGGCGCGCGCATCGACGGCATCGATCCGGAGAAGATCGTTCGCCGCGGCATCTTCCAGGTCATGGAGGGGCGCCGCATCGTCTCCGACATGACGTCGCTGGAGAACCTCAAGCTCGGCGCCTTCACGCGATCCGATCGCGAGGTCGCAAGCGACATCGAGATGGTGTTCAACTATTTCCCGCGGCTGAAGGAGCGCACCGGCCTCGCCGGCTATCTCTCCGGCGGCGAGCAGCAGATGCTGGCGATCGGGCGCGCGCTGATGGCGCGGCCGAAGATGATCCTGATGGACGAGCCGTCGATGGGACTGTCGCCGCTATTGGTCAAGGAAGTGTTCGCGATCATCAAGGAGATCAACCGCGATCTCGGCGTCACCATCCTGCTGGTCGAACAGAACGCGCGCGCGGCGCTGTCGGTGGCCAGCCACGGCTACATCATGGAGCAGGGAAAGGTGGTGCTCGACGGCACCGCCGAGAGCTTGCGCGACAACGAGGACGTCAAGGAATTCTACCTCGGCGGCGCCGGCGACCAGCGCAAGAGCTTCAAGAACCTGAAGAGCTTCAAACGGCGGAAGCGGTGGCTGTGAACGTCACACTCCGTCATTCCGGGGCGCGCGGCACGCGCGAACCCGGAATCTCGAGATTTCCGAGTTCGGTCCAGTGCGCCAAATGGCTTCGCCAGTTCGCGCAGCGAACCGTCCCGGAATGACGTGCCAGGACACGAGCAATGACCACCTACTACGACGCCCTCGAAACCCGTGATCCCGCAGCCCGCGAGCAGGAGCTGTTCGCCCGCCTGCCCGACGTGCTGCGTGCGGCGATGACGGCGCCGGCGTATGCGGCGCTGCTGCAGGGCATCGATCCCGGAGAAATCACGACCCGCGCCGCGCTGGCGCAGCTGCCGGTGCTGCGCAAATCCGAACTGCCTGCCCTGCACAAAGCGGCCCCGCCGTTTGGCGGCTTCGTCGCGCAGGCGCCCGGCGCGTTCTCGCGCCTGTTCACATCGCCCGGACCGATCTTCGAGCCGGAGGCAGCGCACAACGATCCCTGGCGCGGCGCCCGCGCGCTGTTCGCGTCGGGCTTGCGCAGTGGCGACGTCGTGCTCAACACCTTCAGCTATCATCTGACGCCGGGCGGCTTCATCTTCGATGCCTCGGCGCGCGCGCTCGGTTGCGCTGTCATTCCGGCGGGACCAGGGAACACCGAGGCGCAGTTCGAGCTGATCGAGGCCTATCGCCCGATCGGCTACAGCGGCACGCCCGACTTCCTCAAGATCCTGCTCGATGCCGCCGCCAGCGCCGGTCGCGACGTCTCCTCGCTCAAGCGCGCGCTGGTGTCGGGCGCGGCGTTCCCGCCGTCGCTGCAGGCCGAGATCAAGGCGCGCGGCATCGATGCCTATCAGGCGTTCGGCACCGCCGATCTCGGCATCATCGCCTATGAGACCGCAGCGCGCGACGGCATGGTCGTCAACGAGGACCTGATCTTCGAGATCGTCCGCCCCGGCACCGGCGATCCGGTGGCGCCAGGCGATGTCGGCGAGATCGTCGTGACCTCGCTCGATCCCCACCATCCCTGGATTCGCCTCGCCCTCGGCGACCTCACCGCCGCTCTGCCCGGCATCAGCGCCTGCGGCCGCACCAACATGCGCATCAAGGGCTGGATGGGCCGCGCCGACCAGACCACCAAGATCAAGGGCATGTTCGTGCGCCCCGAGCAGGTCGCCGAGATCGGCAAGCGCCATCCCGAGATCGGCCGCCTTCGTCTGGTCGTCACCCGCGCCGGCGAGACCGATGCGATGACGTTGAAGGCCGAATGCGCATCGCCGGCAGACAGCCTCTCCGAGGCCGTGACCGCCAGCCTGCGCAGCGTCACCAAGCTCGGCGGCAACGTTGAGATCGTCGCGCCGGGCACGCTGCCGAACGACGGCAAGGTGATCGCCGACGAGCGCTGAGGTCCTGCAACCGAGGCGAAGCCCTGCGGCGACGGCATGAGCCGCGCCCTGCGCACGTCCCATGCGCAATTGTCGCCTCACGCGCGCTCTCCTATACAGCCATGTCACGTTCCCTGGAGTTCGTCCGCATGGCCTTCCCGCGCGCGTCCAAAGCCCTGTCCCGCTTCACCGTGCTCGATCTGACACGGGTGCGCGCCGGCCCGACCTGCGCCCGGCAGTTCGCCGATTGGGGCGCCAATGTCATCAAGATCGACGCCATGATGGAGGACGGCGGCGAGGCGCTCGGCGGCCCGCGCCGCGGGTCCGACTTCCAGAACCTGCATCGCAACAAGCGCGCGATGACGCTCAACCTGAAGGACCCGAAGGGCGTCGACGTGTTCATGCGGCTCGCCAAGCAGGCCGACGTCGTGATCGAGAACTATCGTCCCGACGTGAAGACCAAGCTCCGCATCGACTACGAGGCGGTGCGCAAGGTCAATCCGCGCATTGTCTATGGCAGCATCTCCGGCTTCGGCCAGGACGGCCCCTATGCCAAGCGGCCTGGCTTCGATCAGATCGCGCAAGGAATGGGCGGGCTGATGTCGATCACCGGCGCGCCCGGCGAGGGGCCGATGCGCGCGGGCATCCCGATCGCCGATCTCTCCGCGGGCCTGTCCTGCGCGATGGGCATTCTCACCGCGCTGCTCGAGCGCGAGGTCTCCGGCGAAGGCCAGTGGGTCCAGACCTCGCTGTTGCAGGCGCAGATCTTCATGCTCGACTTCCAGGCCGCGCGCTGGCTGATGGAGAAGGACGTCGCGCCTCAGGCCGGCAACAACCATCCGACCAGCATCCCCACCGGCGTGTTCAAGACCTCCGACGGCTACATCAACATCGCCGCGACCGGCGGGCGGATCTGGGAGCGGCTGTGCCAGACGCTCGGCGCGCCCGAATGGATCGACAATCCGGACTACGCGACCGCGCCGGCGCGCTCGAAGAACCGCGACGCGCTCAACGCCGAGATCAACGCGCGCACGCTGGCAAAGACGAGCGAGCAATGGGTTGCCGAGCTCAACGCCGCTGGGGTGCCGTGCGGCCCGATCTATGCCATCGATCAGATGTTCGCAGACCCGCAGGTCCAGCATCTCGGCATGGCGCAGCAGATCGCCAGCGACGACGGCCGCGACATCACGCTGGTGGCGCAGCCCTTCACCTTGTCGCGGACGCCGAGCCGGATGGCGGCGCGGCCGCCGGAATTCGGTGAGCAGACCGAGGAGATCCTCTCCGAGTTCGGCTTTACCGACGGCGAGATCGCCGATCTCCGGCTGCATCGCGTCGTGTGAGCAAGTGCAATATGACCAAGCTGCGGCATCCCGCCGCTGTGGCCCAGATGTCACCACGTTGGAACTTCGACCTGGGCGGGATTGAGGCCAGAGCGAGACCGCGTTAACCTCTTCTCATCAGTTGATCGCGGACCCCCGGGGCCCGCGGGCTTGAGGAGTAGCGGGTCATGAGCGCATCGGAATTGAACGAGTTTCTGTCGGCGATGGATATCGTCCGCGACGTCAACGCCGCCGCTCTGAATCACGACGGCGCGCTGCCCTTCGATGAGACGATGCTGGACAACGAGTCCGACTGGTACCACATGCCGCTCGCGGAGAAGGCCAACTGAGGCTGGCCTGCCTCAGGTTTGCGCGCTCGCTGACCTGCATCACCTTTGCTCGAAGCCTTCGTTCCGAAAGCCGGACGGAGGCTTTTTCCTTTCGAGGGTGACGGGATGAGCTGCGAACCCTGATCCACCGAATGCAAAAAAAAGCCCGACGCACGCGCCGGGCAAGGTGATCGTCTCGGGAGGAAACATCAGGGCGCGATGACCAGAGATCAGGCACCGCGCGTGAGCAGCACGACGTCTGCCCATGAATGAAGCCTACCACTGTGCTGCCTAAAATGCTGTCATCGCAAAGACACAACCTCTGGAGAAGCGCGGAAGCGATTCGAACAACGGTCCGTCGCTGCCGATCCGGCCTCTCGTAAACGTGTCGGCGGTGCCACAGTCCGATTACGATCTGCACTGCCGCTCAATTCACCCAAAAAGTCACAATTCCCGCCCCCGCAAATTTGCGTGCTTTGGACGACGGCCTGCGTCCGTCGATCGGCACCGGCCTGATATCGAGTCGCGCGAAGGGCTGAAGTGCTGATCCCAGGCAGATTGAAGAACGAGACATCGGCCGATTCACTCCGACGTACTCAGTTGCGTTGGCTGGCAGCGACGACAGCGCTACTCACCGTCATGCTCGCCAGCCCAGTCCTCGCCCAGGCGACGAGTGGCGGCGACGGCGGCGCAGCGACTGGGAATGGCGGCACGAGTTCGGCCACTGGTTCGGGCGGCGATGGCGGTGCCGGAGCCAACATTGCGCAAGGAGGCGGCGGCGGCGGCGCGGGTGTGAACGGCGGCAACGGCGGAGGTGACAGCACGGGCCAGACCCTGGGGGGCCAAGGCGGCATCGGCGCGGGCGAGCGGGGACATGCCGGCGAAAGCGGCAGCGGGAGCACCGGCGGCGGCGGTGGCGGTGGTGGCGCTCATGGCGCGGTGGTCATCACGAACGACGTCAATTCGACAACCGTAACCGGCGGCAATGGCGGACGGGGCGGCTCGACCAGCCTCAGCTTCGGAGCCGGCGGCGGTGGAGCGGGCGGCTACGGGGTGGTCGTGGATGGCAGCGGCCTGACGTACACGAACGTTGGGGTGATCACTGCTGGTGGCGGCGGTCCCGGCGGCGTCGCCAACGGCACTGGTCGTGGAGGCGACGGCGGCGATGGTGGTTACGGCATCTATCTGACCGGCACCAGTATCCTGGTCAATTCTGGCGCGATTTTCGGTGGCGTAGGCGGCGATGGCGGCAACACCGCCAACAGCATCCAATTCCACGCCGGTGGCGATGGCGGCAATGGCGGTGCAGGCGCGGTCTTCGCAGCCGGTGGAACCTTGATCAACTCCGGGAGCATCAGCGGTGGCGCTTCAGGAAACAAGGGCGTTGGCCCAAATGCGAACGACGGCGACTACCGTCCGGCCGGGGCCGGCGTCACCGGCGCCAATCTCACCATCATCAACAGCGGCACGATCTCGGCCGGGTTCAATACCGGCGGCGTCGCCGTGACCAGCGCCAACGCAATCACCTTCACCGGCGGCAGCAACACGCTGGAGATCTGGGCGAGCTCGATCATCAACGGCAACGTGGTCGGCACCGGCAGCGACACCTTCCGGCTCGGCGGCGCTGTGAACGGCACCTTCGACGCGTCCACGATCGGCGCCTCGGCGCAGTATCAAGGCTTCTCGAGCTTCGTGAAGACTGGCACGAGCACCTGGACGTTGACCGGCACCACGACCGCCGTCACGCCCTGGGCCATCAACCAGGGTGCGCTCGCGGTCTCCTCCGACGCCAGCCTCGGCGCGGCCTCCGGCGGGCTCTCGTTCGGCGGCGGCACGTTGCAATATCTCGCGGGCTTCAGCTCCAGCCGCAACATCACGCTCAATGCCGGCGGCGGCAGCTTCGACACCAACGGCAACAACGCCACGCTCAGCGGCACGATCACCGGCAGCGGCGGACTGACCAAGCTCGGCGCGGGCACCCTGACGCTGACCGGGACGACCACTTTTGCCGGCGACACCGTCATCAGCGGCGGCACCCTGCGGACCGGTGCGTCCGGCGTTCTCTCGGTCGCCAGCAGCTACATGATCGCGAGCGGTGCGACGCTCGACATCGATGGCACGGGCCAGACCATCGGCGGACTTGGCGGCAGCGGCAGCGTCCTCCTCGGAACCAACGGGTCGCTGGCGATCGGCGACAATGGCGGCGCCGCCGTGTTCTCGGGCACGATCTCGGGCAGTGGCACCTTCGTCAAGAGCGGCCCGGGCGTGCTCACACTCGGCGGCACCAACACCTACACCGGGGCGACCATCGTCGATGGCGGCACGCTGCGCGCCGGCGCGGCCGGCGCCTTCGCCCCCTCGAGCTCCATCGAGGTCGACAATGGCGGCACTCTCGATCTCAACGGCTTCAATCAGACGATCGCCTCGCTGACGGGCGGCGGCGCCGTGCTGCTCGGCGCGGGCACGCTGACGTCAGGCGGCGACAACGCCAGCACGAGCTACACCGGCACGATCTCCGGCAGCGGCGGCTTCACCAAGGTCGGCACCGGCACGATGCGGTTCGACGGGCCGACCAGCTACACCGGCGCGACCACGATCGGCGCCGGCACCTTGCAGGCCGGCGCCTCCGGCGTGCTCGGCTCGGCCAGCGCGTTCATGATCGCGCCGGGTGCGACGCTCGATCTCAACGGTTTTGATCAGTCCATCGGCTCGCTCGCCGGCGGCGGCAGCGTGCTGCTCGGCGCGGGCACGCTGACGTCCGGCGGCAACAACGGCAGCACGACCTTCTCCGGCACGGTCTCCGGCAGCGGCGGCTTCACCAAGACCGGCAACGGCCGGATGACGCTCACTGGCACCAGCAGCTACACGGGTGCGACCATCATCAACGGCGGCGTGCTCGACGTCGAGGGCGCGATCACCAACACGTCCGGTGTGACCGTCAACGCCGGCGGCACGCTGATGGGCGCGGGCCTGGTCGATCCACCCATGACCGTCGGCATCAACGATGGCGGCACGCTGGCGCCCGGCAACGGCACCGCGGGGTCGTCGATGACCATCGTCGGCAACCTCGCCTTCCAGTCCGGCGCGTTCTATCTGGTGCAGCTCGATCCGACGACGGCCACGTTCGTGAGCGTGACCGGATCGGCCACGCTCGGCGGCGCGACCGTCAAGGCCGAGTTCGACGCCGGCGGCTATGTCGACAAGCGCTACACCATTCTGACGACGAGCGGCGGCATTACGGGCAGCTTCGGCTCGGTGGTGAAGACCAACCTGCCCTCCGGCTTCAAGACCAGCCTGAGCTACGACGCTAACAACGTCTATCTCGATCTGATCCTCGCCTTCGCCCTGCCCGGCGGACTGAACGGCAATCAGAAGGCGGTCGGCGATTCGCTGTCGGCCTTCTTCGATCGCAGCGGCGACATTCCAGTCGTGTTCGGCAAGCTCAATCAAGCCGGGCTCACACAGGCGTCGGGTGAGAGCGCGACCGGGAGCCAGCAGACGACGTTCAACGCGATGAGCCAGTTCGCGGGCCTGCTGACCGATCCGTTCGCACAGCGTGCTGGCGGCGGTACCGGCGGTGGCAGCGCGAGCAGCTACGCGGACCCCACGCGCAAGCGCACCAATGCCTTTGCGATGCTGACCGACGACAGGCCGGCGGACTTCGCGCAGCGCTGGAATGTCTGGGCGGCCGGCTTCGGCGGCTCACAATCGACCAGCGGCAATGCGGGCGTCGGCTCTAGCGACACCAGCAGCCGCATCGCCGGCACCGCTGTCGGCGCCGATTACCGGATCGCGCCGCAGACCATTGCAGGCTTCGCGCTCGGCGGCGGCGGCACCAACTTCAGCGTCGGCGGCCTCGGCTCCGGCCGTTCCGACCTGTTCCAAGCCGGCGCCTATCTGCATCATCATATCGGCCCGAGCTATCTCAGAGCCGCCCTGGCCTATGGCTGGCAGGACGTCACCACCGACCGTGCCGTCACCATCGCCGGCGCCGACCGGCTGCGCGCGACCTATCAGGCCCACGCCTGGACCGGCCGCATCGAGGGCGGCACCCGCTTCCTTGCGCCGGTCGGCGGCATCGGATTGACGCCGTACGCAGCGGCGCAGGTCACGAGCCTGCGGCTGCCCGGTTACGTCGAGCAAGCCGTCGCCGGGGCCTCGACGTTCGCGCTGAGCTACAACGGCAAGACGGTCGCTGATACGCGCACTGAGCTCGGCCTGCGGACTGACAAGTCCTACGCCTTGAGCGATGGCACACTCACCCTGCGCGGCCGACTCGCCTGGGCGCACGACTTCAATCCCGATCGTTCAGTCGCCGCGACCTTCCAGACGCTGCCGGGCGCGAGCTTCGTCGTGAACGGCGCAGCGCAGGCGCGCGATTCCGCGCTAGCGACCACATCGGTCGAGATGAATTGGCTGAACGGCTGGAGCGCAATGGCCACATTGGAGAGCGAGCTCTCGAACGTCACGCGCTCCTATGCAGGCAAAGGGACCGTGCGCTACGCGTGGTGAGAGCTGGCGCGGCGCTCACCTCTCCCGCGGCCATCCTTCGAGACGCCCGCCAAGGGGCGGGCCCCTCAGGACGAGGTCTGAATCCGCGGCGCGATCAAGATCCTCTCCATGAATACGCGGTCGGCGTGTTCATGGCCTCGTGTAAGGCGGCCGCTCGGTCCCTAGCCCGTCATGGTGAGGAGCGCCGCGCCCAGACCAACGAAAACGGCAACGGTCGAGCGCGGCGCGTCTCGAACCATGAGGCCCAATACGTCGCGGCCAGCTTGCCCTACGCCTCGGCCTTCGCCGCAGGCGCGCTGGACTTGCCGAAGCTCGCAACCAGTCGGTCGATCAGCGGCCAGAACAGCAGCACGATCGCCAGCGTCGTGATGGTGCCCACGAGGCCATTCGCCCAGAACACCTTCATGTTGCCGCCGGAGATGATCATCGACTGCCGGAACGCGTCCTCGGCGCGGCTGCCGAGCACCAGCGCCAGGGTGAACGGCGCCAGCGGAATCTTGATCTTCTTGAAGACGTAGCCGACGACGCCGAAGCCGAGCATCAGCCAGACGTCGAACATCGCGTTCTGGATCGCATAGGCGCCGATCGCGCAGGACACCACGATCATCGGCGCCACCGCGGCGAACGGCACGCGCAGGATCGAGGCGAAGATCGGCACGGTCGACAGCACCAGCACGAGGCCGACGACGTTGCCGAGATACATCGAGGCGATCAGGCCCCAGACGAAATCCTTGTGCTCGACGAACAGCAGCGGGCCGGGATTGAGGCCCCACACCATCAGGCCGCCGAGCAGGATCGCCGCGGTGCCGGAGCCGGGGATGCCGAGCGCCAGCATCGGCAGCAGCGCCGCGGTGCCCGAGGCATGCGCCGCGGTCTCGGGCGCGAACACGCCCTCGATGCGGCCCTTGCCGAAGCTGTCCTGGTCCTTGGAGAAGCGCTTGGCGAGGTTGTAGCCCATGAAGGAGGCCGCAATCGCGCCGCCCGGCGTGATGCCGAGCCAGCAGCCGATCACTGAGGAACGCAGCAGCGTCATCCAGTATTTCGGCAGGTCCTTCCAGACGGCGAGCACCGTGCGCAAGGAGATCGCGGCGGCGTGACCGCGCAGCGCCAGGCGTTCCTCCATCGTCAGCAGGATCTCGCTGATGCCGAACAGGCCGATGACCGCGACCAGGAAGTTGATGCCGCGCAACAGATCGGTCGAGCCAAAGGTCATCCGCAACTGACCGGACACGGTGTCCATGCCGACGCCGGCAAGCAGCAGACCGAGCGCCATCGCAATGACCGTCTTGTGCTTGTCCTCGCGTCCCAGGCCCACGAACGAGCAAAAGGTCAGGAGATACACGGCGAAGAATTCAGGCGGACCGAACTTCAGCGCAAACGACGAGATCCAGGGTGCCAGGAAGGTGATCAGCATCACCGCGACCAGCGAGCCGATGAACGACGAGGTGAAGGCGGCGGTCAGCGCTTCCGCTGCTTTGCCCTGCTGCGCCATGGGATAGCCGTCGAAAGTGGTCGCCACCGACCACGCCTCGCCGGGAATGTTGAACAGGATCGAGGTGATGGCGCCGCCGAACAGCGCGCCCCAGTAGATGCAGGACAGCATCACGATGGCCGAGGTCGGGTCCATCGAGAAGGTCAGCGGCAGCAGGATGGCGACGCCGTTGGGGCCGCCCAGCCCGGGCAGCACGCCGACGAAGACGCCGAGCACCAGCCCGACCATCATCAAGAGCAGCGTCTTCCAGGTCAGGAGGACCGCGAACCCGTGCAGCAGCAGACCCAAGGCTTCCATGATTCCATTCCAGCTATTTTGCCGTCATTGCGAGCGCAGCGAAGCAATCCAGAGTCGAATGCGCAGCCCTGGATTGCTTCGTCGCTTCGCTCCTCGCAATGACGGGGAGAGACCGGTATCAGTACCCGAACGCCGCTTCGAGCGGGCCCTTCGGCATGATCACGTCGAACACGACGTCGAACGTCACGAACATCACGGCGCTGAACAGGAACGCCGTGAGCAGCGATTTCCAGATCGCGATCTTGCCGACGAGGCGCATGAACCCGGCGATGAGCAGGAAGCTCGCGACATAGATGCCGAGGAACTGCATCGCGATGCAGAACAACAAGGTCGGCACGAACACGGCCATCACGCGGCGCAGTTGCGCGCGCGTCACGAAGGTCTCGACTGCTTCCTTGCTCGACAGGAAGGCGGCGCCGATCCCGTAAAGGCTGGCGCCGCCGAGGATCACCGACAGATAGAACGGAAAGTAGCCGGGCTCCGGACCGGTCGAGTCCCAGGACGCACCGGTCCGCCAATTGTCCCAGGCGAGCACGACCGCGAGCGCGAGCAGCAGCAGCGACACCGCGACGTCGACGGTCCCGGTGGAGGTGACGGCCGGAGAATTCTCCTCCGGCGCGGTCGGATCGTCGACGGCAATCTCGAGCTCAGCGTTGGACATCGATCCTCCTCATCCCCTCGCCCCGTCCAGCCTTACTTGGCGACGAAGCCCGCTTCCGTCATCAGCTGCTTGTTGAGCGAGCCATCCTCTTCGAGGAACTGCAGCATGTCCTTGCCAGTGAGGAAGATCGGCTTCAGCGCCTGCTTCTCCATGTAGTCCTTGTACTCCGATGTCTGCACCAGCTTGCTGAACAGGTCGATGTAGAACTCCTGCTGTTCCTGCGTCACCTTGCCCGGCAGGAACATGCCGCGCAGCATCAGGTACTGCACGTCGAGCCCCTGCTCCTTGCAGGTCGGAATGTCGTTCCAGGACTGCGTTTCGGTGACCTTCGTCGTGTAGGAGATGCGCTCCTTGTCGAATACGCACAGCGGACGCACCTGGCCGGCGCGCCAGACTTCGAGATTTTCCGACGGATTGTTGACGTTGGATTCGGTGTGACCGCCGACCAGCTGGGTCGCGGCCTCGCCCCCCGACTTGTAAGGCAGATAGGAGAACTTGGCGCCGGTCTTCTTCTCCATGAAGACGGTCAGCACGTGGTCCTCTCGCTTGGAGCCGGTACCGCCCATCTTGAACGGCGAGGCCGACGTCTTGGCGGCATCGATGAACTCCTTCACCGTCTTTGGGCCGTTGACGTTGTCCCACAGCACGAACTGGTCGAGTGCGATCACCGCAACCGGCGACAGCTCGTGCCAGTCGAACGGCAGCTTGGCCGACAGCGGCAGCATGTAGATCAGCGAATAGGCGATCAGGATCTTGTTCGGATCGCCGTCGCTGGACTTCATGTACATCAGGGCTTCGGCGCCCGACGCGCCGCCCTTCAGCGACACGACAACCGGCTGCTTCAGAAGATTGTTCTTCTGAATGGCAGCCTGCATCATCCGCGCCATCTGGTCGGATGCACCGCCGGCGCCCGCGGCGACGACGATCTCGACCGGCTTGGTCGGCTCCCAGCCGGCAAAGGCCGGAGCGCTTGTGAAAATGGCCGCCGTCGCGGCCGCGATCTTGATCAGTTTGCGCACGTGTTTTCTTCCCCGTTCGAAACGCCAGCTTGCATCCTACCAGGATACTGCTGGCTTATTGTGGTCAGTTCAAGAACACAAGCACGATGCGGCCTCATGTTCCTCGGCATAAGGTCGCAAGCACGGCATCGGACTACTTGCCTTTCCAGTTCGGCGTCCGCTTGTTGAGGAACGCCTCCATGCCCTCGCGGAAATCCTCACTCATATAGGCGCGCAGGATCAGATCCTCGCCCTCGTCCCGCGACAGGGTCCGGCGGATGCGGCGCACCGCCTCCTTGGTCACCTCGAGGGTGATCGGCGCGTGCGAGGCGATGAGCTTCGCGGTCTCCAGCGCGCGTGTCTGCAGCGTCTCGACGTCGGGCACGATCTCGTTGAGCAGACCGAGCGCCAGCGCCTCGGGCGCCTCGACCAGCCGCGCCTTGAAGATGAGATCCTTGGTGCGCGCAGGCCCAATCAGCGAGACCACGCGCGAAATGTTCGACATCGACAGGCAGTTGCCGAGCGTACGCGCGATCGGAAAACCGATGCGCGTGGTCTCTGTGCCGATACGGATGTCGCAGCAGGCGGCGATGCCGGCGCCGCCGCCGGTGCAGGCGCCCGCGATCGCCGCAATCACCGGCACACGGCACAGTTCCAGCGTGCCGAGCACGCGGTCGATCCGCGCCTCATAGTCGAGCGCATCCTGCGCGGTCTTGAAGGCGCGGAACTGTGAAATGTCGGTGCCGGAAGCGAAGGCCTTGTCGCCGGCCCCGGTCAGGATCAGCGCCTTGATCGACCGATCGCCATTTATGGCCTCGCAGATCGAGGCCATCTGGTCGTACATCGCGAACGTCATCGCGTTGCGCGCCTGCGGCCGGTTGAAGGTGATCTTGGCGATGCCGTCGTCGACGGCATAGATGAGATCGTCGGAGCCGGTCACAGGCGCGGTCATCAGGCCACCTTCGGAATCGGCGCGGCCTCGCGCGCCTTGAGAACATCCATCGCCGCAAGCACGCCCCCGGCACGATGCGGCACGTTGGCGAGCGCCAGGCCCATCTCGACGCCGGAGAGCGTGCCCATCAGCATCAGGTCGTTGAAATGACCGATATGGCCGATGCGGAAGACCTTGCCCTTGATCTTGTTGAGGCCGGTGCCGAGCGACATGTCGAAGTTTTCCAGTACCGTCTTGCGGAACTGATCGGCATCATGGCCGTCGGGCATGACGACGCCGGTCAGCGCCGGCGAATGCGCCTGCGGATCGGCGCATTGCGTGTCGAGGCCCCACGCCTTCACAGCGGCGCGCGTCGCAAGGCTGTGGCGGCGGTGGCGGGCGAACACGTTCTCGTGGCCCTCCTCCTCCAGCATCTTCAGCGCCTCGTTGAGGCCCATCAGCAGATTGCAGGCCGGCGTATAGGGAAAGGTGCCGAGCTTGTTGAAGGTGATGATCTCCTGCCAGTCCCAGTAGGAGCGCATGCCGGGATTGGCCTTGGCGGCGGCGAGCGCCTTCTCCGAGACGGCGTTGAAGCCGAGGCCCGGCGGCAGCATCAGGCCCTTCTGCGAGCCCGCGACGGAGACGTCGATGCCCCACGCGTCGTGCTCATACTCCATCGAGCCGAGGCCGGAGATGGTGTCGACCATCAGGAGCGCCGGGTGGCCGGACCGGTCGAGGGCCTTGCGCACCTCGAGCGGCGGCGTCAGGCAGCCGGTCGAGGTCTCATTGTGCACGACGCAAACGGCCTTGATCTTGTGCGCCTTGTCGTCGACCAGACGCTGCTCGATCGCCGCGATGTCGGCGCCATGACGCCAGTCGCCGGGGATGAAGTCGACGTCGAGCTTGAACTTGTCGGCGATGCCCCGCCACAGCACAGCGAACTGGCCGGTCTCAACCATCAGCACCTTGTCGCCGGGCGCGAGCGTGTTGACGATCGCGGCTTCCCACGCGCCGGTTCCCGACGACGGATAGATGATCACCGGCTGCTTGGTGCGGAAGATGCGCTGGCTGGCCGCCAGCACCGCGAAGCCGAGCTCGGCGAACTCAGGACCGCGATGGTCCAAGGTCGGCATGTCCATCGCGCGCAGCACGCGGTCGGGTACGTTGGTCGGCCCCGGAATCTGAAGAAAATGCCGTCCCGTGTGCACAGTCATTGGCGTCCATCCCCGGTCATTTGGTTGGTGCGCGGACGTGGCATGCCACGCGCTCGCCGCGCTTTTCTCCCGCCAGACCGCTGGCGTCAATAAAGAAGACGCAAGCACCGATCGCTCCGGGCTGACATCCCTCAGATGCACACAAATCCCCTTCTTCTGTGCAGTGCGGCATAGCGGGGCACCCCGGCTTGCGGCACGCGATTTGGCCTCATGTCACCGCCGCAAGATGACTCGGCGCATTGCCCTGCGATGGCTCGTCGAGCAGGGCCATCGCGGCATCGACACCGCCGGCGCGATGCGGCACGCCGGCCGCGCGCAGCCCCATCTCGACACCGCTCAGCGCAGCCATCAAGGTCAGCGCGTTGCACTCGCCGAGATGGCCGATGCGGAACACCTTGCCCGCGACCTTGGACAGGCCCGAGCCGAGCGACATGTTGTACTTATCGAGCACGACCTGGCGGAACTGATCGGCGTCATGGCCCGGCGGCATGAGCACGGCGGTCAGCACCGGCGAAAAATCCTTTGGCTCCTGGCACAGCACCTCGAGGCCCCAATGCTCGACCGCGGCGCGGGTCGCGGCCGCAAGGCGCTGGTGGCGCGCGAACACCTGATCGAGCCCCTCCTCGAGCAGCACGGCAATCGCTTCGCGCAAGCCATAGAGCAGGTTCGTCGCCGGGGTATAGGGGAAGAAGCCATTCGCGTTCAGCTTCAGCATGTCCTCCCAGTCCCAGAACGAGCGCGGCATCTTGTTGCCCTTGGCAACAAGGCGCGCCTTGTCCGAGATGGCGTTGAAGCCGAGCCCCGGCGGCAGCATGAAACCCTTCTGCGAGCAGGATACGGCGACATCAACCTTCCACTCGTCGAAGCGGAAGTCGGCCGAGGCGAGACCAGAGATGGTGTCGACCATCAGCAGCGCCGGATGTTTGGCGCGGTCCATGGCGGCACGCACCTCGCCGACCCGGCTGGTCGCGCCGGTCGAGGTCTCGTTGTGCACGACCATCACCGCCTTGAGCCGATGGCCGGCATCGGCGACCAGCTTCTCCTCGATGACAGAGGGATCGACGCCACGGCGCCAGTCGCCAGGAATGAAGTCGACCTCGATGCCCCACCGCGCCGCCATCTGCCGCCACAGCGTGGCGAAGTGGCCGGTCTCGACCATCAGCACCCTGTCGCCCGGCGACAACGTGTTGACGATGGCAGCCTCCCAGGCACCGGTGCCCGAGGAGGGGTAGATGATCACCGGGCTGGCGGTCTTGAAGATTGTCTGCGAGCCGCTGAGCACGGCCCTCCCCAGCTCGGCGAACTCGGCGCTGCGGTGATCGATCACCGGCATGTCCATGGCCCGCAGCACCCGCTCGGGCACCGGACTTGGGCCCGGAATGTGCAGGAAATGACGGCCTTGGGGACGGGTCACGGCAGAACTCCAGGAAGACGACGGCATTCTGGCACCCATGATTGCATTCAATTTCTTAATGTGCAAGAGCTTTAACGCATTCACGGACGAGGTCGACCACATCTGTAACTACCGCTACAATGGGTAAGATGAATTCCACGATTCCCGATATCGAGACGCCACCCTTGGCTGGGCCAAGCGGTCGATCCGTGCCCGCGCGGGACGAGACCTCGCTGCATGACGAGATCCTGGCACGGCTGCGCGACTACATCGTCGAGGGCCATGTCGCCGACGGCGGACGCCTGTCCGAGCGCCAGCTTTGCGAAATGCTGGGGGTGTCCCGCACGCCCTTGCGCGAAGCGCTGAAGGTGCTCGCAGCCGAAGGGCTGGTCGAACTGCTGCCCAATCGCGGCGCCCGGGTGCGCCCTCTCAGCGCCGCCGACATCCATGAATTGTTCGACCTGATGGGAGGCCTGGAAGGCCTCGCCGGGCGCCTCGCCTGCGAGAAGATTTCGGATGAAGCGATCACGGAAATCGAGCAATATCATCACGATATGTACGGGTTCTACATGCGGCAGGACATGCAGGGCTATTTCCGCATGAACCAGTTGATCCACCGCGCGATCGTCGACGCCGCCGCCAATGCCACCCTTCATGCGACCTATGAGAGCTTGGCGGGCCGCATCCGCCGGGTGCGCTTCTCCGCCAATTTCGCCCGCAAGCGCGAGCGCTGGAGCGAGGCCATGCGCGAGCATGAGCTGATCCTCGATGCGCTGCGCCGCCGCGCCGGAAGCGAGCTGTCGGACATCCTGTTCCAGCATCTGCGCAACAAGGGCGCGGCTGCGATCGCCTACTTCGCAGAGGGCCAGCCGCCGCTGGCGGGAGCCAAGCCGGACAAGGTCGAATAACGCCCGGGATTGCGCAAATTTGCATGCAATCAGATTGACGCATTTGCGGAAATGAATGACACCGGGCGGAACAGCGCCCGCCGGACGACAGCCGGGCCCGACCAGGGATCACCATGCCGAACGCCAAAGCCGGTCCGTCCAGGCTCGAACAGAAGCTCCGCGCCGAGATCACGGGCAACGTCTTCTTCGACCGCTTCAACCGCGGCCGCTACGCCACCGACGCCTCGTTCTACCAGGTCATCCCGGCGGGCGTGGTCGTGCCGCGCACGATGGACGAGGCGCTGCTTGCGCTCGCCATCGCCCGCGACGACGGCCGCATCGTCACGCCCCGCGGCGGCGGCACCTCGCAATGCGGCCAGACCGTCAACGAGGGGATCGTCGTCGATTTTTCCAAGCACCTGAACCGCATCGTCTCGCTCGATGTCGAGGCCCGGACCTGCGTGGTCGAGCCGGGCATCGTGCTCGACGATCTCAACCGCCAGCTCAGGAAGCACGGCCTGTGGTTTCCGGTCGACGTCTCCACGGCGTCGCGCGCCACGATCGGCGGCATGGCCGGCAACAATTCCTGCGGCGGCCGCTCGCTGCGCTACGGCACCATGCGCGACAACACCATCGCGATCGACGCCGCGCTGGCCGACGGCACGCTGGCGCGTTTCGGCGAGGTGCCGCGCGACCTTGGTGACGTCAGCGCGCCCGACGGCGCCCGCGCGCTGTTCCGCGACATGCTGGCGCTGGGAGAGCGCGAGGCGGCCGAGATCGCCGACAAGTTTCCCAAGGTGCAGCGCCGCGTCGGCGGCTACAATCTCGACGCGCTGACGCCGCGCAACGCCGCCAACAACATGGCCCACCTGCTGGTCGGCTCGGAAGGCACGCTCGCGTTCTCCACCCGGATCGAGCTCAAGCTGTGGCCGCTGATCCGCACCAAAGTGCTCGGAGTCTGCCATTTCGGGAGCTTCTATCAGGCGATGGATGCGGCCCAGCATCTGGTGAAGTTGAAGCCGATCGCCGTCGAGCTGGTCGACCGCACCATGATCGGGCTGGGCCGCGACATCGCGATGTTCCAGCCGGTGATCGCGGCGGCCGTGCGGGGCGATCCCGACGCGATCCTGGTGGTGGAGTTCGCCGAGGAGACCAAGGACGAGAATCTCGCCAAGCTCAAACAGCTCTCCGAGCTGATGGGCGACCTCGGCTTCTCCTGGAGCAACGAGATAAGCAAATGGGGTGGCGTGGTCGAGATCACCGAGCCCGCGCTGCAGACCGCCGTCGCCGACTTCCGCGCCGCCGGCCTCAACGTGATGATGTCGATGAAGGAGGCTGGCAAGCCGGTGTCGTTCGTCGAGGACTGCGCGGTGCCGCTGCCGCATCTCGCCGACTACACCGCACGGCTCAACGAGGTCTTCGCCAGGCACGGCACGCGCGGCACGATGTATGCGCACGCCTCCGAGGGCTGCCTGCATGTCCGTCCGGTGCTGAACCTGAAGCTCGAGAAGGACGTGAGGGCGATGCGCGCGATCGCCGAGGAAGCGTTCGCCATGGTGCGCGAGTACAAGGGCTCGCATTCCGGCGAGCATGGCGACGGCATCGTGCGCTCGGAATTCCATGAGCAGATGTTCGGCAGCCGCATCCTCGCCGACTTCAAGGAAGTGAAGCGGCGCTTCGACCCGGCGAACGTGCTCAATCCCGGCCGCATCGTCGATCCGCCCAGGATGGACGACCGCTCGCTGTTCCGCTATCCGCCGGACTACCGCGTCGACGACATCAAGACAGTACTCGACTGGTCGGCCTATCCCGGCGCCGCCGGCGGTTTCCAGGGCGCGGTCGAGATGTGCAACAACAACGGCGCCTGCCGCAAGCTCGACGGCGGCGTGATGTGCCCGTCCTACCGCGCCACCCGCGACGAGAAGGATGTCACGCGCGGCCGCGCCAACACCTTGCGGCTCGCGATTTCCGGCCAGCTCGGTCCCGGCGCGCTGTCGTCCGACGAGATGATGGAGACGCTGAAGCTCTGCGTGTCCTGCAAGGCCTGCCGCCGCGAGTGCCCGACCGGCGTCGACATGGCCAAGATGAAGATCGAGGTGCTGGCGGCCCGCGCGACCACGCATGGCCTCACCTTGCGCGACCGGCTCGTCGCCTATCTGCCGCGCTATGCCGATATGGCTGCCCGCTTCGCGCCGCTCGTGAACCTGCGCAATCACGTCGCGCCCCTGCGCGCACTGATGGAGCGCGTCGCGGGCATCAGCGCCAGGCGCAAGCTGCCGGCGTTCCGCAGCGACACCTTCCGTGTCGACGCCGACGCGTTCGGTCCGGCTGATGGCCGCGAGGTCGTGCTGTTCGGCGACACCTTCAACCGCGTCTACGAGCGCGAAAACCTCGACGCCGCGCTGCGCGTGCTGATCGCCGGCGGCTATCGCGTGCATGTGCCGAAGCCGACGGATGGTGGCCGCCCGCTGTGCTGCGGCCGCACTTTTCTCTCCGCCGGCCTCGTCGGCGAAGCCAAGTCCGAGCTGCAGCGCCTGGTCGAAACCTACGCGCCGTTCGCATCGCGCGGCGTGCCGATCATCGGCCTGGAACCGAGCTGCCTGCTGACGCTCCGCGACGAGCTGCTGTCGCTGCGCAACGACGCGACCGCGAAAACGATCAGCGCACATGCGCTGCTGCTGGAGGAGTTTCTGGCGCGCGAGGCCGAGAGCGGCCGGCTCGCGCTGCCGCTCGCCCCCCTGCCCGGCAAGGCGCTGCTGCACGGCCATTGCCACCAAAAGTCCTTCGCCGCCTTCAAGCCGGTCGAGCAGGTGCTGCGGCTCATTCCGGAGCTCGAGATCGAGACCATCGAATCCTCCTGCTGCGGCATGGCCGGCGCCTTCGGTTATGGCGCGGAGACCTACGAGGTCTCGCTGCAGATGGCGGAAGCGTCGCTGCTACCAGCCGTGCGCAAGGCCGACGCTGCAACGTTCATCGTCGCCGACGGCACCTCCTGCCGCCACCAGATCCAGGACGGCGCCAATCGTGGCGCCGTTCACGCCGCGCAGCTCCTGGCGATGAGCCTGGAGCGAGGGCGCGCATCAACGTAGTTCGTAAGTGGGCAAAGCGAAGCGTGCCCACCACAGACCTTCCGCTTCGCCAGATGGTGGCACGCTCCGCTTTGCCACCCTACGCAGCTTCGTTTGAGTTAATGACACAGGGACTAACAGACATGGCCGATCTCACGCTCGACACCGCCCGCAAGATCCTCGATGCCACCCTCGCCAAAGGCCTCGAAAAGAAGCTCAAGCCGCTCGCCGTGATGGTGCTCGACGCGCGCGGCTGCCTGAAGGCCGCCGCCGCACAGGACGGCACCAGCCTGATGCGGGCCGAGGTCGCGCACGGCAAGGCTTATGGGGCGCTCGCGCTCGGCCTCGGCTCCCGCGCCCTGTTCCAGCGCGCGCAGGAGCAGGCCTATTTCATCGACGCCGTGAACACGCTGGCCCAGGGGCGCATGGTCCCGGTGCCCGGCGGCGTGCTGATCATGGACGGCACCACGCTCGTCGGCGCCGTCGGCGTCTCCGGCGATACCTCCGACAATGACGAGATCTGCGCGGTCGCCGGCATCGAAGCCGCCGGCCTCAAGGCCAATGCGGGCTGAGCTCGGTCGCACAGCAAAGCTCTGCGAATTCTACCGTTCCAACGATCTCGAGGGGACTGGCGTGCCC
Source organism: Bradyrhizobium sp. HKCCYLRH3061 (assembly GCF_051168015.1). Taxonomy (NCBI): domain Bacteria; kingdom Pseudomonadati; phylum Pseudomonadota; class Alphaproteobacteria; order Hyphomicrobiales; family Nitrobacteraceae; genus Bradyrhizobium; species Bradyrhizobium sp. HKCCYLRH3061. Next base: position 70,979 of record NZ_JBNPUE010000001.1, read on the forward strand.
TCTCGGAGCTCGGTGGATCGCGCGTCGAACTCCCCGGCGCCGTCAAAAGCTGACGGAGAATTCATTCGGCCGGCTTGACCGGCCCGAAACATTGCCGGCCGCCGCACGTTTGTACCAAGGGGCGCGTGGAGAAACCGGACATGCCTCGCAGACGAACTCGCACCATCATCATCACTGGCGCCTCCGCAGGCGTCGGCCGTGCCATCGCGAAGCGTTTCGGCGAGGCCGGCGATCGCATCGGCCTGATCGCGCGCGACGAGGAAGCGCTGCGCGACGTCCAGCGCGAGCTGCAGGCGCGGTTTGCCCATGCCGAATACGAGGCCGTCGATGTCGCCGATGCGCAGGCCCTGTTCGACGCGGCCGAGCGGCTCGAGCAGCGCCTGGGTCCGGTCGACATCTGGATCAATGACGCCATGGAGACGGTGTTCTCGACCGTAGCGGACATCACGCCGGAAGAATTCCGCCGCGTCACCGAGGTCACCTATCTCGGCTTCGTGCACGGCACGATGGCGGCGCTGCGCTCGATGCGCCGGCGCAGCGAAGGCCGCATCATTCAGATCGGTTCGGCGCTCGCCTATCGCGGCATTCCGCTGCAGGCGGCCTATTGCGGCGCCAAACATGCGATCCGGGGCTTCACCGACTCGCTGCGTGCCGAGCTGATGCACGAGCGCTCGGGCATCACGCTCAGCATCGTCGATCTGCCCGCGGTGAACACACCGCAATTCGACTGGGCCCGCGCGCACCTTGCGCATACGCCACGCCCGATGGGCCGGCCGGTGGAGCCCGAGGTGATCGCGGACGCCGTCTATCGCGTTGCCGACGGCGGCTTCCGCGAATATTGGATCGGCTGGCCGACACTGCTCACGATCCTCGGTAACGCCGTCGCGCCGGCTTTGCTCGACCGCTACCTCGCAGCCAAGGCGATCGCCGGGCAACAGACCGATGTGCCGCTGGTGCCCGACCGCACCGACAATCTCGATCACCCGGTGACGCGCCTGCACCGCACCCGCGGTTCGTTCAGCCGCGGCGCGGCCCAGCAGACCCTGCTGGTGCCCGGTGATGTCGCGCGCGCGATGACGGTCGCGCTCGGCGCCGCGGTCTTTATTGCGTTGGGAGCGGCAATGAGCCGGCGGCGCTGGCGATGAGCCGCGACGCTGCCCTTGCCTGACACCGGCAGGATACGCTTTCCTGCAACGCGGCTTCCACTAGGGCTCGGAGCGCCTTCATGACCATCGAGAGCATCAGCGCGATCACCATCGCCACCCACGACATGGCGCGTGCCGTCGCCTTCTATCGCGCGCTCGGCTTCGACAACATCGCTCATGGCGGCGCCCACACGCCGTTCACGAGTTTCAGGGTCGGCTTCGGCTTTCTCAACCTGATCGCCATGCCCAAGGACAAGCAATGGAGCTGGTGGGGCCGCATCATCTTCCATGTCGCCGACGTCGACGCCGTCTACGCGAAGGCGCTCGGCGCCGGCTTCACGCCCTCGACCGAGCCGCGCGACGCCGAATGGGGTGAGCGCTATTTCCACCTCACCGATCCCGACGGTCATGAACTGAGCTTCGCGCGGCCGCTGGGCTAACCGAGCTCGAAGGTGGTGACGCCGAACACCCGCTCGATCCGTAGCGGCGGGATCGGCCCGGTGTACATCCGCGCGGTCTCGAACACCGGCTTGAGGCCGAGGCTCTCGGCGAGCGCCACCGCCGCGGAATTGATCGCGGGCACGTCGAGGAACACCTCGGCTTCGCCGGCCGTGCTCAACAGAGCCGCGATTACGGCCTCGGCATCATCGCGCCTCTCGGCAACCAGCGGACCGATCTTGTAGCCGATGCGGCACGGACGGATCACACCCCAGGCGGCTAGCGTATCGTCGCGGATCAGCGCCCGGCCGACATGACCGGGCGTGTCGATCCAGGCTCGCAGGAATGCACGGCGCGGGGCAGGAAACACGGTCGCGTCTGACGCTTCGATATCGGCGAACGACACATCGCCCAGAGTGACGACACCTGATCGCTCCACCGACTGCGGCAGGGCTACGGGTCGCCCGCCGTAGCGGATATTGGCATACGCATAGCTGAAGCCGGATTTCCGGTAGTTGTCCTGCTGCGCGACCACGCCGTCGAGCCCGACGACCCGCGAACCCGCATGGGCCATCGCCGCCTGCCAGAGCCGCAAGCCGTAGCCGTGCCCGCGCAGCTCGGAACGGACGATGTAGAAGCCGAGAAAGGCGAAGCGGTCGTCGTAGTTCACGCAGGACACGGTTGCGACCGGCACGCCCTCACGCTCGGCAATCAGAAAGCCGCCGGGATCGACCACGGCGAAACAGGCCGCATCCGACCGGCCGGGATTCCAGCCCTCGGCCGCCGCCCAATCGATGGCGAGCGAAATCTCGTCCGGGCGCATCGGCCGGATGCGCAGGCCGTCAGCGTTGGGATGTCCGGCCGATGGCGTCATGTTCTCCTCGATCCGAATGCCGCAGCATCCATCAATCATGACGCCGTGCGAAGCTCGGAGCAACCTGCGTAGCCAATTCTGCTGTAAGGTTTCAGTCGCAAACGAAGATCATCCAAGCTCATTGTTCATCTGCGGCAAGGACAAAACCAGGCAACGCTCGAAAGTGTGCTGCGCAGTCGCGGGCAAATCGTAGGCACGTCTCGATAAGATGCCGAATCGCCTCGTGCATCGCTCCGAATATCTTTTGCCGGATAGAGCTAGAATTGAATTTTGATGTGCCCCTCGACCGAATGATCCTGGGTGCTGGTCGAAAGATTGCCGCGATAGGACAATCCTATGACAGTATTGGCGCCTGTGCGCAGATCAAGCGCGGTTTGCACCAGGGCGGCATCGCGGGCGAGCGGCACCCCGGCGATGTCGAATCGAGCGCCCGTGCTTCTGAAAAGCAGGTAGTCTTCCGGCTTAAGCTGGCCGAACCCGTGTTGCCAAGCGAGCGATGCTGAAGGTTTGAGCGCCATTCCGCCCGACAATCCAATCACCGCCGACGCGCGCGACCCGATCGCGGTATAACCCACGTCCTCCTCGCGCGATGCGACGGAAAGTGCGGCAACGTCACCGGCCTCATCGAAGCCATTGGTATGGAGATGGATCCAGGACCAACCTGTGAATGGCTCCACAACAGCATTCGCGAGGTTTAGATCATACCCAATCTCACCAAATAATTGTGAGCTGAACGCGCCATAGCGCCCGGTCGCCCGTTCGAGAAAACCGGGATAGCTGATCGAGCGAGCGCTCCCAATCGTGCTGAAACTCAGAAGTGCCCCCGAGCGGACGTTCCAGGCACCCACGCCCAACCCTGTATAGACGCCGAAAAATGCGCTCTCGATATCGGCCGAGCTCGCACGGGCATCGATGCTCATCCTCGAATTGGTGTAGCCGAGTGCAACGCCTGCCCGCCAGTTGTCTCCCAGCCGCCCGTCTACTCCGCTGAAGAAGCCGCTCAGGAGTCTGCTCATACCAGCAGCACTCCCGTCACCATGAACCGTGCCCCAAGCCCCCACTCCCTGAGCCCACCAGGCAATATTCCGCGATGTGGATGCGTTGGCCGACGAAGGAATGCTACCAGCGCGGAAAATGTGCCTGCCCGTATCGACATAGGCCAGATGCTTCGGCGGGGATCGATCGGCATCACCGTAGATCACGGCCGGACCTTCGGAGCCAAAACCCGCAAAGGCCCCAAAACGGTCCTCAAACGAAGTTTGACGCAAGCGTCCGAGGACGGCATCCCGGGCGTAATGGCCGTCTTCAACAATGGACGTCCGTGCGCTGGCATGAAGTTCGCCCGATAGCGCGTCGAACGCCTGCTGCGCGCCGGCCGCCGTCTGGAAGATAACGCTGCCGAAAAGCCGGCTGTCCGGCGAGCTTTCCTGGAGAGCGGTGGCTACGGCCAGCTGGTTTGCCGTCCGCGCGACGCTCGGAAAGAAGGTCGACTGGGTAAGCGAGAGGAACACGTTGTTGGCATCATAACTCAGGCTGGGAAACAGGAACGCAGAGTTGCTGCTCACCCCAGAGAAGGTACCAATGACGCCATCGGCGGCATTGAGAATATTGTAGGTCGTACGGAAGCCATAGGCACCGCTTTGCGGCAGGACAACAACATTGCCATTGAGTCTTGCCGTGCCGGTCGCCGCGATCCGGTCTGCGGCCCCGGTCGCGTTGGTCTCGACTTCGTAGGCGGAGCCAGAGGCAAAGGATAGATCGCCGGAGACATTAAGCGTCCCGATCGAATTGCCTGGCGCAACGACTCCGCTGCTCGCGACACCGAGCCCCCCGATCGTGCCATTGCCCGTGAGCCGGGTCCCGGAGTTGACGAACACGGTCGATGCAAGCCTCCCCGTGACGTCCAGTATTCCGCCGTTGACGAACGTCGGACCGGTATAGCTGCTGTCCCCGCTCAGGACGAGCGTGCCACTGCCGTTCTGCTCAAGGGTACCAGGGCCCGAGATCGTTCCACCGAAGGTGTAATTGTCGGAACGATTGAAGGCCAAGATTCCGTTGTTGATCACGTCGCCGACGATCGAGCCGCTGGTGCCGCCATTCCCGAGTTGCAGCGTCCCAGCGCTGACGGTGGTGCCGCCGGTATAAGTGTTCGCGCCAGAGAAGATGGTCGAGCCGGAGCCAAGCTGTTGGAACGTCCCGGTGCCCGAAATGATGCCACCGAACGTGTAGCTGTCGGAACGATTGATCGCGAAGGTGCCATTGTCGTTGACGTTGCCGCCGATCGAGCCGCCGCTGCCGCCATTCCCGAGTTGCAGTGCGCCGCTATTCACCGTGACCGAGGTGTTTGGCATGCTTCCGTCAACCTCGAGCAGGCCGCCACTCACGGCAAAGCTGGAGATAAGCGGAGTGGCGCCCGTAAGCGTCCAGTGGCTGCTGCCCTCCTTGAGAAACGTCCCGAAGCCCTGGTATTGCAGGCCTGCACCGACCGTTGCGACGTTGAAGCTCGCTGTACCCGTGCCGCCCAGTGCAAGGGTGTCGCTGCCGCCGCCGAAGACGTTGCCGTTGATCACAGCGGTTGGATGAAGCTCAAGCCGGTTCGCCGAACCATGAAATCGCGCCGCGCCGCCTGCACCGCCGTTGAGCGTGCCGGCCACAGTGAGAGTCGTGGGGCTGACGACGAGGCTCGATGTATCAATGGCGAAACCATCCGCCCCCGTACCATTCGAGGTCACCTGGCTTCCGGCACCGATCGCAATCGCAATCGATCCGCTCGTTCCGCTTCTCGCATATATGCCCGTCGTATTGGTTCCTGTGACGTCGCCCGAGATGGTAATCTTTACCGCGCCATTACCATCGCTCCGCGCAAAGATGCCACTCTCCTGGCCGCTCACGGCGGTTCCGGCGGTTGTGGTCACCGTGACATCCGCGTTCCCTCTCGCGAGAAGCGCGAAATCGCTGCCGGTCGTGCCGGCGGCTGTGACGTCACCATTGACCGTCACGGTCGTCGATCCAGTGCCGTAGTTGCGGCTCAGAATTCCGTAGCGTGCGCCACTAACGTTGGAGCCCGCGCCGGTTGTCACGGTCAGATCAGTGCCGAAATTGATCGCCACGATTCCCCGCGATACCGCGGTTGTGCCCGTGCTGACGACATCGCCATTGGTCGTGATGTTGAGCGCGCCGGTGCCCTGGTTGCGGCCCCGAATGCCGTAGTTGAGGGCGGTGATATCACCGTTGGTATTGACTGTGATGCTGCCCGGAACGCCGGCTGTCGTCGTCATATTGAGTCCGTTACCGGCGCTCGCGGTAAATGGAGAGGAGTTCGTGTCGGTATATGAAAGGTCGCCAGCGCCGGTGATCGTGAGGGCATTCGCGGAGACAGTGGTAATGCGGAATCCCGATAGCGCAGTCACGTGCGCGTTGGCGCCCGAAATCGTCTGGGCGGTGCTGGCCCCCGAGCATTCCCAATTGGAACCGCCCACATTGGCGCAAGCAGAGTAGGCCCGGCGGCTATAGCCGGAAACAGCACCCACCAGCATCGAAGACGACAGCACCAGCTGCCGGCATAGAGACCTGTCGGACAAGCGCCCCCTCCTTGGGCTGGGAAATTCAACCTTTATATGTCAAAAATCACTCGACAACCAGGAGATGCCGCACTTCGATCACAAAGTCGTAGGTCGATCCCGTCTTTCGAGGCGCTCTCCTGGGCCGCGCTGAAGAGGCGCGGCCTCTTGTCGGGTCCACCGCCGTTTGGGGAAGCATTCATGTGCTGTCGTGACGATGTGCCGACATTCGAATCAAACGAGATTTTGCCCGCCGATCAAACTGGCCTGCGCCTTCCCGCGGAACAGGTCGGCCAAGCCGGCGGGGAGGCGCTTCGGTACTCCATGTCCCCCGGACTGCCCGAGTTTCTTGGTTCTCAGCGCATCGCCATCGTGGGTTCGTCCTATCAATCCGGCAAACTCTATTTCCTCGGTCAGAACGTCGATGGCGGGCTCTTGGTCCACGAGCGCCTCTTTCACAAGGCTATGGGACTCTGCGTCGTGGACAGAGACACGATTCTGCTCGCCACGATGTTCCAAATCCTGAAATTCAGGAACGTGCTTGCGCCCGGCCAGCGGATCAACGATCTGCACGATGCCTGTTATGTCCCGCGCCAGATATTCACCACCGGCGAGCTCGATGTTCACGACGTCGGGGTGCTGAGCGATGGCCGCATCGTCTTCGTCAACACGCTTTACAATTGTCTTGCTTCAATATCGGAACGGCACAGCTTCACGCCGCTGTGGAAGCCTTCATTCATTTCGAAGATCGTCAGGGAGGACCGATGTCACCTGAACGGACTTGCCATCGAAGACGGCACCCCTCGCTACGTTACCGCGATCAGCAAATCGGATACCGTCGATGGCTGGCGCGACCGTCGCTCCGATGGCGGCATCGTCGTCGACGTGCACTCCAACGAGATAGTGATCGGCGGTCTCTCGATGCCTCATTCCCCCCGACTCTATCGCGGGAGATTGTGGGTGCTTAACTCGGGCACAGGGGAGATCGGGTGGATCGCGCGTTCAGCAGCCGGCGCGACGTTCCAGGTTTTGGCCTTCTGTCCCGGCTTCGTGCGCGGGCTCGCGTTTTTCGGCAACTATGCCTTCGTTGGCTTGTCGAAACCTCGCTATGAGCGGTTCGAGGGTCTCGCACTGGACCGCCGGTTAGCCGAAACCGATTCCGAACCGTGGTGCGGAATCCAATTGATCAATCTCGATACCGGTGTCTGCGAAAACTGGTTTCGGATCGACGGGGCGGTAACCGAATTCTACGATCTAGGCGTGGTGGCAGACGTGGTGCGCCCCATGGCGATCGGCTTCGCCAACAACGAGATCCTTGATCTCGTCACCCATGATCCGATTGATGCCGTTCAGAGCGCTTGGCCTGTGCAGAAACGAGCGCCGGGAGTGGGGTCCCCGTGGCGGGCGTAGAGTTGCACGCTAGCCGAGGAACAAGTGCTCCTCAAAGACGGCAGGCCGCACGCACGTGACGGTGACCCGAAAGCCCAGGGCACCAGAGAGATCACGTATAAGCCGATTCACCTGCCCTGCGCCCTCTTCATCTCTGAGTGCTGAGACCAGAACGGGACTCGGGCGCACGGCGCCGCGAGATTGCTGACGAATATATTCTGTTGCTCGACGATGGCGACGATGTTGAGAACGCGCGCACGTCTCCACCAGCGTTATTCCGGACCGCGCCTGCAAGGCGTGGGCACGGAATCCATAACCGCCATCGGGAGTATGGATTCCGGGCTCGCCCTACGCGCGCCCCGGAATGACGACCTCATCATACGAGCGAAATCATTTCCCCGGCCACACCGGCTTGCGCTTCTCGGCAAATGCCTTCAGGCCTTCCTTGGCGTCCTCGGTCATCGCGAGCAGCGCGATCTGGCTTTCGAGATAGGCGATGGACTCGTCGAACGACATCGAGGCGATGGCGCGCATGGCGTATTTGCCGCGGCGGATGGCGGTCGGCGACTTGTCGACGAGGCGGCCGATCAGCCAGTCGATCTTGCCGTCGAGCTCGGCCGCCGGCACGACGTGGTTGAGCAACCCGGCGGCCTGTGCAGCCTTGGCGTCGAACGGCTCGCCCGTGAGCGCCCATTCGTTGACGAGACGCGGCGGCGCGATGCTCTGCAAGAGGCTCAGGACCTGCATCGGGAACACGCCGACCTTCACCTCCGGAAGGCCGAAGAGGACGTGGTCGGCCGCGACCGCCATGTCGGTCATGCACAGCAGGCCCATGCCGCCGGCCATGCAGACGCCGCCGACCCGCGCGATCGCCGGCTTGGTGGCATTCTGCGACAGCCTGAGCAGATCGGCATAGTCGACATTGGGACGGGAGAAATCCATCGCGAACGCCGCGCCGGAGTTCTGCAGGTCGGCGCCCGCGCAGAACGCCTTGTCGCCCGCCCCCGTCAGCACGATCACGCGCACCCCGGGATCGTCATGCGCCTGGCGATAGCCGCGCGAGATGCCGGCGATGACGTCGCCATTCAGCGCGTTGCGCTTCTCCGGACGATTGATGGTGATCCAGAGGGCCTGCCCGCGCTTGTCGAGAATCACGCTGTCGTCGGTCATCGCCTTGCCTGTCGCTTGCTGTCGGATGCGAGATTGTCGCGGGATAGCCGCGAGGAGCAAGGAAAACTTGCGTCAGGAGGCCGCGCGGCGGCCGATCTCATCGATGACGCCGCGCAGCAGCGGACGCGCAGGCTCGAACTGGCCGGTACGCAGGAACGCGATGGTCTGCCGGAACGACGTCGGATGCACCAGCAGTCCCACGTGCGAGGCCTTGACGGTCGTGTAGTCCGTCATCCCGACGAGCTTGCAGCTCTCGACCGAGACGCGGCCGTCGTTCGGCCATGGCAGCAGGAACAGCCCGGCGATCGGGTCGAGGAAACGGTTGCCGGCGATCACGCCGATCTCGTAGTCGGCGGCCGGCAAGGAGGCGAGCGTGACGTCTTTCGTGGTCACCAGTTGCAGGCCTGCCGGCCCGAAATAGGCGCGATACAGCCCGACGTTCTGCAGCCGGTCGGCGAGCTCGCTGCCGCCATTGGGCGTTCCCAGCATGACGACACGGCCGAGCCGCGCCGGCCGATGCTTCGCGATCGCGACCCGTGCCAGCAGCCCGCCCATCGAGTGGGTGACGAAATGGACCGGACCGTCGATCCCGGCGGCGAAATCGGCGATCGCCGGGCGGATGTCGTCAGCAAGAAACTCGAGCGGCTTCTTGCGGCTCTCATAGTCGAGGTTCAGCGTCGCAAAACCTGCGCGCTGCAACCGCTTTTCCAGCGGACGCAGCATCAATGACCGACCGGCGATGCCATGCAGCAGCACAACCCCCGCGTCGCGGGGGCCACTGTGCTGAGAACGCCGGCGCAGCGATGCGATCACGCGACTTCCCGCTCCTCCGGCTCGCGCTCCGTCGTAGCGGTTGCCGCACTCGCCTCGGCAAGCGCCTTGGCGCCGACATAGTCGGTCTTGCCCGAGCCGAGCAGCGGGATCTTGTCGACCACCATCACGACGGCCGGCACCGCAAGCTCCGGCGCGCCTTGCGCCTTGGCCTGACGCTGTATCGCGGAGCGTTCGGCATCCTTCTGCGTCGTGATCAGCACGATGCGCTCGCCCTTGCGCTGGTCGGGGATCGACACCGCGACCGAGGCTGCCTGCGGCCACAAAGCCGCGGCGATCTGCTCGACCACCGTCAGCGACACCATCTCGCCGGCGATCTTGGCAAAGCGCTTGGCGCGGCCCTTGATCGTGATGAAGCCCTGCGCGTCGATGGTGACGATGTCGCCGGTGTCGTGCCAGCCCTCCGGCAGTGCCTCGAGCACGCCGGGATTTTCGGCCCTGACATAGCCGAGCATGACGTTGGGGCCGCGGACCGAAAGCCGTCCGCCCTCCTCGATGCCCGGCACCTTGTCGAGCCGATACTCCATCAGCGGCGACAGGCGGCCGACGGTGCCGACACGGTTGGCCATCGGCGTGTTCATCGCCAGCACCGGCGCGGTCTCGGTGACGCCATAGCCTTCGAGAACGCGGATGCCATAACGCTCCATGTAGATCTGCCGTGTCCGATCCTTGACCGGCTCGGCGCCGGCAATGACCAGCCGCAGGGTGCGGAAATCGTAGGCATGAGCGGAGCGCGCGTAGCCGGTCAGGAAGGTGTCGGTGCCGAACAAGATCGTGGCGCCGGTCTGGTAGATCAGTTCGGGCACGATCCGGTAATGCAGCGGCGACGGGTACATGTAGATCGGGATGCCCGCCAACATGGGCATCATCATGCCGCCAGTGAGGCCGAAGGAGTGAAAGACCGGCAAAACATTGAACACAAGATCGTTAGCGTTGGCATCGACCCTCGCCAATGCCTGCGCGGCATTCGCGAGAATGTTGCGATGGGACAGGACGACGCCCTTCGGGGTGCCTTCGGAGCCGGACGTGAACAGAATCACCGCCGGATGGTCGGCATTGCGGGCGACGCGCGGCTTGGTGCCGTCGATCATCCCCTTGATCTTGTCGGCCAGGCTGACGGAGGCCTTGACGTCCTCGAGATAGACCAGGCGGGCCTGTCCTTCGATCGCCGCGATCAGCTTGTCGAGCTTGCCCTTCTCGATGAAGGCCCGCGACGTCAGAACGGTCGTGACCTGCGCCGCCTTCATTGCCGCCAGCACATTCACCGGGCCGGCGGAGAAATTCAGCATTGCCGGCACGCGGCCGATCGACTGCAGCGCCATGAACACCACGGCGACGCCGGCGGAGTTCGGCAGCAACAGGCCGATGTTCTCGCCCACCATCGTGCCCTGCTCGAGCTTGCGGCTGAGCACCTGCGAGCCGAGCAGCAGCTTGCGATAGGTCAGCTTGGTGCCGAGCGGATCCTCGATCATCACCTTGCCGGTGTCGTGGTCGCGATGGGCATGGGCGAGCGCCTCGAACAGCGTCCGATCCAGCATGGCGTTCTTGACCATGGCGTCGATCATCACGTCCTGCAGCGCCGCGCCGGCCGCATTGCGGCGGGTCTTGCCCTTGAGAGCGGCATCGATGGTGAGCTTCACCGGCGGCAGGATCGTCACCGTCACCTTGGGAAACCACGAGCGCTTGATCTGGCCATCCTTGAGATAGCTGAGATGCGAGCGCTGCGCGCCCTCGATGCGAACGGGCACCACGATGGCATCGGCCTTGTCGGCGATCATCGCGGTGCCGTCATAGACTTTCATCAGTGAGCCCGACACCGTGATGCGGCCCTCGGGGAAGATCACCACCGGTTCCTGGCTGGCGACCAGCTTGATCAGATCGCGAGCACCGAGCGGCTTCGTCGGGTCGATCGTGATGTGCCTCACAAGTTTCAGAAAGACCTTCGCCCACCAGGCCTTGGAGATCCCGGTGTCCACGGCGAAGGTCGCATCAATCGGAAGCACCGCGTGTAGCAGCGGACCGTCGATCAGGCTGACATGGTTCGGCGCGATCAGCATGCGGGTGCCGGCTGGCGGCAGGTTCTCCAGGCCGCGCACTTCGGTGCGGAACAGAGCACGGAACAGCATCGCGCCGAAATCGCGCACGCCCTCCCTGCCCCATTTGTTGAGCACGAACCAGACGGCGCCGAAGCTGGCCAAAGCCAGACCGAAGAAGATCCAGGCGATCGAGACGCCCGCGGGCCTGCAGGCCGGCTACGCCCAGCGAGCCGACCACCATGAAGGCGGCCTGCAGCACATTGCCGGCAGCGATGACCCGGGCGCGCTCGGTCGGCTCCGACCAGGCCTGCACGGCGGCGAACGCCGGAACCACGAACAGGCCGCCGCCAAAGGCGAAAACGGCGAAATCGATCAGCATGCGCGCGCCCGCCCAAGAGCCGACGAAGGCGAGCGGCGTGAGGCCCTTCGCGGTCACTGTCGTCCCGATCGCCCAGGACAGATCGAGGCCGAGCACGCCCATGAGGATGGCGCCGATCGGCACCAGCGCGAGATTCGGCCTGACATGGCTGAGATGCGCTGCGAACAGCGAGCCGATGGCAATGCCAATCGCGAAGATGGCGAGGCACAGAGTGACCACGCCCTCGGTGCCGCCGACGACATCCTTGACCAGCGCCGGCAGCAGCGACAGCACGACGGCGCCGACCAGCCAGAACCAGGACACGATCACCATGCCGTCCCACAGCCGCGGCGCGGCGTACAGCGACTTGAGAAGGTGCGAGGTCGAGGTCCAGGGATTGGCCGTGATGCGCAGATCGGGGGCCGACGGCGACGTGTGCGGAATGCGCGAGGCCGACGCCCAGGAGATCAACGCGAGGCCGATGACGGCGAGAGCGACCCATCCCATGTGCGACGAGCCGGAGACGAGTTGGCCGCCGGCGATGGTGCCGATCAGGATGGCCATGAAGGTCGCGCCTTCGACCAGCGCGTTGCCGGTTGCGAGCTCACCGACCGTCAGTTGATCGGGCAGCATGGCGTATTTCACGGGACCGAACAGCGCGGCAATGACACCGAACATGCCGAGGGCGACGAACAGCAGCGGGATCGAATGCAGAAAGAAGCCCAGCGCCGCAAAGGTTGCGGCGAAGATCTCCGCGAATTTGAGCCGGCGCGCCACGATTCCCTTAACATATCGATCCGCCAGCTCGCCGCCGAGCCCGGACAGGATGAAGAACGGAAAGATGAAGACGGCGCCCGCCACGGTCACAAGCGCGTCGCCATGCGTTGCCACGGCGCCATAGAGCAGCATGATGACCAGCGCATTCTTCAGGACGTTGTCGTTCAGCGCCGAGGAGAATTGAGCCCAGAACAGCGGGGCAAAACGGCGCGACGACATCAACTGCTTGATCATGATCGATTCCTGATGTGCTGCAGCGGCTTGGCCGCAAGGATCGCAAGAGTCTTGAAGGTTGGTGATGAAATGAGGCGGAGCCGGCGATGCATCCCGTTAGACGCGGTCATGCGGTTAGGCGTTCTGTTGTTGGTCGCCGACCAGGATGGAAAATAGCGCGAAGGTCGTGTGCAAAAGGCTTATCCAGACCGATGGCAACGGGACGGAGGGGGTGGGACGCGAGGACATGGTGACCGCTTCGTTGCGCATCAGATCGGGATTTGAGACGAGGTCAGGTCAGTTCGCTCAGGTAGTGGAAGCAGCCGAACAGGCCGCCACGGCGCAGCCGGTGCCCTTCGCGCCCGGCGGCACGAAACAGACGTTGTCCCGCCAGCCGCCTCGTTCGCCGCGCAGCCAGCAGACCGGCAACATCACAAGCATTTGCGATCCGCTCGACGCGCGCCGTCAAAAGGTGAGACGCGAACCGCGCGAGACCGTTCAGTCCTGTCGGCGCATTGGTCGAAAAAAAATGGGGAGCGCGAGAGTCGAGAACCTGCATGAGACTTCTCCATATTTTGAGCAACGCTCAAAATATATCGCGCTTTTGAGCGACGCTCAAGAAGATAATGTAAACGTCAAAGAAGGGTAAAATGATCCTGCGAGGCGCCCGCCCCTCGGCGTAAGGGGCAATTAGGGCCCTCGAATCAGAAGGGTTTTCGATAACTCGGCTTGCCCCAGTGGGTCAGCCTGCCGATTTGCGCAGCCAGACCTTGTTGTCGTGGAAGGCCGCGCCCCCGATCGGGGCGACGGTGTCGGCGGCGGTGAGCACGTTGATGCCGCGTCCCCCGACATGGGCGCGATTGGGATGGATCGATTCGGCGATCAACACTCCGCGCCGGACTCCGTCGAACAGCCGGGCCGCAAGCGAGGTCTGTCCGCGCTCATTGCCGAGCGTGACGATGTCGCCGTCGACGATGCCGAGCGGGGCTGCATCCAGCGGATGGATCATGACGGAGGGGGCCCCTTCCCGCGCCTGCGACGATGGCGTCTCGTTGAAGGAGGTGTTGAGGAACGAGCGTGCGGGACTGGTTGCAAGCCGGAACGGATGCTGCTGATCGACCTCTTCGGTCACCGCCCAATGGTCGGGCAATGACGGCATGCGCTCCGGATTGCCCATGACGCGTCCGAATGGCGGATGAGCCCAGTCGGCCTTGAAGTGGAATTTGCCGTCCCTGTGCGCGAAGCCGTCGAGATAGTGCGACGTGCGGAAGTCCGGCTGAAGGTCACGCCAGACATCGGCCTCGAGCCCGGCGATATCGCCATGGCCGCTCTTCTTCAACGTCGCATCGATCAGCTCGCGCGGCGACATCTCGAAGCCCGGATGCACAGCCCGCAGCCGCCGCGCCAGGCCTTGCAGCACCTCGTGGTTGGAGCGGCACTCACCCGGTGGATCAATCAGCTTCGGTCCGACCGAGATGTGCTGATGGCCGCCGCCGTAATAGAGATCGTCATGCTCCATGAACATCGTGGCGGGCAGCACGATGTCCGCCATCTGCGCCGTCTCGGTCATGAACTGCTCGTGGACGGCGACGAAAAGGTCTTCGCGCGCAAATCCGTTGCGAACCAGCTCCTGCTCGGGCGCCACCGTCATCGGGTTGGTGTTCTGGATCAGCATCGCCTTGACTGGCGGGCCTCCACAGAGGGCCACCGCGTCTCCCGTCAGGATGCGCCCGATCTGGGACTGATCGAGGAAGCGGGTGGAATGATCCACGGCGTCATGGCCCTCGATGATCGACTCATCGAAGTGCCAAAGCGCGGCGTTGTTGAAGAAGGCCCCGCCTCCTTCGTACTGCCAGGCGCCCGTCACCGCGGGAATGCAGGATGCCGCATGCATCTGCGTGGCACCGTTCCTGCTACGGGTGAAGCCGTAACCCAGCCGGAAGAAGGTGCGCTTCGTCTCTCCGACCAGACGGGCGAACGCCTCGATCTCGGCCACGGGAACGCCAGAGATTTGCGATGCCCATTGCGGCGTCCGCGTCTGCAGATGCGCCTCGAGTTCCGCAGGGCAGTCCGTGTACTTCTCCATATAGGCGCGGTCGGCAAAGCCGTCGCGAAACAGCACGTGCATCACGCCGCAGGCAAAGGCGCCGTCGGTGCCCGGGCGCAGGATGATCTTGATGTCGGCCTGCTTCATCGTCTCATTGTCGTAGACATCGATCGCGGCGATCTTGGCGCCCCGCTCTTTTCGGGCGCGCGCGGCATGAGTCATGACATTGACCTGCGTGTTCACCGGGTTCGTGCCCCAGATCACGACCAGGTCCGAGAGCGCCATTTCCCGCGGATCGACGCCGGCGATCTTCCCGGTGCCGATGGCAAAGCCGATACGCGCGACATTGGCGCAGATCGTCGAGTAGAATCGCGAATACTTCTTCACATGGGTGAGACGATTGAGGCCGTCGCGCATCACGAGACCCATCGTGCCCGCGTAATAATACGGCCATACCGACTGAGCGCCAAAATCCCGCTCCGCCTGGAGAAACCGCTCCGCGATCTCGTCCAATGCCTCGTCCCAGGAGATGCGTGCAAAATGCCCTGATCCTTTCGGACCGACGCGACGCATCGGATGCATCAGCCTTTCAGGATGATGAATCCGCTCGGCATATCTCGCGACCTTGGCGCAAACCACGCCAGCCGTATAGGTCTGCCGTTTCGAGCCGCGAACGCGGCCGATCGTCTTCCGATCGAGCACTTCGACGTCGAGCGCGCAGGCGGACGGACAATCGTGCGGGCAGGTGGAATGGCGGATATCGACGCGGGTCTGCTGGTTCATGCCCGATTGGTAGCATCAAAGAATGCATCCGCCGAGAGCATTCGCGAGGCATTCGCATGAACAAGATTCGTACGTGTCTGCATCACCGCAGATCTGGTTCTGGACGCGGACAAGTCGCCGACGACGACGGCTGATCCGCCGTTAGGGGCGAGATGAAGACGGCAAGAAAAGACGATAGGCTTTGTTGCGTGCTCGTGTTTGCTGCCTGCGACGGTCTACACCGCAGCGCACCATCACGAGCCCTCAGCTGACGGCAATTTCGATTGCAAAGCGATTTTCATATATTAATATATCAGTTGAGGAAACGAAAATGTCCGGTCGCCCCCCGAGGAAATTGGCCGCAGCGCCACGGTCCGTGGTGGCCCGCATGCGCCGCAATGGTCGACCCCGCGGCGCGACAGCAGCGTCACGCATCTACACCGATCTCAGGTCGGAACTCGTGTCGCTCGTGCGCCTGCCGGGCGAACCGATTTCGGAAGCGCAGATCGCGACGGCCTATGGCGTCAGCAGAACACCGGTCCGCGAGGCCATTCTGAAGCTCTCGGACGAAGGGCTGGTCGAGATCTTTCCGCAGTCCGGCATCTTCGTCTCGCGCATTCCGGTCGCAGCACTCCCCGAGACCATCATCATCCGAAAGTCTCTCGAAGAGACCACCGCACGGATGGCGGCCGAGCATGCAACATCGAGCCAGTTGCTCAACCTGCATGCGACCCTCGAACGTCAGCGCGAGGCCTGCGCCGCAAAGGATCGCGAAGCCTTCCATCAGGCCGACGAGATGTTTCACGCTGGCATCGCCGAGGTCGCCGGCTATCCCGGTATCTGGAAGCTGATCGTTCAGGTCAAGGTTCACGTCGACCGCTATCGCCGCCTGACCTTGCCGCAGATCGGACGGATGGCCGAAGTGATCGCAGAGCACGAACCAATCCTTCAGGCCATCGAACGGCGCGATCCGGATCGTGCCCGGGCTGCCATGGCGAGTCATCTGGAACGCCTGCTCGACGACATCTCTGAAATTCAGACCAAGAATCCAGAGTATTTCGATCAACCAAGCTAGCGAGATGATCGCATCGAACCTTGCGGCGACACGATCACTTCGGCGGAGAGACGCCATGAAAAGACGCGATTTCATCAGACTGAGCGTGGGCTTTGCGGGCGTTGCAACGCTGCCGCCGATCTCGGCCGCCCTTGCGCAATCGAAGGCGGTGTTCAAGGCATCCGACGTTCAGCCGCCGGGGTATCCGACGGTTGCAGCAACAGAAAACCTCGGCAAGAAGCTTGCGGCGGCCACCAGCGGCAGGCTGTCGATCCAGATGTATCCGTCCGCTCAGCTCGGCGGCGAGAAAGAGACCATCGAGCAGACCCAGATCGGGGCGATCCAGATGCTGCGGGTCAGCGCCGGCGCGCTCGGCCCGATCGTCGATGACGTCAACGTCGTCAACATGCCCTTCCTGTTCAAGAGCATCGAACATTCGGAAAAGATGATGGACGGTCCGATCGGTCAGGACCTTCTGGACCGCGTCAGCGCCAATGCCAGCGCAAATCTCGTCGCACTCTGCTGGATGAATTCGGGTGCGCGCAGCATCTACAATACCAAGAAGCCCATCAGGACGGTGGAGGACGTGAAGGGGCTGAAGATTCGCGTGATCGGCAATCCCATCTTCATCGACATGATGAACGCGCTCGGCGGCAACGGCGTCGCGATGGGGTACGATCAGGTCTTCAGCGCGCTGCAGACCGGCGTGATCGACGGGGCCGAGAACAATCTACCGAGCTACGTCTTCAGCAATCACTACACGGCCGCGAAGTACTATTCGCTCACCCAGCATCTCGTCATTCCAGAAGTCCTCGCGTTCTCGAAGCGCGCCTGGGCGAACCTGTCGACCGACGACCAGACCTTGATCAAGAAGTTCGCACGCGAAGCACAGATGGAGGAACGCGAACTCTGGAAGGTCTACGAGCGGGAAGCGATGGAGAAGGCCAGGGCCGCCGGCTCCGAAATCGTCGAAATCGCCGACAAGGCGCCGTTCCAGAAGGCCGTAAAGCCGGTCTGGGACAAATACGGTCCGAAGCACCAAGAACTGATTAAGCGCATTCAGGACATCGCGTAGACCGCGCGCTCGGTTCGGACGATCGGGAGGCTTACGATGGCCGGACTCCATCTCCGGCGATGGATGCGCTGCATCTCGCCTGCGTCATCGCGGGCGTGACGGCGCTCGTGCTGATCTCAGCCCTCATCCTTTGGGCGGTCTTCACGCGCCTACGTCCTGAACAGCGCGACCTTCTGGCCCGAACCGATGGCCGTCCTGTTGTACTGGCGCCACCAAGCCACAACGCCGTCCTGTACTCGCTCGCGACCGGTGGGGCGTTCTCGATCAGCGCGCTGCTCATGGCGGGTATATTCCCGGGACTGCTGCTCGGCTTCTCGCGGATCCTGCTCTGTACCGTGTTCGCCTATCGCGAAGACCTTCCCCACAGCCGGCAGGTTCCAGCCAAGGATGCGGTCAAGATCACGATCGATCGCTGGCCGGATGCGGCCATCATCGGTTCAGCAGGACGCCGGAAAATGCCTCTCGGCCCCTACTCGTCCTCGTCTTGACCGGTCTCTGCCAATCCGCGTAGCGGCTCGGGATTCAGAAGAACGATCGCCCCGTGCTCGAGGCGGACCCAGTCCCGCGCGGCCCACGCACGCAATTGCTTGTTGATGCTCTCCCGCGTCATGCCGACCATTTCGCTGATCTCCTGCTGAGTGATGGCAATGGTGCGGCTCGCGGCATCCAGCTTGCGCTTGTCGGTCAGGCCGAGCAGTGCACTGGCAAGGCGGCGAGGAAGATCCTGAAGGATGACCTGCTCGACCTGGTCGCTGGTCCAGCGCAGCCGATCGCAAAGCAGCTCGATGAATTTCATTGCCAGCACCGGTTGGCTCTTCACGAACGGCAGGAATTCGCGCCGATCGATGACCAGTATCTCGCAATTCGTGTTGGCCGTTGCATCGGCTGTGCGTTCTCGTCCGTCGAGCACGGCGACCTCGCCGAATATCTCACCCGCGCTGATCAGGTTCAGGATGGCATTGCGGCCGTCGGGCGACGAGACACTGATTTTGACGGTGCCACTGATCACGGCATATAAGCTCGAGCCAGGATCGCCTTTTGAGAAGATGGTTGCACCGCGCTTGAGCGATGTCGGCTTGGCGTAGCGGCAGAGCTGATCGACCGCATCAGCCTCGAGCTCACGAAAAATCGGATGCTGACGCAGCACCGACAGTTTGCCGTTATTGGTAGGTCGGACGCTCGCCCGCTTTTCCTCAGTCACACCGCATCTCCCAGGCGTCCGAATACCGCCGCCCAAGGGAAATGTCCAAAGCTGGTGGCCAAGGCCCCGCGGATGTCAGGGGACTATGGACACGCCTACAGCCACCAGCAAAAACGATCCCTCGGACTTGCGACCACCGATCCTCGATTTCATTGCATCTCGGAATACGGCAGATCGGCGGATTGTCCAGGAAAATGCGGCGAACGCTCAACGGCGAAGCCATGTGCCAATCGACGCCGGAGGCGTTTACGCCGCCGGGACGGGCCCTGCATACATTGTGCAACGCGTGAGAGTCGTCCAGCCGCCCCGTCGGACCGGCAGCGCTACTCTTCTGAGCGCAAGATGCCGCAGCCCAAGGGCAGCCTGTACCTCACACCCGATGCCTTGTCTGTGAATCAGCCCAAAGCAGGACCGCAGCGAACCCGACAAAAACCCCCACAACTGCAAAGCTGACCATCATAGCGTCCAGCGGCATGTCTCTCTCCCCCTGTTCGAGTTTGAGACACAGTTCCCTATCGGCTGCGCGACAGTCCTTGATCCAGATCAATGCAATGCGGATTTCGCCCGCGATGTCAGGCAGCAGCCATTGCTTCAGCTCGCGCCGAGTCCCGAAGCGAGACGCCCCCGGGCAGGATCGCGATGATGCCCTCCCGTTCGAGCTTCGTGAACGTTCGACTGACGGTCTCGATGGTGAGCCCGAGATAGTCGGCGATATCCTGCCGACTCATCGGCAACGGTACCATGTTAGAGGCCCCCCGAAGCTCCACCAGCCGATCCCTCCAGCCAACGAGGAATGTCGCGACCTTCTCCTCGGCTGATCGGCGTCCGAGAAGTACCATGTGATCACGCGCCTGATTCAGCTCCTGCACGGCCAGTTCGTTCATCCGGCGCAGCAGATTCGGCTTGTCCTCGGCAAAGCGTCCGAACGGTCCCTTCGCGAACTGGCAGACGGTGACGGGACCGATCGCGTCAGCCGAAAATCCGTGCCGTTCCTCCGTCGTCATGCCGACGAAGTCGCCGGGCAGCGCAAATCCGACGATCTGCCTGCGTCCGTCGGGGAGAAGCTTGTAGAGCCTCATGACCCCATCCAATAAATTGTAGAAGCAGGACGACGTATCTTCTTGCGCGAAAACCGTCTCGCAGGTCGCAAAATGGGCTCGGCGGCTGAGGTGCTCGAATTCGCGCATCTCAAACTGGTCGAGCGACGCACAGACACTGAATCCCCGCACGGCACAATCGGCACAGGCCTGCCCGTGGAAATCGATTGCAACAAGAGACGTCTTCATACGAGGGCTCCGGTGGGCCAAGCGCAAAGCGAATGGTTGCATTCTAACGGACGCTCGAAGTTCCGATTGATTCAAATCAAACGAACCAACAATCCGGGCCCTATCGTGGCCGCCACTCCCAACACCAATGGATATCGTGAATGCAGCGGCTTGTTCTGTGCCACCTTCTCGCCGCCACGATGTTGGCGACACCGTCATACGCAGCGTCGACAGCAGAGCAACGCGGACAGGCTTTCGCGAAGGCCCACTGCGCACGATGTCACGCCATCGGTCGAACGGGAGAGAGCCCCTTCGAACCGGCCCCTCCGTTCCGCAGCCTGCATCTCCGCTACCCGATCGAATCGTTGGGCGAAGCGCTCGCGGAGGGGATCATGACTGGTCACCCGGCCATGCCCCAATTCCAGCTCGCGCCGCCGCAGATCCACGATCTGCTCTCGTATTTGAAGAGCTTGGAATAGCCCCGTCGATTCAGAGCGCCTGTATCGTCCAGGTCAAAATCGATTTGGCAATCCGGCCGAAGGCCTCGTCGAAGGCGGACACGGCATCAGCAGGATCAAGCCGGGCAACGGGCTGGTTTTCGTCAAACAGCCGAGACGCGATGGCCTTGCCGTTCTTGTCGACGAGGCGAGCCGACAGGCCGATCTCCACCGCGGCGGTATCGGCATTGATCCGGAAACGGCGGACATCAATCAGCAGCTGAAAATCCGGCTGGCCCAGATCGGATGTCCGCAGCGGAGCGTGGGCCACATCGTAATTCTCGAAGGCATCGATCAGACGTGATTGCAACAACTTGGGGATGCTGTCAGCCCACAGGAAATCACCGAACCCCGGGTAATCCTTTGTTGGCGTGAATAGCATGCGCTGAGTCTGCAGCATCGCCACGGCCGTGGGCTCAGGTATCGCAAGCTGCCCCTTGATGGTCTTGTTGACCGGCCCCAGTTCTCGCGGCGCGCTCAGATCATAGGTGACTTTCTGTGCTGGAGCACCGCCTCCCGTCATTTTCTCCAGACCCGAGACGATTCCATCGAGCTTGCCGGTATTCCGCGCAAGGCCGTCTGAGAATGTCTTGAGGTTGGCGATCGTATCTTTGAGCGGCCCTGAATTCTCCGCAAGAACTGCATCGACACGCCGCAGGGCGTCCCGGGCGGCCTGCGTCATGCTTTGTCCGGCGCCCGGTTCTGCAATCAAGGTCGATACGGCACTCGCCGCTCCTGCCGACGCGCCACCCTCCAGCGCGATCACCGGCACTCCTGTCAGCCCCTGAAATTCCAACCCTACTTTGGTGTCGGCGCGCACGGGAGTCGTCGACGCCACGGAAATCGTTGCGTTGACCCGACGCGGATCGTTCGCCGCCAGGCCGAGCTCGGTCACCTCGCCGACCCGGATTCCATTGAACAGAACGGCAGCCCCGACCAGCAGGCCGGGCACCGAGCCCTCGAACTGCACGTGATAGGTCGTGCGAGGACCGAGTCCTCCGGTGTTGTTGAGCCAGTAAACGAAGCCAAAGATTGCGACGATGGCCGCCAGCACGAAGCCGCCGATGACAGCGAAGGGTGCACGGGTTTCCATCTTTCAACTCGCTTTTGGTTGCAGCATCTGGGATCGCTTGCCGTGAAAATAGGCTTTGACCCATGGATGTTCTGATCGGAGGAGGTCGCTCATAGGACCAATCGCCACGATCCTGCCATCGGCCAACGCAGCGACACGGTCGCAGACCGTGTTGAGGCTGGCGAGGTCATGGGTCACCATAAACACCGTCAATCCCAACGTCAGCTGGAGCGTCTTGATCAGGGCATCGAAGTCGCCGGCGGAAATCGGATCGAGGCCGGAGGTCGGCTCGTCAAGAAATACGATCGCCGGATCGAGAGCGAGGGCGCGCGCCAGCGCCGCGCGCTTCGTCATGCCACCGGATAGCTCGGCTGGGAATTTATCACCGTCCTCTGCGCGAAGGCCGACCATTTCGAGCTTGGCTATCGCGATCTCATCCATCAACTCCTGCGACATCTGCAGGCTCTCGCGCAGCGGAAACTGAACGTTCTGCTTGACCGTCAGTGACGAGAACAGAGCTCCCTGCTGGAACAGAATTCCCCAGCGCTTCGCTGCCGCCTGCGTCGTCCGCTCCTCGGCGCTCCCAAGGGTTGTCCCCATGACCTCGATAGACCCGCTGCGCCGAGGAATGAGCCCGATGATCGTCCGCATCAGGACGGATTTTCCGCCGCCTGACGCGCCTACCAACCCGAGAATCTCACCGCGACGAACGTCGAGCGAAAGATCGTTCAGAACGAGCTGCCGGCCGAACCCGACAACGAGATCGGTCACGCGGATCGCGCTGGACACGCCAAGATCATCCATTGCTACATTCCAATGGACGCAAAGAACACGGCGAAAAGACCATCGAGCACGATGACCAGGAAAATGGATTTCACCACGGATGTCGTAGTCTGTTGCCCCAGCGATTCGGCACTACCTTTCACACGAAGTCCCTCACTGCAGGCAACAATGCCGATCACCAAGGCCATGAACGGCGCCTTCAATATTCCCACTTCGAAGTGCGTCACCGAGATGGCATCGTGTAACCGGGCGATGAAGATTGCCGGTCCCATGCCGCCATAGAGCTGGGCCACCAGCCCTCCTCCATACAGGCCAGCCATCGAGCCAATGAAGGCGAGAATTGGCAAGGTCAAGATCAACGCAACGATACGGGGCAGGATCAGCACCTCGACAGGATCAAGTCCCATCGTCACCAGCGCATCGATCTCCTCGCGCATCTTCATCGATCCAAGCTCGGCCGTGTAGGCGCTTCCCGACCGTCCTGCCACCATGATCGCGACGATCAGAACGCCAAGCTCGCGCAGGACCAGAATTCCGACCATGTCGACGACGTAAGACTCGGCACCGAAACGTCGAAAATGGAAGATCCCCTGCTGGGCAATGATGGCGCCGATCAGGAAAGTGATCAACACCACGATTGGAATGGCCTGCCATCCGATGCGGTACATCTGATAGACGAGGGAGGTCACGCGCAGAGATCGCGGCCGGCGCAGCGTCCGCAGCAGCGCAAAGAACAGCGCGGCCAACATGTCCAGAAACACCTTGATATCCTGGGCGGCCCCCAGACTCGAACGACCGAGGTCGGTGAGTTTGGCAAGGATCGGGTTCAGTCTCGGTGCCGGCGCGACGGCTCGCCGATTGACCTGCCGGACCTCCTCGACGAGGCCGATGTAGTTTTCTGCCACCCCGGTCGTCTCGACCCGCCGACCGCCAACAGCAGCCCGGCGGCCGAGCTTCTCAAGCAACCAAGCCCCCACGGTATCGATTTCGCTGACGGCTCCAAGATCAAGCTTCACCGCAGTCGCGCTGTTGATGCTGTTGCCGACAGAGCTGGTCAAGCTCTCGAGCTCTGCCACGTTCAGGGACACCCATGATCCGCTCGGACGAAGCTCGAGCACATCCTCCGTCGTCGCGGCGGTAAGTCCCGGATGAGCACGCAATTGGATGTCTCCCTCATTCGGCGTGCCGAGGCACACCCGTTCCTAAATCGCGCCGATCTGCCTCGCTTGATCTGCGTCAATCCCGTCAGCGCAACGGGTTGAGCGAAATCAAGCATCGTGCCGAGCTACGTTCTACAGTGATTTTGACCCGAGGACAAAACATGGCCATCGACCCGACGACGCTCCGGACCGAGTTGGAGAGCCTGACGCGCGAGCTAAGCCAGCTGTTGCGGGGCGCGGGTGCGCCGCGTGACAACCCGGACGCGCAACCAGCTGCCGGAATGCTCGCTGCAGCGATCGAGGGGCTAGACATGCGTCTAAGTGAGACCGACGTTCAGGTGGAGCGGATGATCAGGGATCGTCCGATCGCGGCGACAGCTTCGGCCTTCGCCTTCGGGCTCGCGGTTGGCCTCCTGCTGCGGAGAACTTAAGTGGATACCGAAAATGTCGTTAAACATTTGCGCCTTCTCTGGCGGACGGACCGGGTCATTGCCGACATCAGGCTCCGGCATCTGCTCGTCGGACTCGGCCTCCGGGCCTTTGCGGCGCTGATCGCCGTCTTTGGCCTCCTGATGTTCGAGCTGGCGGCCTACCTTGCGTTGGTCCAGATCACCTCTGCAGTCGTGGCAGCCGCAGCACTCGGAGCCTGCAATATCGCGATTGCGGCGATCCTCCTGATCATCGCATCCCGTGCACCGTCCGGCCGGGAACTCGAACTAGCCAACGAGATTCACTCCTCGGCGATGGACTCGCTGCAGTTGGAAGCACGAGCTTTGCAGTCCCGGATCTCGAGCGTGGTCAACCATCCGATCAACAGCCTCATTCCGCTGCTCATCGTTCCCATTGCGACGATGATCATCAGAACTCTCCGCTCGCATGGCGCCTCCGAAGGCGAGGCGGCGAGGCCACCGTCCAATGACGACCACCATCCGACCTGAACCGATGGATCCGGTGAGAGGACACCAAACACCTAAGCTTAGAGCCTGAGTTTGACATTGCAAAGGTCGCGCTCGGTTGGATCGGTTCTGACCTCGAAACCGAGGTTCCTACACATCTCCAGCATGACGACATTCTCCTGCAGGACGTCACCGGAGATCATCTTCAGGCCCTCCGACTTGGCATATTCGATGATCAGCTGCATCAATGCCCAGCCGAGTCCGCGTCCCTTGAGATCCGACCGCAACAGGATTGCGTACTCCCCGCTCTCGTAAACCGAGTCGGAGTGAATCCTCACGACGCCGACCAGTTCGTTTGTCGCTTCATCGAGCGCCACAAAAGCCATCGCGCGCGCATAGTCGAGCTGCGTCAGGCGCGCGATGAACTCGTGCGTGAACTCCTTCATGGGGGCAAAGAATCGAAGACGCAGGTCTTCCGGAGTGACATGCTTGAGGAACTCATGAATGGTTGGCTCATCCTCGGGTCGGATCGGCCGCGCAAGGATCCGCCAGCCGTCCTTGACCTGGAGATGCCGTTCCCATTGGCTCGGATAGGGCCGAACGGCGAAATTCGACGGACCAGAGCCTTTGAATTTCGGCGGAACCCTGCCGACGGCGACGCGCGCATCGACGGCCATGACGCCGCTCTCGTCGGCGAGCAGCGGATTGATATCGAGTTCGCGAATCTCGGGAACGTCTGCTGCAAGCTGCGCAAGCTTGACCAGCACCAGTGCGACTGCATCGGGCTTGACCGCGGGGACATCACGATAAGCGCGCAGCAATCGTGAGACGCGCGTCCGCTCGATGAGGTTTCGCGCCAGATGGAGATCGAGCGGAGGCAGACCGAGCGCCTTGTCGTTGATGATCTCGACGGCGGTACCGCCCCTGCCGAACACGATCACGGTTCCGAAGATCGGATCGTCGGCAATGCCCATGATCAGCTCCCGCGCCTTGGCGCGGACGATCATGGCTTGCACGATCACGCCGGAAATCCGTGCGTCGGGCCGAAGGGCCTTCGCGCGGGCCATGATCTCGTTCGCCGCGTTACGCACGGCCTCGGCCGTGGTGAGATTGAGCACGACACCGCCGACGTCGGATTTGTGAATGATATCTCTCGACAGAATCTTGAGAACGACAGTTGTGCCTTGAGCGAACAACTGTTCCGCATACCCGACCGCCTCGTCGACCGCGGACGCAGCGAACGTCGGCACCATCGCAATATCGTAGGCCTCCAGCAGGTGGCTGATCTCGACCGGATCGAGCCAGGCCCGCCCGTCGGCGAGGGCTGTCGCTACGATTCTGCGGGCGGCCTCGACGTCGGGCGCAAAAGAGCTCGGCATGGCCGGCGGGACAGCGGCGAGCGATTCGACCACCTCCCGATGACGAACGAGATGCATGAAGCCGCGAACGGCATCATCCTCGGTCGGGTAGTTTGGAATTCCTGCCCCGCTCAAGGTCTCGATGACCGGCTGCTCCGCACCGACCCATGCCGCCAGAACCGGCTTTGCCCAGCGCCGGTGCTGCTTTCGATAGGTACTGACGAACTCGGTGACAGCCGTGGCAATGGCGCTCGCGGATGCAATCGCGGTCTGAACGTTCATGACGAGAATTGCATCGTTGGCTTGATCGGCGAGCAGCGCTTCGAGCGCGAGCGTGTAACGTGCGGCATCGGCATCGCCGACGATGTCGACCGGGTTGGATCCGGACCAGGTCGGCGGCAGGATGGCGTCAAGTTTGTCGTGGACGACCGGCGAAAGTGCGGCAGGCACGCCTCCGAGCTCGACCAGTCGATCCACCGCCAGCACGCCGATCCCGCCGCCATTCGTGAGAATGGCTAGCCTCTTGCCCATGGGCGACTCCACCCGCCCCAGCGTTTCGGCGCAGTCGAACAACTCGCGCAGATCGGAGACCCGCAGAACGCCGGCCCGGCGAAAAGCCGCATCGTAGACGGCATCCGCTCCCGCCAGCGCGCCCGTATGCGTCGCCGCAGCTTGCGCACCGACGGCACCGCGGCCCGACTTCACGACCACAACCGGCTTGACCCTCGCCGCCGCTCGCGCCGCGGACATGAACTTTCGCGCGTCCTTGACGGCTTCGATGTAGAGCAGGATCGCGCGGGTCCCACCGTCCAACGCGAAGTGGTCCAGAAGATCTGCGAGGTCGACGTCCAACTGATCGCCGATCGAGACGATTCCAGAAAACCCAACACCGCGCTGAGCAGCCCAATCTACCATCCCCGCCGCAATAGCGCCGGACTGGGAGATGAGCGCCAGGCTCCCTGCAACCGGCATGTGCGCCGAAAAGCTCGCATTGAGCTTGATGGTCGGCATCATGATGCCGAGACAGTTCGGCCCGATGAGACGCATGCCGTATTTCTGCGCCGCCTTCTCGGCCTGATCGGCGAGCGACCCCTCACCGTGCCCGAGACCCGAGGTAATGATCAGAGCCCCTGCCGTTCCCAACGCCCCTGCGCGCTCAATGAGATCCGGGATCGAGGGGGGCGGCGTCGTGATCACAACCAGTTCCGGCACGAACGCCAGTTCGGCGAGGCTGCCAACGGCTGCGATATTGGATATTTCCCGATAGCGAGAATTGACAAGGCCAAGCTTGCCCTCGAACCGCGCCTTGACGATATTGTCGAGAATGGCCTTCCCTACCGAGTTCGGTCGCGGACTTCCTCCGATCAGAGCGATGGAGCGTGGCAAAAGCAGGTTCCGCATTCGGTAGGTCGACATTTGCACGTCCAACATCAGTCGGTGAAAGGCGGGTGAATCCCGGAGACTGATCTTAGTTTCAATCCGCAGCCGGTCTAGCGCGACTTATCATCCCAGCATGGTGACGGATGCAACCCCGCTGCGTTCCCTGACTGCACCTGCCGGTTCTGCTCGGTAGGCCGCAGTATTCGGACCAAGTCCTTGATGAGCATCAAACGATTGCCGGGCTGATTATCTTATTACCCTTCAAATTCGTCCGGGAGGCTCTCCGATGCGAGCGATGGTTCTGCGAAAGCCTGGAGCGCCTCTGCAGCCCGAGACACTCGCGGACCCCGATCCTGGTCCCGGTGAGATCCGCGTCAAGATCGGGGCATGCGGCGTGTGTCGCACTGACCTGCATGTGTACGACGGTGAGCTTCCCGACATCCGGTATCCGCTCATCCCCGGACACGAGATCGTCGGTCATGTCGATCAGATTGGTCCTGGTGTGACGACGCACAGGCTCGGCGAACGCGTCGGAATTCCATGGCTGGGGCATACATGCGGCCATTGCGCGTTCTGCGCACGTGGTATGGAAAATCTCTGCGACCAGCCGACGTTTACCGGCTATACGCGCGATGGCGGCTATGCGACCCACACCGTCGTCGACGCAAATTATGCATTCCCGCTCGATGGTCTGGAGGATGACATCGCCACCGCACCACTGTTGTGCGCCGGCCTGATCGGCTGGCGATCCCTGGTCATGGCAGGGGAAGCCGAGAGGCTTGGCATCTACGGATTCGGCGCGGCGGGTCACATCGTTGCCCAGGTGGCCCGCTGGCAGGGGCGTCAGATCTATGCGTTCACCCGCGAGCACGACGAGGCTGCGCAGGATCTGGCTCGCCAACTTGGCGCCACATGGGCCGGAGCGGCGGGCCAGCGTCCCGATGTTGCTCTGGACGCGGCCATCATCTACGCGCCAGCTGGCGAGCTTGTTCCGGCCGCTCTGCGGGCT
Source organism: Bradyrhizobium sp. HKCCYLRH3061 (assembly GCF_051168015.1). Classification (NCBI taxonomy): domain Bacteria; kingdom Pseudomonadati; phylum Pseudomonadota; class Alphaproteobacteria; order Hyphomicrobiales; family Nitrobacteraceae; genus Bradyrhizobium; species Bradyrhizobium sp. HKCCYLRH3061. The sequence continues at coordinate 99,329 of NZ_JBNPUE010000001.1, forward strand.
GTTCGGAAGGGTGGCCGGGTGGTCTGCGCAGGTATCCATATGAGCGACATTCCGACGTTTCCCTATTCCCTTCTCTGGGGAGAACGCCAAGTGGTGTCCGTCGCCAACCTGACGCGACAGGACGGTCTCGATTTCCTGCAGGTCGCGCAGCAGGCTCAGATACGGACCCATACGACGCCCTATCCGCTGTCCGACGCAAATGACGTTCTGGCCCGCCTGAGGCGGGGTGACGTCGTCGGCGCGGCGGTGCTTATCCCGGACTTTTGAAGTGAATGTGGTAACCCCGCCCATGGCATCACCATCCGATCAGGAACTGGTCTTCTCCTTCTTGGGCAATACCACCCGACATCCAGGTGTCCGCCGGATCGACACGCACGCGGCTTCAGTGTTTCTGATCGGCGACCGCGCTCTGAAGATCAAGCGCGCCGTTCGGCTGCCATTTCTGGACTATTCGACGCTCGATCGGCGCAAGGCAGCGTGCGCGAAGGAAATGGAGATGAATCACCCGTTTGCTCCAGACATCTATCGGCGTGTCGTCGCCATCACCAAGGCGCCAGACGGATCATTCGAAGTCGATGGATCCGGCACTCCGGTCGAATATGCCGTCGAGATGCGTCGCTTCGATGACAGCCGGACACTCGATCACCTCGCTCGCCACCAGCAATTGGAGATCGGCTTGGGCGAACGTCTGGCGGAGACGATTGCGGCGTCGCATGCCGTGGCCACCCGGATGCCGTCCAACGCGTGGACGCAGTCGCTTCCAGTCTGGATCGACGCGTTCGTCGCCAGCTTTCGAAACGTCCCACTATTTGACGCTACGCAGATCGAAGAACTCCGCGCTCTTTGCCACTCGGCCTTCACACGGCTCTGTCCCCTGCTCGAGCAACGCGCAAAAGAGGGGCACGTGAAGCGCTGCCACGGCGACCTCCATCTCGCAAATATCGTTCTCATCGACGACAAGCCGGTGCTGTTTGACGCCATCGAGTTCGACGACCGGATAGCCACGATCGACGTCCTCTACGATCTCGCGTTTCCATTGATGGACCTCTTGCACTTCGGGCAGTCGATCGCCGCCAACCATCTCTTGAATCGCTACCTCTCGATCGCTGCGCCCGACCAGACCGGTGGATTGGCTGCTCTGCCTCTGTTCATGGCGATCCGGGCCGCTATCCGTGCGCAAGTCTTTCTTGCAAGGCTCGACCGCAGTGATGCCGAACACTCGGAGGCAGACCGCTCTGCGACCATCGGGATCGCAGAGAGCTACTTCCAACTTGCGCGCAGCCTCATTCGGCCGGCGGAGCCGAGGGTGGTCGCCGTCGGCGGATTATCGGGAACGGGAAAATCTGCGCTCGCCCGGGCTCTGGCTCCCCTCTTGGCTCCTCCACCGGGAGCAATCGTGTTGCGCAGCGACGTGCTGCGCAAGCAACTATCCGGCGTGAAGGAAACCGAACGCCTCCCAGCTGCGGCCTATACGCCGGCATCGAGTGCACAGGTCTATCGAGAGTTGACGACGCAGGCCGGCCGCGTGCTCTCACAAGGCTTCACGGTGATCGTCGACGCCGTGTTTGCACGTTCGGATGAACGACAGGCGATCCATGATCTCGCGAACCGGCTGAAGGTGCCCTTTGCCGGCCTCTTCCTCGTCGCAGATTTGCGCAGCCGGCAGGAGCGGATCCACCATCGAGTCGACGATGCGTCCGATGCAACGGTTGGAATTGCCGAAGATCAGGAACGCTACGACATCGGCGCCCTGGATTGGCTCCGGGTGGATGCGTCGGGCACGGCCGAGACGACACTGGAACGAAGCCGATCATTGCTCCGGATCGGCACCTGAGTCCGGTGGAATAACGCTGCCTGACCGCCACAAGCGGCGACTACGTGTGCACGTAGTCGCCCGGCGCGTCTCCGAGATCATTTGAACGATCTGCCCCGAGTTGCGGCGGCGCGCCCGGTGCACCCGACTGCTGTCCAAGCCACGCCGTCCACGCCGGCCACCATGACCCCTCCAGTTTTGGCGAGGTGCTCTGCCACTCGTCCGGCCCGAGATATGGCGCGTCGGCTGCCTTGGTCCGCATCTGATGGGAGCGCCCCTGCTCGCCCGGCGGCGCCACGATGCCGGCATTGTGGCCGCCGCTCGCGAGCACGAAAGTGACGTCGGCGTCAACCTCGTAGTGGACCTTGTAAGTCGACTTCCAGGGCGCAACGTGATCACGCAGGGTCCCGACCACGAACATCGGCGTGTGGATGTCCGAGAGCGAAACGGGTTTCCCCTCGACCCGATATCGCCCCTCGGCGAGATCGTTGTTCAGGAACAGCTTGCGCAGATACTCGGAGTGCATCCGATACGGCAGCCGCGTCGCATCTGCGTTCCATGCCATCAAGTCGCTCGGATTCGCGCGCTCACCGAGAAGATAGTCGCGCGAGACACGCGACCAGATCAGATCGTTGGAGCGCAGCAATTGAAATGCGCCCGCCATCTGCGTGGTGTCGAGATATCCACGCTCCCACATCATGTCTTCGAGAAAGGCGACCTGGCTTTCATTGATGAAGAGCGTCAGCTCTCCCGCTTCGGTGAAATCGGTCTGCGCCGCAAACAGCGTGATCGTCTTCAGACGCTGGTCACCGTCCCGTGCCATGGCCGCCGCCGTGATCGAAAGAAGCGTTCCGCCGAGACAATAGCCTGCGGCATGAACCGGCGTATTCGGAATGATCGTTCCGATCATCTCCAGGGCCGCCATGACGCCCAGCGAGCGGTAGTCGTCAAACGCAAGATCCCGGTCTTCCGCGCCGGGGTTTCGCCAGGAGATCATGAAAACCGTAAAGCCTTGGTCGGTCAGGTATCGGACCAGCGAATTGTGCGGCGATAGATCCAGGATGTAATATTTCATGATCCAAGCCGGTACGATCAGGACCGGCTCTGGTCGCACCTTCTCGGTCGTCGGCAGGTATTGAATCAGCTCAATCAACTGATTGCGAAGCACAACCTTGCCCGGTGCGGTCGCGACGGTCTTGCCGGCGACGAACTCACCATTGCTCGATATCTTTCCGGGCTGCATTACCTGCATGATATCGGCGAGCCAGTTCTGCCAGCCGAAGATCAGGTTCTCTCCACCGCTTTGAAACGTCTTTTCCAAGACTTCCGGGTTGGTCGCGGCAAAGTTCGATGGTGCGAAGATGTCGAGCAGTTGACGAATTGAAAAGTCGACGACGGCTTCGTTGGCGGGGTCGACGCCACGAATGCCGGTCGTCGCCTTGTGCCACCAATCTTCCCCGAGCAGGAACGCCTGGGCGAACAAGTTGAACGGGTACGTCGCCCATTGCGGCGTGGAAAAGCGATGATCGTTCGCCTGCGGTTTGATCAGGTCCCAAGGACCACGATTCGGGTCTGCAAAATGCAGGGACCGTTCAGCGACCTGCTTTGCGCCGTACCAGGCATCTCGAACGATTTCGATCTGGCGCTGAGGTGCAGCGGCCAGATGACAAGCCCAATCCAGATACGCCATTGATAGAGCGGCCGGGGAAATTCCGCCGGTGAGCCGAGCCAGCATCGCGCTGAAGGCCTTGTCCAGCTCGTGATCCTCGCGTCGAAGCTCGCCGGAGCTCGCGTCGGCTTCGCGGGAGAGCAACTTTGCGTCGGATGCGGCGAGCGCAGCAGCCGGCTTCAAAGAGGTCCCTGCAGAGACAACGGCACTGCTTCGGTCGTTGTCGGTCGTTCCTTCGCGTTCCCGTTCGGGACGCGACACACCCGCACTCTTCAGTTTCGCCACCGTTGCCCCATAAGATTCACGCTGGCATCAATCAGGCGCTGCCCGTGCTTGAAAAGTCGATCGCAATCACGCCTGACGAAATCAATCTGATGCCGTCCACATTCCTGAACCATCGCCTGGATTCCCGTCACGGAATGCACGCCGGCCAGCTTCGACACGAACTCGGCCAGCAGATGCGTCTCCGTACGCGCGCGATCCAGCACTTCGTTGCTGGCAAACAGAATCTCCTCCATGATGATCTGCTGGGAACCAACGAGCAGCTCAAGTGCGTGCTTGTTGGAGAGAGCGACACGTTCGGACAGTTCGGCCGTTTCGTCGGCCAGGATCTTGGTCCCGGAGAACTCGGACATGGGCACCTCTCCTCTCGCTGGATCAGAAGGCCGTATAGCTGCAATTCAAAGCCAAGACCTTGAGCTGCGTCAATGACGGCGGCGGCACCTGCTTTGACCTGCGTCAATTCAAGACCGTGGCAGCGGGTTACTTTTTCTTAGCTTTTGACATTGGAGTTCGCCATGCGCGCCCATCAGATCATGACCCGCCCCGTCATCACCGTCACCCCTGACACTTCCATCGTGGATGCGGCAAATATCATGCTTCAACGGCACGTCAGCGGCCTTCCAGTGGTCGATCCCGGCGGAAAGCTGGTGGGCGTCGTCTCGGAAGGCGATTTCATCCGCCGAACGGAGATCGGCACCGGGCGAAAGCGCGGCCGCTGGCTGCGATTCATTCTCGGGCCCGGAAAGTCGGCGGCCGACTTCGTCCACGAGCATGGTCGCAAAGTGTCAGAGGTGATGACCAAGTCTCCCTTGACGATCACCGAGGACGCCGCGCTGGCTGAGATCGTGGAACTGATGGAAAAGAACCACGTGAAACGGTTGCCCGTGGTCAAGGGAGACCGAGTGATCGGCATCGTGTCACGGGCGAACCTGCTGCAAGCGGTCGCCGCGCTCGGGCGGCAGGTTCCGGATCCAACGGCCGACGACGATCACATCCGCAACCGCGTGATCGACGCCCTCGAGAAGAACGACTGGTGCCCGTTCGGATTGTCCGTCATCGTTAAGGACGGCATCGTTCACCTGAGCGGCGTCATTACCGAAGAGCGATCGCGGCAGGCGGCAATCGTTGCCACCGAGAACATCTCTGGCGTCAAGAAGGTGCATGATCATCTGTGCTGGGTCGACACCATGTCGGGCATGTACCTGAACTCACCGGAAGACGATGAGATGGCCAAAGCCGGCTGATGGCTGCTGAGGACGCTGCCGCTCCTCCGTGTCCGGCACCAGTGACGATGCCCTCAGGCTCCCGGATTGTTGCGTCCGAACGTCCCTACCCGACGCAGGGCTTCGATCTCCTGCTCGGTGTACCCAAGCCTGTGGCGCAGGATTGCGGCCGTATGCTCACCGAGCCGCGGCGCCGCCGTCGGCTCGACGGTTGGTGTGAGCTTCATGGTGATTGCAGGCTCGACGTTGGGTATCGAGCCTGCTGTCGGGTGCGGAATACGACAGGTGCGGTCGCGCATCCGGACCTCGGCCGCGTTGAACGCCTGCTCGACTGTTCGAACGCGTCCAACCGGAACTCCAGCCTGGTTCATCCGGGATATCCAGACATCCATCCGTTCCGTGGCAAGGATATCGGCGATGAGGCCGCGCAGTTGCGTACGGTTGACCCATCGCGCCCTTCGCGTGGCAAAGCGAGGATCGCTCAGGAGATCCGGACGACCAAGCACCTCAGTCGACAGCCGGCGGTAGAGCCGATCGTTGGCACATGCGATGTAGAGCGGGCCATCTGACGCTTCAAAGACGCCGACCGTCGGAGAGTCGTTCGGCGAATTTCCCGTTCGCGTGGGGTTCACGCCATTCATCAAATACGCCATTCCGGAGAAGCCTGTCATCGCCAACGCGATGTCAAACAGCGCCACCTCGACGTGCTGCCCGCGACCGAGCCGCTGCCGGGCGGCAAGTGCCAACAGGATGGCATTGCAGGCGGACATGCCGGTGGCCAGATCAACGATCGGAGGACCGGTCCGCACCGGCGGACCGTCGGCGAAACCGTTGAGGGACATGAACCCGCTTTCGGCCTGGGTGATCGGATCGAACCCTGATCGCCACGCGAATGGACCGGAGCGTCCGTAAGCCGAGATCGAGCAATAGATCAGCCCGGGATTGGTGCTGGACAATGCCTGATAGTCCAGCCCGAACTTCTCCATGACGGACGACGAGAAATTCTCCACGACGATGTCGGCCTTGGCGATCAGCGCACGCGCGACGTCTCTGGCCTGCGGGATCGTGAGATCCAACACCATGCCGCGCTTGTTCCGATTGAGGCTGAGGAACGCAGCGCTCTCTCCGCCGAGCTCGGCGTGCTCGTATGCCCGGGTATCGTCCCCCGTGAGCGGCTGCTCGATCTTGATGACCTCGGCGCCGAAATCGGCCAGCGTCTGTGTGCACGCGGGCCCTGCGACGACACGTGTGAAGTCGATCACCAGCAGACCAGCCAGCGCGGTCGGCGCGTCAGGCGACCGTGGCGCACGCTCTGGCAGGGTGACCTCGGCCGGCATCCCAGAGTCCTTCCCGCGGCTTTGATCGTCTGAAGCGATCTTCCATTCACTGCCGGGCGCGGCTTGCCTCCAACGTCCGACAACGCATGGTTAGCTCAACGGCGGCCGCAAAAAAAGCCTGGGTCGGAGCTGTCGAGCCAGCCTAGTTCTGCTGCAGCGCAATGCAATCTGCAGCAGCGCAATGCAATCTGCATAAGTCGTCGGTCGACAGCTCACCGCCGGATCATCTTGCGCCAATAAAGCGAGTTCCCCCAGGCCCAGGGCCGGCCCGGTTGGAACAACACATATCCGCACCGAATGAAATTGTTCGCGGAAACGATGTTGCAGGTCGTGTCCGAAACGATGCAATCCAGTCCCGAGCGGCGCGCGCGCAGCTCGATCGCACGCATCAGCCGCCGCTGCAGGCCGTAACCACACCGCTCTTGGAGAACACCAACCCTCGAAAGGTAGGCGATGCCTTTGCCGAGGGATGACGGCGTCATTCCGGCGAAGGCAACGGGCCGTCCGAGCTCGGTCGATATCCACCATTGTCCGCTCTCGAAATCAGGCAGAGGCGCGCAATCGAGGAATGTGCGCGCATGGAGCTCCTTCAAGGTGTCGAGAACGTCAGGCTCGCAAGCGTCGACCTCCCTGATGCGGAAGCGGCGGTCTCGCCGTAAGGTCCTGGCTGGCACGGCATTACCTTCCGAGCACGACTTTGATGCCGAGCCAGATCGCACCGATCAGACCTGTCGCGATGACCGTGATGACGGCCTTGAACGTGTAGCTCTGAGCCTGCTCCACGCTCTTGCGCCAGCGCCGCAGGTGCTGGAAATCGGCTCTCAGCTCCTTCCGATCCTCCTCCTCGATGCCGAACGAGGTGAGAATGGTCGCGATCGCCCTCATCACGACGGCATCGATCTCGTCGCGCTGAAGCTGACTCTGCTTGGCCAGGGTCTCGGCGACGACGGCCGTGATTTCGTCATGGGTGATGTTCATCGTCTGATGATCCTCGCTACATTTTCGAAGCCGCGCTTGGCAAAATAGAAGGAGATGACGAGATTCGCGGTCGTCGACGCGAAGCCCGCGAGCGGATCCGTCGAGCCGAGCCCGAGCACCTTGTCCCACACCAGCAGCTTGGCAAAGTAGATCGAGACGCAGTAGCCGATGAGCTTGTCCGGCTCGTACCAGCAGCCGATTTCGGCCGCACGCAGCCGGAGCTGCGCGTCGCTTTCGGAGACCTGCGCGGCGATCTCCGTCGCCGCCAGGTCTGCCGCGATCTTGGCATCCGCGTTGCCTGCCCTCAGCTTCGCCTGGTAGGCATCGATCAGCCCCTTGATCACCGGCCCGCCCAGGAATCCCAGAATGCTCATCCACATGTCACGACGCCCTCTTGAGCGAGCGCAGCCGTGCCAGAATCGTGATCAGCGAGATCGCGAGAAAAATCCGGCCGACGGCACGGGTATCGCCGATGGCGGCACTGATCTGATCTTTCAGGCTCGGGTCTCCGAGCGCGTCACTGACGTTGTCGGCGATCGACAGCAGAAACCCGATGACCGCCAGCGCGTAACCCCAGGCGATCGTCAGCGAATGACGACACGCGGCCTTGACTTTCGTCCACATGATGAATCCTTTCCGAAAAAAATGCGGAGACGACGCCGCCGGCCCTGCGCGAGCCGCGCTCGGCGCCCTGCAATAGTTGAATTTTGTCCGAGGCCCGCCCGTCCGTCGGTACACCGACGGGGAGCACGAGGATTGCGCCGGTCAGCGATCGCCGAGAATGCGTTTCACCAGAGCAGCAAAAAGGGCCCCAATGGAGCCCTTTGCCGGATGTCTGATTGATGCGGAAGCCGACGTCGGAGGCCCCTTGTCGGGTGGCCGTTCCGCCCCCACAAGACCGGGCGGGAAGCTGATGGTCGCATCGATCTCCATCATGGCCTTGAGCATCCCGGCGCAACCCGGCTGCCGGTCGACGGCCTGGGGATCGTAGACGCCGTCGCGGACATACTTGCCGGCACGATATTGATCGGTTCCGGCCCAGACATAGGGTGACGGCACGCCCCGGCGTGCATAACCGAGCCCATTATACTGCTCGAGAAGCGTCAAGGCGCCGCCAATCGACCAGTCCTGCCACCGCGCCGCATGCGGCGCGCAATTGACGAGCGCGTCAACCGCAGCGTCCTCCCACGAGGCGAACGGTCCTCGTCCCGCAGGCACATGGACCGACACCCGGTCCCAGGGATCCCCCTGCGCCAGCGACCGGGACCAGCTCTGTGACGATTCGCGCTCGTGGATGACGGCGATGATCGGCCAGGGGACACCGGTCACGGCCTCGACCACCTGGTAGCGTCTCCGGGCGGCAACAAGGCGGCGGGCTGTGGCGTCGAATGAGCGGGTTGGCTTGCTCCTATCCCACCGGCGGGCATTGGTATTGAGTATAGGCTTCAGGTCCATCAGGGAGCGTCCCTTCATGAAAAACGCCGCTAAGGATAGCGGCTTCCGTCTTGCTACACATGGGGTTGCGTGATTGTGTCACTCACATGCCTCAGCGCCGGGCAAGTCGCCACCTTAGAAACGCGTAGGAGCCACCTTGGTCATTCCAGATCGCAAGCCGTATCTCGACGGTCTACGCGGGGTGGCAGCCGTGGTTGTCTTCATTGGCCACCTGCTTCTCTCTCTTTTCGACGCCTTCTGGATCTTCAACGGTCGCGCGGCTGTCTGTATTTTCTTCGTCCTGAGCGGATACGTACTGGCCGATATGATTGACCGCTCAAAAATGAGCCTACCGGCGCACGTTTTGCGACGCTATGTTCGCTTGGCTGGCCCCATGCTCCTTACATCAGCGTTTGCCTGGGGACTTCCAGCAGTCGGCGCCTATCGAAATGCTCAAGCCGCTGCGGTCACGGGATCGCAATGGCTCGCACTTTGGTACCAGTTCGAGCCGTCGTTCAGCACCATGGTATGGGAGGCTGTTTACGGCGCATTCATCACCGGCACGTCCGCTTACAACTCGAATCTTTGGACGATGCGTCCGGAGTTGATTGGCAGCCTCTTCGTATTCGTTATCGGCTCTTTCTCGGCAACGAGAATGTGGCGGGCCATCTTTTACATCGCCATGGCCATCTGGTTCTGGTCGGACTACTTGATGCTTTTCTCGGTGGGGGCGCTATTTTTCGACTTTCACTCCGAACTTTGCCGACTGATGAAGTCGACTGTAGTACGTGTGGCATCACTTATAGCTGGGCTGCTCTTTTTCATTGCGACTGAACGAGTGCTGAATCGCTTGAATTTTCCTCACATAGATATGATGAAATGGCAGATGCTTTCAGCAGTCTTGATCGTAGCCGTGGTTCTAACTTGGCCGTTTGTGCAGCGCTTGATCGGCGGCGCGATAGGCCGGACGTTGGGCCGCATTTCGTTCACACTTTACCTGATCCATCTCCCGATCATCTGCAGTATGACGAGCTGGCTCGTCATCAAGCTCCCGCCCACCGTTGCTATCCTGGCTTCCGTTACCCTGACCATCGTCTGCGTTTTCGGCGCTTCCCTTCTGCTCTGCCGGCTGGTTGATGAATGGCCAACGATGATTTCCCGAGTCGCAGGAACCACCGTCGACGCTATTGTCAAGTCGGCACGAGATAGCTTTAGGCAGCGCTACACCGCGATCATGGACTAGCATTGCCACCGTGCTTGGCCGCACCCACTACACATCACATCAGATAACCCGCATGATGCGATTGCAGAGAATAGTAGGTTGAACGAGGTTATGAGATAGTCCGCCTGTATTGTTCGAGGTCACATTGATAGGGTTGGCTCCTGAGAGCGAGTTAACGCCTGCCCAGCTTGCGCTGCTAGAGTTAGCAGAATAGGGCCCGCCAGAGCCGAACGCGGCGACGCCCCCCTGGACATTCACCGCGGCCGTCGTAACGGGAATTCCCGTAAGCCCGTTTTGTGATTGAACTGTGATGTTGTTCGATCCACCGGACGTAATGCCCGTCGGCAACTCCGAAAGTGTCAGAGTATGCACATCTTCTCCTCCAGCTCCACCCAGGCTATGGCGAACACCAGCTAGTGCTCCTGACGCCAGCCGGTTGGCCGAAGATCCGCCCATGTTGTCTAGGCAGGCCGTCGCACGGCCGCGGAGGTCCGGCAAGTTGAAGGTGGTTGACCCGTCACCCGAACCGTAGCTGATGCCAATCAGCGCAAACAGGGTGGCGTAAGTCGTGCGGCTGATCGCTTGGCCGTAGGGGAAGGCAAAAGAGCTGTTCGGGCTGCTTCCCGCCCAATATTCGAGCGTTGCCCCGAGAGGAATATTGTACGGATTGCCGTAAAATCCGTGCAGGTAGAAGGTGCTATCCGTGTGATTGTACAGAGCAACGTAGGGCGTCCCCTGGATGATCGTCCCGGGCAGGAGATCGGCATTAGGTGCACTGCGTAGCGGCTTCGGGCCCAGCGAGTCGACGTTGAGCGTCACCGGCGCACCATTGGTGACGTGCGGCGTGAACGCAATGATCTGGCCGTTGAGATGCGGCAGCGAATCGAATTGCTGGTTGCTCGTTACGGCGTAGGCGGAGCTCGTGCCGCTCGTTGCGATCGCGCCCGCGATGTCGTCGCGATATTTTGCGGTCGCCGCCATCATGGCCCGAGCGGAGTCGTTGATGCTCGACGGGACCTGTCCTTCGGACCAGTTGATCGTTGGATCGGCCGTGGCATCCGCCGATGCGGTCTGCGACCATCGATAGAGTGTCATTCTGCTTCTCACATAGAAATGGCAGCCGCGCGGGCTGCAGGGGCCGGTTTGTGGCTGTTCGATGCGGGGATCGCGGCACGTGCCCGATGATCGATCACGCATCCATGGCTAGGTCTCTCGCCGTAGCGTCAGATATTGCTCGCAGGCACAGGACGGCGCCCTGGCGATCAGCAGATTGCGGATCACCCCTTTGGGCACTCCGGGACTTTCTCTTGCGATCGCGTCCACACGAGTCTGCACGACGCGCTCGATCTCACCCCGAAGCTCCTGAATCCTGTCTTCGATGGTCGGATTGCTGCGATTCTGCTTCACCGGTCTGATCCTCCTTCATCGTACGCTCCGCCGATCGGAGCCGTACGAGCATCTTGTTCGTATGCGCGAGCGCGTGCTGCGTGCGTCTCAAGCTCTTCTCGCGTCTCGTCTCGTGGTCCGCGATGAAACGCTTCAGGTCGTGGGGCAAGGCCTTGAAGCGCTCCTTCCAGGGACCTGGCCAGGATTGCGGGGGCGAGAGGTTGGCGATGCCGTCGATGACGATCGCGACCGGCGCTCCCGCCGTGGGATCAGCCAGTCCCAATGAGACATGAGCTCTGGAGATGTCGAGAATCGCCTCCCAGAGCGGCTCGACACCGATGCCGGCGTGTGCTCTGGCAAAGCGGGCGACCGCCGCCGGCGAGGCCGGGCAGAACGTCTCGCGCTCCCGCTCACACCAGCGTGCAAACAGCGGAGCGCGCTGCCTGCGCGCCTCAGCAAGCGCAGCCAGAACGGGGTTTGCCATCGGTGGTCTCACGGCCTGCCGGATCTGCGGGCCTGGTAGAGAGCGACCGCGTCCTTGAGATCCCCCGACGATGTCAGGCGGGCGTTGAGCGCCCGCAGATCCGTCCGTCCCCGCTCCCCTGACGAGACTGAGACACCCGGCCGCACCACGGGCGGGACAGCCTTCGTCACCGCGGCATCCTTTGCCCGCATCATCAGTCGATATCGCGCCGCGTCGTACATCATCCGCTGAAAGGTGGCGTGGCGCATCAGCGGCTCGGTCTGGAACAGCCGGTTGAGCTCCGACGCCGAGATCCCGCTCTCCTTTGCCGACGCCATGATCTCCGCGGCAACGGCCTGGCGTATAGCGCGCGGCTCGCTCTTCAGCATGTCCTCGAGCCGGCCGTCCTGGTCGTGCGCAAAGGACTGGAAGCTCCGTTGAGCCGCTTCGGCGTGCTGGCGTAGCGCCTCGGCCTGCTGTGCCAGCAACTGATCCGACATCGCGACGGCTGCCTGGATGCGTCCAAACCTTGCCGGATCCTCGCGCGACATCCGTTCGAGCGCGGCGGGGACCTGCCCGGCAGGCATGCCGGCGAATTCGGGAAACTGGCTGAGAAAGCTCGCTTGCGCAATCTGGACGGCAGACGCCAGACCTTCCTGATAGGATTGGCGGGCCTGCTCGGCTTCGCCGATCTTCTCCTCGATCGCCTGCAGCACCTGCGGATGCTGCAACACCTTCTCCAAGTCAGGCGCAAGTCGCGACGAGGCATCATGTTGCGCCGGATCGGTCTCGGCAGCGTCCGAATCCGGCTCGAAACCGTCGGGCTCACCATTTGCCGGCCAACCCAAGCGGTCGCCCGGATCGGAATCCGACGTCCCGCGAGATGCCTCACCCGCCTCAGCGGCCCGGACGCGCGCGTGATCACGCGCCGCGCGATCGAGCGTGACCGACTCGCCGCGATCGACCACGTTGCCGGCTTCGTCGACATACTCCCGGACCATCACCGGCGGGCGTGGATCGGTGCGCTGCTCGGCAGCGTCGCGCAGCGATGCAACGTCGCCGTCGAGCGGTTCGCGCTCCGGCCGCTCCTCCGGATCCGGCATCGGCCGATAGCCGGCATTCTCCAGTTCGAATGCCGCCCCCGTCAGGAGGTGCTCTGATTCATCTGACATTCACTACCGCTCCCTCGAGATGCTGCTCCGAGCTACTTCTTGCCAAACGCGCCGCTGAACGGCTGGAGCAGGCTGCCGATTCCGCCGGCGATCTTCGCAAACTGATCGGCACCGGACATCTCCTGTGTTCCGGTCATGGTGCCGTTGGTCTGCTGACCGAGCTGAGCGATCGGCGTTCCGATCTGTGCCAGGAGCCCCAGCGCCTGCACCGGGATTCCGCGGCGCTGCGCCTCCTCCGCCAAGGTGGCATTGGCGCCATAGTTCTGCGCATCGAGCGCCGCCTGCGACGCTGTCACGCCCTGCCCCTGGTTGGCGAGGGATTGCTGCTGCATGCCGCCGAGCATGTTGGCCGTCGTGTTGCCGGCGCCGTACAGCGCGTTGGCCGCGCTCAGCTGGTTCTGGACGTCCTGGTTGTACTGGGCCGCGATCACAGGCGCTTCCGCCGCCGCCACGCCGCGGCCATACGCCATCTGGTTGGCGCCGCTGAAGTCGCGCCCGGCAGCTGCAAACTGGCCGTTGATGGACGTGCCGACATCGTTCTGGATCTGCGCCAGTTGCGCCGCGAGCGCAGGATTGTTGCCGATCATGCTGCCATTGGCGTAAGGCGTCAGCTGCCCCTGCAACGTCTGCAGATTGGCCTGGGCCGCCGGCGCCTGCGCCAGCGCGTTGCCGCCATTGAGCAGCGACTGCCCATAGGCCCCGATGCTGCCGGCATAGGGATTACCCTGCGCCGCGTTCTGCTTGAGCGTATCGAGCGCGCCAGTCTCGGCGCTGGTCAGCCCGGTATTGTTCAGGCCATTGCCGACCTGAGACAGGATGTTCTGCAACATCGGCTGCGCCGGCTGCCACGGCTGCGTCTGGGATTGCTGGGTCTGCGTGCTGGATGATTGTCCGCCCATTGGCGAGGAGCCTTCTTTTCTGAGAATCAATTGCCTGGCTGTTGATCGGATCAGCAGCTAACGCATCTCGAGCAAATGCCGGGATGGTTGAAGACTTCCATTTCACCAATAAGCCGGTCGCGACACGAGAGTGCGAACGCTGCGGCCATCTTGAGGAGGCTGCGCCGAGGATCTTTCTGATTCCTGATCGACCGGACTGGTGTTCGTAGGCTGCGGAGCAGAAGTACCGCCCGCATGGCGGCCACTTACCCGCTTTTCGGCCCAGTCTCTGAGATAGCCGGCGGTCTTTCCTGCTAAGAACGGATTCGCCTTCATCGCGCTTGGCTTGAGTAACTGATCCAACGGTGTTGCAGGATCAGCCGTAAGAACAGATCTGGCACCACCTGCGCCGGCAAAATGCGCGAGATACAAATTTCCGGGCGTCGTCGCCAGTCCCCACCTCTGAAGTTGTCTGCCGTTCTCGTGCAGGTACGCTTCCGTCATCTCGCGGGAAAGGTCGGGGTTGTTGCGGAGCGCTAGAAGTTCCTCCCGGCTTCCCCTGATCTCCGGGTGATAGCGAGCCATCAGCTCAAGCCAAGTCCCATCAATGAACTGTCCAAGTCCCGTAGCAGAGGATCGCGGGTTTTTAGCATTTGGGTTTCCACTGCTTTCAGCTCCGACGAATCTTTCCGTCAATGCCGACGGCGCAAGATGGCTATCACCCGCGGCAACTGGCTTGGAGACTTGCGGGCCCGCAATACCTTTCCGCGCTGTCGAGTCAAACGACGGAGGCGCGCTCGCACCTGTGGCTCCAGATGGCGCGTTTAGCCCCCTTGCCCAACCCAGCCGCTGCTGCTGACCTGAGTAGCCGCCCTGCTCCTGCTGCAGGCCGCGCATCCGGTCGATCAGCGCAGCCTGCGGATTCACCTCAGATCTGATATCGAAGCCGGGCCCTGCGGCGTTGCCTTGCTCCGGTGGTACTGCCGGCTGCGACGGCATCAAACCCTGGAACGCCTTGAGCAGGCCCTCGCCCCAGCTGCCATAGGTCTGCGGATCGAACTCGCTGTCGTCAAATCTCGGCATCAACTGATCTCCTTTTCCATGATCACGTGTGTCTGCGCGTAGCCCTCGAGCACGCGCTGCCAGCCTTTGCGCCCGAAGATGCGGACGCGTCGGCAGCCTTCTGCCTTCGCATAAGCCTCGATGCCGCCGATCAGCGGCAGCCAGCGATGCCGACGCCGGCCTTCGCAGGCGACGATCACGCACATTTTCCCTGCGTCGGTCTGTTCGATCCGGGTCGTCGCCACCGCATCGATCGCGACCTCGCCCTCGTCCCTGCTCAGCGCCAGCCACAGCAGCGCGCGGCCCTGGCGAATGTCACGCTCGACGTCAGCGAAGGCCGACAGGCCCGTGCGCGAGATGGCGCACTGCAGCCGCTGCGCCACCCGCGGCCAGATCAGTCCGACTTGGCCGGGGTCGACGCAAGCGAGCTCAGCCGAGCAGCGCATAGAGAAACGTCCGCGTCGTGACTGCACTGCTGGCGTGGGTGAGCGTGAACGAGCCGTTGGCGACCGCGCTCACATAGATCGTCCCGTTGCCGAGCTCGGCCGCCGCGCTGGCGGTCGCCGGCGTCAGGATCGGGGTCGAACCGGCTGCACAGTTCTTGTCGGCGACCACTGTCGCCGTCGTGCCCGCCGCCAGGGTGACGCTGCCGACGGCGTTGGAGCGCCCGGCGGCGAGCTGCTGCAGCGCCAAGATGATCTTCTTGAGATCGGTCTCGGTGATGCCGGGGACGTAGGCCGTCATAGCGTGCCGCTCACGGTGAGGTCCGGCACCACGCCCGCACAGAAGCTCCATGACGCGTCGGCCGGAATCCTGACCTTGAAGCGGGCATAGCGTGTGTCCTTGCGCAGGTCGCAGCGCCCCGTCCGCGTGTTGACCGAGACCTCTGCCCCCGCGACAGCAGCCGCCGACGGCTTGTCGCGCGAGGAGACCGATCCGAACAGCGAAGTCGCGTCGGTGACCGGCCGGAAGCCGCGGATCATGATCCGATTGTCGTCGGTGCCCTGCTCTGCGCTCTCCATTGTCGCCTCGAGATTGTTGCCCCGGAAGAAGCCGAGCACATGATTTGCCGAGAACTGCGCGATCTCGGGCTGGACAGCCGTCGCGTAGGCGTCGAGGCTCAGGGTCATCGCGTCGATCGACGACGAGATGCTGTCGAGATTCTCGAGCGTGAGGCCGGTCTGCGACATGCCGAGCAGATATTCGCCGGTTGCCGCGATCGAAAAGAAGCGGTCGAGCAGGAAATCATAGCCCAGCAGCTTGTCATAGGTGCCGATCGCGCCGGAAATCGACCTGTAGGACCAGAACACCCGCGTCGAGCGCGGATCGGCCGCCCCGATCAGCAATTGCAGATTGCCCTTGTCGAGATCGGCTAGGAAAGTGCGGTCGACCTTCTCGCGGCCGATCGGCTGCGGCAGGCCGCCGGGCTCGATCTTGTGAAAGCCCTGACCGGCATAGAAGAAGATCCGCTCGCCGGCACGGATGATCGAATACGGCGCGTAGAGACCCTTGTCCTGGGTGATGCGATCGATCTGAAAGATGATCGGCGATCCCGGCACGTAGGACATGCGCCGGATCGCCTGGTCCTGGAAGATGATGCCCGCTTCCCCGCCGGCAACGCCGCGGACGATGCCGCCGTCGGGAAAGTCCTGATGATCGGACCCAGCCGTCAGGCCGTCCCATGACGTCGCCGAATTGAAGTTGTTGAGACCCGACCATTGGATGCGATAGGGCGTCGACAGCAGGCCGGAGAGCACCAGGAAGCGTCCGACGACGCTGATATAGGCGGCCTGCGGCGGCGCGCCCAAGGCGTTATCGAAGGCGGTCGACGATGTGAGATCGAACACCTGCAGCAGCGCATTCGCCTGGGCGGCGAACACGAGATTGCCGGTCTGTGCGAACTGCCACTGCGCTGCCGCGGACAGCTGCGCATAGCTGGTGCCGCCCTTCGAGACATCGAGCCAGGTGAAGTCCGTATTGTTGAGGCGGTAGAGCTTCGTCGATGTCGCGGCGAAGGTCACGACGGTGCCGTCCGATTTCAGAGCGTAGAACGCACCGCGGCACGGCTCCGGCAGAGCCGACGTGTAGGCCGAGAAGGACGGAAAGGGGCCATAGCCATCGCCGCGCGGAACGACGTTCTGAATGTTCCGGGTGGCCTGACCTTCATAGTCGCTCACGTCGGGCCGATATTCGCCAAAGGCAAGAAGAGGCATGTCACCTCCAATCATCGATTGCCGCCGGCGAACCTCCGCCGCGGTCAAGAGGAAACAGAAAAGACCGGTAACGCAGATGGTGCCTGGGCCTTCAAACGGCTGCGTGCATCAGGCTTGAACAGATGATGACCACGACGAGGACATCATTCGCCCGTCCAGGGCGGCGCCGAAGGAGACAACGCATTCCACGAGATCGACGATGCCGAAACACCGAGCCAATGGTCGGCCACAGCTGGCGCCGGCAACCAGGCCTGCTCAGGATCGGTGCTGCTGCTCCAATCGATCGTCCCCACGCCGAGAGGATACCAGGCCTCGAAGCCGCGCCCGTAGCCGACGTCGTATCCCACGAGTTGGTATGAGGTCTTCTGACCAGTCATTGCGCCAAGGAATGCCGATGATTGGCCGCTGACGGTATGAGCCCGCCCCGCGGCCTGCATCGTGCCGGCCGTCGTGATGGAATTCCCCGCCGCGACGAAATCGCCGCGTGCGGCGAAAGCACCGAACGAATACAGGACCGCGGTGCCCGCCGTCAGCCAGCCGTTCTGCGCGCCGAGAAGACCGATGCGCGCCCCCGCCGAGCCACCGGCATAGACGAGCGCCGCGGTAATCTGAGTGAGTGCAGACTGGAAGCTGGCTGCGCGGCCTGCAAGCGTGACGGCGGCCGGACTCGCAACGAAGATCGTATTCGTTGCGGAGCCGCGCGGGAGTTGCGCGATCGCCAGCCTGCCGATGGCGTCGAATCCGAGCAGTGACATCAGTAGTACTCGTCGATGATGATGATGCCGGAACCACCAGCGCCGCCAGTCGTGCCGTTCGACCCCGCAGAACCGCCGCTGCCCGCTGCGCCAACCGAATACGCGTATGTCGCGGCCGGAGCGGCAATGTACTTCTCAACGTATCCTCCGGCGCCGCCCCCGGCAGCACCGCGCCCGCCCGAACCGCCGTCGGTGCCTCCGCCTCCTCCGCCGCCGCTGCCGCTATTTGTCGCCGCCGCACTTCCCGCGGAGCCGATCCATCCGCCTGCGCCACAGCCGCCGAATGCAGAGTTGGCGCCATTCCTGCCTTGAAGCACCGCGCCTGTTGAGCCGCCCGCACCATCGGTCGGCGTGCTGTGACTACCTCGGATATTGAGGTCACCGCCCGCCGCGCCACCACCACTCGCGTAAGCGTTGCCGTACGGGCCGCCGTTTGCTCCTCCTGAGGCGGTCAGGAACGACGAGCCGAACGTCGTGTCACCGCCGACGCCACCAAATGTCGCTCCCGTCGTGCCGCCACCGCCCCCACCGCCCCCGCCGCCGACCATGCGGACCAGCAGCGCCTTGCATCCGGCTTTGAGAGTGTAGGTGCCAGATCCTGACGTCAGGACGGAGCGCGTCCAGTTGCCGGGACCTGCAGCCGCGGCGATATTGCTCCGCGCCTGCGCCTGCTGTGTGCTGGTGAAGGCGTTCGCCTCCTCGATCGAGATGAGATCTTCCTTCAGCGCGACGATCGCGACTTGTGGCGCAGCCGAAAAACTGATCTTCGCCGTCGTTCCGGCCGAGGTGAACAGAATCGTCGTCCGAGCCAAGGTGCCGGTCGACGAGGCGTAGGCGCCCTCGCCGATCTCCCATTGCGTCAGGTCGGCACTCTCGGCCCTGTATTTGTAGAGCCGGCCATTGACCGCGCCGGCTGCGGCCGGGCTCTGATAGCCCTGGACGGCCGCGGCATAGGTCCAGTCCGTCGTGCCGCCGGCGGTGGGCAGGAACCTGCAGATGTCGAGAAAAGCTGCCATGTCAGGTGATCGTCAGGATGCCGTTCACCTGGTCGAGGTCGACCGTGAACGTATTGCCGTTGGTAAGCGTGACCGAGGTGCCGTAGTCCCACCAGCCGATCAGTGGCTTGGTCGCCGATGTCGCGTTGTAGAGCACGGCGTATTGAAAGGGCCCGATCGAACCGCCGGCCGCGGTCCACGACGGATCGCTGCCGCCGATGAAGCGGAAGGTGCCAGAGGTCTGTCCGCCGGTGATCGCACCGATCGAGACGCCGCCTGCCGTGTAGCCGTTCCCGGTCGCCAGGTCGGCCGGCGTGTTGTAGACCGTATTGGTCGCGACCGGCGCCGTGCTGGTGAGATAGATCCTGTAGACATGCGATGTCCCGGTGAGCATGTCGTGCAGGGCGTGCGCGACATCCTGGACGAAGCAATTGAACTTGTTGAAGGCAGCCATGTGATCCTCTGTGTTGGACGGCGTCTCAGACGACCTGGCCCGAGAGCCGCATCGCCATCGGACCGGCGTTGAAGGTCGACGTCAGGCCAAGGGCATTGAGATCGGCGAGCGCGCTGGTGAAGCCGAGCCCCCAGGTCTGAATCCGTCCGTCCTCCTTGAGGTACGGCGCCGACTCCAGGAGAGCGCCGTAGAGATAGAGATCGGGTGCCAGCGTGAGCAGCCAGTTCGAATCGTTCGATGCCAGCGGCGGAATGGTCCGTCGGTAGACCATCTCGATCGTGTAGGCAGCGTCAGGCCGCGGCGCGAGCTCGATCTGATCGCCGAAGACGGAGAAGTAGCGCGGCTGGCCAGTGACGTCCGAGACGCGAAAGCGATACTCGTCGAGTTGCACACCGGACCTGAACTCCAGCGCAGGCTGGCCGCGCACGCTGGTCAGTCGTATCCGCCGCATCGACTGGAAGTCGGTCGGCAGCGCGATGAACTCCGGCTCGCTCGCGCCGAGATCGACGACCGCAATGGCCCGCTGCTCCATCTGCCGCACGAATAGCTGCCGGTTGAACTTGGCTTCGGCGAGCTGGATGAAGCTCGGGATCCGCGCCACCAAGGTCGCGTCCTGGTCGCGCGCCAGGTATTCGGTCACTGCGGACTGCAACGAGGAATAGTTCGAGATCAGCGGCATGACGGCTCCGCCCTCCATCCACTCTGCGGCGCAGGCTTGTCGGTGCGCAGATAGGCCCAATCCGGATCATTCAGCTTCGTCTGCACGATCGCGTCGAACTCGGGCGTGAACAGGCGAAGCCGGGTGTTGCCCCTGGCATATTCCTCGTTCAGCCATTTGACGTAGATGACGTTCGGAATGCGCGCGACGTGGCGGCCCCAGTCGCTGTGCTGCTCGTCGCGGCGCGCTTCGCTGTTCCAGTCCAGGATGGGCGCGACATCCTGGAGATGCTCGATCACGAGGCCGGAGCCGTCGCGATCGAGATGCGGGCGAATGGTCAGCCCATCCATCACGACAGCTCCGTGATCCACAGCGTGCCGGCCGTCGCCGTGACCAGGCCATTGCTGGCCGCCTTGATAGCCGCGATGTTCTGCCCGGGCGTCACGGTGACGTATTCGACCGTGTTGGCCGGGAGAAAGACGTCGGACACGGTCGCAGTCTGGGCGCCGTCACCGATCCGGTAGCAGCAGGCCGAGCTCGCGGCCAGGCGAAGCTGGAACGTGCCCGGACCGAACTTGTTGGTGGCCCCGACGCTGCCGTCGTAGGCGATGGTCTGCGTGCCGCCGATCCGGGATGATGGCTGTTTGGGAAAGAACGACATCTCAGGCTCCCCTGACCGCAAGCGAAAAATGCATCGGCACTGATGTTCCCGACGCGCCGGAGGACGACAGGGCGATGACATCGTCTTCGTTGAGGTAGACCGGCGACGCCGGCACCACCGAGAACAGCTGCCCCGCCGCGGAGCCTGACTGCGGGACAGCGAAGCTTGCGACCGGCGCCCCGTTCACCGTCACGGTGACGGTGCCGTCGGCCGTGGTGATGGCGCCGCCGAGGATGCCGGCGACTTTGAGCAGCCTGCCGCGGAAAGGCGCACGGACATAGGCGGCGACGGGACTGGCGCCGCAGGAAGGCGTGTAGGCCGTCAGATCGGCCGTGTTCAGGGGACGATTGCCGGGAAGCGGCATGAATGAACCTCCAAAAGAAACAGGCGGCCCGAGAGCCGCCTGCAGGTCAGGGTGATGAAAGATCGGACTATGCGGTGGTGTTGTCGAAGATGCCGCCGCTGGCCTTCTCGTTGCGCGCGACCAGCGCGTATTCGGCGAGGATCTGGCGCCGATCGGAATCGCCGGTCTTGGCCAATGGAATCGAGATCATGTTGCGACCGTTGAGATAGGCCACCGCCCACTTGTCCATCTCAAGCACGAGCACATCGCGCGCGCGCTGGAAGCGGCTGGCGACCACCTTCAGCTTGCCGAAATCGGACTCATAGGCATCGACGGAGGCGACGATCTTCTTCGACTTGGCCTCTTCGATCGCCGTCGAGCGGCCGGTGAAGGTCGAGAACACCTGCTTGTTGAACGCGCCGGTCAGGATCGTGCCCGGCTTGCCGCCGTTGATCCAGATCGACGACAGCACCGTCTTCAGCCGCGCCTCGGTGAAGGCGATCTGAGTACCGTCCGTACGGGTGCCCGAGCCGTCGGCCGCGGCCGGATCGGCCGCGCCGCCGGCGCTGCCCTTCGACGTGTTGGAGACGATCCATGACAGGATCGAAGCCGTCTTGCGCGGCGTCGTCGTGTTGCCGATCAGCTTGGCCTGGTTGGTACCGCAAAGAATGGTCTCGAGATCGCGCTTGAGCTCGAGACCCTTCAGCATCTCCTGATAGGCGAGCTCGTTGTCGCGACCGGAATGGTCGACCGCCTGCTGGGTGCCGGAGACGCGCGCGACCTTGTAGGAGATCTGGCACTGGTTTCCGAGCCGAACGGTCGGCGTGGTCACGTTGGTGTTGGGATCGTCGCCTTCGAGCTGGGCATTGGTGCCGTCGGCAGGCGCGAGCGCCTGGGTCTGCCACTCGTGATTGACGGCGGTCGCCTTCTCCTTGTCGACGCCGCTCATGAACGGGGTGTCGACCGGGTCGATGCGATAGATCATGTCGCTGAGATCTTCGCGATTGCCGACTGCCTGATAGGTGACAAAAGTGGACGTAGGTGTGGTCATCGATGATCCTTGTTGATGGTTCGCCCAACGCAAGGCGTACGCCGCGATCGCACCGCCGTTGCAGTGGTCACGAGCGGACGTTTTGCCGATCGGCGCTGCGCAGTTCCGAAAATGGTCGAAGTCGTTCAGGTCCCGCCGGCGCGATGGCGCGGGAGATCGCTCCCGGTTCGGCTCGCGCGAGACGTCGATGCCGTGGCGCCCGCCGCGAGCGGGGTCGGCAGAACCGCCTGTCGCGCACTCACCGCGTCTAACGCGGTGAAGCTCTACAGCACGGCACAGTCCTTCGAAGCCGGGAATGTCCGCGGCTCACGAAAAAGCCCGCGGCGGAGTGTCCGGCGCGGGCATCATGTAAATCTTGTGATGCTGCCTTTATGAAGGTGATTTGCCCGACGTGTCAATGGATCATGAGATGACCGTGAATTAAACATCGAGCCCCCCCGCAAAGGCACCCGATGCCACCAATGCTTGTCCGCAGGACTATCCCCGCGCATTATTTCTGCTCATGGACATTTGGTTGGTAACCACTTCAATCTCTCATGGATCATAGATGACTTTCCCGAGGCGGTGCCGCGCGGCGAGCGCATCGACATCGTCTTGACTGGCGGGGTAGGCTTCATAGATGATCTTCGTCTTGAAGAAGACGTCGTACCGTGGATTGAGCGTCCACGCGACCCTCGAATAGATTCCGAACTGATCGTAGAGGTTCTTGACCATCCGCCTCGTATAGGGACTGTCCGGCGGACCCTCGAACTGGGGCTTCACCGCTCTCTCTGCGTAGAACGCCTGCTCCGCACGAATGGCGGCTCTACTCTTTTGTTCCTGCTCGGAAGACGTATCCGGACAGGATATCCGCCGCAATCTCTTGCCGCGCCCATCTTCAGCGTCGCCAACCGATACACAATCCGTCCGCAGGTCATCTACGACGCGCCACGCAACGATGGAGCCACTCGTCACATAGGCCTGGTCCGACGAGATCAGCAGAAAGCTTGCGCACGCGGCCATACAATAATCGTAGACGACGACCGCTGCATGGCGGTCTCGTAGCAGGCGAGACAGGGTCATAGCCGTCGCAGCCTGTCCTCCGAAACTTCTGACCACGAATAGACCACCATATTGGAGATCGTGTATGGTGGAAAGATTCATGCCGTCATCGATCCAGCCGTCGAAACAAACGATACGCCGATCAGGTCCGGAGGCAATCGGACGCTGCAGCGGCCCCCGGCAATACTCGACAGCAAGGTGCTCGAGATCCCAATTGGCCTCGCTTTGAAGCGGATCAGCCTTTCCTGGTGGGACGATGATCAGAACCATCGCCAGAACGACTAACCAGCGAGCAGTCGAAGGTCCATGAGCCGAATGGCATTCGGCATCCTCCCTGAATTCACCTTGAGGAGGATCGATCACCAGGATTGGCAGCCATGAGCCTGGTCAGCAGGTCGAGCAGACCCCCACTTCCGATCTGGGCGCCAGAAACCTGCGGCTGGCTCGACGTGCCGAGGCCGAACAGCACGGCCGGGCCCGCAGCGCGCGCGGCCATCGCGTCGATCTGTCCGCTCCCGCCCTTAGCCGCCAGTCCATCAGTTGGCTGCAGCTTTGCTGCCAGAGCAGGCGCCATCATCTGGAACGATCGGCTGGAGACACCTTGAGAGACCGGGGAAGGCGACTCCGGCCGGAGCGGCGCCTCGTTACGACGATAGAACCACGGCGATTTCTCGATCCATTTCGGCGCTGGCGGCGGCACATAGACGGGCCGGCGGTTTCGATAGAGATCCTCGAAACTCGGAACGGTCCAACGGTCGGCGTATCCCGGAGGATCACCAGCGAAATTCGGATCAGGGACAATCGGCACGGAATGCAATGAAGCCTTGTCTCTCATTTTCCTACCTTCAAAAGAGCCTTGATGTTGATGACAATCCGGCGAGCTTGCCGATCATGGATCATAGATCACGTCGCGCGCGCCGAACTGGTTGGCCAATGCCGTCGCCTCCTCTTGCGACTGAGGATAGGCCTCGTAATTGATATCCGCCTTGAACAGACGCTTGAGCGAGGTCGGACTCAACATCCATCCGATCTCTGGAAAACGTCCTGTCTGATCGTAGAGCCGCTTCAAGCGCTTTCGGACATATTCGCTGTCCGGCAGCGGCTCGAAATGATACCGATCGACGACCCTGTCCTGATAAAATTGTCTGAGCACCGGAGCATCGCTCGCAAAAGAGAGACGCCATTCCTTTCCGTTCGGACACTCCGCACGCCACAATTTCGGAACGCTGGAATCATGCGGCTCACGAAACGTGACCTGGCAATCCGATAAGAAGTGCTGCCATACCACGATCGTATTCTTCACGACGTAGGTTCTCGCCGACGCCACGAAGTAATACTCCGCACAATGGTAGGCGCAGACGTCGAACACCACCACGGTTGCGTTGCGGCTGCGCAGCAGATCGGAGACGCTCATCGCGGTGTCGCGCTTGCCACCATAGCCGCTCAACACGAATAGCCCGTTATCAGCGATCTGGTTCACCGTCGACACGTCGACATCGAGGCCGGTCTTCGCGCTGAAGCAGACGATCGTTCGGTCAGGACTGATCGCCGTCGGTTGCGGGACGTCACCGCGACAATATTCAACGGCGCGATGATAGGCCTCGGGATTCGGTTTCGCGTCCTGGGCGGCCAGTCCGGTCGCATACAGAAGGAGAAAAATGGAGCCGGCCCACCGAAGCAATTTGCTGACCATCCGTGGCCCTCTGAACGGTCGCCGTCCTCTCTCCTGTCGTCCAGCCGCGCTCCAGCGCAGCCCACAACCTCGGTACTCGTATCGTGGCATTGTCGCTTCTCATCGTTTGCATTCTGGAGCCTGAACGGCCAAAAGGTGCGTGTTTCCGGAAACCTCCCTCCCAGCCACGTTCCTTGAAGTATGAGGTAACAGCCGTATTTGCTGAAGGAGAGGTTGTCGTTGGCACTCTCAAATTCCGGATACGGTAGCGAGAACGTTCGCCCACCAGCGCGATCGATACGCACGATTCCGCGCGTCGTGTGCCGGCAAAATTCTCCAAAAAATCGGACCGAGAACTTTCGCGAAGCTTAGAACAAACAAAGAACATGTCAATACAGCTTTTGATTGTTCTCCGTCAAACCACCCTACAGCACGCCGAACCGCTTCCTGCGCTCCGCCGTCCGCGCGAGCTCCCTCAGCTCCGCCTCCGCCAGCTTGCCGTTGGCGATGATCGCGCCGAGATGGTCGCGCACTTTGCCGACGATGTTGATGGCAAGGAACAGCTTTTCGCGGCCGGCGACGTCGTCGATCTGTGTCTGCCGCCAGGCCGCGCTGTAGCTCGCCTCCAGCACGTCGAAGGCACCGGCGAGCAGTTCGTCGTCGAGTAGCGCCTTGGCGCGAGTCCCCCGCGCCGCCGTCTGTTGCAGGATGCTCTCGTCAGTCATCGTGCCGCTCCTTCTGCTCATCAGACGCGCGATTGGCATGAGCTGCAGTTGCAAGGCCCACGGCCGCTTCGGCAATCTTCAGCTCGTGAGCCGCACGCACCTGTTCGCGCTCCTGCGCCGCCTCGATCGACTTGAGGTGCGCATCGAGCAGCGCGATCTTGGCATCCAGCCCGGCCTTGATCTTGGCCAGCTCGATCTCCGCCTGCATCTTCACCTGCTGATGGACCATGTCGTTGTGCGCCTGCTGCTGCGCCAGCTCCGCCTTGTGCGCGGCGATCGCCTGCTCGGTCTGCAGACGCGCCTGTGCCGCGAGCAGCTTCGGATCGGGTGGCGGCTGCAGCGGCGCCGGCGGCGGATGCAGCGGCCGGCCGGTCTGCGGGTCGACCGCGGCCGGATCGTTGAAGAACCGACCGGGATTCTTGTGCCCCATGATCCGCGTCAGCTCGGCCGCCGTGTTGTAGAGCTCGCGATCGCCGACCAGGTTGATCTTGCCGGCCATCGCCAGCTCCTTCTGGACGTTGGCAATCGCCATGGTCTGCGCGAACTGCTGCGCCTTGCCGCCAGAGCCGAGCCCGACCTCGATCGTCATGTCGTCGCGCGTCTTCCAGCTGCGCGGATCGATTTGGACCCAGGCATTACGCAGCCGTACGGTCTGGCGCTGCTGACCGTGCTTGCGGATCGTGCCATGCAGCAGGCCGAACATGTCTCGCACGCCCTCCGCCATGATCCGCGCGATCAGCTTGATGCGCATCTGCGAGGCGGAGAATACTTGCGCAACTGCCGTCGCCGACTGGTTCTGCAGCGCGTTGGCGTCGATGCCCTGCGCCTGCTTCGAGAGCCCCGAGCGGCTCTCAAGCTCGGCATCGATATATTGCAGCATCGGATAGATCGAGCTGGTGATGTCAGGCACCACCTGCCAGTTCAGCCCGCCCGCCGTCTTGGTGCGAACCACACCGCCTGGACGCGAGACCAGGAGATCGTCCAGCGTGTTGGGGCCGGCGTTCGCCTCGGCCACCTCGACGCGGGGATTGTTGTGCAGATAGAGATTGTCCAGCGCGCCGCGCTTCAACGCCGTCTTTTCGCGCTGCAGCGGCATCACCAGATCGGCGATCGAACGCCCGAAGAAGCGGTGCGTCATCGGCACCGGCGTGGTCGCGGCGAACGGGATCGCGTCGAACGGCGTGATGCAGTCCTGTCCATCCTTGCGCAGGATCTCGCCCTGGTCGCCACCGGTGATGATCTGGTACAGGCACGGCCTGCCGCCGCCTTCATAGTCGATCCGGACATAGTGCTCGGTGATGCGCACGAGCCTGGTGCCCGAATTCGATGCGCTCGACGATGCCCGTGAATGCTCGTCGACCGTATCGCGCGCAAGCGTTTCGACCTGCGTCGTCCCGGTGTAGTCGCCGAGCGACTTGATCTGCGCAGGGTCGAACCCTTCGGCAATCAGCTGAGCCTCCGTTTTGGTGACGATCTCGTGGAAGCAGTAGTTGCAGTCACGGATCGAGCGCGCGCCGCGCTCGATCCCGAACTCCTCCGGCGGCACGCCCATCACCCGCGCATGGGCGAATTTTCGCGTGGTGACGATGGTGACGTCGTGCGTGATCGGTTCCGGCACCGGTTGCAGCGGCGCCGGCGGCAGAGGCATGGTCATGGTCATGGACTCGTTGATGCTGGAGAATGGACAAATCGAGCCGGCGCCTAACGGCTTTCGCCCCGTGACGCTTCGGTCAGGAGGTAGTCCTGAATCATCCCGAGCAGACCGCCAACGGGAGTACCGTCCTGCCCGCTCGCGACGGTGCCGTCTCTTGAGGGAGATTCGCCTACGCCGGGAAAGCCTGCAGCAGAGGCACGAGCCGCGTCTCGGATGTAGGGAATGGCCGAAGCTCCGGCGGAAAACGCTCGATCGGCCTCGTTGCGCGAAACTGTCCCAGCTGACGGTTCGTCACGACCGCCAGGGTACCCGGACGCCCAGGGAGCGATTCTCGAACCGAAGTCGTTTCTGTTCAACGAGGAGCCGGCATAAGGCACGGGTGGTTCGGAGGCGGGCTCCGTTCTTATCCGCCCGCTCTGAAAAGTCGGCATGGATGCTGAAGGTGGCTTTTCCGACCTTACACCCAAAATGTACTTCTTGATGAATTCTGCGATCCGTGCCGGCGCGACCGTATAGTTCGCACCGAACCCCGGAATGGCGACGCCCGCCCCGATCGACGAAACTTTTGCGTTCCAAGGTTCAGGGATGCCGTATGTGTCCGGAATCGTGGCGTTGACATTCAAGGACGGCATGTTGACCGAAGCGCCGTATCCTAGAGTATCTTCGGAGGTCATGCCCCTTCTGAGATGAATGAGGTGAGCCCCTCCTCCGCCCATGCCGACGCCTCTCGTCAAGGTGACACTCGGCGCAGCTGGCGCGCCCGGATTCCAATAATATGCACCTCCCCAACCGATGAACGGCAGCTCGAGAGAGATGCCATCCGGGCGAAGGTTGCCTTTCTCGTTGACCGACACTAAATTATCCTCATCAAGTGGAATGAACATCGACTGTGATCTATAATTCTGTTTCCCCTTGCGAACATGTCCTACACGGCAATCGGCATCCTTCTGATCTGGACGATCGTCCGCCTGACGCTGTCGGCGCGATGGCTGAATGATCTTCGCATCATCCACAACCACATTGCTCCAGACGCTTCAGACATGAAGTACATGATGCCGAGTTATTACAGACGATGGTGGTTGCTGAGATTTCGTTTCTCGGCAATGGACCCGACGAAACTGACGGAGCCCGGTCGTGACCGTCTGAAGACCGCAATATGGAACGAGCGTGCGATATGGGCGTGGTCGGCCATCGGGCTTCTGTTGATCTTGGTGCTCGGCGCGCTGGGCTGAGCATCGTGTCGGAAAACTGCAGGCGGCCGCCTCTGAAGCGAACGGGAGACATCGGCTGAAGGCAGGGCTATCGACCGCGTTCGGCTGTTTCCCGCGATACCAGCCGTCAGGACCAAGTCGTCATCGGCCGTTCACTCCGCGACCGCGCGATACGCCGCCCAGCCGAGGGAGAGCAGCACAAGACGGCCAAACACCGGATTGCCGGCGGCAAAGAATCTCAGAAGAACAGGCAGGCTGCGCAGGGCAAGCCCATAGCTCTGTCGCCCTCGGCTCGGATTTCTGCTGGAGCCGTCGGCTCGAATGCGTGAGCCAAGAATGGATAGCGATGTCCCATCGTCCTGAAACTGCGGAGGAAGTGCGCCGTGGATGACGATCGGCTTCCTGTCATGATCGCATCTACTCAGCTCACGCGAGCCGATGCGCGTCGGCGCCTGGCACCGAGGCTCCATCCGACACCATCAAGCCGGTGGCCGACGGCGCTCTTCCTGAAGACTGGTGTAGGCCGTCTTCTCCCCCGCGCACGCTATGCGCAACGATCCTCATCGCCCCGTCGGAGTCCATGACCGACTGCGCCAGCAGCGCGAATTGGTCCTCGCTGAGATCGTAATACGTCTCGCGGCTCTCCTCCTCGCGTTCCTCCCACCACACCTTGACGACACCGACCTTCGAGAGGAGAGCATCCTTGATGAAGGAATACAGGATCATGAAGCCGGGGTTCTGCTGCATGAAGACGTGATTGACGTAATCGGTCTCCTGCGCCGCGGCGGCCTCGTCCTCCGGACCGACGGGCTCGAACCGCACAACCTCGTCGGATCCGGCGAAGATGTCCATCAAATGCGGCATCAGTCCTTCTACCGTATCGGCGACATCGGTCGAGACCGCCCGCGAGCGCCCCTCCTGCGCAGGCATGTCCTTGCGCATGTTGCCGAGATAATAGTCCATCGCATCGGCGCGCTCTTCCGCCAGCCGTGCGGCGGAGATGGCGGCCAGTGCATCCGCCTTCTCGGCGGCGAGCATCGTCTTGAGGTCGGCGTTCGACATTTTCGGCATGGTCAGAACCGTATCGTTGACATGATGTGAGCGATGAGATGGGCCGACTGGTGCCGGGCACTGGAGAGCGGCATCAACGGGAAGGCGCCAGACGCGATCGGCGCGAGGCCTGCTCGCAGACGCGCCGCAAATCAGCGCGACGGGCCCCATGGCGAGCGCCGACGCCGAGTCCCGGCCCAATCCTCCAAACCAGGCGATGCCTCTCCAAACGCCGGAATCTCGAACGGATAATCCGGCATTGCATTCCCGGTGAGCACACCGCCCGAGCCTGCCGACTCCGGCAACGGCAAGAACGGCTGATAGGGCGAGAGCGGCGCGGTCACATTGCCGGTCGACGCCCAGCTTCCGAAACGATCGTCGAACGATGGCGCTTGATCCCCGACGGGCAATTGATTGGGAGCAGTCCCGGACGGTCCGAGGCTTGCTGTTGGCAGCATCTGATCTGCGCGGCGGGAGCGCAGGATGCGGATGGGAGACTTGACCGGATCGGGGCCGCCTCCGCTCGCGGCGAGGTCGGCCGGGTTCGGCGGCTCTCCTGCCCCTCCAGGAAACAGCAGAGACGGCGGTGGGGACCCTGGCTGAAGCGGCTGAGCGCCAGCCGCCTCCGCAGTCCCGCGTCGCGCGAGCTCACGCAGGAGCGGTGATTGTGACGCCGCGGCATCGCTGGTCGCAGGGGACCATCGGCCGAAGCGGTCGTCGAACCAGGCGGGAGCATCATGAGCAGCCGACGGCGCACGCGATCCGACGGGACCGACCCGGTTGTCCGGAGTCACCGGTACGTCCCCCGCGGGACCATCGGCCAGATCAGGCGCGGACCACTCGTCTTTCTCCCAGGCCTTATCCTCGAACGCACGCTTGGCATAGTAAGGCGTCGACTTGATCTGCTTGTTCACATACGTTCGATCGTGTGACAGGCCGTTGTAGAGCGAGTAGATGTTTTCGACGCTGGGATCGTCCAGCCGCTTTGCGATCCCTGCCAGCAGCTTCGCGGTGAGCTCGATGTTGTCTCGCGGGGAGTGAACGTCAGATCCGGGAATGAGCTTCTGCCAACTGGAATCGATGTTGCCTGGCAGAATCGTGCGAGCAATCACGTCATGATCGAGTTGGAACAGCGATCTCACCGCCCGGCCTACAGCCTCGCCCGGATAACCGTATTCGCCGCCTCTCGAGACCTCCGTGTAGATCACGGCTCTCACGAGATCGGGGTTTACCCCATGGCGCCCGGCGGCCTCCTCGATCAACTTATTGTACGTCTTGACTTGCTGAGCACCCCACCGATGGTTCTGCAAAATATTATTTATGGCAGGTCGCTTATCCTTCGGAATGTCGGAGAACTTCTGGCTTTCGAATTCGAACTTGGTATCCGGCACATCATCCAGGAGCGCCCGCTTTCTATCTTCCGCAGTTCGCAAATAGGTCGTCATTCAATTCCCCTGGAAACGTCCATGCATGACTTTGATGAAGAGGCTTGAAACGAGGAGGATTGCATAGAGCGCTGCGGCCACAGTAAGGATCTGGAGTAGATGGGACACGAGGAGGCTCTCCCGCGCCTTCATAAAAAGAGCCAAGAACTGTACCCATCCGCACTCGTCGCAGCGGTAGTAGATGTCGTACCAATAGGTTTCGAGCACCAGATAGAGGTGGACAGGCGGCGCAAGTGCCGCAGGTGCGAACAGTACAAACCACCAATTCAGCCGAGCTGTCAGCTTCACGCCAAACCTTCCTGACACGGCCGCCAGGGCAAGCAGAAGGATCGCAATCAGATAGCCAGTCACGACGACCGCCAGCGCAAGCTGCGGAAGGTTCGAAACAACTGAAAACTGAAGCGGAAACCAAGCGGCGAGAATGAGCGTTACGGAGCCATACTTTAGAAGCTTGAACAGAAGCTGCATGTCGGCCTTCACGAAGTTCGGAGTCAGCGGGCGTGTCAGGAACAAATAAAGAACGCCGACGATTCACGATTGTCAATGACGATCGCGAAGAGTGCGGCACGCAGGACGT
Organism: Bradyrhizobium sp. HKCCYLRH3061; assembly: GCF_051168015.1. NCBI lineage: Bacteria > Pseudomonadati > Pseudomonadota > Alphaproteobacteria > Hyphomicrobiales > Nitrobacteraceae > Bradyrhizobium > Bradyrhizobium sp. HKCCYLRH3061. The sequence goes on from NZ_JBNPUE010000001.1 coordinate 130,753, forward strand.
CGTGGACCACCGGCTTTCCAACCCCTACGCCAGCTCTCGGCGCCGTTACCGCCACCCCGCATCCTGATATCGAATGGGACGGTTGAAGCTTGCGGCTCGCCCCGGAGCTTCGTAGCAGACCGCCATCAGTCCGAGCGCATCGGCGGCATGCGACGACCAGTCGTGCTCGGGGCCGAGCCCGACATTGCGTGTCTCGTCCCGGCGCTCGTGATAGAAGCCGAGCGCCTCCCGCCCGGCTTCGGTCGCTGCCTCGTTGAACCAGAGCTGCGGACCGAGTCGTCGCAGTGCCTCGATCCGCATCATCGCCGCACCCGTGCCCTGGTTCTTGAGCGGCGGTTCGACAGCGAAGCCGGCGTCGCGCAGATGGTCGGCATAGCGCTTGCCGGTCACGGCGTTGGTCGCGAGGCCATCATGCGGAAGATAGAGGATCGCGTTCTGATAGCCGCGCGTGCGGAGCCAATTGACGTGGAAGGCGAGGACCTGGCCGACCGCCTCATAATAGTCGAGCACGCGAATTTCGTTGCCGACCCACTGCGCGATCCAGATCGTGAAGGCGTCGGCCGTGGCGCCGGCGCCCCCGATATCCACGAAGGCGCGCAACGGCAGCAGCGGATCCGCCGCCACCCTGCCGATCCGCCCGTCGCGCTTCGCTTGCGCCAGCAGATCGGCGAAATAGGCTCCTTCGAACGCGCGCACGTAGTCGCCCTCCCAAATGTGCTCGTAGCGATCCGGATAGAGCGCAAGGTCGAGCCGCCGCTCTTCCTCCAGCACCGCCGGAAGCCACGGGTTGTCGCGCCAATTCGCCTTGACCACGACCGCCCCATCCGGCTTGCGGCTGCGCAGGAAGTCGTCGACGGCATCCGACTTGCGGCGCGGATTCCAGCTCGCCCACAGCTCCGAGCGCGGCGCGCGGATCGTCGGCCGCAGCAGCGACAGCGAGCGCGCGCTCAGGGTCTGTGCCTCGTCGATCCAGGCGATGCGGAATCCCTCCAGCGACTTGATCGACTCCGCCGTGTGATCCTGCATCCCGCGAAAGATGATGAGCCCATCGCCCGGCGTCGCGATGCGATCGCTGAACGGCCGGAAGCCCTGGCCGAGGCCCAGCGTTGCGATCTTGCCCTCGATCAGCCGCTTCGAGGATTGCGCCAGCGTCCGCTGCGCCTCGCGGATGCAGACCGCGAGCGTACCCCGCTCGGCCTGGCAGGTCTCGACCAGCAGTTCGCCGAAGAAGTGCGACTTGCCTGAGCCGCGCCCGCCGAACGCGCCCTTGTAACGGGCCGGCGCGAGCAGCGGCTCGAACACTTTCGCGGTGGGAATCTTGAGGGTGGACAATGGTAGGCCTCGCAGCAGTCGGTCTGCAGTTCGGCGCGGTGGATCATCGCGCTCGCGACAGTGCAGGGATCAGATCAAGTTGTCGCCAAGACCCACGCCGCTCAGACAGCATGTTCGGTAAAGGCGCTCCCTAGACAGCCGCGCTCATGTCGCGATGACCATTTTCTTGAGAAGCTCTTTGGGCGATAAGATGCTCGGTGCCCGCGCTCCGTTCCGCAGCAATTGCCATCACTCATCCACCTGCTCCTCATCGTGCTCATCCGGATGCACGATGACCCGCTCGATGCGGTGGATCAGCTCCAGTGCACCGTCCTCGCCGTTCTGTAGCGCTTGAGGCGCTTTGCCCCAGCCGCGATCGAGGATGGCATTGGCGGCCGACACGCGGGCCGCATGGGTAGCCTTGGGCGAGCGCATCACACCGACCAGCGTGTTGATCGCCGTCTTGGTGTGGCTGCGCGCCATCGAGCGGATTTCAGTGATCGTCTTCGACATGGTCGCTTCCGGAATCTTGCAAAGTGGATTTGGAACGTGGTCACGACAGCGCATCGCCGGCGGCGATCGCGACGAGCCCTACCAGGGCGAGCGAAATCAGATAGACGGTCATCGTCCTGTCCCGATCGGTTGAAAACAGAAAGGCGCGGCGGATCGCGGCCAACGCGATCGCTTCGGGCGCGAACCTTATCCCTCGCGTGAGGGACCGCTGCGGGCACGACGACGATCATCGTGCCCGCGACCACCCCGTTCGCGCGGGACGGTCAACATCCGGATGACTATGAGAGCACACGCTGCCGAACGGCAAAATGAGGTGATCCGGAGGCAGTCGCGCCAGCATCCCCGAACAGGAGCCCACCGCTGTTGGCGGGCTGCGGCCACCGCAATTTCGGAAATTTCGATGCTGACATTTTGTCAGTGATTTGCCCGACGTGTCAAATCTGATCGAAATGCGGCGATCGGGTTTTCCGATTTCGATAACCACCGCGCGAATTCCTTTCCTGAAACATAAAAAGCCCGCTGCCGACTGATCGGCGCGGGCTCTATGATTTTTTCGACGTTGGCAAAATGCGCCTGATTTGCCCGACGTGTCAAGCGCCCAAATGCGCGCCGATCGTCAGTTCATTTCGCAGCTCGTCGGGCTGAGCCGGAAGGAGGTTTCTTGATGTATGTCGTCGCAGTCGTTCTGGCCGCCTTGTCCGCGCTGTTCTACGCGGCCGCGCAGCATCAGCTCGGATCGGTCGGTGCCGACGTCTGCAGCTACGGCAGCCTGTTCTGCGATAAGCCGCACTACATGATGACGGGTGCGCTGCTCGCGGGCCTCTGGGGCAAGTTCGTCAGCATGCGATAGCAGCGTCGACGATCAGTTCTTGATCGCGTAGAGCGGCGTTCGCACGGTCAGCTGATAGACCGGCTTCGGCGCCCATGCGATCTGCGCCGTGATGCCGAACAGGCGATTGTCGTCGTCATCCATGCGATCGAGATCGAGCCTGACCAGTGGCTGCGTGTAGGCCGCGATCGGCGCGAGGGCGAGCAGCTGCGCACCGCCGAACGACTGCAGCCCGACCCGCGCGGAGACCTTCCAGTTGTTGTCCCACTGATAGAAGCCGCCGACATAGCCGGCGGTGGTGTCGCCGATCCGCGCCAGAACGGTGTCGATCTCCGTGTGAGCATATTGGATGCCCGCCAGCCAGCCGCGCATCTCGTCGGGGTCGAGCGCGTATTTCGCCTCGACCACCGTATTGAACGACGTTGTCGCCAACGGCGAGTCCGGCACCGACCGCGTCAGCGTCGACTGCAGCGTCAAGGTCGGAAATGCGCCACCGTTCTGCTGATAGACATCGGCCTGGAAGCCGAGGAACCAACTCGTCACCGCGACGTCAGACCAACCGGACAGGCCGTTGTAGGACGCGCTGCCGGTGAAGCCGCCATAGAGCGAGAGCGCGTCGCCGAGATCCGCCGTGAGCGGAACGTCGACGCCGACGCCCTGGTTGGTCGGGGCCGAGAGCTGCGGGCGCCCCGGCAAGGTTGGCCGGTCGAGCAGCTTGCGCAAGGTTGCGAGCTGCGACAGCGTTCCGAACAGCGAGGTGTCGCCGAGGCCCGTCGACAACGCCCCGCCGGGCAGATAGGCGTAGTTCGTGCGGAAATCGATATAGACGTTGGCAAGACCCGCCGGCTCATCCGCCTCATCGTCCTTGGCAAGGGCACTGCCGCTCATGACCAGTGCCGCGCCCGCGACAAGAGCAGATATCTGCCGCTGCGTCCGACCGCCGCGCAGCCGCCATTCCTCGTGTGCCATGAGACTTCCCCCAGCACCGAAAATACGCCGGTCAAGCGCGATCCTTCAAGTGCTGATCGCGCGAAGCCGACCGGGGTCAGGGGAAAGCTGCCGCGCGTCTCATGCCGACGGCGCCGGCTTCGCGCCTGCCGCTCGCGTGGCCATGACATGGCGCAGCACGCGCGACAGCTCGTCGACCGAGTAAGGCTTCTGGATCAGGCTGAAACCGTGGCGGTCACCGTCAGCGAGGACATGACTGTAACCGCTGTTGAGCACGATCGGGATCATCGGCAACCGCCGGCGGATTTCCTGGCCGAGCGTCACCCCGTCCATGCCGGGCATCACGACGTCGCTGAGCACGAGATCGAAGCTCTCGGGATTCTCGTCGATCATCCGCAGTGCATCCGTTCCGCTGCGCGCAAGCACCGTCCGGTAGCCGAGGTCCTCGAGCAATTGCGTGGAAAATTCGCCGATCTCCGGGTTGTCCTCGACGACCAGCACGCTCCAGCGCGCAGCGAGCTGTTCGGCATCCTGCTCGCTCCGCTCGCGCGGTCCCAGTGGTTTGTCCGTCAGCGGAAGCAACAATGTCAGCGTCGTGCCCCTGCCGAGCTCGCTATCGACCAGCACCCGTCCGCCGGACTGATGCACGAAGCCGTACACCTGGGACAGGCCGAGACCGGTGCCGCGCCCAACACCCTTGGTGGTGAAAAACGGCTCGAAGATCCGGTCGATCTGATCTGGAGGGATGCCGGATCCGGTGTCGCTGACCGCAATGGAGACGAACGACGGCTGCCCGGACCGACCGTCCTCCCGGACGATCTCGCCGCGAATGGTCAGGACGCCCCGGCCCTCCATCGCATCGCGCGCATTGGCGACGAGGTTCACGAGCGCCGTCTCGAACTGATTGATGTCGACGTCGACCGGAAGCGGGCGCAAAGCGAGATCGAGCTTGATCACAGCCGGTGCGCCGAGCACGGTCTGCAGCATCTCCTCGATCCGCTCGATATGAACAGCGGCATCGAAGACGCGGCGCTCCATCGGCGTTCGCCGCGCGAAGGCGAGCAACTGTCCGGTGAGCTTGGCGGCGCGATCCGCCGTGTCCGAGATCGCATCCACGTAGCGCCGCATGCGCTCCGGGGACAGCTCCCGCCGGCGCAACAGGTCCGCCGACGACCGGATCACGGTCAGCAGATTGTTGAAGTCGTGCGCAACGCCGCCGGTGAGCTGGCCGATCGCCTCCATCTTCTGGGCCTGGCGGAACGCCTCCTCCGCCTGGCGCCGTTCGGTCAGCTCGACCGCCTCGGGCACGATGGCCGTCACCTGTCCGTTCTCATCCCGCACCGGCCGCATCTGGAAGTCGAACCAGCGTGAGCCTCCGACCGGCAGTTCGAGCTGCAGCTCCTGGCGGGCCTCGTCGCCGCGAGCGACGGCGTCAACCAGCGATCTGATCACCTCGGGCATGCCGGGCGTACCCGCAAACCACGGCGTCTCCCAGAAGGGCAGCCCTGCGACCTCGTGCAGCGGCGCAGCGATCGCTTCGAGCGAGGTCGCATTGGCGTCCAGAAGCGTCCCATCGGACGAGAGCAGCGCTTGGAACGTGTAGCTCGCCTCGAAGATCGTCCGCAGGCGCGCCTCCTTGGCCTGCAGCTCCGCGGTACGCTCGGAGACCTGCGTCTCCAGACGCTCGTTCAGCTCACGCAGCGTGATCTCGGCCTCGTGCCGCACCCGCGACAGATCGATGTTGGCGCGCACCCGCGCCAGCAGCTCGCGCGCGCTGAACGGCTTGGTGAGATAGTCGTTCGCCCCGGCATCGAGTCCCTCGACCTTGGCCTCCTCGCCGGCGCGCGCCGACAGCATGACCACGGGAATGTCGCGAAGCTGCGCATCGCCGCGCAGCGCTCTCAGCAGGCCGAAGCCATCGAGCCCCGGCATCATGACGTCGGTCAGCACCAGATCGGGGCGGCGCCGTCGGACGGCCTCGAGGGCCGCGACGCCATCGCCGACCGCCTCCACGTCATAGTCCTCGGCAAGCAGACGGCGGACGTAGTCGCGCATATCGGGATTGTCGTCCGCGAGCACCACGCGATCACGGGCCGATGCCGTCGCGGAGCGAACACCGAGGTCATCGGATGATGACGGGTGAGGAGGCTCGAACGGCCCACCGCCGTTCAGCCACCCGAGCGCCTCCTCGATGTAGGCTTCGGCACGGACGTTGGTAACGGCCAGGACACGGGAAGGTCCGATCTGGCCCGCCGGCAGATGCGCCGAGCCTAGCGGAATTCGCACGGTGAAAACCGTTCCGCGGCCGAGTTCGCTGTCTACGGCGATCTCCCCGCCATGAAGCCTCACCAGTTCCTGAACGAGAGCGAGACCGATGCCGCTACCCTCAAAGGATCGGCCGCGCGCGCCATCAATGCGACGAAAGCGTTCGAACAAATGCGGCAGCTCGCCGGGCGGGATGCCGGTGCCGGTGTCGCGAACCTCGAGCTCGGCATGATCGCCGTCCGTGGACAAGCCGATCGACACCGCGATTTCACCTTCGAAGGTGAACTTGAACGCATTCGACATTAGATTGAGAACGATCTTCTCCCACATGTCGCGGTCGACATACACCGGCTCGGACAGGCGCGTGGGGTCGATGGTGAGACGCAGGCCGGCAGGATCCGTCGCCGAGCGAAAGTTGGACACGAGCTCGGCAGTGAAACCCGCAAGATCGATCGGCTCGAAATGCGCGGTCATGCGGCCGGCCTCGATGCGCGAAAAGTCGAGCAGCGTGTTCACGAGCTTCAGCAGACGAATGCCGTTGCGGTGGATCAGGCTGAGGGTGGATCGCGCTTCGGAGGTGAGTTGGGCCTCGGCGCGGCCGAGCAGGTCTTCCAGCGGGCTCAACATCAGCGTCAGCGGCGTACGAAACTCGTGGCTGATGTTGGAAAAGAACGTCGTCTTGGCGCGGTCGATTTCGGCCAGCGCTTCCGCCCGGCGCCGCTCCGCCTGATAGGCCCCGCCATTGCTGACGGCCGCTGCAATCTGCCCCGCGACGAGGTTCAGGAAGCGGGCATAGCTCTCGTCGTAGAGGCGGAACGGATTGAGACCTGCGATGAGGAAGCCGCCGGCTTCCCCCGACGCGGGCAGCGGAAGCACAACGGCGTGCTGTGGCGGCTGACGCCATCCGCCGGTCGGAAAGCTGAGGCCGAACCGCCGCGGAAGGTCACGAACCAGCACCGCATTCTGCAGCTTCAGCGCTTCAGCCAGAGGCCACGTTCCTTCCGGCTGAATTCTCAGCCTCGGCTGAACGGCGGGATGATCACGGTCGATACCGGTCAAGGCCTCCAGTCGCGCCGCCTCGCCGTCCGGGTCGGTCATGTAGATCATCGCGAACGGAAGGTCGCGCGACTCCCGCGCCAAGGCGTCCGCGCAGCTTGCGCAGGCCTGATCGACGCTGCGGGCCCCGGCCCCGGCATTTGCCAGTTCGCGCAGCAACGAGAGCTGGCGCTCGCTGATCACGCGCTGAGTGTCATCGGTGTTGGCGCAGAAGATTCCTCCGGCTGACCCATCGTCGTCCGGAATGGGACTGTAGGAGAACGTGTAGTAGGTCTCCTCGGGAAAGCCGTTGCGCTCCATGATCAGGAGTTGCGCCTCGACATAGGTGCCCTGGTCACCGCCGCCGGCCTTGGCCAGCAACGGACCGATGTCCTCCCAGATCTCGTGCCAGACTGCAGAGATCGGTCGGCCGAGAGCCCACGGATGTTTGCCGCCGATGATGGTCTTGTAGGCATCGTTGTAGAGATAGATCAGCTCCCTTCCCCAACCGATCCAGATCGGCTGTTGGGATGTCAGCATGATCCTGACGGCCGTCTTCAGGCTCTGCGGCCAACGCTCCGGCGGTCCGATCGAGGTGCCCTCCCAATCGAACCGCAACATCAGTCCGGCCAGCTCGCTGCCTCCGGAAAAAAGCCTCTCGCGCTCGGCCAAGCCGAGCTCCTGATCATGCCCTGTTTGCCGCTCGTCCGGCACGCGCTCCCCCTGGTCGAAATCCGACGTGATCTGGAACGCTGGTACTCCCCTCCGGTTCCGGAGCCGGGAACAAAAAGGGGGCGTGCGACTTCGAGACATACACCGCCGGGGGAGCGCTGCCATGGCCACGACCGTTGCATCTGAACCGAACACACCGAGACGGTCGCCCTGGAGCGTATTCCGGCTGTTGGGTCCAGGTCTCGTGACCGGTGCCGCTGACGACGACCCGTCGGGAATAGCAACGTACTCCCAGGCCGGCGCGCAGTTCGGTTATGGGCTGTTGTGGACGGTCTTTCTGACAGCGCCTTTCATGATCGCGATCCAGCTGGTGAGCGCGCGCATCGGCCGTGTCACCGGCAAAGGGCTGGCGGCCAACATCACCGCGCTTGCGCCACGCGGGATCGTCTTCGGCCTCGTCGCGCTGCTGGTCGGCGCCAACACCTTCAACATTGCAGCCGATATCGCGGCGATGGCGGAGTCGCTGTCGCTGGTGATCGGCGGTCTCAATCATGAGCACGCGCTCATCTTCGCCGCCGGGTCGACGCTGCTCCAGGTATTCCTGCCCTACCGCCGCTACGCACCTTTCATCAAGGTGCTGACCCTCAGCCTGTTCGCCTACGTCGCGACCGCTTTGATGGTCAAAGTACCCTGGAGCACGGCGCTGCTCGCGGCGGTTTGGCCCAGCCTCTCGACGGAGGCCGACTATCTGCTGACGGTGGTGGCTGTGCTCGGCACCACCATCAGCCCCTACCTGTTCTTCTGGCAGGCCTCGCAGGAGGTCGAGGAGATGAACCAGGGCAAGGTCGACCGTCCCTTGCGCGAGCTGTCGAAGAAGGACCACCCCGACCTCCGCCGGATCAGGATCGACACCACGATCGGCATGATCTTCTCCAACGCGATCGCGTTCTTCATCATCGTGACGACCGCCACGGTGCTGCACGCGCATGGCATCACCAAAATCGACTCGGCGACGCAGGCGGCCGAAGCCCTGCGCCCGCTCGCGGGCGACTTCACCTTCCTGTTGTTCGCGCTCGGCATCATCGGGACCGGCATGCTGGCGATCCCGGTGCTGGCGGGCTCGGCCGCATACGCCGTCGCCGAGATCTTCGGCTGGCACGCGACCCTGGAGGCCAAGCCGGACGAGGCGGTCGGCTTCTACAGCATCATTGCTGCCGCCACGATCATCGGCTTCGGGCTCGGCTTCACCGGCATCGACCCGATCCACATGCTGGTGTGGAGCGCCGTGCTCAACGGCATCGCCGCCGTGCCGATCATGGCGATGATGATGGTGATCGTGTCCAATGCCGGGCTGATGGGCCGCTTCCGCGGACGGTCCTGGCTGATCGCCCTGGGATGGATGGGGACAGGCATCATGGCCATCGCCGTGCTGGCGCTGCTGTGGTCATTCGTCACGGGCCGCGCCTAGCGGCCATCGCATGTCCCTCTGCGTCGGCTGCAACGCAGTTGCACAACGTCATTGGTGCAACGCGGAACGTAAACTGTGTTAACAGTCCGTTCCCGCCATCCCGCCGCGATTGATGCCGATCAACGCCGGGCGCGCGCCGGTATGGCGGTGCTCGAACAAAGGACCTCGGAGACTGCCTTGACCCAGCCGCAACGCATGAGCGCATCGACGCTCCCCCCCTATTCTCCGCGCGGACTCGCGCTGCTGCGCGATCCGCTGCTCAACAAGGGCACCGGCTTCACCGAGCAGGAGCGCGATGCGCTCGGCCTGCGCGGCTTCCTGCCCGCCGGGGTCATGTCGATGCCGGCCCAGGCCGAGCGGATCCTGGTCAATCTTCGCAGCCTGTCCAGCGACCTCGAGAAGTATGTGGCACTGAACGCGCTGCATGACCGCAACGAAGCGCTGTTCTTCCGGGTGGTCTGCGACAACATCGACGAGATCCAGCCGCTGATCTACACGCCGACCGTCGGCCTTGCCTGCCAGAAATACGGTCTGATCTTCCAGCGTCCGCGCGGCCTGTTCATCTCGGCCAACGACCGCGGCCGGATCGCGGAGATCCTCGCCAACTGGCCGTATCGCGCCAGGCTGATCGTCGTCACCGACGGCGAGCGCATCCTGGGTCTCGGCGATCTCGGCGCCAACGGCATGGGCATTCCGGTCGGCAAGCTGTCGCTGTACTCGGCCTGCGCCGGCATCCATCCGGAAGAGTGCCTGCCCGTCATGCTCGATGTCGGCACCAACAACGAAGAGCTTCTGGCCGACCCCTACTACATCGGGCTGCGCCAGAAGCGCCTCACGGGCGAAGCCTATGACGCCTTCGTCGACGAGTTCATGACCGCGGCCCGCGCCGCCTTCCCGGGCGTGCTGATCCAGTTCGAGGATTTCGCCAACCACGCCGCGTTCAAGCTGCTGCACAAATATCGCGACGACGCCTGCGTCTTCAACGACGACATCCAGGGCACCGCGGCGGTGGCGCTCGCCGGCTTGTTTTCGGCGCTGCGCATCACCGGCGGCAAGCTCCGCGATCAGACGGTGCTGTTCCTCGGCGCCGGCGAGGCGGCCACCGGCATCGCGGATCTCGTCGTCTCCGCCATGATGGCCGAGGGCCTGTCCGAAGCAGAGTCGCTGCGGCGCAACTGGCTGACGGACTCGCGCGGCCTCGTCATCAAGGGGCGGGAGAACCTGCACGGCCACAAGCTGCGCTATGCGCACGACCAGGCGCCGATCGCGGACTTCCTGACCGCGATCAGGACGCTGAAGCCGACCGCGATCATCGGCGTGGCGGCCGTCGGCGGCGCCTTCACGCCGGAAGTGCTGCAGGCCATGGCCGAGCTGAACGAGCGCCCCATCATCTTTGCGCTCTCCAACCCGACCTCGAAGGCGGAATGCTCGGCGGAGTCGGCCTATCGCTATACCCAGGGCCGCGCGCTGTTCGCCTGCGGCAGCCCCTACGATCCAGTCAAGCTCGACGGCAAGACCTTCGTGCCGCGTCAGGGCAACAACTCCTACATCTTCCCCGGCGTCGGCCTCGGCGCCATCGCCAGCGGCGCGCGGCTGGTGACCGACGAGATGTTCATGGCCGCCGCGCATACCCTGGCGAACTGCGTCACCGGCGCCGATCTCGAGCAGGGCAGCCTCTACCCGGCGCTGCCGCGCATCCGCGAGGTGTCTGCCCATATCGGCGCCGCGGTGGCCGGCGTTGCCTATCAGAACGGGCTCGCCACGGGCCCCGCGCCGAACGATTTGCTCGGCTTCGTCGAGTCGAAGATGTACGACGCCCGCTACTGAGCCCGAGATCGCGGATGCCTCGGGCTCACCGAGGTCGAGCGAGGAGGCATCCGCTCTATTGATCCGGAACGATCGCATTGGTCGGCGTCGGCCGGTCCGTGATCTGCTGACCGAACAGGCTCGCGATCAGTTCGACCGCGACGCGCGCAGTCTTGCCGCGCTCGTCGAGGAACGGGTTGAGCTCGACGATGTCGACCGAACGGACCAGGCCGGAATCGTGCAGCATCTCCATGATGAGATGCGCCTCGCGATAGGTCGCGCCGCCAGGTACGGTCGTGCCGACGCCGGGGGCCACCTCGGGATCGAGGAAGTCGACATCGAAGCTCACATGCAGGACGCCGTTCCGCGCACGAACCCTGTCGAGGATCCGGCGCATCAGCACGCCGACGCCGAATTCGTCGATGGCGCGCATGTCGGCGATGCTGATACGCCGGAGACGCAGCAGCTCCTTTTCCGCCCTGTCGATCGAGCGGATGCCGAACAGCTCCAGCTGATCCGGGGGGATGGACGCGCGTGCCTCGTCGCCGAGCAGGCCGTCGAGACCCGGCTCGCCGCACAAGAACGCGGCGGACATGCCGTGCATGTTCGCCGTGATCGTGGTGTCCGGCGTGTTGTAGTCGGCATGTGCGTCGAGCCACAGCACGAACAGCTCCCGCCCGATCTCGCGGCAATGGCGCGCGACCCCGTTCACCGACCCCATCGATAGCGAATGGTCGCCGCCGAGAAACACCGGAATGGCGCCGGTCCGGGCCAGGTCATGGCTGCGGCGCGCCAGCACCCGCGACCAGCGCTGGATCTGGCGATAGTGCTTGGCCCTCGCCGGCGGCTCGTCTGCAGACTCCGTCATGTCGACGATGCCGACATCGCCGTAGTCGGTAACGTCGAGCCCTAGGCTTTCCAGGACGTTGATGAGACCTGCGGTGCGCAGCGCAGCCGGCCCCATCAGCGTGCCGCGGACCGACGCGCCGAGATCGATCGGCGCACCAAGGACGGCAATGCGATGTGGAGCTGTAAGGTCTGGAGAAGCCAAGACGGAATCCTTTCATCGACGGCCGGCCGCCCAGCGTAGCGCGATTTTGCACCGCGTGCTTCGCCGGTGATGCGTCTCGGTCCACGGGAACCAATCGCATCAGACGGCATTTTCAGGAACGTCACATCCGCCCTCGGCCGAATCGCGTCGGCACCGGGGGCCAATCCGACGAGCCGCGGCAGGAAGGCGACCAAAGTGAGCAGCGAAACGTTCGAAACTCCTCCACAGCCGGGCGTCGCCGAACGCGCGCTCGACACCGCGACCGACATGTCGCGCACACTCGGGGAGATGGTCGGCACCTTGAGTGCGGCCGTCGACCGGCTGAGCGAAGCGGCAAGGGACGCGCGGCGGCCCGGGACCGTTCTGTCGACCGTCAGCGCGATCACCCGCGAGGCGCCGCTCGCGAGCCTGTTCGTCGCCTTCCTGTTCGGGGTCGCGGTCGCGCGCCGGCGCTGAAGGGCGGCGCTCAGAACAGCCGCGGTCCACGCCGGTCGAGCTGCGACTCCCAGGTCAGGAGCGTGGCGACCATGATCATGATCGCGATCCCCGCGACACTGATCAAAATTTGCATCGCGAACCCGCTCGCCACATCGGTCAGCACGACCTGGCCGAGAAAGGCCAGCAGCACACCCACGCAATAGATCGAGAGCGAGCTCTCACCGCACCTGATCATGGCCGTCGTCAGCGGACGGATCGGCCCCTTCCATTGCGGCGGCGCCAGCCGTGACACCACGAAGGCAAGCGCCAGGAAATGCAACAGCCGCACCGGCGCAAGGTGGCTCTTGTAGATCGGATAGATCAGGCCGCTGATGCCGGACGGGATCAGGCTCTCGAGACTCTTGAACTCCCAGCTGAGCGCCATCAGCAGACTGAAGACGAGATAGCCGATCGCCACGACCAGCAGCATCGGCGAGTCGAGGAGCCGGCGCAGCCGCGTGGTGCCGGCATAGCTGTACCAGGCGCCGATCACGAACAGGAACTGCCAGGCGAACGGATTGAAATACAGCTCGCCGCTCGGCCACGCCGGCACCTGCCAGCTGAACAGCTGAACCATCATGTAGAGCAGGAATGAAAGCACCAGCGTCAGCGTCGCGCTGGTCATCATCAGCCACAGGATGACGGGAAAGCAGAAGTGCAGGATTGCGAACGTCAGCAGGATGTCGGTGTTGACCGGCGCGAATTGCAGCAGCGCCACATGCACCAGCGTGGGCCCGGGCTCGCGGAAGAAGAAGCCGGTGTTGGTCTCGTCGACGAAGCGCGTGCCGCCGCCGATCACCCAGACCAGCGCCGCATAGGCGAGCAGCAGGACCAGGAACGCCGCATAGATCTCCCAGGCACGCCGCAACGCCCGCACCACCGTGGTCGCCCAGCCCTGGTCCCGCAGCGCTCCGCCATAGGCCAGCATGCAGGTGTAGCCGGAGATGAAGACGAACACCTCGGAGGTGTCGCTGAAACCGTAATTGCGCAGCGTCAGCCACGCCAGCGAGTTGTCTGGAACATGATCGATGAAGATGAACCAGAGGGCGAGACCCCGGCACGCGTCGACCCGGAGGTCACGCCGTCCGTTGCCGTTCCCGTTGCCGGCTGCCACGCTATCTGTCTTCGCCACCTCTTGATCATCGGCAAACAAGATGGACCTCGTCTCGGGATGGCGGACCAACATCGACTCCGGCATGTCGTGCCTTAATATCTCCTGCCGGTCATCGATCGGAACTCGAATCCGAAACACGCGTCGTCCGCCCTTCTGGCAGATTTCGGGCCCTCGAACGCGCCCCCCGTCTGCGTCTTCAGGTTGCCCCGCGCGATTTGCCGATTGTGCACAGCCGATATCCGCACTGGAAAAGTGTGCACGGAAGCCGGGTACCTGCGGAACATTGTCGGCATGGTGGTGTTAACCATCTCACCAACCGCGGAGCTGGCAATTGTTCCAGTCCCGTATTTGCCCGGATTGATTGTAGATTGGTTAGACGTTGACTTTGAGTGGAAGTGTTGACAGGGGGGTTCCGTGATCCACCGAGGTGTCCAATATACGGTCGTGGCGACTGCTGAACCGGACATTTGGGAATGGCGGTACGAGTTTGGCGATCAGATCAAGACCGGACGCACCCAGACCAGACTCGCCGCACTCGCGGCGCGGCGCGTGAAGTCGAAGATCGATGCGGCCCTCCGTGCGGCCCAGACGGGTTCCGTGTCCACGGTGAACGTCGCCGAACGGATCGACAGGGCGAAGGCTGTATCGCATAGCCTGACCTGACATTCTGTTCCCTGGCAGTCCGGCGAGCGCCGGTCGGCTCATCGTCTGTTGAGACAGATCAAGGCATCGATGCCGGCATTTGTCATGTTCAGACTATGGAAACTCTCGTTTTTCGCTGCTCCCAGACGGGATCGAACGTTCAGATCGGCTTGGCCACACCGGCTCTTGCCGACCAGTTCGACGCCTATGAGGCGGCCGCATGCCCCGCATGTGGCGGTACGCACCTCGTCAATAGGCTGAGCGGAAAGATGCTGAGCGACAGGGAGGGCTCGACATGTCCTACGTTGCGGAAGAGTTGACGATCACCGCCTCGACCGACGTGTCTCGCCCGACCGATATGTCTTGGCTGCGCCGTGCGACCGCGCTCCTGAAGGCGATCGTCAGCCGGATCGACCTGTCCCACTTTCCCAAATCGTGCTGTAATTGACGTCGAGATTCATCGACGCGCCGCGTGCCTGCGCGGCGGAACGGCCAAGATCGCCCCTCTCCAGGGGCGAAACATTCCTTCATGAGCCGCTCGCCGCCACTTGGGCGAGGTGCGCCACCACCCAACAGACAAAGATCAGGAGTTTCTTGATGCACGCCTCGGTGATGAGAGTTATCGCGATCGCGATCGCGGCTGCGGCTTCGACACCGGCCTGGGCCGCCGATCCGGATCACGGCGGAGATCTGGCCCGTCGCTGGTGCGCCTCATGCCATCTCATCGAAGGGACGCAGAAGCAGGCCAGCGCGGACGTTCCCTCCTTCGCCCAGATTGCTAAGAAGACGGATTTCACGCCAGAGAAGATCGCGTTTTTCCTGCTCGACCCGCATCCGAAGATGCCAAGCTTTCCGCTCAACCGGCTGGAGGCAGCCGACATCGCCGCCTATATCGGCAGCCTGCGAAAATAGGGCTGGGCTCCTTCGCCCGTCTGGTCCGCCCGCGCCCATTCGGCGGCAGCGCTGCCGCCGAGCTCCGTCCATGCAGACCGTCGCTCCTGCGACGGCAAGGCTCGCGGTTCAGCTCTTGGGCTCGGTCACCTTGCTCGCGGCGGACATGATGCTCGCCGTGATCGTCTTCATGTGTTCACCGGCGTTGGTGAACTGGCTGCGCAGGAACTCGGACTGGATCCGCATCGCCTCCTCGAGCTCGGTGGCGTGAACGAGCTTTCGCGCGTGCTCGAAAGCCGTCTTGATGTTCTGCTCGGTGAGAGTGAGCGCCTGCTTGGACATGTCCGCGGCAGGGCCCGGAACCGTGCCGATCGACTTGCCGGCTGCGTCGAAGAACATCTCGAACGCCTTTTCCGCCTGCGAGATGGTCTTTTCGGCCAGGTCCCGCAGTTCAGCGGGCACTTCGAGTTTGGTTTGGGTCATCGTTGCGTCCTCCACGACAGATCCAACTACCACATCCGACTCCCTGCGTCGCCGTGCAAATGGATGCGGGAAGAAGCCGGCAAGCGCCGGTCAGAGCGCGGCCAGACGTTGGCGCGCGATCTGCAGCGCGTGCTCGATCGAAGCGAGATGACGATCATAGGTCAGCCGCGCGCGCTCGTCCGAAACGAAACCAGAGAGTTCTCGCGCATGCTGCAGGGCAAGATCGAGGAGGAGGACAGTTCTTCTCACATCTTCCCTGACGCCGAATGCACCGGCTCGCACGTTGTCCGTGTGGACGGCACCGGCCACCACAACCGCAGCCTTCGCTTGCGCCCTTGCAAAGGCGGCGTGAGGCAAGAGTACTCTCGTGCGAAAGGGAACGATGTTGGTCATTGGCCTTTTCCCACTGCTCTGCAGGGGCGGATCTGCATCGAATTTTCAGCGTTTTACCCGTGGCATTTTACGGAAGCCTTAGAGCGATCGCACACTTCATGGCCGCTCTGGCCGCAACGCGAGCGACGGGATTAACTTGAAGGCAAAGGGAGCGGCCTCGACTCCGGCGAAAAGTGTCAGCCGCGGTTGCGGCAAGCGCCGATCAACCCGAAAAGCGACGCCGATACTCCGACGGCGACACACCGAGATGCCGCAGGAACGCCCGCCGCATGCGCTCGTCGTCACCAAAGCCAGCCCGTTTGGCGATTTCGACCACGTTTTCGACCTGGCGGCTTTCGAGTAGGAGGCGTGCCGTCTCGACCCTGAGCGCCTCGACTCCCTGTGCCGGTGTCATCCCGGTGCGGCTGACATATGTGCGGGCAAAGGTACGCGGCGTCATGCCGGCTCGCGCGGCCAGAGCCTCGACCCGCAGATCGCTGGCGATGTTCTCGATGATCCAGGCATGCAGCGCACTGAACCGACCCTCGACGTCGGACGCTTGCGCCGCCAGCACGGTCGAAAACTGACTCTGGCCGCCCGGACGCTTTAGGAAGACGACGAGCCGGCGCGCCACGTCGAGTGCGATCGTATGACCGAAATCCTCCTCGATCATCGCCAGCGCGAGATCGATGCCGGCGCTCACGCCTGCGGATGACCAGACCCGGCCGTCCTGCACAAAGATGGCGTCGGGCTCGACCTTCACGTTCGGAAAGCTGTCCTGCAGGCGCGGACAATAGCGCCAATGTGTCGCGGCCCGCCTGCCCTCCAGCGCTCCGACCCAGGCCAGCGCAAAGGCGCCGAGGCAGACGGACGCGATGCGGCGGGCGCCGGGAAGCACCTGGCCGATCCACTGCATCACCGTCTCGTCCTGCCGCAGCTTCCAGATGCCGGGCCCCCCCGGAATCAGCAGCGTATCGACCTCCTCAGGCTTCAGGGATGAGAGTGGCGCAGTGTCGATCATCAGGCCGACATCGGTCGGCACAAGCCCGCCTTCCTTGGACACGTAGCTCAGCACATAGCCCGGCGCCGGCAGCTCGATCTCGCTGAGCTCGGCAAACACCTGTGCCGGGCCGGAGACGTCGAGCAGTGTCACTCCGGGAAAGGCGAAGATCGCCAGCCGCCTTTCGGCACCATCTCGACGCACCGCAGCACGCCGGGGAGAGTTGGCAGAATTCGAGGGCATATTGTCCTTTAAGCCATCGGAGCCCCGCCTGTATAGCTCGACCTTGCAGTGCTGGAGTTCACGCGATGTCGCGCAACCTGGACGGCCGATACAAGACGGTCGCCTCGCCCTGGGACGACTACACCGTCTACAGCTTCTCCGATGCGTCGGAGATCCAGCAGCCTGATCGGCAGCCGATCATGGATGCGATGAATTCGATCATTGCCATTAACTGGAAAGCAATCGAACCCCACTGGACCGCGACCTCGTCGCCATTCGACAGCAAATACAGCCTCGTTCTGGTCTACGATCACATCGGACTGGTCGCGTTCTCGGTCTATCGCGTGATGACGATCGCGCAGCGGCTGGCCATCTACCGCAGTGGGACCGAAGTACTACCCGCACATCAGGGCCGTGGCCTGTATGGGTTCTTTACGTCGCAGATCCTCAAGCATCCTGGGTCGGCCACGCCCGGCGAGGAAATTCTGTACGGATGGCGAACGCGCAACCCGATCGTGTGGGCGGCCAACGCCAAGATTTGCGAGAGAGTCGCTCCGTCGCTGCTCGACGAGTCCGCGGATGCCGAGCTGCAGGCCGCCTGCGTCGAGATGTGTGCGACCATCTATCCGGGCAAGCAGCTCGAGGTGCCCCACATGATCATGCGTGGCGCCTATGGACACATCCAGCACATCAGGCAGGACTATCACGGCAGGGCCTCGCTGGTTGAGACCGCGATGTCGCGGATCATCCCGGATTCCGCCGACGCCCTGTTCTCCGTCGGCTACGCGAGGGTGTGATGGCGGCGCTTGGACAACAGGCGGTCGCGTCCTCTCCGCTCCGGTTCTTCGATCGCGCCTATGTCGCGTGGGGAACGGTCGCGTTCGCCTACGCCATCGCCTTCCTGCAGCGGATGTCGCCGCAGACCGTGGGCCTCGACTTCATGCGGGACTTCGGCACCGACGCCTCCGGCGTCGCGATGCTCGCCTCCAGCTACTTCTGGGGCTACACATTGATGCAAATCCCCGCGGGCGTGCTGGTCGACCGCTACGGTGTGAAGCGCGTCGTGCTGTGCAGCATGACGGCATCCGTGCTCGGCAGCGCCGCCTTCGCCCTGTCGCCCACCCTGCTCGACGTCTTCATCGCGCGCGTGGTCGTGGCCTGCGGCGACGCGCTGGTGTTCACGGCGCTGCTGAAGCTCGTCGCGCAGAGCTTTTCCGACCAGCGTTTCGGCCTGATGTCCGGCGTCTCCCAGGTATCGGGCTATGTCGGCGGCGTCCTCGCCACGACTCCGCTCGCTGCTGCGGTCAGCGGCTTCGGCTGGCGCGCCTGTTTTCTCTTCATCGCCTGCGTCGGCGTCGTGAACTTCGCCTGCGCGTCCGCGACCCTGAAATCCGCACCGGCGAACTACACCAGCAGGACGCTGAAGAGCGTCCTGGTCACGAGCTGGCATGCGCTCGGATCGGCCGCGACATGGGGCTGCGCCATGAGCTTCGCCGCGCATTTCGCGGTCGTGACCACGCTCGCCGGCGTATGGGGCATCCCGATGGTCGCGCATTATTTCGGCATCTCGCCGTCGGCGGCCGGCGGCCCCCTGCTCGCCTTCATGGTCGGCAACGCCATCGGATCGATCTTTCTCGGCCATGCCGCGGACCGGATGCAGTCGCTCAATGCAGCTCTGATCTCCATCACCTTCCTGCGCATGCTGCTCGTCGTGATGCTGTTGCCGGCACTGGCGCACAGCTTCGGCTTCTTCTATGTCGGCGCGGTGTTCGCCCTGCTCGGCCTGGTGGCCGGGGGCACCGTGCCGCTGATCCTGAAAAGCACCAAGCATCTCTACACGGCGGAGCGCATCGGCGTCGGCGCATCGATCAATACGACGGCCGCCGGCATTTTTGCCGGACTGGCTCAGCCGGTGATCGCCTTTGCCATGGTGAGTGCGAGCGGCCTCAACCCCGACATCGGATCAAGCCTGCGCAGTGCTGCCAGCGATTCCGGCTACGCAGCCCTGATCGAGATTCTTCTCCTGATGTCGCTTCCTGGACTGCTTGGGCCGCTGATGATGAGGCGCAAATTGATACTTCGTACTTAAGCATAAAAAACAGAGAGGGTCAGTATGTCGCGTTTGTATTTGAGAAGGGACGAAGTCCGATCCGGCCATCAGGCCGGAAGCTGGCAGAGCGTCCTGTTTTCGGAATTCGAGGCTCAGATGAGCAGCGAAGCAAGACCCTTTCCGTGCGTATACGGCGTCGCGGGCTATCGTCACGATCAGCTTCGCTATCTGTTTCTCGACCCCATCGACATCGATGTGCTCGGCCAGCAGCTCGCCTTGTTCGTCTCCGAGAGCCGCTCGCACGGGCCCAACACCTCGCTGGTCCTGTTCACCCGCCCGCGCCCGGTTCAGACCATCGACTCCTACTACAAGAAGTTCTGGAAGATCCTCGATCAGTTGGCCCGCGTCGACAGCCAGCCGTGGCCGGCCGAAATTCCCGAGACCGTCGATCATCCGATGTGGGAGTTCTCGTTTGCCGGAGAGCCGATCTTCGTGGTCTGCAGCACACCCGCGCATGTGATGCGGCAAAGCCGTCGCTCGAGCGCATTCATGCTGACCTTCCAACCGCGCTGGGTGTTCGAACGGATGCTCGGCACCGATGAGGCCGCCGCCAAGGCCTTCGGCGAGGTGCGCAAACGGCTGGTCCCGTTCGACACGACGGCGCCGTCGCCCCAGCTCGGACGCTACGGCAATCCGGAGGGCCGGGAGTTCAAGCAGTATTTCCTCTACGACGACAACCAGCCGCCGCCGGCCTGTCCCTTCCACAAGCTGGCGCAGACCAAGCCATCGTCCATCGCAGACAAGGAGCAGGCCGCATGACCCAGATCATCGCTGGAACGAAGACCAGCTTTGCGATCGATCCCGACATCCTGGCGCTGTTGCCGACGCAGGGCTGCATCGAGCTGCAGCACGATGCGGCCGGCAAGGTTCACGCCTTTCATACCCACCCGGTCGACGAAATCCTCGTCGTGATCCGGGGACGGCTCACGTTTCGTTGGGAAGGCGGCGAGCGCATCTGCACGGCCGGCGACAAGATTCTGCTGCCGGCCGGGACGCTGCACGAATCGGAAGCGCTGGATGATGCAATCTACGCGATCGCGACGCGACCGCCCGCAACCATTGCATGCAATCGGGAGGGATGAGCTCAGGACAGAGGGCGATCGGTCTCCGAAAGGGACTCCGCGGTCAACCGCTCAACCATCTCGATCACCTCGATGCGCTGGCCCGGAGCCAGCTTCAGGAATGCCTTCAGCAGACGAAGGCTTTCCACGGCTTCGCTCGATGGGGCTCCGAGCTTCGTGTGCAGCTCCGCGATGAATGTTGAATTCTTCATCTCGCACCTTTGGCAGGAAACAGTAATGCCAGTCCTTAGCAAACGTGAAGGCCTTGCACGCAAGGTAGATACTGCAGCAATCGAGGCTGAAAGTCTTGGTCTGACGACTGCGACCCTGATCCTCAGGATGGCCCGCCTGGAAATCGACCGTGCGGAACCCGAAGAGGTTGAAAGTATGCCAGCGAACAACTCTTGCAGCAAGCCGAACTGACCGGTTGGTTGATTTCGGCGTCACAATTTGAGCCTTCTGGCAGTTTCTGGCTGACGATACCAGTGGAAACGGTCGTTTACCGAACGAGGCGGGGGGATTACGGCAGCGGTAAGCTTGTCCTCCACATTAGAGGTCTTCTATAGTTTGCTTGGGGGAAGAATGGGTTGCGGATCCTGTCCGGGATCCGTGCCCACTCCCGCGACACAGCGGCTGCAGGAAGACCATGCGCACTTATTATTTCGATATGAAGGATGGCATTCCGACCAGAGACCGGACCGGCCTGGAATTTGCGACGAGTGCAGGGGCGATCGAGCACAGCCGGGATTTGGCCCGGCGCCTCCGGCACGACCCGCGCATCACCGACCGCAGGCTGTCCATCGTCGTCGTCGACGAATCTGGCGCGGAGGTTCACCGCGAGCCGGTTTATCCGGCCGCAGTGAAAGCTAGCCTGTCCTGATTTTTTCATAGGCGTGCCAGCAGTGACTGCGCGCCGACTGCTTTTTCTACTTTTCGTAGAGGATACGAAAAGCCGAACAACTCTTGAGTGTGCACATCGGGCGCGCGATCGGGCCGCTTCGGCATCAAGAGCCCCCTGAGTGCCAGACGCCCCGCCGATCGACTCGACCGGCTCTCCCTTTCCTCGGCCTCCAACGCACGCCGCCGCTGCACCACCGAGGGCCTATTGCTGCTTCTCCCAGAACGAGAGCAGGCCCTGGGAGGCCGAACCGCCGATCACGCACGGGATGCCGACGGCGACCTGCCCCAGCGCTGCCGCCGAGACACAACCGAGCGCAAGGGCGCCGACGCCGAGCTGTCCCCAGAAATCCATGTTGCGCCGGGCATCCGAGCCCTTGGTCTTCAGCTCCTCGACGGCGGCGACGGCATCCTTGCGGACGGCGCCGAGCTGCACCGTATCGGCGGCCTCGACCACCTCCCTGAGCGGCTCCTTGACCGGTCCCGACTGCCGCGCCAGTTCCTCCCGGAGATAGTCGCGCAGGCTGGCATCGCGCACCGAGTAGCTGGCAAGCGTATAGCGCGCCATGCTGCCGATCGTCAGCTTGTCGACCGTGTCGCGGCTCTTCGACCAAGGCAGCATCTGGACGATACGCTGGATCGGTACGCGCGAGCCGGTTGCGAAGTAATAGCCCCAGAGGATGTCGAGCAGATCCTGGTGGGTCGCGTAGCTGAGCCGCGTGTCGAGCTTGCGTTCCTCCTTCTTGAACGGATTCTGCGTCAATGCGCCACGCAGCTTGTCCATCACGCCAGGCTTCGTTTCCTCCAATGGGATGTCCATCAAGGTCGGCTGTGCGCCGCTGAGATAGCCGTCGATCATCACGCGGCGGCCCGGCATCTTCGGCGCCACCCTGCGCATGAGATTGCGCCAGTCAGGCAGACCTGAATAAGCGATGGCTCGCACGACCACCCACTCCTCCTCGGGAGGCACGGGAAAGAAGCTGTTGACGAGTTGTTCGGCCTTGGCGGGATTGGAGCCGATCGCCCCCGCGATGAATCCGAGATAAATGCCCGCGTTCTCCGGCTCCTTGAACGTCTGTGAATGGAATAGCACCCGGACCGCCGCCGGCACATGGGCGTAGTCGGGTTTGGTGCGATAGTTGTAGATCCAGTTCTGGACGACACCGAGCGACGCGCGTGGGTCGATCTCCGGGACGACCGCAGCAGCAAGAGCTGATTGAACGAAAGTGCAAGCGATGAGGGCCAAGGCGATCGCGCGCATGGTCTGCTCCCGACAAACGTTCGCCGCATCAGCATCTGCTGGCGCGTACGGATGAGGACGATGCTGCACGCCGTTTGAATCGACTCTGCGTCGAATCTGCGGCCGTGCTCGGTTCCCTGCCGGTCACCCTTCGCAGGCGTGATCGCAGACCGCCAAGTCTCCACGGCCTCGACATGATTTGGCCGTCCACCGGCTCTTGCATCTGGGCATGACGAGCAGGCAGATGCGTGCATGTTGACCGCCCGGAACAGCCGTCACCGCGGAGACAGCAGATCGCGACACGTCGCATTGATCGTTGCGACACTGTCGGTGCTGACGTCTGCGCCGCCGGCCGTAGCGGGCGAAGCCCTTGCAGTACAGGGCAATCGGCGCGTCGATGCCGACACCGTGCGATCCTATTTTCACGCTGACGTCAACGGGCGATACGACGCCGCCGCGCTCGACGCCGGCTTGAAGGCGCTGGTTGGGAGCGGACTGTTCGACGACGTGAAGATCAGCCGTGCCGATGGACGGACCGTGGTCCGCGTCTCGGAAGCAAAAGTGCTCGATCGCGTCGCCTTCGAAGGTAACAAGAAGGTGAAGGATGCGGAGCTCACGGGCGCGGTGCTATCAAAGCCGCGAGCCGGCCTCCAGCGCGCAACTGTCCAGGGCGACGTCGCCCGCATCATCCAGGCGTATCATCGTGTGGGACGCGACGACGTCCGCGTGGTCCCGGAGATCATCGATCGCGGCAACGACCGCGTCGATCTCGTCTTCACGATCACCGAAGGCAGGAAGACGCCGGTCAGGGCGATCAGCTTCACGGGCAACCGGGCCTACGGCGCACGGCAATTGCACGCAGTGATCAAGACCTCGGCCACCAACGTGCTGAGCTTCGTGACCGGCGGCAATGTCTACGACGCCGATCGCGTCAACGAGGACCGCGAACTGCTGCGGCAATACTATCGTAACCACGGCTACGCCGATGCCGAGGTCACGAACGTGAGCGTCGACTATGACGCGGCAAATGGCGGCTACAACCTCACCTTTGCGATCGAGGAAGGCGTCCTCTATAGGCTTGCGGTGGTCGACATCTCCTGTAACGTGCAGGGGCTGACGTGCGAGCGCCTGCGTCCGCTGGTGCTGGCGCAGCAGGGCGACACGTTCGACCAGAGCAAGATCGACAAGACCTCCGAGGTCCTGACGGCCGAGCTTGGCAAGCTCGGCCTTCCGTTTGCGCAGGTCGAGCCCAGGATCAATCGCCATGCGCAGGATCGGCTGGCCGACGTCACCTTCCAGATCGAGCAGGGACGCCGCACCTATGTCGAGCGCATCGAGATCCACGGCAACACGCGCACGCATGACGACGTGATACGACGCGAGTTCGACGTCAGCGAGGGCGACGCCTACAACAGGACGTTGATCGACCGCGCCGAACGTCGCCTGCGCAACCTCAACTACTTCAAGACCGTCAAGATATCGACGCGGCCGGGCTCGGCCAGGGATCACGTGGTGCTGGATGTCGAGGCAGTCGATCAGGCGACCGGGGACTTCAACGTCTCTGGCGGCTATTCGTCCACGGACGGATTGCTCGCCGAGGTCAAGATCGGTGACCGCAACGTGCTCGGCACCGGCAACACTGCGCAGGCCACTTTCACCTACGGCCAGTTCGCGCGAGGCGCCAGCCTGTCGTTCACCTCGCCCTACGCCCTCGGTCGAACGACACCTGGCATGGAGCTGTTCGCGCGACAGAGCATGGTCAGCACGTTCCAATCGTTCGGCAGCAACACCTATGGCGGTGCCCTCACCCTGGGCATGCCGGTCAGCGAGCAGACTGCCATGCTGTGGCGCTATTCGCTCTACGACCAGAGGGTGGTGCTCGCCCCGGGAATCTCGCCGGCGGCGGTGTCCCTGCCGGTCCGGCAGGCGGTCGCAGCCGGACGGCAGACGGTGTCCTCGCTCGGCAATACAGTCACCTACAGCACCCTCGACAACAACAAGGTGCCGACCAGCGGCATCCGCTCACAGTTGACGCAGGATCTCGCCGGCCTCGGAGGCGACGTTCGCTTCTTACGGACCACAGGCGACGTCCGCTATTATCGATCGATCAACAGCGACCTGACCGGCATGGTGCGCGCGCAAGGCGGCTATATCACCGGATGGGGCGGCCAGCAGGCGCCGCTGCTCAACAGCTTCTTCGGCGGCCCTACCATGGTGCGCGGCTTCGCGCCGGGCGGCTTCGGACCGCGCGATCTGACGCCGGGATCGACGATGGACAATGTGGGCGGCAGCCTGTTCTGGGCGACCACGGCGGAGCTGCAGGGCAACATTCCCGGATTGCCGCAGGAATACGGCCTGCGTGCATCGGCCTTCGTCGACGCCGGGACCGTGTTCGGCTATCGCGGCCCGACCCAGAATGTCCAGGTGGCGAACAGGAACGTGCTGCGGTCCTCGGTCGGCGTCGGCATGACCTGGGCATCGCCGTTCGGACCGCTTACCGTCGACTACGCGGTCCCGATCAGCAAGGCGGCGTATGACGTCGTGCAGCCGCTCCGTTTCAGCGCCGGTGGCTTCTGAGCCAACGCCGCAACGTCGACGGAGCGCCGCGTCACCTCAGTACGGATAATAGTAACCGCGCGGGCCGTAATACGGGTGACCGTAATACGGGCGAACATAGTAGGGCCGCGGTGCGTAGTACACCCGCGGCGGCCCGTAATAGCCGGGGCCGGGATAATAGCCGGGCCCATAGTAATAATAGTCGTCGTTCTGATGCGCGGCGATTGCGCCGAAGGTGCCGATCATTGCACCCATGATGGCCAAGCCGGCGGCTGGATTGCCCCTGTAGACGCGGCGGTAGCGCCGGCGAGCGCTGAGATCGGTCAAATCGCCGGCTGTCGCCGTCGCGACCGCCGGCTTGTTGGCCGGACCCGACACTCGCGCATGGGCCGGCGCCGGCGCGCTTGCCACCACGGCGATGGCCGCGACGGCCGCAATCGCGATTTTTCCACCGGCCGAAGGAGATCGATATTTCCCGCTGAACATGGCATCACCCTTCACTTCACTCATTCCCGAATACAACATGGCCGGGCGTGCAGCTTGACCTGTGTCAACTCAGGACGAACCGGCCGTCCGGCGGCACGTACGCATCCCGCAATCGTGCTTAGACGCGACGTCACGTCTCCTGGTTCAGCCCACCGCCGCATCGATTTCTGCGAACCGATGGCCGCCCGTCGGGAACCAATGGCTGCACACCGATGCCGTCCATCATGCCGTCGGCAACAGGAGTCCTCATGCCTTCCAGACTGACACGCCCATTCTTCAGCGCCGTCGCCACGCTGGCGCTCACCGCTTCGATGGCGAGCGCCGGCGACAGCGCGACCTCGCTGTTCAAGGTGGTGACCGTCAAGGATGAGATCGTCATCGGTCTCAATAGCGAAGAGCTGGCTACGATCGGCGGGAACGATGCCAGCGCCGTTGCGCGCGCATTGGCGCAGAAAGGCGACCTCGCAGCCTGGCAGTACAACGTTCATCGCGGCCCGAACGGCGAGCTGCAGATGGCACCTTCGGCCAAGATTGCTCTGCTGTCGCATGCCTCGCTGCGCGTCGAGCCCTACAGCACCACTTATGTCGTGGCGCCCCATCCCTGAACGAAACGATTGTCCGACCGGCGCTCGTACCGTCGACGACGGAACGAGGCCGGTCGGGCCAGCCGTTAGCTCTCGCCCCGATGGCCCGATCGCACGGCCCCATCGCATGTCCTGGGGACCCTGTCGGTGGAAAACCCGTAGACCACGGCCAGCCGGTCCAGGCACTCCTTGAAGCGGCGGGCGAAATAGTCGTTCCAGCGCTGGCTGGCGAGCCCCCGCTTGTGTCCGACCTGCTCCATGGTCAGGCCGTGCACCAGGATGTCATGGGTAATCGCCGCGCCGTCGGCGCCGAGCTCGCGCTCGGCGCGGTTGAGCCGCAGCACCGCCCGCCTCTGGCCTTCGGTGACCGGCTCGCGCCCGCGGGCGCCGTCAACGTGCTCGCGCGAGGGATCGATCGCCTGCGGGCCTCGCTCGGCCCGCTCCCAATCGTTCTGGAACGCCCGTCCGGCCCGGTATTGGGCGTCATCGAGCTGCTTGTGCGCGTGCAGCCGGCCGAGCGGGTCGCTGCGGACCGATCGCAACGCGACGATCTTTTCGCCGGGCTCAAGCGCCAGCGGGTCGTCGATCTCTACGGGAATCACGTCTGCATTTCGCGGCAGGTCGTGAGCTCTGCGGTCGTGGGTCTTGGACATGCGATGGGGCTTGCTGCGTCGGGGGCGCGCCATGTCTCGTCTCCGGAAAATGAATGGGGTCGGTTCGGGTCGGGCTTGCCGCGCTCTACGCGGCCGCAACCAGCCGCAGGATCAAACGGCCGGCGGGGCGCGAAGCGGTTTCCTCGGGCGGAAGCCGCGTGAGATGGTAATGCGGCGTGCAGTAGCAGGAGCCGGGCTGGCGCGGATGACCGCAAAAAGTGATGGGATCGTCGTCCCGGTCGCCGCCATAGGGGTAGCGGCAATCGTTGCGCTCGAGCTGGTCGAGGGACAGCAGGCGCGGGCTGATGCCGACGCAACGCAGCTTGACGGCCGCCGCGGGTTTCGCCGCGGATGGCATCGGCCGGGCCGCCGCGTCCGGGCTCCGCCGTCCGGTTCGGGACGCCGCGGACATCGGCCGGGGCGTGGATCGCGCGGCTTTCGGCCCGCCCGGCGCGGCCAGCCCGATCCGCTTGCCGCGGCCAAGCGTCGCGTTCCGGGTATAGGCGGTTCCGAACTGCGCATTGAGCGCGCGCGCGATCTCGGCATAGGACCGCCCCTGGGCATGAAGCTCGCACAGCATCTTGGAATGCTGGTCTGGCCAATCTGTGGATTGCATTCTCGCCTCTTCCTTCTGGGTCGGGGCCGCCGGACCCGCCGGCTCACCCGACGGCCAAATCTTCCGATATTCCGAAGAAAAAGTCAAGCTTGAGTTCTGATTATTCGAAACATATAATGTCTTCCGAGATTCGCAAAAGAGGTCAAAGCCATGTTGGACGTTGCCATGATCGAGCGTGCACTCGAGAAGCCAGGAAAGACGAAAGGAGGGTTGGCCCGCGCCATGGGCGTGCGGCCGGGCGCGGTCTCCGAGATCCTCGGCGGCCAGCGCCTGATCAAGGCGGCCGAGATTCCGCTCATTACGGAGTATCTCGAGCTCAATTCCGTCCCCATCATGGGCCGGGTCGGCGCCGGCTCGGTGATCGAGCCCGATTACGAGCAGGTGCCCGTCGAGGGCCTCGGCGAGGTCGCCCTGCCCTTCCCGATCTCCGAGGAGACCATCGCCTTCGAGGTAACGGGCGATTCGATGCTGCCGAAATACGAGAACGGCGATGTGATCGTGGTCTACCGCGAGCAGCGCCACCCGCTGTCGAGCTTCTACGGCGAGGAGGCGGTGGTGCGCCTCAAGTCCGGCGAGCGTTACCTGAAGACGATCGAACGGGGCAAATCGCCGTCCGTGGTCAATCTGAAGAGCTTCAACGCCAAGCCGATCGTGGGGGTCAAGCTGGACTGGATCGGCGAGATCTTCGTCACCCTGCCGCGCGGCCAGATCTCGCGGATCCGCGCCAAGGCGGCCGCCAAGTCGCGCGCCCGCGCGGCAAACAAGTAAGACTCGAGGCCGGATGCAGGGGACGCCGAGGCGCTCCCCCTGCATCCCCTCCCTCCAGGGGAGGGTGGGCACCGCGCCTGTGGCGCCGTCGTGATCAACAATTCTGAGCGACATATGGGGATGTGCGTCCATGGTCTCGCGGCGCCCCAGGCGTCCGAGTGATACAGTGGTCTCACCCTCTTCAAACGAGAGGGTGCAGGGAAGGCCGGACCTCGACTGAGGCCCGTGGCCCGCCTGCTCAAAAAAATGCAGGCGGCAGGTACCACAGGTCCAGCCGGAACGATCCGGCCCTCCCTGCGCGATGGTTTTCACGGCTGCTTCGCGTTCTCCCCGGTGCGCCGGGCTTGTTGGTCACCGTCACCCACGCGGCGCTGTCAGCGCCGGCGCAGGCTTGATACTGGCATCGGAGTATCAGGACCACGCGACTTGACCGTGCGAGCCGATGTTGTTCGTCCGCGCGAATGACCACGCTGCAAACCGGCTCGCCCATCACTCCCCGCCTCCACGTGTCGTGACGACCGCGATACGCCCTCTCCACGAGGCGGGATGCGCCTAGACAATCACGAATTCTGAAAAAGAGAAAGAAGAATTTTTCGGCCCGGCGGGCCGGACCGGGGCAATGCGTTGAAGCCTCGCCCAAAACAAGCGTTTCCGCACACGTCGTCTGCAGGAGATCGAAGGCCATGAAACGGACCATCGTGCGGGCGCATCGACCCTGATTCGCCCGACGGGCGTGACGCCTTGCCACCAGCCGCGCCTGGCGCCCGGATCAGTCCTCGACCCGCAGCTCCTCGCCATCTCTCGCGGAAGGCAGCCCAACTCGAAAGCGCCTGAACGCTGCAATCCTGGATACGACGCAGAGCGACTGGTGGGACAGGCTGGTCTTGCGCTATCTCGGCTCCAAGCGGTGGCCCGCCCCGACGATACACGCGCCCGACAGCGAGCCGGACCTGCTGCGCCGTCGCGTCATCGCCGATATCCGGCCGAGGTCGACGACGTCGCGCAAGCGGATTGATCCCGATCAAGGACCAGACGCCGCGCCAGAGCAAACTCACCATCAACCTGTGGCTGCACAGGCAGGACATGGGGAAACGCCATCATGGGAAACGCCATGCGGAGATATCTTCTTGCCTTTAGCTTGGTGATCGCCGCACTCGGCTTCACGTCGTCGGCGCGTGCGGGATGCTGGCCGAACGAAAACTTCCACCTCGTGTGCTGGCTGGATACCTATGGAACGGCGTGCGAAGCGCATCACGCGCTGACCAGCGTCAGAGCCGTGCTGTATCCGGAGCCGCGCTACTCGTACTATGAATTCGAGGTTTCGCACTGGTGGACGGCCCACAAGACCGTGGCCTGTCCGCCGAATCAAAAGACGACGTTCAGCGGTGTCTGGGACCGGGAAACCGGAAAGGCGGAGGAAACGGCGACCACCGGCATTTCGTCGGTGACGAGGCGAGTCTACTGCAGCAACAATCCCTGGACGGGCCAGGGGCCGCCAACGGTGCCGATCTGCTCATATCCGGCCGATGATCCGAACGTGGGACTGCCCGTCACCTCGGCGATGCTCACGCAAGGCCAGCGAGACGATCTGCTTCGCGTTCAGGAGCCGTTGCATACCCGTTGCCAGCAGATCAAGCCGCTCGAGGACGAGGTGTCGTGGCTGAACGGCCGCCCCATCGTCGAGGTGGTCGCGTCCCACCATGAATATCAGAAGCTCGAATGGCATCTGTGGTTCATGGACTTCGGCGAGTTCGGACCATGGCATGAGGTCGCGGCACCGAAGCCGAAGGGCCCCTTGATCTGGAAGGGCACGACCTATACCGAGCGCCGCATTGCGACATCGAGGCACAGATATTGGCTGAACAAGCCCGGCCGCTGGAAGGTGGTTGCGAAGCCGAAGCCGACCGCGGCGGCGGCGCAGGCGATCCCGATCAGCGTGACCACCGAATGTCCCGGCGCGACGTTCAACGTGCAGTAACGGGCGATGACGCGGTCTTCATGGCGTGCGGGACCATGCTTCCGCACGCCACGCTACATCGCCTGGACTATTTCCGCGGCTGATGCCGGTGTGGTGATCGCCGCGCAGGCCGGGGATCGAGTCGGCGAAGCAAGGGTGGACCGAATCTGCCTTGACAAAATTCTGATTTAAAGAAATAATGGAGCGATCACAGTCAGCCGAAGGCGAACCGGCGCTCCATGCAGTACTTCGTCGTGATGATCGACTACGGCCGGCGCGGACGCGAGGCCGTGGTCGATCCTGAGATGACCCGGCGCGACGTCGTGGCGCGCATCGCGTCGGGCGAATATGCGAACGTCAGCTTCATCCACGAGATCGTCGACCGATCGGTTGCCGACGTCACCGCCGACATCATGTCCGAAGCCGCCCTGCCCGAGATCGATGGGCGGGACGCCGACCTGCAGGCCGCCCGGTTCGATCACCTCCGCGACCTGCGCAAGCACGAGCAGGTTTGATCCGGCTGCGTCAGATCAGACCAGAAAGACGGTCGAGCCGGTCGTCTTGCGTGCCGCGAGATCGGCGTGAGCCCGGGCCGCTTCCTTGAGCGGATAGGTCTGGTTGACCTCGATCTTCACCGCGCCCGATTTGACCACGTCGAACAGCTCGTTGGCCATCGCGACCAGGCTCTCGCGCCTGGCGGCGTAGGTGAACAGCGTCGGCCGGGTCACGAACAGCGATCCCTTCTGGGCGAGCAGCCCGAGATTGAGCGGATCGACCGTGCCGGAGGACTGGCCGAACAGCACGGCGTAGCCGAGCGGCGCGAGGCAATCGAGCGACTTGAGGAACGTGTCCTTGCCGACGGAATCATAGACCACCGGCACCTTCTTGCCGCCGGTGATCTCGCCGACGCGTGCGACGAAGTCCTCCCGCGTATAGATGATGGTGTGCTCGCAGCCGTGGGCCTTGGCGAGTTGGGCCTTGTCGTCGCTGGATACGGTGCCGATGACGTGAACGCCGAGATGCTTGGCCCATTGGCTGAGGATGAGACCCACGCCGCCGGCCGCGGCATGCAGCAGGATGGTTTCGCCCGCCTTCACGCGGTAGGTCTGCCGGATCAGGTACTGGGCGGTCAGGCCCTTGAGCATCATCGCGGCGGCGGTCTTGTCGTCGATCTCGTCGGGCAGCTTCAACAGCAGCGCGGCCGGCATCAGCCGCGCCTCGGAATAGGCGCCGAGCGGGGACGAGCCGTAGGCGACGCGGTCACCCACCTTCAGGTCCGTCACCCCTTCGCCCAGTTCCTCGATCACACCGGCGCCCTCGCTGCCCAGCCCGCTCGGAAGCTGGACCGGATAGAGCCCGGAGCGATTGTAGATGTCGATGAAGTTGAGCCCGACCGCCGTGTGGCGAATGCGCGCCTCGCCGGGGCCGGGCTTGCCGACCTCGATCTGCTCCCAGGCGAGAACCTCGGGACCGCCGGTCTTGTGGAAACGAATGGCGTTCGTCATGGGTTGTCATCCTCCCTGTTCGGATTGCGCGACGCCGCGCCGCCCGGTCGCGCGCCGGCCCCTTGCGGGCCGTTCGAGCCTGTGCTTCTCCGCGACCGAACCTCGGTCTTCCGTAGCCGCAGTCGGCTGGGTTTGGCAATCGGCTTTGCCAGCCGGCACAGGAACAACGATCGCCGTTCCAGCGTTCATCGGCCATAGCGTGGAGTCCGAGCCCATGCCGCCCAAGCGACGCAGCGCAGTAGTCAATCCGGCCATCCTGATCGAGCTGGCCTGCCACACCTTGATGGGCATCGCCATGGGGCTCGGCTTCGCCTTCGGGCTGACCCAACTGGATGCGTTCGGCATCTCGACCCTGATCGCCCACAGTGTCGATCCGCACGTGACGTTCGTGATCTTCGTCGGTGTGTTGACGCTGTCATTTGCCGTCGGCGCGACGATGACGGGCTTCGTGTTCACGATGATGGAGGAGAGATAGAAAGCCGCGCGCCGATGGCTGCATGGGCGCCCGCAATGTCATCAGCGCGTCGCGCAAACCATGCAGATGGAGATCAGGTTCGACCGGCGCGGAGACGACCAGATGGCCGGACTGATCGGTGCAAGCGATCCGCGGCTTCGCGAAGCAGGCTTCAGAGCCGCGGGCGTTGTCGCGCGCCTGGGCGCACGGCCGTCATGAACGGCTGGCTTGCTCTGTTTGCGGCTGGAATGCTCGAGATCATCTGGGCGCTCGGCCTGAAGCATTCCGACGGCCTGACACGCTTCTGGCCCAGCGTCGCGACCGTGACCGCGATCCTGCTCAGCTTCGCGATGATGTCGCTTGCGCTGCGCTCACTGCCGTTTGGCACCGCCTATGCGGTATGGACCGGCATCGGCGCGGCCGGGAGCATCCTCGCCGGCATGGTCCTCTACAGCGAGCCGGCGGATCCGACGCGGCTGTTCTGCCTCACGCTGATCATCACCGGCATGATCGGGCTGAAGCTGAACTCGCCGGTCTGACACCGTCGACGGCCTCCGGCAGGATCGTGACAGCTCGACGCTGCCGAAGACGATGAGGGCGATCACGAACGGCAGCAGGTGATAGAGCGCACGGAAGATCAGCAGCGCCGCGAGCAGCCGCTCCTGATCAACGCCGCCCAGACCCAGCAGGATCGTTGCATCGAACAGGCCGATGCCGGCCGGGGCATGGCTGGCGAATCCAAGCAAGGTCGCGGCGATGAAGACCGCCATCAGCCGCGCGAGGTCGATGCCGAGCTCGGCCGGCATGAGCACATACATTGCCAGCGCCGCGGTGCTGAGCTCGAACAGCCCGACCGCGATCTGCAGCAGCACGGCAGGCCCGGACGGCAGCCGCACCGGCCATCGTCTGCTTCGCCGCCCCGGCCAGCTCCACACCACGAAGGCGGTGACGGCGCAGAGCAGCGCGGCCGCAACGACCCGGTTGAGCGCCGGCGGCCAATACTCCACCCAGCCGAAGGCGTCCGGATCGATCATCAAGCTCAGGCCGAGGGCGGTGAGATTGCCGAGCCAGAAGGTCAGCCCGGTCAGGAAGCTGATATTGGCGATGTCGATCGCCCCGAGCCGGTACGGCGCGTAGATCCGGTATCGAACCAGCGGCGAGATCAACGCGACCGCGCCGATGCCGTGCGCGATCGGATAGCTCGTGAAGCTGCCAAGCGCGGCCGCGCGATAGGGAATGTCGCGGCGGCCGATCGTCCGCAATGCGAACAGGTCGTAGAGCGTGAGGCTGGCGTAGGAGAGGAGGACGAATGCCAGAGCCGCCGCGATCAGATGACGGTCGGTGGCCTCGACGATCGACAGGACATGGGCAAAGTCGAGCTTCTTGACGGCGCGTGTGAGAACGTACACCGCCACAGCCGCGATCGACAGGCTCAAGGCCAGTCCGCCCAGGCTGCGCCACCAGATTCTGCGGTTCGACGGCAGCGGCGGAACGTCGATCAGGTCAGCCATTCAACGTGTTTTCGCTTCAAGCCTGCGCCGGCCGATTCGAGCAGGACGATGGCGCCGTGTGACACACCGATGTGACAGCGGCGTTACCATTGTGCGCTGCCCCCATGCCTTAATTATTTGTTAACGACGGACGATCGTTCACCGCTACCAACACGGCGAGCTGCAATGCAGCACCACATTTGCGATCATTCAAATTTGAATTAATCGCGGACGGGTTCGAGCGTAATGACGTGGACCGTATCAGTACGGATGCATGAAGGTCGCATCTTCGTCACGCGGACTTTCTAAGACGGGTGCGGGACGCCAACATTCGAGGCAGCATGAACGCGGAATTCGAACACGAGCTCACGCCGGACCAATGGGAGACGCTGAAGGCGCTTCGCATTCCCGCGCGTGAACGCCGCAGGCTGAACGGCATGATTGTCGACGAGCTCACCGCATTTGGACTCGTCTCTATGGACAATGGCGCGGCGACACTCACGATGGCCGGCCGCAAGGTGCTCGTCAGGGGATCCTCACGCCTGCTCGATGTCGCAGCCTGATGTTTCGGAGCGCGGCCCGCCCTTCGAAGCGCCGCGCGCCGAACTCACCACATGGATTTCCGCGCGCGCTCGGGCCACTCGCGATCGTACGCCGCGCCGTCGATGTCGTTGGCCGTCATCGCCGCGAGAATCTGCCCCGGCGTCGGCAGTTGCTGCGGATCGACACGCCTATCCGGGTTCCAGAGATCGGCACGAACGATCGCGCGGGCACATTGGAAGTAGATCTCTTCCACCGTCATGATGAGGACGGAGCGCGGCAGCTTGCCTTCCATCCGGAACGACTCCAACAGATCGGGGGCCGTCGACAGATGACCATGCCCGTTCACACGTAGCGTGTTGCCTGATCCCGGAATCAGGAACAGCAGAGCGATCCGCGGGTCGCGCACGATGTTGCGCAAGGAATCCACGCGATTGTTGCCGCGGCGGTCCGGCATCATCAGCGTCTTGTCGTCGTGGATGCGGATGAATCCGGGGAGATCGCCGCGCGGCGAGCAATCGAGACCTTCGGGACCACATGTCGCGAGCGCCACGAACGGCGACTGCTCGATCATGATCCGGTAGTGCGGCGTCACGCGATCGGCCACCTTCGCCGTCGAGGCCAGCCCCGTCTCGCCATAGATCGCCTCGAGCTGTTCAATCGTGGTGACGATCGACATGGCCGCTGCCTCCGTTTGATCCGATCGGTTCTGCGTCAATCGGCCGCTTGATGATGTCCGCAAGCCGGTGACCGTGCGGCTCGGGGTCTCCGACATTGACGATCGTGACATCCGCTACGGCGTCTTCGGTCACCGCGCGGTGGAGACGCTCGCCGATGTCGCCGTCACTCGGACGGTGCCGCTTGCCGAGCCGTTCGGCGAGAACATCCGCGGGCGCGGTGATGGCGACGACGATGACGTTGGCATAATCCCGGCGCGCGGCGGGAATGATCGTTCGCGAGACGTTCACGACGACGGTGCGGCCGGCCAGGATGTCATCCTTGATCGCGCGCGGCACGCCGTAGTCATGACCATGGGCCTCCCAATGCAGCGCGAACTCTCCAGCACTGAGCGCCTCACGAAAAGCGGAGGCGCTCATCTCGAGATTGTCCTCGAAGGCCGAGGCCTCGCGCGTGACGATCCGCCGCGGAAAGACGATCCGGTCATCGCCGGCGCATTCGCGACGCGCCACGTTGAGCAAGGTGTCCTTGCCCGCGCCGCTCGGCCCGACCACCAGGATCAGGCGTCCCGGACCAAGCTTCTCGGATGTCGTCGCTGAGGCAGGCTCGATTCCGCTCATGCCACCCGCAATCCTTCCCGCCAGACGCTGCGCACGACCGACAACTGGCCCGCGACATGAACCCGGATCAGGTCCGCACGCTTGCCCACGGCGATCTCGCCGCGATCATGCAGGCCGACGGCGTCCGCAGGCGCCTTGGTGACGGTGCGGACGGCGGCGGCAAGATCAATGGACGGCACCCGCTGCGGCAATTGCAGCGCGCCCATCAGCAGACTCGACGGCACATAGTCCGACGACAGAATGTCGAGCAGGCCCTCGCGCGCGAGGTCCACGGCTGCGATATTGCCGGAGTGAGATCCGCCGCGCACGACGTTCGGCGCGCCCATCAGGATACTGATGCCCGCCTGGTGAAGGCCCCGCGCGGCCTCCATCGTGGTCGGAAACTCCGCGACCGCGATGCCGTCCTTGATTGCGTCGGCGACGTTCTCCTCCGTCGTGTCATCGTGGCTGGCCAGCGGCACGTCATGGGTCTTTGCCAGCGCAATGATGTCGCGCATGTTCGGCGCCGCGTAGGCCTGCTGATAGGCGAAGCGGCGCGCGAACATCACGTCGAGCTCGGCATCGGTCTTGCCGCCGCTCTTGCCGCGATAGTAGTCGCGCAGCTTGCCTTCGTCGCGAAACTGGCGCTGCCCGGGCGTATGATCCATCAGCGACATCAGCCGCACATCCGGACGCCCCGCCAGTTGCCGCGCCTCCTCGACCACGGTCGGCATCGGCACTTCGCAGCGCAGATGCAGGAAGTGATCGGACCGCAGCAGGCCGCCGTCGCGCGCCGTCGCGATCGCCTCCGCGAGCACATTGGCTTGACCGTCGACGCCCTCGGCGCCTTCCTCGCTCCACACGCGCAGCGAATCCAGCACCGTCGTGATGCCCGCGGTCGCAAGCTGCCCGTCATAGGAAATGACCGCAGCGACGGGGTCCCAATAGACCTTCGGGCGCGGCACGAAATGCGCTTCGAGGTGATCGGTATGCAGTTCGACCAGTCCGGGCATCAGCAGGTCGCCGCCGGCATCCAGGCTGCCGGCCGGCGCAGCCCCTTCGCCCAGTTCCGCGATCCGGCCTCCGGCGATCGCCACCCAGCCCTGCTCGACGACGCGGTCGGCGAGGACCAGCCTGGCATTGCCTATCACGATATCGGACATGTTCGCGCTCATCTGCAATGTCTACCTCTATGCCGCCGCGGCGAATGTCGTGACGTCGACCGTGCGATCCGCAATCTGCGCGCGGATCTCGTCATCATGGACGATCGCGAGCATGGCCACTCCATCCCTCTTCTTTGCCGCGATCAGGTCGACCACGACCGCACGGTTGGCCGCGTCGAGCGACGCGGTCGGCTCGTCGAGCAGCAGCACCGGAAGGTCGGAGATGAAGCCGCGGGCGATATTGACCCGCTGTTGCTCGCCGCCCGAGAAGGTCGATGGCGGGAGCGACCACAGCCGCTCGGGAATGTTCAATCGCCGCAGCAGCGCGCCTGCCCGCCCCCGGGCGTCCTCGCGCGGCAGGCCGGCCGCGATCAGCGGCTCGGCGACGACATCGAGCGCAGGGACGCGCGGCACCGCCCGCAGGAACTGGCTGACATAGCCGATGGTCTGCCGCCTCGCATTGAGGACCAGGCGCGGCTCGGCGCCGGCGAGATCGGTCATCGCGCCCACGTGCCGGACGCCGATGCGTCCGCCATCGCAGCGGTAATTGCCGAAGATCATCTTCAGGATCGACGACTTGCCAGCGCCCGACGGTCCCGACAACACGACGCATTCGCCGGCCTTGACCTGGAACGACACGCCGCGCACCACGGGCAGCGAGATGCCGCCCTGCAGATGCATGGTGAAGGTCTTCTCTGCATTCTCGACATCGATCATCACGGTCATCGCATTGGGCTCTTGCATCATGGCGGCAGGATCGAGGACACGAGGAGCTGTGTGTACGGCTCGCGCGGATCGTCGAGCACCTGGTCGGTGAGGCCGGTCTCGATCACCCGCCCCTCCTTCATGACCATCACACGATGAGACAGCAACCGCGCCACGGCCAGATCGTGGGTCACGACGATGGCGGCGAGGCCGAGTTCGTTGACGAGGCTGCGCATCAGGTCGAGCAGACGCGCCTGCACCGAGACATCGAGCCCTCCGGTCGGCTCATCCATGAACACGAGCCGGGGCTCGGTCACCAGATTGCGCGCGATCTGCAGCCGCTGCCGCATGCCGCCGGAATAGGTCCGCGGCGCATCGTCGATGCGGGCGACATCGATTTCCACGCGCTCGAGCCAGGACGAGGCGGTCTGCCTGATCCGACCATAGTTGTTCCAGCCGACCGCCATCAGCCGCTCACCGACATTGGCGCCGGCGGAGACCGCCATGCGCAGGCCCTGCGCCGGGTCCTGATGGACATAGCCCCAATCGGTTCGGAACAGAAAGCGGCGCTCCGCCTCGCCAAGCCCGGCAAGATCGCGCAGCACGCCGTCGCGCATACGGTAGGACACGCGGCCCAACGTCGGCGCCATTTGCGCCGACAGCATCTGCAAGAGTGTCGATTTGCCCGAGCCGGACTCGCCGACGATGGCGAGCACCTCGCCGGGATAGAGCACGAAGGAGACATCGCGGCAGGCTGCCAGGCGGCCGTAGCTCTTCGCAAGCCCTTCCGCGACGAGCAGCGGCTGATCGGATGCGCTGATCATCTCAGCCATGGGCGCTCTCCTTGTGCGGGGGGACGCTCTGCGCGCCACGATGTCCGGATGCCTGGCGGCCCTCGCAGTAGTCGGTGTCGGAGCAGACGAACATGCGGCTGCCCTTGTCGTCGGTCACGATCTCGTCCAGGTAGGACTCCTCCGCCCCGCACAGCGCGCAGGGCGCGTCGAACTTGTAGCGCGTGAACGGATGGTCCTCGAAATCCAGCGAGACGACCGACGTATACGGCGGAATGGCATAGATTCGCTTCTCGCGTCCCGCGCCGAACAATTGCAGCGCCGGGCAATTGTCCATCTTGGGATTGTCGAACTTCGGCGTCGGCGACGGATCCATCACGTAGCGCGCATTGACCTTGACCGGATAGGCGTAGGAGGTCGCGATGTGACCGAAGCGCGCGATGTCCTCATAGAGCTTGACGTGCATCAGGCCATATTCGGCGAGCGCATGCATGCGGCGGGTCTCGGTCTCGCGCGGCTCGAGAAAGCGCAGCGGCTCGGGGATCGGCACCTGATAGACCAGCACCTGCCCCTCGTGAAGCGGCGCCTCGGGAATGCGATGCCGGGTCTGGATGACGCTCGCCGCTTCCGTCGAGGTCGTGGTGGCGACACCCGCGGTCTTGGCGAAGAACTTGCGGATCGAGATCGCATTGGTCGTATCGTCCGAGCCCTGGTCGATGACCTTGAGTACGTCGTCGGGACCGAGAATGGCCGCAGTGACCTGCACGCCGCCGGTGCCCCAGCCATAGGGCATCGGCATCTCGCGGCTCGCGAACGGCACCTGATAGCCGGGAATCGCGATCGCCTTCAGGATGGCGCGGCGGATCATCCGCTTGGTCTGCTCGTCGAGATAGGCGAAGTTGTAGGCCGGCGCGTTCATTCCGCAGCTTCCTTCAATTCGGGAGCGGCATTGGCCTCGGCGAACTCCCGGCGCAGCTTGCGCAGCAGGCCGAGCTCGGACTGGAAGTCGACATAATGCGGCAGCTTCAGATGCTCGACGAACCCGGTCGCCTGCACATTGTCGGAGTGCGACATCACGAACTCCTCGTCCTGCGCCGGTGCAACCATGTCTTCGCCGAGCTCGCGCGCGCGCAGGGCACGGTCGACCAGGGCCATCGACATCGTCTTGCGCTCGCTCTGCC
The DNA here is from genome assembly GCF_051168015.1 of Bradyrhizobium sp. HKCCYLRH3061. Classification (NCBI taxonomy): domain Bacteria; kingdom Pseudomonadati; phylum Pseudomonadota; class Alphaproteobacteria; order Hyphomicrobiales; family Nitrobacteraceae; genus Bradyrhizobium; species Bradyrhizobium sp. HKCCYLRH3061. The sequence goes on from NZ_JBNPUE010000001.1 coordinate 169,886, forward strand.
CGAAGGCGAGGCCATAACCGCGGGTGAAGCACGGCGGCTCGGTCGCCGACCCCTTGAACTGGTTCACCATCTGGCATTCGGTCAGCTCGACCGATCCGAGCGGCACCGCGAAGCCGACCTCCTCGGCCACGAACTCGACCTCGACGTCCCCGAAGCGGATTTCGCCGGCGAAGGGATGGTTGCGGCCATAGCCGCGCTGGGTCGAGTAGCCGAGCGCGAGCAGGAAACCCTCATCACCGCGTGCGAGATTCTGCAGCCGCAGATCGCGATCGGCGGGAAAGCTCAGGGGATCACGGGTGAGATCGCCGACCGGCGCGCCAACCTCGGCTTGCGGCGACGGCTCGATCAGTCCGTCCTGACCGAGAATATCGGTGACACGTGGCGTCGGCGCATTCGGCGCCTCGGCACGGGCCGGCAGCTCCGGCTCGACGCCGGCCGCCAACTGCGGATCGAGCAGCCGATGCGTATAGTCGAAGGTCGGCCCGAGCACCTGGCCGCCGGGAATGTCCTTGAAGGTCGACGAGACACGCCGCTGCACCCGCATTGCGCCGGTATCGACCGGCTCGCTCGCGCCGAAGCGCGGCAGCGTCGCGCGGAAGGCGCGCACCAGAAAGATCGCCTCGATCAGATCACCGCGCGCCTGCTTGATCGCCAGCGCCGCGAGCTCGCGATCGTACAGCGAGCCTTCGCTCATCACGCGATCGACGGCGAGCCCCAACTGCTCGGAGACCTGCGCCAGCGACAGCTCCGGCACATCGCGATCACCCCGGCGCTCATGCGCCAGCAGCCGGTGCGCGTTCTCGATGGCGCGCTCGCCACCCTTGACGGCAACATACATGCCTCACTCTCCTGCGGAAACGAGCCGGGTCGTTCGCGGGATGGCGACGATGGACGAGCCATCGACCAGCACGACGTCGACACCACGCGGAAACAGCCTCTCATTGATCGACAGCCGCTCGAACAGGTCAGTCGGCGCGACCGTCGCACGGAACGATGTCGTCCCGTCGATGCCCGGACCACGCAGCTCGAACGCCGGACCTCTGGACAAGCTCGGCACCTGCAGGACCAGCGTCGTCGAGCGATCGGGATATTCGGCACTGCCGAGCGCGAATGAAGTCAGATCGGGAAGCGTTTCCGGGTCCGCCGCGACCGCAAAGCAGGCGAGCGCCCCGTCGGCGACGATCGGCGCCCCCGTATGAAACTTGAGCCAGGCGCCGACCTCGGACGTGCCGGCGAGCGGCGCATCAAGCCAGATTGGCGTATCGTGATCGAACAGGGTCAACGCGATCGCGGCGGCACCTGGCATCAACGACGACGGCCGGCCGACATTGCCCTCGACCTGTCGCAGACTTCCCGGACGCGCCATGGCCTCCATGACGATACGGAAGGTGGATTGCGCGGACAGCACATTGTCGGCGAAGCCGGGCTGCAGATCGGAAGCGGCGGCACCCATCAGCCTTCTCCTCGCACCATCGTATAGAAATCGACACGCGTGGCCGCAGCCTGCTCCGCGCGGTGGGCCCGCGATGCACGCATCTGCGCCTGCAGCGGTGCGACCACCTGCGTCTCGATCGATCGCACATGGCTTGATGACTGGATCATCGCGTCACACAGCGCGATCAGGCGCGCCTTGTCGGCGTCACGTCCCAGCACATAGCCAAACCCGACCTCGCCGCTCTCGAGCCGCACCGCGGCGCGCGACACCGTCGCCTCGCCGACATTGAACGGCGCACCGTCGCCGCCGATCCGTCCCCGCAGCATCACCAGGCCATTCTCCGCCGGACGAAGATCGCGATACTCAGGCACCGCGAGGTCATTCAGCCTGGCGCGGATGTCCGCATGCGAGGCATGCGCCAATACCCGCATAGCCGCCCTGCGCCGGTCCTGCATCGTGGTCTCGCCGTCCATCGTCATCCCGATCTTGCCGTCTCGAAGTTGTCTATGTTAATAGACAACTTCGTAGCGAAGCGCCATGACTGTTTGATGACATGGGCGTGATTTCAGGCCGGACAGCGGAGAGCCGTGGATGAGCATGCAAGGCGCCGACTCGGGCGTGGCGCTGTGGCGGCGGGTGGCCGACGGCATCGAGCGCGACATCGCCGACGGCCGCTTCGCGGCCGGAACGCGCCTGCCCGGCGAGACCGAAATCGCCGAAACCTATCGCGTCAACCGTCATACGGTGCGTCGCGCGCTCGCGACCTTGGCGGAGCGCGGCCTCGTGCGCGCCGAGCGCGGCAGCGGCACCTATGTCGAAGCGCCTCGTCTGTCATATCCTCTGAGATCGCGCACCAGGTTCTCCGAGATCGTGGGGGCCGGCGGGCGCGAGCCGCGTGGACAGCTGATCGCAGCGTCCGAAGAGCCCGCGACGCGCGAGCTCGCGCGCGAGCTGCGATTGAAGACGGGCGCACCATTGGTGCGGATCGAGGCGCTGCGTCTCGCCGACAAGACGCCGATCTGCGTGAGCACATCCTGGCTGTCGGCCGAGCGTTTCCCCGAGGCCGGCCACATCTTCGCGTCGGTGCGCTCGATGACCGCCTTGCTCGCCCATTACGGCATTCGCGACTATCGCCGCGGCGCGACCAGAATCACGGCGGCGATCGCCGACGCGAGCGACGCCGCGCGGCTCGACCTCGCGCTTGGCCGTCCGGTGCTGGTGGTCGACAGCACCGATGTCGATGCCGACGGGACGCCGCTCGTCAGCAAGCGCTCGCGTTTCGCCGCGGAGCGCGTGACGTTCGAGGTGGAGAGCTAGACCAGACGTCCGCTACTCCCCCGTGCGCGCTCAGTCGATGAGCGAGCCGTCCTGATTGAAGAACGGATGCGGCCCGTCGAAATCGCCGATCGGCACCTGATGGGTGACGACCGTTCCGAAGCCCGGTCCTGGAAACCAGGCATGAAGGTGAAAGGCCGGCGGCTCGACCCGGAAGGATGGCGGGCGCAGCTCGGCCAGATCGAGCGCGACGGCATGGTTCGGCGCTGGACAGATCGTGCAGGGAATGCCCGCAAACCGGGTCAGCGTCGCGCGATGAACGTGACCGCATCCGATCAGTTGCACCCGCGGATGGCGCGCGAGGATCGCCGCGAGATCGTCGGCATTGCGCAGGTTCTGCCGGTCCATGTGCCAGATGCCGGTGGTGAATGGCGGGTGGTGCAGGAACAGCAGGGCCGGCCTTTCGCTGGAGGTGGACAGCCTGGCATCGAGCCATTGTAGACTCGCCTCGTCCAATTCGCCATGCGGATGGCCGGGCACGCTGGAATCGAGCAGAAGCAGATCGAGACCGGCCAGTTCCACATGCTGGTTCAGTGGCGCCGACTGCTCATGAGCAGCGCCGGGAAACGCCGCGCGCATCAGTTCGCGGGAATCGTGATTGCCTGGTACGGCGGCGAATGGAATCTCGAGGCCGGCAAGAAGATCTTTCAGATGATCGTACTCGGCCGGCGACGGCGTATCGGCGAGATCGCCCGAGATCACCACCAGATCGAGCTTCGGCGCGAACCGGTTGAGCTCCATGATGCAACGGGCCAGCGCACGCGCCGTATCGACGCGGCGGTAGGCGAGCCGGCCGGGCGCCTTGATGTGCAGGTCGGAGATCTGAGCAATGGTGACGGGGCTCTTGGTCATCGGCTGATCAACCCTTCTCCGGCAGCAGACGAATGGACCCGGGCGCAATCCGCAGGCCGATCCGCTCGCCCGCAGCGACCCTGATCGTATTCGGCGCGTCCACGGTCAGTGCGATCGAGGCGGCATCGCGGACAACGATCCGCTGCCGGTCGCCGGCAAAGCGGACGCTGTCGACGACGCCGGTCAGACTCGATGCCGCGGCGTCGACGATCGCGATCGTTTCCGGCCGAACCATCGCCACCGCCAGGTTGCGTGGACCGGGATCCGCGATCGGCTGCCGGCCTCCCGGCAGAACGAGCTGGCCGCCGTCGAGCGGCGCCTCGATGATGTTGGCCGCGCCGACGAACTCCGCGACGAAACGATCGGCCGGCGCAAAATAGACCTCTTGCGGCGTCCCGATCTGGGCGATCGCGCCCTTGCGCATCACGACGATGCGGTCGCCGAGCTCCATGGCTTCAGCCTGATCATGCGTGACGTAGATCGCCGTGATGCCGAGCGTGCGCAACAGGCCGTTGAGCTCGCCGCGCAGGCGCTCCCGCAAGGCGGCATCGAGTGCGGTGAGCGGCTCGTCGAGCAGCAGCACGCTCGGGCGGATGGCGACTGCGCGCGCCAGCGCGACGCGCTGACGCTGACCGCCCGAGAGCTGATCGATGCGCCGGTCTTCAAGACCGCCCAGATTGGTCAGCGCGACCAGCTCGGCGACGCGCGCGGCGCGCTCCGGCTTGGCCACGCGGCGGATCTTGAGCCCGTAGCCGATATTGTTCGCGACCGTCATGTTGGGGAACAGCGCGTAGGACTGGAACACCATGCCGACATTGCGCTTCTCGATCGGCTGTCGCGTCAGATCCCTGCCGTCGAACAGCACGCGCCCGCCCGCATCGGGCGTTTCGAGCCCGGCCACGATCCGCAGCAGCGTGGTCTTGCCGCAACCGGACGGCCCCAGCAGCACCAGCGTCTCGCTCTGCGCGATGTCGAGCGTGGCGCGCGCGAGCGCGCACGTCCCGTCGGCAAAGGTCTTGCCGCAATTCTCCACCTTGAGGGCGGCTCCATGCCGGGTCATCGTGCTCACCGCAGGCTTCCTCTCTCGCCGACCCATTGCATGGCCACCAGCAGCGGGATGATCATGACGAAGAAGATCAGCGTGTAGGCGGATGCGACCTCGAGCCGCATCGATGCGTAGCTGTCGGCGAGACCGACCGGCAGTGTCTTGGTCAACGGCGTATGCAACATCCAGGTCAGGTTGAACTCTCCAAGAGATAGTGTCACCACCATGAGGCTGCCCGCCAGGATGCCGGGCGCGGCGTTGGGAACGATGACGTCGATGAAGCGGCGCCATGGCGCGGCTCCGACCGATGCGGCGCCTTCGTCGAGCGATGTCACGTCGATCGTCGAGAACACCGCCATGACGGACCGCACCATGAACGGCATCGTGAAGATCACATGGCCGACGAGGATGAACAGCCACGAGCGACGGAAGCTTCCGGCCCCGCCATAGGTGAGCAACAGCGCCAGCGCGATGGCGAGCCCGGGAATCGCGAGCGGCAAGGTGATGATCTCCTCGACCAGCCGCGCCAGCCGTCCGCCGCGAACGTACAGCGCGTAGGCCGCGGGAACACCGACCACGAGCGTGACCGCCAGCGTACCCAGCGCGATCAGGATCGACGCCATGATCGTGCCCGCGTAGAGCTCCCAGACCTGGGCCACCCACTGCAAGGTCACGCCGGACTGAATGCCGCGGAAGTAGTTGACGGTCACACCCGCCACGATCGAAAGGCCGGCCGGCACGGCCAGGAAGGCAGCGACCAGCAATGTGAACAGCAGTTGAAGGATGAAGATGGCTCTGTCGCGCACGTGCCTACCCTGCCGCTGCCACGGAGCTGCCGGCGAAGGAGCGCGCCAGTGCCAGCATCAGCCAGGTCATCAGGCCAAGCCCGACCGAGAGCGCCGCCGAGGTGGCAAGGTTTCCGGCCAGCGTGAACTCCGTGTAGATCAGCATCGGCAACACGTCGATGTTCGTGGCCAAGGTGAATGCCGTTCCGAACGCGCCCATCGCCGTCGCGAACGCGATCGCGCCGGACGCGATCAGCGCCGGCGTCAAGGCCGGCAGGATCACGTCGCGCAGCACGGCCCAGGGGCCGGCGCCGAGCGAGCGCGCGGCCTCCTCCAGGCCCGGATCCAATTTCTGCGCGGCAGCCATGATCGTGAGGATCACCCGCGGAATCGAGAAATAGAGATAGCCGAGGAACAGCCCGTAGATCGAATAGGCGAATACGAGCTTGTCGCCGGTGAGCCGGGACGAGATCTCGCCGATCAGCCCCTGGCGGCCAGCCAAAAGGATGATCATGAAGCCGACCACGACGCCCGGGAACGCGAGCGGAAACGTCAGGATCGCGACCAGGAGCGCGCGGCCGGGAAACCGGTGACGCTGCAGGAACAGGCCGGCGATCGTCGCGATGACCAGGGTCGCGATCGTGGTGGCCGCCGCCAGCGCCAGCGTGTTGAGAAGTGTCGTGCGGTAGCGCGGCTCGAGGATGATCGCGAGATATTCGGCCAGACCGTGCGGTCCCTCGGCGCCGGTGACGAGCAGCCTCGCCATCGGAAGCAGGAAGAAGGCCGCGGTGACGGCTGCCAATGGCAGCAGGCAGAGCCGGACGAATGAACTGTGCGACATGTGATCAAGTGCGCCTCCGCCGGATCCTCTCCGGCGGAGGCGCGGTGCTCCTTCAGCGGACTTCGGACAGATAGCGATCGACGAAGCCCTTTTGCGCGGCTTCCATATCGCCCCAGTTCACGCTCTTGGCGCGGGCGTAGTCGCTGTCCGGCAGGAACTTGTTCTTCACCGCGTCCGGCAGCTCGATCGGTCGCGCCGGGCGCAGATAGGCATTGGTCCAGATCGCCTGGCCCTTGTCGGAGAGCAGATAGTCGATCACCTTCTTCGCCTTGTCCTTGTCGGGTGCGTTCTTCACCAGGCCGACGACGTAGGGGAAGACCACCGAGCCTTCGCAGGGAATCACGAACTCGAAATTGCCCTTCTCGGTATATTTCGCGCGGTAGGCGTTGAAATCGTAGTCGAACAGGATCGGGATCTCGCCCGAGACGACACGCGCGTAGGACGTCTGCTTTGGCACAATCGGATCGTTCTTGCGCAGGTCCTTGAAGAACGTGACGGCAGGTTCGAAATTCGCTTGCGAACCGCCGAGCGCGAGATTGACGGCGACGGCGCCGACATAGCCGACGGCAGCCGAGCTCGGGTCGAGATAGCCGACCAAGCCCTTGTAGTCCGGCTTGAGCAGATCCTTCCAGCAGGCCGGGACCGGCTTGCCGCCAAGCGCATCCTTGTTCACGAACAGGCCGAGCGTACCGGAGTGGATCGTGGTCCAGTAGCCATCCGCATCCTTCAAGCCGGCGGGGACCTGATCCCAGTTCGCCGGCTTGTAGGCCTCGAGCGCGTCCTGCGTCTTCGCCTTCATTCCGAAGGTGACTCCGAAATAGCCGATGTCGCCGACTGGGTTGCTCTTCTCGGCAAGGATCTGCGCCAGCGCCTGGCCGGAGTTCTTGTTGTCGTGCGGAATGTCGTAGCCGAGATCGGTCTTGATCGCCTTGAGCATCGAGGCCCAGTCGGCCCATTCCGGCGGGCAGTTGTAGCAGATGACGTCCGCAGCCTTGGCCGGCTGCCACGATGCGGCGACGCACAGCGCGAGCAGCGCGAGAACGAGGCGGGTGAGCTTCATGAAGATAGACTCCGTATTCCTGGCATCACGGCCAGTTCCGGAGCTTCCCCTAAAGGCGGCACATGAAGGATTTGCGACACCGGGTGCAGCACACACAGCGGACGCCGCACCCTGCTCGTTCGTAGGCAAACGATCGCAACCTTCGGATGCCACGCCCTTCAAGCGATGGCGCGGCGGCCGATGATCGCAAAGCGCAGCTTGCCCGAGATCCAGTCGATCGCAGCCACCGCCACAAGGATCATCAGGATCAGGAACGACACCTTCTGCCATTCCAGCACGCGGATCTGCTCGGCGAGTTGCAGCCCGATCCCGCCGGCGCCGACGATGCCGATGATCGTCGCCGAGCGCGTGTTGGATTCGATGAAGTAGAGCACCTGGCCGGCAATCACGGGAAGAACCTGCGGCAGGAGGCCGAAGCGGATCTCATGCAGCGCGCTGCCGCCGGCTGCACGAACGCCCTCGACCTGGCGCCGGTCGGCCCCCTCGATCGCCTCCGAGAACAGCTTGCCCAACGCGCCGAAGTCGGACACGGCAATCGCGAGCACACCGGCGAACGGACCGAGTCCAACGACGTTGATCCAGACCAGCGCCCAGATCAGCGTATCGACGCCGCGGATGCTGTCGAACAGCCGCCGTACCGGAAAGCGGAAGATTGCGGACGGGACGATATTGCGCGCCGCGAGCAGGCTGACGGGCAGCGCGAGCACGGCCGCGAGCATCGTGCCGAGCATGGCAATCGACAGCGTCTCTCCCATCGATTTCAGATAGGTCGGAAGCGACGCGCCGGGATCCGGCGGCAGCATCATCAGGGTGATCCAACCGAGTTGACTGATGCCCGTCAACAGCCTCGTCGGCGAGAAGCCGAGCTCGACGAGGCCGAACACGAAGATCCCCATCGCGGCAACGGCCACCAGCGGCGTCGCCAGACGGGCGGACGCCGGCCGCTCGAACACGCCTGGGTATCGCGATCGCAGCGCGGCGGTATCGATCTCGTCCAGCTTTCGCATCATGCCCGGCCTTCGCTGCCGAAGAGACGGCTGCGCAGCAGCCCCGTGCCAATATCGATGACAAACACCGTCAGGATGATCAGAACGAGGATCGCGCTGACGTCGGAATAGTAGAACTTGCGGATCGCGACGACGAGCTCCTGGCCGATGCCGCCCGCACCGACGAAGCCCATCACCGACGCCTCGCGGACGTTGATCTCGAACCGCAGCAACGTGTAGCTCGTGTAGCCTGCGACGACCTGTGGCAGGACGGCAAAGCGCATGCAGGACAGCCAGCCGGCACCGGTCGCGCGGACTCCCTCGACCGGCTTCATGTCGACGTTTTCGACGACCTCCGAAAACAGCTTGCCGAGCGCACCGCAGGAGTGGATCGCGATGGCGAATACGCCGGCCATTGGCCCCAATCCGAAGGCCATGACAAAAATCAGAGCGAACACGATGCCCGGCACCGTGCGGGCAAACTCGAGCAGGCGCCGGACCGCGAAGCGCAGCCAGGACGCAGGAGAGGTGTTCTCGGCCGCGAGGAAATTCAATGCAAACGCCAGGACAGCACCGAGCATGGTTCCGACATAGCTGATCAGGATCGTCTCACCGAGAAGCCGCGTCCATTTGCGCAGGCCCCAGAACCATTCCGGCAGGTTGGTCCACACCCGGTGTCCGTCGTCGAGCGTGAAGAGCCGGTCGAAATAGCTGAGGAAGTTGCCGAGATAGGTGACGAGCGTTCGGAGGTTGACCTCCGAACCGATGGCTGAAACGAACAGCACGAGGCCGCACGCAACCAGCACGACCACTGCACGCAGACGCTTGCGCGCCACCGCTTTGCGGTAGGCGCGCTGCAAAGGTTCGAGCTGCTGTTCAGGCAGGATGGCGACGGCTGACGACATGTTTGCCGGTGCAAAGCGCAAATAGGCCGGCGGGGCTTCGATGACGCGGTCCCCGCCGGCCCGGTGCAACGCTTACGAGCCCTTCTTGCGGAGGGAGTCGACGAATTTGATCAGCTCGACAGTCTTGTTGTAGTCCTCCGTCGAGATCGCCTCCCACGGCTTGTTCTTGCCGTCGGACAGCTTGGCGAAGGCTTCCGGATCCTTCTTCGCCGCGTCGAGGAAGGCCTGCTTGATTGCGGCCTTCATGTCGGTGGGCAGGTCGCTGAGATAGGCGTAGGGCGAGTTGATGATCATGTCCGACTTGCCGATGATGCGGAAATCTTCCTTCTTCAGCGGCGTGCCGTCGGCCGACTTCACCATGTTCTTGGTGAGCATGCGGGTCAGGTTGGAGTCATCTCCGTTGTTCCACCAGTTTGCGGCGACGTCGACGGTTCCCTGCGCCAGGGCAAGCACGGCGTTCTCGTGGCTGCCCGTAAAGATGACCTGGGAGAAATAGGTGTCGGGGTCGATGCCCATCTGGCTCATCTTGAAGCGCGGCATGTTGTTGCCAGAGGTCGAGTTCGGGTCCACCAGGCCGAGATTCTTGCCCTTCAGATCCTCGAGCTTCTGGTACGGGCTCTTGGCGAGCACGTAGAACACTGAATAATAGCCCTTCGAGCCGTCCGAGTTGACGTCGATCACGAAAGCGTCCGTCTTGACGCCCGTCACGCGCGCGCGGGCGAAGGAGGCCGGACCATAATAGCCGATGTGAATGTTGCCGGCGCGCTGGCCTTCGATGACCGCGGCGTAGTCATTGGCGACGCGCAGCGTCACCTTGACGCCGAGCTCCTTGGAAAGATAGTTCACGAACGGCGTGTAACGCTCGACGACACCCGAGCCGTTTTCGGCCGGGATCGCGGCAAAGGTGATCTCCGGATATTTGGTTCGCCAGTCCTCGGCCGAGGCGGACGAAGCGAACGACAGAGCGGCCAAACCGGCCAGAATGAGACGACGATTGATCATGGAACGTCCTTCAAGTTTCAGGGGACGATGTCAGGATTGACACGACAGATGCGCCCGCAGCACGCAGGCAATCAGGCGACGGCAACTTTGCCGACAGCCGGAACGGATTCGGGAGCTTTGGGCATTGCCGGCGGCATCACCTCGTCGGCCTCCAGATCGTACAGCTCGCGCGCGATCTGGCCGGTGAGCGCCGCCGGCAGATCGTCGAACACGACCCGACCATTCGCCATTCCGATCAATCGGTCGCAATAGCTGCGCGCCAGATCGAGCGAGTGCAGATTGCAGATCACGGTGATGCCGAAATGCTTGTTGATGCGCAGCAGCGCGTCCATGACGATCTTGGTGTTGCGCGGATCGAGCGAGGCGATCGGCTCATCGGCCAAGATGATTTCCGGATTCTGGACCAGCGCGCGCGCGATCGCGACGCGCTGCTGCTGCCCGCCCGAAAGCTGATCGGCGCGCTGCGCGGCGAGGGAGGCCATGTCGAACTGCTCGAGCGCGGACAGCGCCATGGCAACATCCGCCGCCGGCCAGAGCTGCGCCAGAGAGCGCCACGACGGGATTTCGGCGAGTCGCCCCATCAGGACGTTCGTGAGCACGTCCAATCGGCCGACCAGATTGAACTGCTGGAAGATCATCGCCGAGCGCGCGCGCCACTGCCGCAGGTCGCGGCCGCGCAGCGCCGTCACATCGAGATCCTTGAAGAGAATGCGGCCGCCGCTCACAGGACTCAGGCGATTGATGGACCGCAGCAGGGTCGACTTGCCCGCGCCGGAACGCCCGATCACGCCGACGAAGCTGCCGGGTGCAACAGAGAAGGACGCATTGTCGACCGCGGCTTTCATGCCAAAACGGCACGTCAGGCCATCCACCACCAGCATTGAATTCTCCAGACGCCTCGCTTTGGCCTATCGCTAACGTCTCGATTCTACAGTTATGTGACAGCAACACTGCGGCGCCACATCCGTCCACATGCCGGTCGGCAGTCATGTAGATGTCACGCATCTGTCATAGGGGAGACCCAACACCTTCACAGGCGTAGAGACAGGATGCGAGATGGCCGGCAAGCTGCTTTCGATTGAACCTACCGTTGACCCTTCGGCCAAGCTCCAGGACGTGACGCTCGGCGCCTATTGCGAGATAGGCGCCCGCACCATCCTGCAGGAGGTGACGATGGGCGACTACTCCTACGTGGTCAACGATTCCCAGATCACCTACACGACGGTCGGCAAGTTCTGCTCGATCGCGGCGATGACCCGGATCAACCCGGGCAACCACCCGATGCAGCGGGCGACGCAGGCCCATTTCACCTATCGCGCCAGCGCCTATTTTCCAGGCGAGCCCGACGATGCCGAGTTCTTCGCCTGGCGGCGAGAGCATCATGTCCGGATCGGACACGACGTCTGGATCGGCCATGGCGCGATCGTGCTGCCGGGCCGCAACATCGGCACCGGCGCGGTCGTGGCGGCTGGCGCCATCGTCACCAAGGACGTTCCGGCCTATACGATCGTCGCCGGCAATCCGGCGCGCCCGGTCAAGCGCCGGTTTCCGCGCGAGGTCGAGCAGCGGCTGCTGGATCTGGCGTGGTGGGATTGGAAGCACGAGGCGCTGCGCGCGGCGCTGCCCGATTTCCGCAAGCTCGAGATCACCGCGTTCCTGGATAAATACGAGGCCGCTCTCGACGCCCGCGTCCCGGTACGGCAGAGTGCCGCCCCATGACCGATATCTCAATCTCGCGGGGCCGCTGTCTCGTCGACACCGACCTCGCGGACACCTCCTTGATCATATCCGGCGACGTCATCGCCGGCATCGGGACACCGGGATGCCGGTCAGGTCTCGAACTCGATGCGGAGGGGCTCACCGTGCTCCCCGGCATCGTCGACATCCACGGTGATGCGTTCGAGCGCCAGATGATGCCGCGGGCCGGGGTCGATTTCCCGACCGACGTCGCGCTGATCGACAGCGACCGCCAGGCCGTCAGCAATGGCATCACCACGGTCTTCCACGCAACGACCTGGTCATGGGAGCCGGGCCTGCGCAGCGCCGACAATGCGCGGCGGCTGCTCGAATCGATCGAAGCGCTGCGCCCGCAGCTCGCGGCCGACACGCGCTTTCATCTGCGCCACGAGACCTTCAATCTCGACGACGAGGAGGAAATCGGCCAGTGGCTCGCCGATCGGCGCGTCGACCTGTTCGCCTTCAACGATCACATGGACTCGACGGTCGCGAGCCTGGACACGCCGCACAAGCGCCAGCGCATGGTCGACCGCACCGGCCTGCCCGGCGCGGAGTTCGACCGGCTGGTCGCGCGCATCGCCTCTCGCGCGGATGCCGTTCCAGCCTCGATCGCGCGGCTGGCCGACATCGCACGCAAGGCTGGCGTCCGCATGCTGTCGCACGACGACGACAGCCCGGCCATGCGCAAGGCGTTTCGCAGCCAGGGCGTGACCATCGCGGAATTTCCGGTCAACGAGGAGACTGCGCGCGAGGCCGCTCAGGGCGGAGACGCGATCGTCTTCGGCGCGCCCAACGTCGTTCGGGGCGGCAGCCATACCGGGTGGACGCGAGCCAGCGACATGATCGCCAAGGGCCTCTGCTCGGTGCTGGCCTCCGACTACTACTATCCAGCGCCGCTGCTGGCGGCGTATCGGCTCGCGGCCGACGGCGTTCTGCCGCTGGCACGCGCCTGGGATCTGATCTCGGGCGGCCCCGCACGCGCGGCCGGACTGGCGGACCGCGGGACGCTGGCCGAAGGCCGCCGCGCCGACGTCATTCTGGTCGATGACCGCGTGCCGTTGCGCCCCCGCGTCGTCGCCGTCATCGCGTCCGGCCGGCTGGTCTATCTGGCCGAGACCCATCGGCTGAACGCAGTGCCCGTGCGCACCATCGCGGCGGAGTAGCAGATCATGGTCGATGTGCCCCGCTACGCGATCTACTACGCCCCGGCGGCGACGACGGGCTTGGCCGGATTCGGCGCGAGCCTGCTGGGTTACGACGCCTGGAGCGGCGACGAGCCGAGCTTTCCGGAAGAAGTCGTTCGCGCGGTTCCCGACTGGGCCGAGCTGAGCGCGGACCCGCGCAAATATGGCTTCCACGCCACTTTGAAGGCGCCGTTCGAACTGGCCGATGCGCAGAGCGAAGCCTCGCTCCGCGACGCCTGTGCGGAGTTCGCGGCAAGGCCGCGCGCCATTCCGATCATTCGTCCCATCGTGGACTCGATCAGCGGCTTCGTCGCGATGATCCCTGGCGAGCCCTCGCCGGCGCTGCAACAGCTCGCAGCCGATTGTGTCCGGACGTTCGAGCCGTTTCGCGCGCCGATGACCGCCGAGGACCGTGCACGGCGCAAGCCGGACCTGCTGACACCACGACAGCGCGATCATCTCGATCGCTGGGGCTATCCCTATGTCATGGAGGATTTCCGCTTCCACATGACGCTGACCTGCCGGCTGTCCGACGAACGACGCCGGCCGATCCTGACGATGCTGCAGCAGAGATTTGCGGCGCTGTCGCTGACAGAGCTCCGGATCGACCGGATCGTGTTGTTCCGCCAGCCCAACGCCCGCCAGCGGTTCGGCATCATCGGAGACTGGCCGCTCACGGCCGTCCAGCGCATCTAGGGACGTCAGTTCGGCATGGCCGCATGGTGCGGCCGCGCCTGCCGGTCGAACAGCGCGACCGGCAATCTCGTCGGACCTACACCGCCTTCGTCAGGGCGCCATCGATGATCAGATTGGTTCCCGAAATGCGGCTTGCGAGCGGGCTTGCGAGCATCACCACGCCGTAGGCCACCTCCTGGGCTGTTCCCATGCGCCCCGTCGGATTCAAGCCCATTGCGGTCTTGAACAGGTCAGGCGATCCATTCTCGATGTTCTGCCAGATGCCGCCCTCGAAATAGGTGTTGCCCGGCGACACCGCGTTGACGCGAACGCCTTTGCCGACCAGTTGATGCGCGAGGCCCTTGGCGTAATGGATCAGCGCACCCTTGATCGCGCCATAGGATCCGGCGGCGAAATCGACTTCAAAGCCCGACACGCTGGAGATGATGACGATCGAGGCCGACTTCGACTGCTCCAGGTAAGGAATTGCTGCCGCGATCGCGTTGACCGTATGCATCATGTCGGTGCGAAAGGACTTCTCCCAGGTCTCCGGAGAGTCGCCCACGGCGAGCGCGCTGACGTTGCAGACCACGCAATCGATTCCGCCCAGCTCCCTTGCCGCGCCGTCGACCCAGCCCTTCAGCGCCACGGGATCGGCGACGTCGACGCCCTGCCCCCACGCCTTCACGCCTTTCGACGCAAGTGTCGTCACGACCTTGCCGACTGCGTCGCCGTCGCGCGCGCAGATCGCGACACCGGCGCCTTCCTCGGCGAACAATTCCGCGATCGCAAGGCCAATACCCTTGCTGCCGCCCGTCACCAGCACGCTCTGGCCGGCCAATCCCAGATCCATGATCGTCTCCTTTCAATCAGTTTCGGTTTTCAACCGTGATAGCCGGCGAGCAGAGCCTTGTTGACCTTGCAGATGTAGGTGTATTTCGGATTGACCACCTGGGTGCAGCGCGCCTCGGCGACCTGGCCGAGCAGCATGTAGGCCTCCGGCGCCGGAATCCTCCAATCGTCCTCCAGCCAGTTGATCATCTCCTCGAACGCGATCCGCATCGCGTCCTCGAGCGGGCGCGCGCAGCCCAGCGTGCAGATGTGCGTCGGCGTCTCGATTCGCGGATGGTTCAGCCGCGCCGGCGCCTTGTCCAACGACACCTTCACGGTGAGGTTCGCGGCGATCTCGATCGCGCCCATGCCGTTCGCTTCGCCGTCGCCCTGGATGGCGTGGCAATCGCCGAGGAAAAGATGCGCGCCGTCCTTGTTGACGCGGAAGAACACCGAGTTGCCGGAGGTGATCTCCTGAACGTCGAGATTGCCACCATGCGGCCCGTTGTCCACCGTCAGCACCGCGCCATGCACCGGCGCGACCCCGGCAACGCCGATCATCGGCCGGACCGGAAGCTTCACATGCTCGTTCCACAGCACGTGGCCGTCCTCGACCGCGACGACGCGGGTCTGGATGCCGAACTCCTTGCGCCGGACCCAGTCCGGAAACATGCCGATGCCCGGCCACAGCGCGGTGAAGCCGAGCCGGTCGAGCTCCATGTCAATGATGTCGAGCCGCAACATGTCGCCAGGCTTGGCGCCGCGCACCTCGATCGGGCCAGTCGCACCGTTGACGTAGGGCAGCGTCACGTCGCTCTCGACCAGTTGCTGGCCGAGCGCGCGGATGGTTCCGTCGTTGACATTGATCGCGCATTCGACGACGAAGATCTCACCGGGATCGACGGTCGCGATGAACTCATTGTCGCCCGACAGCGCGTATTTGATGTTGCCGGCCTTGCCGATGCGCTTTGACATGATCACTCCCTGCTATCTCCAACGTCGTTGCATCATCGCGGCTGCCGCCGCCACGGCATCAGCAGCCGCTCGATCTTGCCGACCGCAAACGTCAGAACCAGCGCCAGCGCGATCGTCGCAACCAGCGCGGCGAACACCTTCGGAATGATATAGAGCGACCCGGCCTTGAAGATGGCGTGCCCCAGCCCTTCGGAGGAGGACATGAACTCGCCGACGATCGCGCCGATCAGGGCAAAGCCGACGGTGAGCTTCAGCCCCGCGAAGATGTCCGTCAGCGACGCCGGCACCACCAGCTTGCGGAAGATCTGGAACTTGGACGCGCCGAGAGTGCGGAACAAATTGATCTGGTCGGGATCGACGCCGGTGGCACCCTTGTACGAGGTCACCAGGGCGACAATCACGACCGACAAAGTCGACATCGCAACCTTCGAGATCAGCCCGGTGCCGAACCAGATGATGATGATCGGCGCCAGCGCGATGATCGGAATCGAGCCGAGCGCAATCACGAACGGCTCGACCACGCGCGAGACGAAGCGCGAATACCACAGCGATAGTCCGATCAATGTGCCGATGCAGTTGCCGACGAAGAAGCCGAGCAGCGTCTCCAGCCCGGTGACGGAGGTGTCGCGCCACAGGCTGCCGTCATAGGCCATCTGCGCGAGAAACTTGAGGATGGCGGACGGCGAGCCGAACATGAAGGCGGCGGCCTTGTTCTGCCCGGTCGCATATTCCCAGAAGCCGAGGAAGGCCGCCAGGACGAGAAGCTGGGTGACGAGCACGGCAAGCGTGGTGCGCAGATGCAGCCATCGCCGCCCACGTGTCGGCGCCCGAACCGCCCGTGCCTCGGAGACCGGTGTCGGTGCCGAGCGGACCGGCGGCGCGTCGATGTCGGCGGTCATTGCAGCACCACGTCGAGATCGGCCCAGATGCTGCGGACGTAGTCACTGAAGCCTGGCGTCTGCCGCACCGAGATCACGTCGCGGCGCTCGCTGCCGAGCGCAATGTCGTAGACCGCCTTGATCTGCGTCGGCCGCTTCGACAGCACGATCACCCGGTCGGCGAGTGACACCGCCTCCTCGATGTCGTGGGTGATCAGCAGCAGCGAACGGCGCCCTTGCCGGACCAGGCCCACCGTGTCGTTCTCGATCAGGAGCTTGCTTTGGAAATCCAGCGCGGCGAACGGCTCGTCGAGCAGCAGCACGTCGGGCTCATTGACCAGCGTGCGCGCGAGCGCCACCCGCTGGCGCATGCCACCGGACAGGGTCGCGGGATAGTGGTCGGCAAAGCCGTGCAGCCCGAGCTGGTCGAGCAAGGCCCGGCAGCGGTCCTCCGCTTCGGCGGCCGGAACGCCATGTATCTCGAGTCCCAGCATGGTGTTGCTGAGCGCGGTCCGCCACGGCAGCAGCAGATCCTTCTGCAGCATGTAGCCGACATTCTGCGGTTGGCCGGCGACCTCGCGGCCGTGCCAGCGGATGCGGCCGGCATCCGGCGCCAACAATCCGCACAGCGTGTTCAGGAGCGTCGTCTTCCCGCAACCGGACGGGCCGACGATGCTGACGATCTCCCCCTCTCGCAATGTCAGGCTGAGATCGCCGATCACCGGCACCACGCGGCCGCCCTCAAGCTCGTAGCTCTTGGCAACATGCTCGACGACGAGCGGCGGCGCAGGCGCTGCGATGGCGCCCGGCGCGGCCTGCATCATGCCGGTCACCTCGGTCATTTGAGGCTGGCGATCGCCTTCTCTGCAAAGGAGTTGTCGATGATCTGATCGAACGGCACCGAGCCCTTGGCGTTGCCGAGATAGACCTGCATTTCCATCAGGTTCGCCCACTGGTCCGTCTTGGTGATCACCGACTGCGCCGGAATGAGATATTTCAGCTCGGCGTCGATCGCCTTGTCGACGACCTCGCCGGGCAGGTCCGGGAACTCCTTGCGTGCGACTTCCTTGGAGAAAGCGGGGTCGGCGTAGGTCTTGCGCGAGGCTTCCTCGAACGAGGTCACCAGCGCCTGCACCATCTCGGGATCCTTCTGGATCGTGGTCGGCAGCACCATGATCCCCGTATTGCAGAACGGACCGATGTAGTTCGAGAAGTCGAACACCACCTTGGCGCCCTGCGCCTCCGCCGCTGCGACGCTGGGCTGATAGGCGATCGCGATGTCGGCCTGGCCCGCCAGCATCGCGGCGATTTCGGTGCCGGGGTTGACGGGGACGATGGTCGCATCGACGCCGACCTTCAGTCCCGCTTTCTCCAGAAGGCGCTTCGCCACGCTGTAGTTGGTGTTCGGCTCGGGCGAGGTCACGATCTTAAGGCCCTTGAACGCTTTGGGATCGGTGATCGGCTCGAGTGTCTTGGAGACGCCGAAATAGTGCGCCCTCTGCACCACCGTCCCGACCACCACACCAGGACCGCCGTTCTCGCGCGAGATCTGTGCCATGGTCGCGTCGCCGATGGCAAAATCAGCCGAGCCGCCGAGCACTGCGGCGAAGGTCTGGGTGTCGCCCCCGGCGGCGCTCACCTGCATGGCCAGACCGTTCTTCTTGAAGATCCCGGCGTGCATGCCGACGTAGAGATTGATGTAGCCGAGATTGTGCACGGCCTCGCTGAAGCGCACCGTCTTCAGGCCCGCCGCCGTCGCGCTCCTGGCTCCGACCAGCGAGGATGCTCCCCATCCTGTCGCGAGCGCGGCTGAGTTCGCCAGAAATCGTCGTCGGTCGATCGACAGGCTCGCGCTTGCATTTGATGCCGAGACAGTTTCGCTCATGGTGATGAACTCCTCCCAGGCCAATGAAAATCTGCGAGGAGACTATGGTCGGGTCGTCGTGCAGCAAGGCGAAATAACAGACGCGATCTGCTGAAAAGCTGACAACACTGTGCGCTGTGCGACACCTTGCGCCGTGCCGCGCCGTGATCTGCCGACGGCTTGTCGCCTTGCTGCCGCTTCAGGAGTCGCCGTGGTCAAACGTGCATCGCAACAAAGGCGATAATGTCAATTTTGCCACTTGGGCCGCACAAAGAAATTGCACGTCGGCCGCCGGCTCGACCGTCAATACGAGGTCGCGCGGCGCCCAGACCAGGCGGGACGTCAACCTCCTGTTGCCGAGACAACGATGCGTGCCCTCCGGCTGCCGCCGCTCAATGTCGGACCACCATGTCGCGAAGCCGACGTTCGAAACCGCCCAAGCGGGCGGCATCTGCAAGCTCCCCGCCGCCACGTCCTCGCATTTGCAGCATGGCGCCGCCGAGTGTCGGATTTTCGACAATCCCCTGATACTAAAAACGAATGGCATATCGCTTGCAATGCACAATGCGCCTCGCTATTGCAGCGCAATAATTTTCTTGGAGTGCAAAATGCTCGGAATTGGAAGCAAGCTGCCATCGTTTGAAATCGTCGGCGTGAAACCCGGCTTTCATCTGCAGGAGGAGAAGGGCGAGAGCGCCTTCGAGACCCTGACCGAGACCAGCTTCCCTGGAAAGTGGAAGATCATCTTCTTCTATCCGAAGGATTTCACTTTCGTCTGTCCGACCGAGATTGCCGAGTTCGCGCGCCTGGCGAAGGACTTCGCGGACCGCGATGCCGTGGTGCTCGGCGGCTCGACCGACAACGAGTTCTGCAAGCTCGCCTGGCGCCGCGACCACAAGGATCTGCACAAGCTGCCGATCTGGCAGTTCGCCGACACCAAGGGCGCATTGGTCGACGGCCTCGGCGTTCGTTCGCCGGATGGCGTCGCCTACCGCTACACCTTCATCGTCGATCCCGACAACACCATCCAGCACGTCTATGCGACCAACCTCAATGTCGGCCGCGCTCCGAAGGATACGCTGCGCGTGCTCGACGCGCTGCAGACCGACGAGCTCTGCCCGTGCAATCGCGAAGTCGGCGGCGAGACCCTGAAGGTCGCCTGATCATGTCGATCGAGCAGTTGAAGGACCAGATCCCGGACTTCGCCAAGGATGTCAGGCTCAATCTGTCATCCATGGCGTCCGACGAGACGCTGTCGCCGCAGGCCAAATATGGCCTGTTCGTCGCCTGCGCGATTGCGACTCGCAATCCGAGCGTCGTTGCGGCCTTCGAATCGGTTGCGGCCGCGCAGCTGTCGCCCGCCGCTTTGGCGGCGGCGAAATCGGCCGCCGCGATCATGGCCATGAACAACGTCTACTACCGCTTCGTGCACCTTGCCTCGAACAAGGAGTACGCGACGATGCCGGCCCGGCTGCGGATGAACGTCATCGCCAACCCCGGCGTCGACAAGGCCGATTTCGAGCTGTGGTCGCTCGCGGTGTCCGCCATCAACGGCTGCGGCACCTGCATCGATTCGCATGAGAAGGTCCTGCAGGATGCGGGCGTGCCCGCGGCCACGATCCAGACCGCCGTCCGCTTTGCCGCCATCATCCAGTCGGTTGCCGTTGCGATCGAAGCCGCTTGTGTGTCCGTCGCGCTGGCGGCGGAGTAAAAATCGATCGGATATGTGAATGCGGCCGGCATTGTCCGGCCGCATTTGTTTTTCGCCACCTCTCGCCTAAGTTGCAGAATTTCCTGGCGCGCCTGCAACTCCTCGGCCCGCTAAGCCCCTGACCTCGCGGCAAAGTCGAGAGGGTTGCGGCATCCAGATACTCCACCCGATCTTTCTGCAAAGCGCAGAACTCGCCCCCGGTCTCGCGCATCGCGAGCAATCACCGATGCGGCGCGCCGGGAAATTTCCATCAAATAGCCTTACCTGCTCACCCTTCCCGACAAGAACATTGATCAGCTTAGGGACCAAGCAACATCGATTGTGACCAGGGCGCGCGAAAACAATGGCGTGCATGTCGGAAGGAAACCGGACCTGTCGGTCTCGACGGAAGCGTTGATGCAATGTCCCCGATGTCGCATCATGTGCGCTTCGGTTGGACCGCGCGCGCCCGACGTCCTGAAGCTATCTCCCACGACCCGTTCGTCGGAGACAGGAGGCTAGTGATGAGTGCTCCAGATCAGAACGATCCGGCAAAGCCAGCGCCGCCCTGGGCGAGCGAAGAGCTCCGCAGATATGCGCCGCGCCGCCGCCAGACGGAGGCCGGCCCGACGACGTTCGATCCGCCTGCCGACGGCGTGCCCCTGCCGCATCATCTGGTGTCCCGGCCAAGCTCCCTGCCGGCGCGGCCGGCGGCCCTTGACCTCGACGATGAGGAGGTGCATCGCGCCTGGAGCGCGAAGCTCGATCCCGTCGTGATGCCGCTGCCGCCGGAGGATCCGGACAGATCGTTCCGGCTGGGCAGCATCATCAAGATCGGTGCAGCCGTCGGCATCGCGGCCTCCATCGCCATGATGGTGGTCAACATGGTCTCCTTCGAGAATGGCGGGCCGACACCGGGCAGCAAGAGCCCGATCATGCCGACCGCCGTGCTGGAAAGCCTGGCCCAGATCGATCCCGCGGAAGCCAAGGTTGCCCAGGAAGATCCCCCGCAGACGGTCGCCGCGCTCGCGGCTCCCAGCAGTACAGAACTGGCGATGCGGCCATGGCCCTCGACGCCGACGTCGCCAGCGCCGGCCGCCGCAGCGCCGGCGGTCTCCCCTCCCTCCCCTGCGCTGCCGATGGCCTCGCCCCGCCCGACCGTTCCGCTGCCGCGAGACGAGGTCGACGGGCTGATGAAGCGCGGACGCGACCTGCTCGCCGCGGGCGACGTCGCCAGCGCGCGGCTGATTCTGACGCGGCTTTCCGACGCCGGCATCGCGGACGCTTCCCTCCTGCTCGCGCGCACCTACGACCCGGCCGAACTGACGAAATCACGGTTGCTCGGTGCCGTTCCCGACGCAGCCAAGGCACGGGCCTGGTATCTCAGGGCTGCGGAGCAAGGATCGCCGGAAGCCAGCCGACGCATCTCGGCTGCACGGTAACGCATCAATCTCGGAGCGCTCGAGACGCGACCCGGACCGCTCCCGGCGAGACGGGCGGCCGCGATCTGCTGCGCTCGAGAACCACATATCGATGGGAGGACTGGTGATGCAGGGCATCCATGCTGCAGCTCGCGCCTGCTTGGCCGCTAGATGGAGCCGACGTCGCAAACCACGGGATGCAACGAACAGCCGCTCTCGAACAGCCGCATGCCTCGTCCTGGCTCTGTCCGCAACATTGGCGCTGGCCGGGCATCGAGCGGTCGCCGCCGACAACGAGATTCGCATCGGCAACACCATGCCCTATAGCGGCCCGGCTCTCGCCTATGGTGTCATCGGCAAGACGATCGCGGCCTACTTCAACAAGATCAATTCCGAGGGCGGCATCAACGGCCGGCGCATCAACTTCATTTCCTACGACGACGGCTATGCGCCGCAGAGGACGGTGGAGATGACGCGCAAGCTCGTCGAGGAGGACAACGTCCTGCTGATGTTTGCGAGCCTGGGCACGGCCCCCAACCTGGCGGTGCGCCCATATCTCAACGCCAACAAAGTCCCGCAATTGTTCGTGGCATCCGGCTCCTCGCAATGGGACCAGCCGCACGACTTTCCGTGGACCATGGGCTTTCAGCCAAGCTACCAGGCCGAGGCGCACGTCTATGCCCAGTACCTGCTGGAGACCCACAGCCGCGGCAAGATCGCGATTCTCTATCAGGACGACGATTTCGGAAGGGACTACGTCAAGGGATTGAAGGACGGCCTGGGCGGCAAGCTTCCGATCGTCGCGGAAGCCGGCTACAAGGTGACGGACGCCAACGTCAATCAGCAGATCGCCACGCTGAAGGCCTCCGGCGCCGACATCTTCTTCGACGTGACCACACCCAAATTTGCCGTGATGGCGATCCGCCGCGCGGCCGAGCTCGGCTGGCATCCGGACCACATCATCTCGACAGTCTCGGAATCGGTCTCCGCCGTGATGCAGCCGGCCGGCCTGCAGAATGCCGAAGGCATCCTGTCCGCGGGCTACTACTACGAGGGCGAGGAGGCCGCGGCGGCGGGCGATCCATCCTACCGCGAATGGTCCGCCTTCATGGACCGCTATCTGCCGGACGTACCGAGAAGCAATGGTCTTGCGACCTTCGGCTACCTCGCGGCAAACGCGATGGTCGCGGTGTTGCGGAGTTGCGGCGACGACCTGTCGCGCGACAACGTCATGAAGCAGGCGGCATCCCTGAAGAGCCTCAAATTGCCGATGCTGACGCCCGGCATCACCGTCAACACCAGCCCCCATGATCACGCGCCGCTGGAGCAGATGCAGATGATGCAGTTCACCGGCGGGAAGTGGCAGCGCTTCGGTCCGGTGCGGAGCGGTATCGATCCCGGCAGTGTCAGCGATTCCTTCAAGACCATTTTCCGTTACGGTACGGCGAAGCGCGATCTGGCCAACCAGCTGAATGCCAATACCGTCACGCTGATGACCGGCTCGTTCGGCAGCACCTATGCCAACATGGGTGCGGACCTCGCATCGGCGCTCGACAAGGGGACGGAGCTGCGCATCCTTCCCGTGATCGGCCGCGGCTCGGTGCAATCGGTCGCCGACATCCTGCTGCTGCGCGGCGTCGACGCCGGCATCATCCGCAAGGACACCCTGGCCTTTCTCGAGCGCAAGGACTTCGCCAACAACATCCGCGAGCAACTGGTCTATGTCACCAAGCTGTTCAACGAGGAGATGCACGTGCTGGCGCCGAGATCTATCACCAGCCTGAGCGAGCTCGACGGCAAGACCATCGCCGTCGACCTGCCCGACGGCGGCACCTTCGTCACCTCGATCAACGTGTTCGAGCGCCTCGGGATCAGGCCGCATCTGCTCTATATCGAACCGCGGCTGGCGCTGGATATGCTGCGCAAGGGCGACATCGACGCGATCATCACGGTCGAGGGCAAGCCGGTGCAATGGCTGAGCCAGGTCAACGATCCCAATCTGCACCTGGTGCCCGTCGACTACGACAAGGCTCTGCACGACGACTACCTGCCGGCGCAATTGTCCGCCGAGGACTATCCGAACCTCGTCGGCGCCTCGGCGCCGGTGAACACGATCGCGGCCGAGGCCGTGCTGGCGTCGTTCAACTGGCCGGCCGGCAGCGACCGTCACCGCCGGCTGTCTCTGCTGGTCGAAGCCTTCTTCAGCAACATGCAGGCGCTGCAACGGCCGCCATACCACCCGAAATGGCAGGAGGTGGCGCCGCTGGCGCCGATCGCGGGCTGGACAAGATTCAAGACGGCACAGGACTGGCTCGATCGCAATACGCCGCCTCCCCAGATGCTGGGGGCGAATGCACAGGTCAACGATATGCAGGCGAGCGGCGTTTCGGCCGATCCCCGGTTGTTCCGTGAATTCATGGAATGGCGAGCCAACCGCCAGAAGCGCGCCGCGCCGCGGCACCCACAGTAGCCAGGTCGTGCGGTCAAGCCGTGGCTGAGGCAGGGCTGATCCGCACCTGCACGTCGCAGGGACGTGCGAGGTAGGGCGCCGAGGTGACCAGCACGTCCGCGCCCGCCGCAGCATAGGCGGCGGCGTTCTGCGCATTCACGCCCCCCGCGGCCGCAATGATCGGCCGACGCTGTAGCGCCGCGCTGATGGCGATCCGCTCCGCCAGCGTAGCGATCTGGGCAGGCAGAAATTTCTCGGCCTGGATCACGTCGAAGCCGGCCACGGCGGCGGCGACCGCCTGCTCGACCGTGGTGACCTCGATCACGATCCGCTTCTCCGGCGCGCTCCGCCGCAACCGCTCCGCGACGTCGGCAAGCGACGCATCGCCGAGAAACGCCCGGTGCTCCGGAAAGACCAGCACGGTCTCCGACAGGCCGAGCCGATGCATCACCGCGCCGCCAGCCTTCACCGCGGCGACGGCGAACGGCTTGGTGCCGGGGACGTTCTTACGCGTGCAGGCGACCGCAATGCCCGGCCTGATCGCCCGCGCCGCGCCGACGATCGCAGCCGCCCCGGTCGCGACGCCGGACCAGATCTCGATGAGCGTCTGCGCCACCTTCCAGCTCCGCAACAGGCCTGCCGCCGCGCCGTCTGCACGGAGGATCGGAGCCCCCTCCTCCAGCACCGTTCCGCTGCCGGCGAACAGTTCGACATGGCAGCCCGCGAGCTCGATCAACGCCGCCGCATCCTCGGCCAATGCCAGCACCATGCGGCCGCGCGCAGCGAAGTGCATCAGGCCCGGCTCGGCGCCGATCCCGAGCGTCTCCGTCGTCAGGTCGCCATAGGGGACATCGTCGCGGAGCAGCACTTCGAGATCATTGTGCGTAGCGATGGTCGGCGCGCGCGACATCTGCTCTTTCTCCACAGGCTGCATCCTCTATATAAACCCTGGTCGCTGCCCGTCTCCGATCGCCAGGCCCCGCATGATCCCGCACGATCTTCCTGCCCCCGTTGAGCTCAATCAGCCCCGTCTCGCCGCGATTCTCTATGGACCGGGCGACGATGCCGATGCCTTGCTGGACGCCTTTGCCCAGGAGCTGCTGCGACGGGGCGTCCGGGTCGGCGGCATCGTTCAGCGCAATACGAGAGACGAGGTCGGCAAGAAAAGCGGAATGGACGTGATCGATCTCGGCAATGGCGACACGATCTCGATCTGCCAGGACCTCGGCGCCGGATCGACGGCCTGCAAGCTCGACACCGCGGGCCTTGCCGAAGCCGGCATGGCCGTTCACCGCGCGATCGCAGCCCATGCCGACCTCATCGTGATCAACAAGTTCTCCAAGCAGGAGGCTGCGGGAAGCGGGTTGCGCGGCGAGCTGGCCGACGCGATCACCTCGGGCATTCCGGTACTGACGGCCGTGCCGCAGAAATGCATCGACGACTGGCGGAGCTTTGCGGGCGACTTCGGCACGCTGCTGCAGCCGTCACGTTCGGCGATGGAAACCTGGTGGCTCGGCCTGCGCGCGCGCCACGCATCGACCGGCTGATCGGCGCAACAATTCGGCGCCATGTTCCTATTTGCCGATCATCACATCCGACGACTTGATGACGGCGGAGACGCTGTCGCCGACGGCAAGCGCGAGCTCCTCCACCGCCTCGTTGGTGATCGCCGAGAAGACCGTCAGTCCCGGGGCGAGCTCCACCTTGACGTGGGCGGTGGTCGCTCCCTTTTCAACCGAGATGATCCGTCCCGGCAAGACGTTTCGTGCGCTCAGCTTCACGTGCTGTTCCTCATCGATTGCAGCTTCGTTGCTGCCCCAGAATGTAAGCAGAACGCGGGCCCGAACTCAATGACCTATATCAAGAACGATATAGGATTGATGATCCGGCACCGGTTTGCGGCACCTCGTCGACCTGCGCGATCCGACGGGCATCAGCCGAACTTGAACAGCACGCCGTAGCCGCCGCGCGGATAGCTCCACTCGATGTCGCCGCTGGCCTCGCCGATGACCCGGCAGGTGCCGCATTCGATGCAGCCGTCGACCGTGATCTCGACCTGGCCCTTGTCGTTGAGCTCGTAGCAGCGTGCCGGGCAGGCCTTGAGAAGCGCCTTCAACTGCGGCGTCGGCGTCGTATGCGGACGGACCTTGATATGGGCCCGGCCGGGATCGACCTGATAGCGATTGTAGAACAGCTTGTCTTCGACCCTGACCGCGACGTCCGTGCTCATGTCTGATCTCCCTCGCTTAAGCTGTTTCGTTCATTCACCAATCATCGCCACGCCCGGGCAAACCTGAAGGCGTCGCCGAACAGGCCGGTCCATGACCTTGCATTCACGAAGGAGCGCACGGTGCTGCTCTCTTTCTCCTTCTTCGGCGTGCCGTCGACGCGCACGAAGTTCTGCATCGCCTTGGAGACGAGCTGCGGATAGGTCAGGAAGAAGTTCTGCGACTGGTTGTGCAGCAGCGCCGGCATGTCCTTGTATTTCTTCAGATCCTTGATGACGAAGGAGTCCTCCAGCATCTTCTTGTAGAGCGCGAGGTTCTCCTTGGTCATCGGATCACGGCGCGACTTCACCTGGAAGATCGCCTCGGCCGCGATGCGCCCCGAGGTCATCGCGAGATTGGAGCCCTCGCGGTGAACGGCGTTGTTGAGCTGGGCGGCATCGCCGACCACGACCCAGCCATCGCCGCAGAGCTGCGGGATCGCGTTGTAGCCGCCTTCGGGAATGAGATGCGCCGAGTACTCCTTGACTTCCGAGCCCTCGATCAGCGGCGCCACCGACGGATGCTGCTTGAACCGCTCGAGCAGGCCGTAGGGCGTCTCGCCGGTCTTCTGGAAGTCGGAGACGAGGCAGCCGATGCCGAGCGAAATGCACTCCTTGTTGGAGTAGATGAAGCCCATGCCGGTCATGCCGCGGGAAATCGTACCGACGGCCTCGATGACGGCGCCCTCGTCGCCCTTCAGGTTGAAGCGCGCCTCGATCGTCTCGCGCGGCAGGAAGTGCATCTCCTTGACCGCGAGCGCGACGTTCTCCGGCTTCGGCCGCTCGCGCAGGCCGGCGCGGCTCCCGAGCAGGCCGTTGACGCCCTCCGCCAGCACGACGACGTCGGCATGGATCTCACCATCGCGTCGATCGGTCCTGACGCCGATCACCTTGCCATAGGCGTCCTGCGCCAGCTCGGTGACGGTGGTCTCGCACAGCACGGTGGCGCCGGCTTCCTTGACCTTGGACGAGAACCACTTGTCGAACTGGGCACGGATGATGGTGTAGCGGTTCGGCTTCTCCTCGTTGAAGTCGTCCGACTTGTAGTGCAGGCCGACATGCGACTTGTCGTCGAGCATCCAGAAGCGCTGCTCGACCAGATGGCGTTCGAGCGGCGCTTCCTCGCGGAAGTCCGGAATCAGCTTCTCCAGCATGTCGGCGTAGAGGATCGCGCCCTGCACGTTCTTCGAGCCGGAATACTCGCCGCGCTCGAGCTGCAGCACCTTCATGCCGCGCTGAGCCATGGTCAGCGCAGCCGCATTGCCGGCCATGCCGGCACCCACGACGATCGCGTCGAAACGTTCCTCGATCATTGCCCTGCTCCCTCTCTGGTGCCTAGCTTGCGATGCGATCGCGCGAATGCGGCGACAGACGCGCACGGAATGCCTCCGTCAGCGCAGGCAGCAGCCGGATCGCGTCGGTGACGATGCCGACATGCGCGAAGTCGAAGATCGGCGCGTTCTTGTCGGTGTTGATGGCGACGATCAGATCGGCGCCCTCGACACCGACCCGATGCTGGATCGCGCCGGAAATGCCTGCGGCGATGTACAGCTTGGGCCGGATGGTCTTGCCGGTCTGGCCGATCTGCCGATCGGACGTGACCCAGCCCTTCTGCACCAGTGGCCGGGAGCAGCCGAATTCGGCGCCGAGCACCGACGCGAGCCCCTTGACGAGCTGGAAGTTCTCCGGCGAGCCAAGCCCGAGCCCGCCGGCCACGACGATGTCGGCATAGGCGAGATTGGACTTGGCGGAATCGCGATCCGGAATGAAGGACAGCACCTTGGTGACGATGTCCTCCTCGACGAGACCGAGCTTGTGCTCGATGACGCGGCTCGCAGGCTTCTCGACGCGGTCCGGCATCGGCATCACGCGCGGGCGGACGGTCGCCATCTGCGGCCGGTA
The DNA here is from genome assembly GCF_051168015.1 of Bradyrhizobium sp. HKCCYLRH3061. Taxonomy (NCBI): domain Bacteria; kingdom Pseudomonadati; phylum Pseudomonadota; class Alphaproteobacteria; order Hyphomicrobiales; family Nitrobacteraceae; genus Bradyrhizobium; species Bradyrhizobium sp. HKCCYLRH3061. The sequence goes on from NZ_JBNPUE010000001.1 coordinate 198,004, forward strand.
GTTCAGCGTGTAGATCGTGCAGAGCAGCGAGCCGCCGAAGGTCGGCCGCGTCGCGGCCAGGGAGCCGTCGGCATCGACGTCGAGTTCAGTGCAGTCGGCGGTCAGACCCGTGAGCAGCGTCGTCGCGACGGAGCCCGCGAGGTCGCGGCCGAGCGTGGTGGCGCCGAGCAGCAGGATTTCCGGCTTGAAGGTGTTGACGACGTCGGTCAGCGCCTTGGTGTAGGCTTCGTTGCGATAGTCGGTAAGAACGCCGTCCGCGACGATGTAGGCGAGATCGGCGCCATAGCAGAACGACTCCGCGGCAGCGTGCTGCACGGCGTCTCCGGGAGGACCGATCACCACGGCCGCCAGATCAACCTTCAGCTTGTCGGCAAGCTTGCGGCCGGCGCCCATCAGCTCCCAGGACACCGGGTGAACCTGGCCGCGCTCCTGCTCGATGAACACCCAGACGTGCTTGTAGGCCTTGAAATGCTCGGGCAGCTCCTTCTTGGTCGCGGCGCGACCGGCTGCGGCGGGCGGTGCTTTGGTGGGTTCGCTCATGATCGTCGTCCCTTGGTCCGTCAAAAGCCGTCTGGATCAGAAGCCGTGTGCTGACGTCGTCAGCTCGGCTTCGAGCTTCGGCTGCCGCTTGAACAATTCCTCGATCAGCGCGTCGGCCGGCGCGCGGTTCGAGAAGTCGACCATGGTCGCCTTCTCCGCCCGGGCCGACGGCGCGAAGACCCGCTTCACGATGGTCGGCGAGCCCTTCAGGCCGCACTTCGAGATGTCCTCGACGCCGGCGTCCTTGGCGCTCCAGGTCACGATCTGAGCGCGCGCCGCACGCAGCGCATCCGCCATGGCGCCGCGGCGGATCTCGTTGGTCGCCTCCAGCATCGTCACCAGGCACGGCAGCCTGGTCTTCAGCACCTGAACGCCGCCCTCGGAGCGACGCTCGGCTTCGATGGTGCGCGCGACGGGATCGACCTCGTTGATCTTCGCCACATAGGTCAGTTGCAGCAGGCCCAGACGCTTGGCGATGCCCGGGCCGACCTGCGCGGTGTCGCCGTCGATCGTCTGCTTGCCGGTGAACACGATGTCCGGCGCTCCGAAGGTCTCGCTGATCTTGCGAATGGCTGTCGCCAGCGCATAGGTGGTCGCCAGCGTATCGGCGCCGGCAAAGAAGCGATCGGTCAGCAGCACGGCGCGATCGGCCCCGTAGGTCAGTGCCCGGCGCAGCGAGTCTTCGGCGGACGGCGGCCCCATCGTCAGCACCGTCACCTCGCCGCCGAACTTGTCGCGCAGTTGCAGCGCCGCCTCGAGCGCGAACAGGTCGTAGGGGTTGATGATGGTCGGCACACCCTGGCGCATGATGGTGTTGGTCACCGGATGAACGCGGATCTGCGCGGAGTCCGGAACCTGCTTGATGCAGACGACGATATGCATGCGATCACTCCGGGTGTGTAGGCCTGCGATCAGGACAGCAATTGTCGTACCAGTTTCGGCCGCGATGATTATCGGCACGGATTCAACACCTTGGCGCATGAACCTGAACTGCTTCTGAGAACTCGCCGCCGAGGTCCGACACGTCGCAAGCAACACGCGTCGGGAATGCGACAGGACTTTGAGAGCGCACCGCTCGCCTGAAAGCAGAAGCGCCGCCAGTGGTGCTGGCGGCGCTTCTGGGAGCGATCGTTAGTTCATGCGTTACTTGAGCGTCGTCAGCGACACGAATGGCTTGGGAGCCGGCTTCGGCGGCGCCACCGCCTCCTTGAGCACCTTGAACACCCGCTGATCGAGCGGCGTCGAGACGAGGAAGTCCTGATAGGCCTGCTCGAGGTACGACTTGCAGCGGGCTGCGACATCCTCGCTGGATACGCCGGAGAAGTCCTCGCTGACGAGGTACTGCCCCATCCGGCGGAGAATATGCAGCCGGCAGACATTGAGGATCTTGGGATCGTAGTCGACACCGAGCAGCTTGAAGAATTCCTCGGCAGCAGAGGTCTGCTTCAGTTCGTCCAGAACGTTCGGCGTTGCCACAGTCATTGCTTTGCTCCTTGACTCGAAATCGGATCAACCTCGCACAACGAGGTCGGCGCCGGAGGCGGCGGTCCCTGGCGCACCTTCTGTCTGATGTGAGCGAGCTGCGCTTCGAGAAACTCGATCCGGTCCAGCATCACGGAAAGGGCCTCACCGACCGGATCAGGCATCAGATGATGATCCAGATCGATGCGTCCGACGGTCCGCCGATGGGTGAATTCAGGCCGCACCACCTTGGCAGGGATCCCGACCACGGTGACGTCGGGCGGCGTGCTCTGGATGACGACGGAGTTGGCACCGACGCGGGTCCGCGGACCGAGAATCTTGGCGCCGGCGCCGACGACGACACCGCTGTCCAGCGTCGGATGCCGCTTGCCTGGCGACCACGACGTGCCGCCCAGGGTGACGCCGTGATAGAGCGTGACATCATCGCCGATCTCGGCAGTTTCACCGATCACGACGCAGGCCCCATGATCGATGAAGAAGCGGCGGCCGATCTCGGCGCCCGGATGAATGTCGACATTCGACAGGAAGCGTCCGAGCCACGACAACAATCGTGCCGGAAAACGCCAGCCGCGAATCCACAGCCGATGCGCCAGGCGATGCCAGATCAGCGCGTGAATGCCGGGATAGGTCAGCAGGGTCTCGATTTCGCTGCGCGCCGCCGGATCGCGCGAGCGGACACAGCCAATGTCCTCGCGGATCAGGCGGAGCAGCGAGGGCCGGCTCGCCTCGACGACGATCGGCTTTGCAATGGGGGTGTCGACGATGTCGCTCATGATCAGGCAAAGCTCGCCAGCGGGTGATCGCAGACTTCGCGCCAGATGGCCGCAACGGCCTCTTTCGGCACCGGCCCCTTGTGAACGACGGCATGCCTGCGCACGCGCGCGAGGATGTGCCGAGCCTGGTCGGCGCTCGCCGGCAGGCGCAGATCCGACAGCAGCGAGGTGATCGCCGATAGCCCGGAATGCTTCCCGATCACGATCCGGTTGGAGCGGCCGAACAGCACCGGATCGAGCGCCTGGTAGGTGCGCTGATCCTTCAGCAGGCCATCGACGTGAATGCCGGATTCGTGGGTAAAGACGTGCTCGCCGACGATGGCCTTGTTGAGTGGAATGGCGCGTGCCGCGGCGGCCGCCACGACATTGGCGACGTGATCGAGTTCGGCCAGCACGATGCCGGTCTCGCGCCGGTAGAGCTGCCGCAGCGCGACCGCGACCTCCTCCAGCGGAGCATTGCCGGCGCGCTCGCCGAGGCCGATCACGGTGACCGATGCATGGGTCGCGCCCGCCTTGACCGCCGCCAGCGTGTTGGCGGTGGCAAGACCGAGATCGTCATGGCCGTGAAACTCGATCTCCAGGTCCGTGGTCGCGCGCAAGGCGCCGACCAGAGCTGACGTCGCGTCCGGATCGAGCACGCTCAGCGTATCGGCGACGCGGAAGCGCCGGGCGCCGACCGACTTTGCGGTCGCGATCACCTCGGCGAGAAAGCCGACATCGGCGCGCGAGGAATCCTCACCGCCGACGGCAACGGCCAGTCCGCGGCTCCGCGCATAGCCGACCACGCGCTTGAGCAGTTCCAGCGCGGCACTGCGGCTGCCGCCGAGCTTGGCGGCGATCTGCACGTCGGATGTCGGGATGGAGACATTCACCATCGAGACGCCGGCCGCGATCGCCGCATCGACATCCGCCTCGCGCATCCGGCACCAGCCGATGATGGTCGCGGGCAGACTGGCCTCGACGATCGCCCTGATGGCAGCGATCTCGTCGGCCCCCATTGCCGGCGTGCCGGCCTCGATCTCGGGAACGCCGGCTCGCGCCAGCGCACGGGCGATCGCGACCTTCTCTCCGAGAGCGAAGGCGACGCCCGGCGCCTGCTCGCCGTCGCGGAGCGTGGTATCGTTGAGGATGACCCGGGGCATCGGGCTCCCCGAGACCGCGCTCCCGTTGGCAGAGCCGGCATCTCGGGCATTCCTGGACCCGCGCTGTCCGGAGACGTCTGGCATTCACTCGCTCCGTCGCAACCTGTGTGTGGCCGCCAGAAGCACGACGCTCCGTTGCGGCCTGCCATTCACTCAGCAACGGCCATGCCACCGCCGGACACCACGCCAACCAATTGAATATCCGATTGTTTTTCCAACGTCCCGGATTGTCGGATTCGTGACAGCGTCGGACATCGAACGTCGACGCGGAGAGACATGCCCCGCGCCGCGCCTGGACCGCGCGGCGACCAAGGCTGCCGTCAGGCGTGGCGCCTGCGGCGCAGGTGGATGACGATGTCGATCCGCTCCATGCCGTAGCCCGGCAGCGGCTCGGGCAACTGCTCGAACGCGACCTGTTCGGGCACGTCGACGAGCTCGCCTTCGTCCTCATAGAAGAAGTGCGGATGCACGGTCGTATTGGTGTCGAAGAATGATTTCGAGCCGTCCACGCCGATCTGCCGCAGCAGTCCGAGCTCCACGAACTGGTTGAGGGTGTTGTAGATGGTGGCCTGCGAGATCTTCATGCCCGAAGCAACGGCAGCGGCATAGAGCGCGTCGGCGGTGATGTGGCGGTCGCCGCCGCCGAACAGAATCCGGCTCAGTTGCTGACGCTGCTGGGTAGGACGCAACCCGGCCCGACGCAGCGCGTCCTCGCATCGACGCATCAGGATCTCGCCAGCTTCGCAAGTCTCCGCCTGGGGACAACGTCCGCTGTCGGAGTTGCACGGGAATCCAAGCTGGCTGTCCAACAACATCGTCACGGTCCTCGAACTCACATCGCGGCGCCCGCCGCCTCCTGCAGCGCCACCTCGCGTCGCCGCTCGGCCATCCGGCTCTCGCCGCTCTCCTCGCCAAAACAAACTTCGAAGTCGTTGCACTGGGTACAGACCGGCGTCGTGCACATCACGAAGCCATCGTCCTCGCACAGCATGCGGTAGAAGAAGCGCTTCCAGCGCATGTTTCTGGCGTTGCGGCTCGCCAGCGGCGCGAAGTGGCGCATCAGCAGCCGCGACAGCTCGGACCGCTCGCGCAGGCCCAGGTCTTCCCAGAGATGGTTGGGCTCCATCGCGCGACGCGCCACCATGGCCGCGAGCCAGCGGCCGACCTCGCCGTCCGTGGAGCGCTGCGCGGCGAGCAGATCGCGCACCATCGTGATCTCGTCGTCGTCCGGCGCGGCCACGGCCCCGGTGAACGGCAGCCATGAGGAGTCGATCGAGGCTGCCGGAAACAACTGCGCCAGCAGCGCGATCAGCTCGACTGTCGAAAGCCCGGCGCGCTCCGCCAATACGCCGTGTTCCATCGCCGAGACGGAGAGAATCGACGCGACCACATGACGGTCGAAACCGATGTCGCTGTCGATCAGCGCGTCCTCGGGATCGACGCCGGTCAGCAGGCGGTAGATCTCGCGGCCGTGATGCCGCTTGTCCTCTTCGAACGAGCCGCTGCGCGGCGACTTTTGCAGGCCGACAGCAACGGATTCCGAGACGCCCACGATTGCGATGGTCATAGCGCGATCCCCTGCCGCCATGTCGACGGGACATGCGATGAGGTACCGGCCTTCCGACGGGAGGAAGGCCGGTACCAAGACTGCTTAAGCCGTTGCGGCGAGATCGGCGGCAGTCTTTCCGATTTGGCTCTCGTCCACGGCCTTCATGATGCCGTGCTCCATCAGCATGTCCTCGAGCTCGTCCATCGTGATCGGCGTCGGGATGATGCCCTTGCCGCCGTTGTTGTGGATCTTCTGAGCCAGCGAGCGGTAGTGGCCGGCCTGGACCGAGTCCGGCGCGTATTCCAGCACGGTCATGCGGCGCAGCTCGGCGTGCTGCACGATGTTGTCGCGCGGCACGAAGTAGATCAGCTGCGTGCCGAGCTTCTTGGCGAGAGCTTCCGCCAGCTCCAGCTCCTTGTCGGTCTGGCGCTCGTTGCAGACCAGGCCGCCCAGGCGCACGCCGCCGGAGTTCGCATACTTCAGAATGCCCTTGGAGATGTTGTTGGCGGCATACATCGCCATCATCTCGCCGGACATCACGATGTAGATCTCCTGCGCCTTGTTCTCGCGGATCGGCATCGCGAAGCCGCCGCAGACCACGTCGCCGAGCACGTCGTAGGACACGTAGTCGATGTCCTCATAGGCGCCGTTCTCTTCCAGGAAGTTGATCGAGGTGATGACGCCGCGGCCGGCGCAGCCGACGCCCGGTTCCGGACCGCCGGACTCGACGCAGCGGATGTCGCGATAGCCGACCTTCATGACCTCCTCGATCTCGAGGTCCTCGACGCTGCCGGCGGCGGCGGCCAGGCTGAGAATGGTGTCCTGCGCCTTGGCGTGCAGGATCAGACGGGTCGAATCCGCCTTGGGGTCGCAGCCGACGATCAGGATCCGATGACCCATCTCGGCGAGCGCCGCGAGCGTGTTCTGCGACGTCGTCGATTTGCCGATGCCGCCTTTGCCGTAGAATGCGATTTGTCGAAGTGATGACATTCTGCTCTCCATCAACCGATTGCCAATGTCCCGCATGCGCCTTGCATGACGAGACCGCGTCCTCTCTCCAGAACCGGCAGACGGGTTATTGGGAAGGAGAGCATCGCTCGTCCGAAGCGTCGGCGTGCACTCAGCCCTCAACCTTTGCCTGAGCCCAGTTTTGCAACTGATGTGCCAGAGCTTTGGAATCGTTAAAAAGGCCATGTTTTGAAAGAGATGCGGCCAAGCTCGGCGCTAGGATGTACTTGTTGCAAATCCGACATCGGGGGTTTTCACCCGACGCTCCCGCGCCGTGCTGTCCGAAACGACACATGCCGCCGCGGCTCCGAGCGACGCTTCCGTAGAGAACACCGCGGAACGCTCGCCGAGGCCGGCCAGGAGCGGCGGTACGGAGTTTGCTTGATGTAGATCAAACCCGCTTTCGAACGGGCCAGCAGGAGTACTTTTGATGGCGAGCAAGGCGCGCGTCTTTGTCATTGAAGCCGATCAGGTGATCCGCTCGGCGCTCGGCTACATTCTCAGCGAGCGTCACGAGACCTTCACCTTCGCGGAGACCGCGGATGCACTGAGCAAGGCCGTGCGGGCCACGCCCGATGCCGTCCTGGTCGGGAGCAGCATCCTGGAGGACGACGGCGCCGAGACCGTCGGCATGCTTGCCCGGAAGATGCATCAGGCTGGCATCATCGTGGTCGCGGGATCGACCCGATCGCCGCTCGCGCTGGCCGGCCTGCAGCAGGGCGCGGAAGCCATCATCGCCAAGCCGATCACTTTCGACGGCGTCACGCACGCGGTCGATTCCGTGCTGGCGCGGCGCGGGAGCGAACCGGGCCCGACTGCATCGCCGGCCCACATATCCACGGAGATCAGCCGGTGACACGGAGAGCCTGATGTTGAAGATGACCCAGACCACGACGCAGGCGGCGCCGGACATCGAGGACATCGTCGAGAATTTCGCGCTGCTCGACGACTGGGACGACCGCTACCGCTATGTGATCGAGCTCGGCCGCGGCCTGCCGCCGCTGCCCGACGCCGACCGCAATGATGGCAACAAGGTGCAGGGCTGCACCAGCCAGGTCTGGCTCGCCACCACCGTGCGGCACGACGCCGCAGCACCGGCGCTCCACTTCATCGGCGACAGCGACGCCCACATCGTTCGCGGCCTGGTCGCGATCCTCCTGGCCATGGTGTCGGGCCGCACGGCAAGCGAGATCCTGGCCGCCGATCCGATCGCCCTGTTCGAGAAGCTCGGCCTGCGCGAGCATTTGACCCCGCAGCGCTCCAACGGTTTCCGCTCGATGGTGGCCCGCATCAAGGCGGATGCCCAGGCGGCGCTGGCGGCGGCGTAGGTTTGATTGGCTTATTTTCTGGCTTGATTGATCCGTCTTGTGGCGGCGATCTCGGTGCACGCTCTCCCCTTGTGGGAGAGGGTGGCGGCCCCTGGCGATGCGAAGCATCGCCCTGGGCCGCCGGGTGAGGGGTTCTCTCGGCATATTCAGACGGTCGTGGCTCGCGGAGACAACCTCTCACCCGAGTTTGCCTGGGACTCACAGCGGTGCTGCCCTCTCCCACAAGGGGAGAGGGCGCATCAATCGGCACCGTCTCTTTGCGATCATCAAGCGTAGGGCAAGTCGTCTCTACGCGAAAAACTCCTGCGCCTTCCTCAGCGCGCGCACGAGGACATCGACCTCTTCCCGCGTGTTGTACATCGCGAACGAGGCACGGCAGGTCGCCGTCACGCCGAAGCGTTCCAGCAGCGGCATGGCGCAATGGGTGCCGGCGCGGACCGCGACGCCGGAGCGGTCGATGACGGTGGCGAAGTCGTGGGCGTGGGCGCCCTGCATCTCGAACGAGACGATCGCGCCCTTGTCGGCGGCATTGCCGATGATGCGCAGCGAGTTGATCTCGCGCAGCTGCTCGGTGGCATAGGCGACGAGATCATGCTCGTGCGCCGCGATGCGCTGCTTGCCGATCGAGGCGACGTAATCGATCGCCGCGCCGAGCCCAGCCGCTTCAACGATCGGCGGCGTGCCGGCCTCGAAGCGATGCGGCGGGTCGCCATAGGTGACAAAGTCCCGCGAGACCTCGCGGATCATCTCGCCGCCGCCGTTGAACGGCGGCATCGCGGCCAGGAGTTCGCGCTTGCCGTAGAGCGCGCCAATGCCGGTCGGACCATAGATCTTGTGCCCGGTGACGCAGTAGAAGTCGGCGTCGAGATCGCGGACGTCGACCTCCATGTGCACGGCGGCCTGCGAGCCGTCGACCAGCACGGGAATGCCGCGGGCGTGCGCGATGCGGATGACCTCCTTGACCGGAACGACGGTGCCGAGCACGTTCGACATCTGCGTCATCGCCACCATCCTGGTGCGCGGGCTCAGGAGCTTCTCGAATTCGTCGAGCAGGAAGTTGCCATCGTCATCGACCGGAGCCCATTTGATGACAGCACCCTGGCGCTCCCTGAGGAAATGCCAGGGAATGATATTGGCGTGGTGCTCCATGATCGAGAGCACGATCTCGTCACCGGGCCCGATGCGCTCGCGCCCGAAGGTCTGCGCCACCAGGTTCACCGCCTCGGTGGCGCCGCGGGTGAAGATGATCTGCTCCGGGCTCTCAGCATTGAGGAACGCCGCGACCTTGGCACGGGCGCCCTCATAGGCCTCGGTGGCGGCGTTGGCGAGATGATGCAGGCCGCGATGCACGTTGGCATATTCGGACGTATAGACCTGGTTCATCCGGTCGAGCACCGCCTGCGGCTTCTGCGCCGAGGCGGCGTTGTCGAGATAGACCAGCGGCTTGCCGTGCACCTGCATGCCGAGGATGGGAAAATCCGCCCGGATGCGGCCGACGTCGTAGCCGCTTCCCTGCACCGCTGCATGCATCATCTACTCCCGTCGTCCGAGCCAGCCCAGCATCGCCTCGGTCAGCGCCGCCCGCACGCTCTCATTGGCCGCGCCTTCGATGATCTCGCCGATGAAGGCCTGGATCAGCAGCGCCTTGGCCTCCTTGGGCGGAATGCCGCGCGCCATCAAGTAGAACAACAGCTCATCGTCGATGGCGCCGGTGGTCGTGCCGTGACCACACTGCACGTCGTCGGCGAAGATCTCGAGCTCCGGCTTGCTGTCGGCCTCGGCCTCGTCGGACAACAGCAGCGCCCGCGACATCATCTTGGCGTCGGTCTTCTGCGCGCCGGGGCTGACGGTGATCTTGCCCTGGAACACCGCGCGCGCGGTATCGCCGACGACGGCCTTGAAGGTCTCGCGGCTCTGGCCGTTCTCGGCGGCATGCTCAATAGCGAGCGTGGCATCGGCATGCTGCGTGCCCGACAGCAGCGCGCCGCCGCGGATATCGGCGACGGTGCCCTCACCCGCAAGGCGGACGAACAGCTGATTGCGCACCAGGCCGCCCCCGGCAACGAAGCCGAGCTGGTTGAAGGTCGCGCGCGCGCCGATATTGGCGAGCAGCGAGCCGATATGCAGCGCGCTGTTGCCCTCGCTGACGACCTTGATGTGATCGATCCGCGCCTCGTCGCCGACGACGAGTTGCATTGCGGCGTTCACCTGATACTCGCTGCCGTCGGGTCCCTGATGCGTCTCGACGATGGTGGCGCTGGCGCCGGCACCGATATTGACCAGCGACCGCGTGAACATCGAGGTCGCGACCCAGTTGGTCGTGACGAAGGCGACATGGATCGGTCGGCTCAGCACGGTGCCCGGTGCGACCAGGATCACGACCCCATTGGCGGCCAGCGCGGTGTTGAGCGCCAGCGCCGGATCGTCGTCCGGCACGATCGGGCCGAGACGCTGCGACAGCAGCGGCTTGTCGGCGGCGAGCGCGTCGGCCATCGGCTGGATGGTGAGGCCAGTCTCGAGAACGGCGAGGTCCGACAGCTCGGGCACGAAGGCGCCGTCGACGACCATCAGCTTGCGAAAGCCGGCGCCGGCGAACAAGTCGCGCGCCTCGCGCGCCTTGGCCTTCGCAGCATCGTCCGGAAGCGAAGCGAGACGCTTCGCCTCCTTCATCTGCGTGCGCAGATCGGTGTAGCGCCAGGCTTCGACGCGCCGATGCGGCAGGCCGACCGCGTTGAAGCGGTCGAATGCGGCGGCGCGCACCGCCGTGATCTCCTCGCCACCCGGGAGATAGCGGCGGGCGCCCTGATAAAGATCGGCCAGTCCGAGCTCGGCCTTGGTCTTGCGGATCGCGACGCCCATGCTCGTGCTCCTCGCGCTCTTACGCCGCTTCGCTCTGATACTGGGCGTAACCGGTCGCCTCGAGCTCGCGCGCGAGGTCCGCGGTCCCGGTGCGGACGATGCGCCCTGCCGCGAACACGTGGACGATGTCGGGCACGATGTAGTCGAGCAGCCGCTGATAATGGGTGATCACGATCATGCCGCGCTCGGCGGATCGCAGCGCGTTGACACCGTTGGCGACGACCTTCAGCGCATCGATGTCGAGACCGGAATCGGTTTCGTCGAGCACGCAGAGCGAGGGCTGCAGCAGCGCCATCTGCAGGGTCTCGTTGCGCTTCTTCTCGCCGCCGGAGAAGCCGACATTGAGCGGCCGCTTCAGCATCTCCGCATCGATGTTCAAGGTCTTGGCGATCTCGCGCACGCGCTTGATCAGGTCGGGCGACGACAGTTCCTCCTCGCCGCGCGCCTTGCGCTGGGCGTTGAAGGCGGCGCGCAGGAACGTGAGCGTCGCGACGCCCGGGATCTCCAGCGGGTACTGGAAGGCGAGAAACACGCCCTTGGCGGCGCGCTCGTCGGCCTCCATTGCCAAGAGATCCTCGCCGTTGAGATAGACCTCGCCGGCGGTGACCTCGTAGCCGGGCTTGCCGGCGAGCACGTAGGACAGCGTCGACTTGCCGGCACCGTTCGGCCCCATGATGGCGTGGATCTCGCCCTTGTTCACGGTCAGGTCCAGGCCCTGGATGATCTTCCGTCCGCCGGCGATCTCGGCGTGGAGTCCCTTGATTTCGAGCAGGGCCGTCATCGAACACTCCTTCTGATGTTGTCGCCGCGCGACGCCGTCATCCAACCGAACCTTCGAGCGAGATCGAGATCAGCTTCTGCGCCTCGACGGCGAATTCCATCGGCAGCTGTTGCAGCACGTCCTTGACGAAGCCGTTGACGACGAGGCCGACCGCTTCCTCTTGGCTAAGACCGCGCTGGATGCAGTAGAACAGCACGTCCTCGGAGATCTTGGACGTGGTTGCCTCGTGCTCGAACACCGCCGAGGAATTCTTCGCCTCGATGTAGGGCACGGTGTGTGCGCCGCATTTGTCGCCGATCAAGAGCGAGTCGCAGGCGGTGAAGTTGCGCGCCCCCGACGCCTTGCGATGCGCGCTGACCAGGCCGCGATAGGTGTTCTGCGACTTTCCGGCGGCGATGCCCTTGGAGATGATCCGGCTCGACGTGTTCTTGCCGAGATGGATCATCTTGGTGCCGCTGTCGACCTGCTGGAAGCCGTTGGAGATCGCGATCGAGTAGAACTCGCCGCTGGAATTGTCGCCACGCAGGATGCAGCTCGGATATTTCCAGGTGATCGCCGATCCCGTCTCGACCTGGGTCCAGGAGATCTTGGAATTGGTGCCGCGGCAGTCGCCACGCTTGGTGACGAAATTGTAGATGCCGCCGACCCCTTCCGAATTGCCGGGGTACCAGTTCTGCACCGTCGAATATTTGATCTCGGCATCATCGAGCGCGACCAGCTCGACCACGGCGGCATGGAGCTGGTTCTCGTCGCGCTGCGGCGCGGTGCAGCCTTCGAGATAGGAGACGTAGGCGCCCTTGTCGGCGATGATCAGGGTGCGCTCGAACTGGCCGGTGTTGCGCTCGTTGATGCGGAAATAGGTCGACAGCTCCATCGGACAGCGCACGCCCGGCGGGATGTAGACGAACGAACCGTCGGAGAAGACCGCCGAATTGAGCGTGGCGAAATAATTGTCGGTGGTCGGCACCACCGTGCCGAGATATTTCTGCACGAGGTCCGGGTGCTCGCGCAGCGCCTCGGAGATCGGCATGAAGATCACGCCGGCCTTTTTCAGCTCCTCCTTGAACGTCGTCGCCACCGACACCGAGTCGAACACGGCATCGACCGCGATCCTGCTGCGCGGCGCCGCGGCCTCGCCGTCGACATTGGTTTCCGCCGCCGCAGGCCGCTCGACGCCCTCGAGGATTTCGACCTCGCGCAGGGGAATGCCGAGCTTTTCGTAGGTCTTCAGGATCTCCGGATCGATCTCGTCGAGCGAGGCCACCTTCTTCTTCGGCTTCGGCGCGGCGTAATAATAGAGATCCTGATAGTCGATCCTGGGATAGCCGACCCGCGCCCAGGTCGGCTCGGCCATGGTCAGCCAGCGGCGATAGGCCTCCAGCCGCCATTCCAGCATCCAGGCCGGCTCGTTCTTCTTGGCCGAGATGAAGCGGATGGTGTCTTCCGACAGCCCCTTCGGAGCCTTCTCGGATTCGATGACGGTCTCGAACCCGTAGCGATATTGATCGACGTCAATGCCCTTGACCCGATCAATGGTCTCCTGAACTGCTGCCATCGCTCACTCCGCTTGCAATGTTTCCGCCGCGGCCCGCGTCAGGCAGGGACGCAGGTGTCCGGCACCGGACAGACAGCAGCGCATTGCGGCGCGTCGAAATGGCCTTCGCACTCCGTGCACTTCTTCGGATCGATGATGTACATGTCGTTCTTGAGCCGAATGGCTGCGTTCGGGCACTCGAATTCGCATGCCCCGCAGACCGTGCATTGTGAGGCGATGATCTTGTAGGTCATGTGCAGCTCCCGCGATTCCTGCGACATCGAGCGATGTCATTCGCGCGTTATCTTTCAAGCGCCGTGCCAGAGAGCATTTGGTTGATTTCTAAGGAGGATTCTAAAGTTCGCCGGTCACGGCGAGCTGTCGCTCTCCCGACAGCATGTCGCAAGTGCGACAGGACGCGAGGTAAGCGGTAGTCTCCGAAATCGGACTGCCAACCGCGACGACGGTGCGCTCCCCTCCCCCTTGCGGGGAGGGGTCGGGGGTGTGGGTCCACGCGCACGCTGCATGTGATGCGCGCTGATGCTCTGTCGAGGACACCGGCCATCGTTGATACATCGAACCGCTGAGCAACCGAGCGTAAGCCGCGGCAAGACCTGCATAACGATCGAATGCACTCACAACGATTTGCGTTCGGAGACCCCCAACCCCTCCCCGCAAGGGGGAGGGGAGCCGACCACCACCGTGGTTGAAAGCTCGACTCTCACGATGACTGCAGCGGTCGACCGCAGCGTGCGCCCAAACAAAAGGGCGCGCCAGCCGCGCGCCCTTCAAAAAGCCGAAGCCAGGCCGCTCAGAACCGCTTGACCTCGATGTTGTGCTTCTTCAGCGCGTAGCCGATCTGGCGCGGCGTCAGGCCGAGCAGGCGGGCGGCCTTGGCCTGGACCCAACCGGACCGCTCCATCGCCTGCACGATGCGGTCGCGCTCCGGCACAGCGCCGCCCTCCATGCTATCGGAATACTCGCCGTCATCGGCATCGATCGCCGGCAGCTCGACGGGAGCCTCGACCGGCGCCGACGTCCGCGGCAGGATCGGCAGCGGCACCATCGGCTGGCCGCGCGGCGGCGGAGGCGTCACCGTATTGCCCTTCCACAGGATCGCCGACATGCACTCGTTGCGACTGCAGGCGAAGTCGTCCATGCCGATCGCCGAGCCCGTCGCCATGGTCGCGGTCCGCTGCACGCAGTTCTCCAGCTCGCGCACATTGCCAGGAAAGCCGCAATGCATCAGCACCTCGATGGCGCTGACGTCGAAGGTGAGATCGCGCTCGTTCTCGCAATTGAAGCGGCGCAGGAACTCGCGCGCCAACTGCGGGATGTCGCTGCGCCGCTCGCGCAACGGCGGCAATTTGATTGGCACCACGCTGATGCGGTAGTAGAGGTCGGCGCGGAACTCGTTGCGCGACACCGCCTCCTCGAGATTGCGGTTGGTGGCGGTGACGATGCGGACATCGACCTTGATGGTCTGGTTGCCGCCGACGCGCTCGAACTCCTGCTCCTGCAGCACGCGCAGCAGCTTGGCCTGGAACGCCGGGGAGATCTCGCCGATCTCGTCGAGGAACAATGTGCCCTTGTCGGCCAGTTCGAAGCGGCCCTTGCGAGCGTTGATCGCGCCTGTGAAGGCGCCCTTCTCGTGGCCGAACAGCTCCGACTCCAGCACCGTCTCCGGCAATGCGGCGCAGTTGATCTTGATGAACGGCCGCTTCGCGCGATTGGACAGTTCATGGATCGCCTTCGCCACCAGCTCCTTGCCGGTGCCGGATTCCCCGCGCAGCAGCACCGGCGCATTCGACTTGGCGACGACGTTGATCTTCTCCAGCAGCGCGCGCAGCGCCGGGCTGTCGCCGACGATGCCGTCGACCAGCACCCTCTTGCGATCCTTCGGCACCGGCTTCAGTTCCGAGAGCTCCTTCTGCAGCCGGTGGCTTTCCGCCATCAACCGCTCGCGGTCGCGCGCCACGACGCGATGCAGCTTGATGGTCTGGCCGATCAGATTGGCGACCATGGTCAGGAAGCGCACATCGGAATCCAGCCGGAAGACGGCGCGGCCGTCCCAGACCCGGTCGATCGTCAGGGTCCCGACGACGCGCTGGTCGATGCGGATGGGAACACCGAGGAAGGACACACGGGTGTCGGCGCCGGCGCCGAGCGTGGCCGCATCCGCATCGCTGAAGGCGGGATGATCGGCGACGTTCTCGGCGATCAGCGGCACGGCGGTGGCGACGATCTGGTCAATGGCCTTCTGCGGCAGGCGCTCGCGATAACGCTGGTCGCTGCCTTCGCTCCACCCGGCCCCGACTGCGAGATCGGGAATGCCGTCATCGGCGAGCAGCGACACCACGCCGTGGCGCATCTGCATGAAGGACTGCAACAGGTTGACGACGTTGGCGAGGGTGATCTCCAGCCGCGTCGGCGCGGCGAGGATTTTCGAGATTTCGAAAATTCCGGTCAGCGCGATCTCGCTGAGCGGGATCGGCGCGGCGTTGGACCTGACGTCCTGAGCTTCGACCTGACGTGTTTCCGTTTGGACCATCGTCGCTTCTCTGATCGTCACGAACGCCTTGGTGAAGCCGCCCGTGATTGTAGGTGTTCTAACATCCTCCCTTAACCGCAGATGATTGTCGTGCCTAACTTTGCTGCATTGCCGCAGAAGTAGTGTGCAACGGACAGATCAGAAAAGCTGCAGGCTTTCATGATGTTAACAAATTAGTTTGCACCCGTGACGATGCGTGCATTGCACGTCCGCCCGGGCGGCAAAGACGATGCGCCTGACGATTTCGCGTTGTCTTCTCGACATCTAGTATTCGCGTATCCGCCGGCATGTTTGCGACCGGATCGCAACGGACAACACCTGAACACCAACTTTCCACGTCCGGCCCGGCGCTCGTCTCCTTCGGCTGCCAGCCGCGGCATGACGCGTTCACATCCGCGTGTCGGCCGCGCGCGACTGTGATCAACCTAGAGGTGCTGGCCCCCGTTGATCTGAATCTCCTCGCCGGTCACGTAGCTCGCCGCATCCGAGCACAAAAAGAACAGCACCTTGGCGACCTCTTCCGGCGCGCCGATCCGGCGCATCGGAATCAGCGGCGAGAACCGCGCCTCGGTCTCCGGCGACACCATCTCGGTCTTGATCTCGCCCGGCGCGATGGCGTTGACGCGGATGCCATGCGGCGCGAAGTCGTGCGCCATCTCGCGAGTCAGGCAGGCGAGCGCCGCCTTCGAGGTCGCATAGGCTGTGCCCGCAAACGGATGGACGCGGGTGCCGACGATCGAGGTCACGTTGACGACCGCGCCCTGCCCGCGCTTCAGCTCCTCGAACAGCCCGCGCGCCAGCAGGATCGGTCCGAGAAAATTGACGTGAAAGACGGTCATCCAGGTTTCGACCGAGGTCGACAGCGAATCCAGCCGGCCGCCGTCGCCGGCCTTCGGAGAGATCGCGGCATTGTTGATCAAGGCATGCAGCGGCGCGCCGTCGAGCCGCTGCTTGATGTCGGCAATCGCACGCGGGATCGCCTTGCGATCGCTGAGATCGACCTGGACGTGATTGTCGGGACCGGCGTCCCACGGACAGCGGCCGCCATCGAAAGGCTGGCGCGAGCAGGTGATGATGCGCCAGCCGGCGTCGGAGAACAGCTTTGCGGTCGCATGACCGATGCCGCGCGAGCCGCCGGTCAGCACGAGCGTTTTCTGCTCGGTGCGCGCGGGCCGCTCGGCGGCGGCCATGTCTCGATGGAACGGGCACGCCGTGATGGTCTCGGCCGCCTCGATGACGGGTTCGCGGACGTCCTGGTCGAGATCGAGGCTCACCTCATCCGTCCTGATCCTGCGCCGCAACGCCACCAGGACGCCGGCTACCGAGCTTCGGCTGCTGCCTTTGCCTCAGACGTGGTCTGGGCGCAGGCTCCGCGACGATCGGAAATACCAGTGGTATCGCCATGCTCCGGTTGTGCAGATTCCGGGCCAGCGAAAACAGCGGGCAAAGCAGCCTTTTCCTGTCGGGTTCGCGACAGATTGGCGGGTTCTGGACACATCCCGCGTCGGCTTTGGACCGCGTCCTTCGCAAGACCGTCAAAGCGCGATCGTTTTCAGAATGATGGCCGATGGTCCAACTCTTGCTCGACGGAACCGATCATTCGAACTGGAAGACCGCTTGTCAGTCGAACGACGGACAGCCACGAGACGCCAACAGCGTATGGACCAGGACATGGGGACGAATGCAGTGCGCTTCGCCGTGGTCCTCGGGACCAACGACGTCGCGTCGGCGATCGGCGTGCATCTGCATCGTGCCGGCTTCTGCGTGGTGCTGTCGCATGATCCCAATCCGCCGGTCATGCGCCGCAAGATGGCGTTTCACGACGCCCTGTTCGGCGACACGGTCCGCGTCGAGAACGTGACCGGCGAGCGCATCGAGAGCACGATGGAGGTGTTCAAGGCGCTCGGCAATCCCCGGCACGTCCTCGTCACCCCACTTGGATTGCTCGATCTCCTGCCGGTCCGTCCCATCGACGTCCTGATCGACGCGCGGATGCAGAGGCGCGAAGTGACCCCGGACCTGCGCGGCATGACGCGGCTCTCGATCGGCATCGGTCCGGGTTTCTCGCCGTCGGCCAATTGCGATATCGCGATCGAGACCCGGCCGGACCGGGTCGGCCAGATCGTACGCCAGGGCTGGACGCTGGCAACGGATGATGTCGGCGCGCTCGTCGGCGTCGAGTGCCTGGTGCATTCGCCGCATGAGGGCCGATGGCATACTCCGATCGAGATCGGCACGCGCATCTACAAGGGCTTCGTGATCGGCCATCTCTCCGGCGCGCCGGTCACGGCCCCCCATGACGGCATCCTGCGCGGCATCGTCCGCGACGGCAGCGACCTGCCGGCCGGCATCGCGCTCGCCGAGATCGATCCACGCGGCCGTCATGCGCAGTGGACCGGGATCGATGCGCAGGGACAGGCACTCGCCCAGGCGACGCTGGCCGCCATGCGGCTGCATGTCGCGCACTGCATCAGGACGAGCGCGAGCCTGCCCGCGGACCTGCCCGCGGATCAGATCGTTTCGAACGATTCTGATTAGCCCGCGCCCTGCGCGCCGGCCTTGGCATCCCGGTTGCTTATCGTTTGCAGGAGCGAGCAACAGCCATGATCATCTGTTCCTGCAACGTCATCAGCGACACGGCCATTCGCGACGTCGTCACGGCGGCTGACATCACCTTCGGCTCGCCGGCGCAAGTGTATGATTGTCTCGGCTGCACGGTCCAATGCGGCCTCTGCTCGCGCTCGGTGAAACGGATTCTCGACGAGCGGCAGGCTGACACGGCCGTCGCGGCGGTGTGGCCGGTGCAGCCCGAGCCGGCGCCGTGCGCGATGATGTCCGCCGCGTAGCTCCGACACGGATTTGTCGGATGTCGGACAAAGGCGACAACGCCGAGCTGCACACGTCTATCCGCATCGCAGTCCGTCACCTCAATGCGTGTTGCTCTCGCTCCACGTCTCCAGGTCCTTGGCCGCCTCCGAGCGCTGCTCCTTCTCCGGCTTCTCGGCCCAGGGCTTGTCGGTCTGCTTCATCGAGCCCCAGTCGCTTTTCTGGCGCGGATCGTCCTTCGGCGTTTCCTTGCTCATCAGCTCGCTCCTTGTCCGCTCGCGCTCACCCGGCGGGATCCTCGGTGGCACGCCTCGACGGTGTGACCTGCGTGGCAATCATCGGGACGAGACGAAGTTCCAAGGCATGCTCGCCATAGGCGATCTGCCGCGGAGCTGCCGCCGCGTGCTCCGCGCTGCAAATTGCGAATAGCCGGTCGGATGGTTCGTTGCGGCCGGACTCACGCCGCGTCGGCCGGCACCATCGCCTCGATCGTGACGCCGGCGCCGGTGGAGGCCACCGTCAGGGTGCCCCCCAGCGCCAGCAGCCGCTCGCGCATGCCGGTGAGGCCGAAGCCGAGCTTGTACTCCGGGCTGAACCCGCGGCCGTCGTCGCGGACGCGCACCCGCGTGTAGCTGCGGCGATGGCCGGCCGTCGTCTGCTGCAGCGGCTCGATGGTGACGTCGACCGCGGTGGCCTCGGCGTGGCGGAACACGTTGGTCAGCGCCTCCTGCACCACCCGGTAGATCGTCAGCTCCGCCGTCTCGTTGCTGCGCACGACCGTGTCGGTGAAGCTGGTCTCGATCGCGACCTCCGGGCGCGACTCCCGCCACAGCCGCACCAAAGCGCCGAGCGCCTCGCGTAAGCCAAGCTCGGCGAGGCCGACGGGCCGCAGCCGCTCCAGGATGCGGCGGTTGAACTGCTGCACGGCGTTGACCTGGTCGAGGATCGCCTGGCCGTGCCGACGCATCGCGGCGACGTCGAGCGTCGCAGCCTCCGGCAATCGCATCAGCGCGCTGGCATGGGCGCGCAGCGCGAACAAATGCGGCCCGAACTCGTCATGCAGCTCGCGCGCGATCTCCTTGCGCTCGTGGTCCTGCAGCGACACCGTGCGCTCGGCCAGGCGGCGCTTCTCCTCCACCGCCTCGCCGAGCGCGCCGGCGAGATGGTTGAGCTTGGCGCAGAGCGCCGCGAGCTCGGGGGCGCCGCCCGGCTTGACGCGGGTATCGTAGGCGCCGGCCTCGATCCGGCTCATCGCGTCCGACAGATCCGAAAGCGGCGCCAGCGCGCGGCCGACCACGAGCATGGTGATCGCGAACAACGCCAGCCCGACCAGCGAGCCGACGACGAGCTGGGTGACGATGCCGTCCCAGATCTCCGCGATCTCGTCGTCGGGATGCGAGGTGATCACCAGCGAGTCACTCTGGCCGGCGACGATGACCGGCATGCTGACCGAGGTCTTGTCGGGATGCACCAGTGCGATGAACCACGCCGGTGCCGCGCGGCCGACGCCGGGAGAGGGCGGAGTCTGCGCCGGCATTCCCTGCCGTCTCACGCTGACGTGACGAAGCTGTCGGAGATCGCCGACGATCCGGTCCAGCCGCGCGTTCGGATCCGGCGCGTCGTTGACCTCGTCCATGATGGTCTCGACGAAGGCCCGCGTCAGGCGGATGACGCTCTGGTCCTCCGCCAGCACGCGCGGCGCCGCCTCCAGCACGAGACGGCCGATGTTGATGGCGAGGCCCAGCGTCAGCAGCAGCGCCAGCAGCACGTTGATGCGGGTCCGCAACGACCAATTCTGCCACATTCTCTCCGCCTCACCGCCACCGGGTTTCATGCGCACTCACATTGACAGACAAATCCGCCGGCGATCTAATTGCAACATCATGCAATACCGCGCAGCATGCATTAATGATGCATCGCAACAATGACGCGAGTTGGAAGTCCGGGACCCCAAGGCCATGCGCGTACTGATCGTCGATGACCATCCCATTGTGGCATCAGGCTGCCGGGCCCTGCTCTCGACCGATCCGGAGCTCGAGCTGATCGAAGCCGCGGACGCCGAGAGCGGCGAAGCCGGCTTCATCGCGCGCCGGCCGGACGTCTGCGTCGTCGACATCAACCTGCCGACCGTCTCCGGCTTCGAGCTGGCGCGGCGCATCCTCGCCCACGACGGCAATGCCCGGCTGATCATGTTCAGCATGAACGACGATCCGGTGTTCGCGGCGCGCGCCATCGACATCGGCGCCAAGGGCTACGTCTCCAAGAGCGGCGATCCGAACGATCTCGCCGAGGCGATCCGCGAGGTCGCCCGCGGCGGCAGCTATCTGCCGCCGGCGATCGCGCGCAGCATCGCGTTCGCGGGCGCCGCCGTCGCGCAGAGCCCACTGGCGAAACTGACCTCGCGCGAGCTCGAGATCCTGCGCCTGCTCAGCGCCGGCAAGAGCCTGTCGGAGATTGCCTGGCTGATCCACTCGTCCTACAAGACCGTCGCCAACACCTCCTCGATCATCCGCCAGAAGCTCGGCGTGCGAACATCCGGCGAGCTGGTGCGTTTGGCGATCGAGAACGGCGTTGCTTGACTCGTCCCGACTGAACGACGCTGCCTGACACGCGTTGGCGACAGCCACGCCAACAGCCCGACATCATTGCCGAACAGGTGATCCCATGACGCTCACGACCGTCTCCCAGAACAAATCCCATGGCGGCGTCCAGGGTGTCTACCGCCACGCCAGCCAGGAGACCAGGACCGAGATGACGTTCTCGGTGTTCGTGCCGCCGCATGCCGACGGCGCGAAGCTGCCGGTCGTCTGGTATCTCTCCGGCCTGACCTGCACCCACGCCAACGTCACCGAGAAGGGCGAGTTTCGCGCCGCCTGCGCCGAGCTCGGCCTCGTCTTTGTGGCGCCCGACACTTCGCCGCGCGGCGACGACGTGCCCGGCGATCCCAACAACGCCTATGATTTCGGCCTCGGCGCCGGCTTCTATGTCGACGCGACCGAGGCACCGTTCGCGAAGAACTACCGGATGTGGAGCTACGTCACCGAGGAGCTGCCGAGCGTGGTCGCGGCGAACTTCCCGGTCGATCCGCGCCGGCAGTCGGTGATGGGCCACTCGATGGGCGGCCATGGCGCGCTCACGGTGGCGCTGCGCAACCCCGACCGCTATCGCGCCGCCAGCGCGTTCTCGCCGATCGTGGCGCCGTCGCAGGTGCCGTGGGGCGAGAAGGCCCTGGGCGGCTATCTCGGCGCCGACAAGGCGGCGTGGCGCAAGCACGATGCGGTGGCGCTGATCGAGGACGGCGCGCGCGTCTCCGACCTGCTGGTCGATGTCGGCACCGCCGATCAGTTCCTGACCCAGCAGTTGCGCCCGGAGTTGCTCAAGGCCGCTTGCGACAAGGCCCACATCCCGCTGCTGCTGCGCAAGCAGGAGGGCTACGACCACAGCTACTACTTCATCTCGACCTACATGGCCGATCATCTGCGCTGGCACGCCGCGCGGCTCGGCCGCTGACATCAGCCGCGGCCTTGATTTGCCCGACGGGCGCGATCGCGCGCCGTCGAGGCAATGTCATGATCTTCACCGTCCGATCATCTCCTGCGCGCGCAGGCCGATTTCCGCAGGCCGCGCAAGGCGATCACCGTGTCCAGTGCGTCGGGGAAAAAGATTCTGCTTTCGCTTTTCCAGAAAACATGATTGTATCGCGCCATCCCGCCTCGTCGAGAGGGCGTATCGCGGTCGTCACGAACGTGGAGGCGGGATGCGGTGGACGCCGGCGGCGCGCAGCATGCTCGCGAGAGCATGCGGACGAACGCGCCGCGGCGTACGGCCAAGTCGCGTGGTCCTGGCATCCCGATGCCGATGCCCCCGTGGCGGCGCGTGAGAAGCGTGTCGTCGCGCACGGTGACCAGAAAGCCCGGCGCACCGGGGAGAACGCGAAGCAACCGTTAAGACCATCCGCGCAGGGAGGGCCGGGATGTCCCAGCCGAACCTGTGGTACCTGCCGCCTGCATTTTCTTCTGCAGGCGGGCCATGGGGGCGGCAGGCTCCCGGCCTTCCCTGCGCCTCTTGTTTTAAGGGGCGACCGGCACGCAGAGCTCGGGCGTCATCCGCCGCGAGAATGCACCGTCATATCTCGTCGGCTATTGCGCCTGCGGCGCGCCGTAGTTCGGCGCCAGCAGGCGGTTGCGGATCAGCCAGGCCATGGTGCGGGTCCAGGATTCGTCGGTGTTGCCGCGCATGTCGGCGGTCATTGCCGCGACCGGCTTCCCGGTATGCGCGTCGCGCAGATAGATGTTCATGTTGAGGATGAGATTGGAGACCTTCTGCACGGTGCCCGTGATGGCGAGATCGGCGCCGATGTCGCCCGCGAGCTTGACGTCGCAGCCGCCGCAGGCCTGCAGATTGCTGTGGTGCGCCGCATCGTTGACGGGAGCGATGTCAAGGACGCGAAAACGTCCGGAATCCTGCAGCGCCGATCGCAACTGCTCGGCGGCGTGCGCCAGCCTGGTCTGCTCGTCCTGGCGCGGGCCCTGCACCTCGCCCTGCAGGCTGGTGTCGATCAGCTCGAAGTCGAACACCGCCACCTTGGTCGGCTCGGCATGCACTGATGTCGCAGACATCAGGATCAGGAACGCGAAGAGAACGGCAGGTTTCAAGGTCGTGATCCGAAATGACGCGACAGCGGCCAAAAGTGGGGTTGAAAGCTAGGCCAATTCGTTCATCTTGCAAGACGAAACCTCGCCGGAAAAGGACGAGGGAACAGTGGGAGGACATGTGGTCCTGGGAGTTCTGGCCCGATCTCTGATCGGCGCGATCGGCCTCATCGCCGCCGCAACCGCCGCCGTCGCGGCGGAGCCGGTCGACATCGCGATCGGCTATCTCGGCCGCGCGAGCGTGCCGCAGACGTTGTCGCCGCTCGACCAGCCGGCGGCCGATGATGGCGTGGCCGGCGCGAAGCTCGCGATCGAGGACAACAACACCACCGGCAAGTTCCTCAACCAGCGCTTCACTTTGATCGAGCGCCGCATCAAGGACGACGAGGACGCGGCGCAGGCCGTCAATGAGCTCGCGGGAAAGGCCGGCTTCATTCTCGCCGACCTTCCGGCGGATGCGCTGCTGAAGGTCGCAGACGCCCTGCGCGGACGTGGCACCACCCTGCTCAATGTCGGCGCCACGGACGACCGCCTGCGCGAGCAGGACTGCCGCGCCAACGTCATCCATGTCGCCCCGACACGCTCGATGCTGGCCGATGGGCTTGGGCAGTATCTGGTATGGAAGCAGTGGAAGCGCTGGCTTCTGGTCACCGGCTCGCACGACAACGACAAGCTGTTCGCCGACGCGCTGCGTCGCGCCGCCACCCGTTTCGGCGCTAGAATCGTCGAGGAGCGCACCTTCGAGGACACCGGCGGCGCGCGGCGCACTGACTCTGGCGTGACCCTGATCCAGCGCCAGATGCCGGTGTTCACGCAGAAGGCGCCGGCCTATGACGTGCTGGTCGCCGCCGACGAGAGCGAGGTGTTCGCCAACTACCTGCCCTATCGCACCTGGGATCCGCGCCCCGTCGCGGGCTCCGCCGGCCTGCGTCCGACCAGCTGGGATCCGGCGCAGGACCAGTGGGGCGCGACGCAATTGCAGAACCGCTTCATGAAGCTGGCATCACGCCGCATGGACGCGTTGGACATGCAGGCCTGGATGGCCGTGCGCATGATCGGCGAGGCCGCCTCGCGCACCAACTCCGGCGACGCGAAGACGTTGACCGACTATCTCAAGGGCCCGAACTTCACCATCGCCGCCTTCAAGGGCACGAGGCTCTCGCTGCGCGACTGGAACCTGCAACTGCGCCAGCCGATCCTGCTGGCTGACGGCCGCATGATCGTCTCGGTCTCGCCGCAGGAGGGTTTCCTGCATCAAGTCTCCGAGCTCGACACCCTCGGTGTCGACCGCCCCGAAACCAAGTGCAAGCTGCAATGATGTCGGATTGGAAGATGTTGATGACGATGCGCAGTCCGACAACCAATGTGGCTATCGGTCTGGGGCCTCATGGTTCGAGACGCGCCCAAGACGGCGCTCCTCACCATGAGGGTCAAGAGCCGAGGGCGGCACTGCACACCGACCATGAACACGCCGAGAGGCGTGTTCATGGAGAGGGGCGAGATCACGGGGAGGTTCAGCAGCAAGGTCTCGAGCGCGCATGGCTTGGATCTAACCGCGCACACCGGCCTCGTCCTGAGGAGCCCGCCGGAGGCGGGCGTCTCGAAGGACGGCCACGGCTTCGCAGGTATGTCGGCATGGCAGCCAGCCTGCTCACCGCCGCGCTGTGGCTGGCCCACGCGTCGCCCGCCTCCGCCTACGTCGCCTTCGTCTCCAACGAAAAAGGCAACACCGTCTCCGTCATCGATACCGACACATGGACCGTCACCAAGACCATCAAGGTCGGCCAGCGGCCGCGCGGCATCGCGTTCACGCGCGACGGCAAGTTCGTGATGGTCGCCGTCGGCGATGACGACACCATCCAGGTGATCGACGCCAGGAAGATGGAGGTGGTGGACACCCTGCCCTCCGGCCCGGATCCCGAGCTGTTCGCGCAGGACGCCGCCGGCAAGACGCTCTATGTCGCCAACGAGAATGACAACACCGTCACCGTGCTCGACCTCGAAAAGCGCGTGCGCATCGGCGATGTCCAGGTCGGCGTCGAGCCCGAGGGCATGATGCTCAGCCCGGACGGCAAGATCCTGATCTGCACCTCCGAGACCACCAACATGGCGCATTTCATCGACACGTCGACGCGCCAGATCGTCGCCAACGTGCTGGTCGATGCGCGGCCACGCTATGCCGAGTTCAAGAGCGACGGCTCGGAACTGTGGGTGTCGGCGGAGATCGGCGGCACGGTGTCGATCATCGATCCCGCCAAGCGCGAGGTCACCGGCAAGATCAAGTTCGCCGTGCCCGGCCTGCGCAGCGAGGCCATCCAGCCGGTCGGCATCGCCCTGACCAAGGATGGCAAGACCGGCTTCGTCGCACTCGGCCCCGCCAACCGCGTCGCGGTCGTCGACGGCACCACCCACGAGGTGAAGAAATATCTCCTGGTCGGCCAGCGCGTCTGGCACATGGAATTCACGCCGGATGAGAGATATCTTCTGGTCACCAACGGCGTCTCCAACGACGTCTCGGTGATCGACGTCGCGGCGCAGAAGGTGATCAAGACCATCCAGGTCGGCGAGCTGCCCTGGGGCATCACGATCGCACAGCCATGACGACGCAGAACGCACCCGCTCTCGACGCGACAGGCGCCACGCCGCAAACGGCTCCCGACCAGGTACCGGCACTGTCGGTCGCCGGCGTCAGCCATTCCTACGGCGCACGCAAGGCGCTCAACGACGTCAGCTTCGCCGTGAGGCCTGCGAGCTTCACCGCCCTGCTCGGCCTCAACGGCGCCGGCAAGAGCACCTTGTTCTCGCTGATCACGCGGCTGTTCGCGGTGCAGACCGGCCGGATCGGCATTTTCGGCCATGACATCGGCCGCACGCCGGGCGAGGCGCTGCGGCTGCTCGGCGTCGTGTTCCAGCCGCGCACACTCGATCTCGATCTGTCGCTGACGCAGAACCTGCTCTACCACGCCGCGCTGCACGGCATCTCGCGCCGCGAGGCCCGCGCCCGCAGCGAGGAGCTGCTGACACGGATCGGCCTCGCCGACCGCGCCGGCAACAAGGTGCGTGACCTCTCCGGCGGCCAGATGCGCCGCCTTGAAATCGCCCGTGCCCTGCTGCACCGGCCGCGCCTCCTGCTGCTCGACGAGGCCACCGTCGGTCTCGACGTCAAGGCTCGCGCCGACATCGTCGGTCATGTCCGTCAGCTCGTCACCGAGCAGGGCATCGGCGTGCTCTGGGCCACGCATCTGTTCGACGAGATCGCGCCGACCGACGATCTCGTGGTGCTGCATCAAGGCCGCGTGCTGGCGCGCGGGCCGGTGCCGCAGGTGATCACCGAGGCCGGCGCGTCCGACGTCAACGCCGCGTTCGCGCGGCTGACGACGCAGGCCAGCCCGGCGCGGAGTGCAGAGTCATGACCGTCACGACCGTCCACTCACCCGCCCCCACACGCAGCGGCTTCTCGGCCGGCGAATACATCACCTGCCTCACCGGCATCGTCTGGCGCGAGGGGCTGCGCTTCCTGCACCAGCGCGAGCGCTTCGTCTCGGCGCTGGTGCGGCCGCTGGTCTGGCTGTTCATCTTCGCCGCCGGCTTCCGCCAGGTGCTGGGCATCTCGATCATCCCGCCCTACGAGACCTACATCCCCTACGAGGTCTATATCGCGCCCGGCCTGATGGCGATGATCCAGCTGTTCAACGGCATGCAGTCGTCGCTGTCGATGGTCTACGACCGCGAGATGGGCAACATGCGCACTTTGCTGGTGAGCCCGCTGCCGCGCGGCTATCTCCTGTTCTGCAAGCTGCTCGCCGGCACCGCCGTCTCGGTGCTGCAGGTCTACGCGTTTCTCGCGATCGCCTGGTTCTGGGACATCACCCCGCCGCCGATGGGCTATCTCACCGTGCTGCCGGCGCTGGTCCTCTCCGGGCTGATGCTCGGCGCGCTGGGCATGCTGATCTCCTCCGGCATCAAGCAGCTCGAGAACTTTGCCGGCGTCATGAACTTCGTGATCTTCCCGATGTTCTTCGCCTCGTCGGCGCTCTACCCGCTGTGGCGCGTCGAGGAAGGCAGCCCGTGGCTCGCTTATCTCTGCGAGGCCAACCCCTTCACCCACGCGGTCGAGCTCATCCGCTTCGCGCTCTATGGCAAGCTGAACTGGGTTTCGCTCGCGGTGGTCGGCGGCTGTACCGCCGTGTTCATGATCGGCGCGATCCTGGCCTACGATCCGTCGCGGGGTCTTGTCAGGCGTGGTCCCGGAGGCGAGGCATGAGGTTGAGAACGATCCTGGCGGCCGTCGCCATCGCAGCGTCAGCAGGCGCTGCGATGGCCGCCGATCCGCGCTATCCGGATTGGCCCTGCCCGCAGGCCAAGGTGCCGGAAATCTCCATCGCGGCCGTGTGGTCCGGCCCTGCGATCGACGATGTCGGCGCGAGCTGGAAGGACGACGCCAAGATCGCGGAGCTGGTCGCCAGGCTGGCGGCGCGCCGCATCCCGCTGGAGCAGGCGCAGAAGGACGTCGCCGATTTCCTGACCGGTACGCCTGAGGAGAAGACCCGCAAGGGCAAGCTGCTGTTTGCCGGCCTGTTCGATACGCTGAACGCCCAGCGGACGTCGGTCATGAACGGCCTCGAGCGCGTCATGCGCAAGCAGCGCGAAGCGGTCGAGAAGGTGCGCGGCGACACCATCGCGTTGCAGGAGATGCACAGCGGGCCCAACCCGGATCAGGCCAAGGTCGAGGAGATGACCAACCAGTTGAACTGGGAGACGCGCATCTTCGAGGACCGGCGTCGCGTGATGAAGTTCGTCTGCGAGGTCCCGACCGCGATCGACCAGCGCCTGTTCGCCCTGGCCCGCGAGATCCTGCAGGACATGGAGTAGATCCGCGGATGCCGTTCGCTCCCGACCAACGACGCAGAGAGCGAGCACACCAGTGCCTCCACGACGTCATGGCCGGACTCGTCCCGGCCATCCACGTCTTTCCACGCCGCACCACGTGGATGCCCGGGCCTTCGCCGCGCCGAAGCGGCTTCGGCCGCGCAGGCGGGTCAAGCCCGGGCATGACGAGCAAAACAACTGGCGACGTCGCGCGCGGTAGCGGGCCGGTGCAATCACTCCTCAGGCCGCGGCTCGGGCTGCGTCTGCTGCAGCGGCAGGTCGGCGCGGCTCCAGCCGTCGGTCCCGTCGGGGTACCAGGCGATGTTGCGATAGCCGTAAGTCAGCGCGCGCCGCGCGGCATTCCACGACATCCAGCAATCTTCGAGGCAATAGAACACGAGCAGACGACCGAAATCGCCACCCGATGCATGGGCGAGGCCACGCTTGAGATAATCTTCGGTGGCGGCGGCAAGGATGCCGTAGCCGGTGTCGGGCAGCCAGATGCTGCCGGGAATGTCGAGCCGCGGCTGCTCGCGCCATACCGTCCCGGCCGGCAGGTTCTTCGGCTTGGGCGGCCGCGGCAGCACATCGACGAAGGCGGCCGATTTTGCGCGCCAGATCGCCTCGGTCTCCCGCGTCGACAGCACGCGTGCACCAGCGAGCGTCGTCGGCACCGGCGCGCGGTAGTTCTCGGTGCGATAGCTGTCCGGCTCCGGCACGAGATCATCGGCCCGCACCGCCACGGCGATCAGCAGCACGCCTGCCAATGCCGCAGCGGTGAGCCGACCGATCATGGCTTCGCCGCAGCCTCGGCGGTGATCAGATGATTGCTCTCGTCCAGCAGCGGCACCCCGAAGTCCAGCAGGATCTTGTTGATCTCACCCTGGTTCTCCTGGATCAGCTTGTTGAGCTGACGGCGCCAGTTCTGGTCCGCGCCACGGACGCCCATGGCGATGCGATAGATCAGCTTCGGCCCGCTGGTCTCTTTCACCAGCGGCGTGACGTGCAGTTGCGGGCTCGCCTGCTTGGCATAGTACCCGGCCATCGGCCCCCACAGCACCCCGGCATCGATCTCGCCGGATTTCAGATCATTGATCATCGCCTCCGCCGAGGAATCGACGCGGGTGTCGATCATCAGCGGATAGGGCTTTGCGGTCGGCATCAGGCCGGCCAGCGCCATGTTGGTCGCCGGCGGCGTGCCCGCCACGATGCCGATGTGCTTGCCCTTGAGCTTGGCGTCCTCCAGCGTCGCCACATCGGCGAGATCGGAGCCCGGCTTGGTCACGATCGCATAGGCCGTCCGGTAATAGGGGCTGGTGCTCTGCACCAGGTCGTCCCCTTGCGGAAAGCCCATGATCACGTCGCAGCGGTGCGAGCCGAGCGTCATGCGCACGAAGCCGGTGGCCTGCGGGAAGAATGTGTAGTCCACCTTCTTCTGCAGCTTGGCGGCAAAGAGCTCGGCCAGCTTGTTCTCGAAGCCGTCGCCCTTCTCGTTCGAGAACGGCAGGTTGCGCGGATCGGCGCAGACCCTGAGCACCTTGGGATCGACCAGCTCGATCGACAGGTCCAGGCCGTCGTTGCTCTGCGCGAAAGCGGCGGCCGGTCCGAGCAGAGTGAGCCCCGCGGCAACAGCCAGCGAGCAAGCAAGTTTGTGACGCTTCGTCATCCGTATTTCCATCCCTATCGAACGCATCGCGGTAT
Organism: Bradyrhizobium sp. HKCCYLRH3061; assembly: GCF_051168015.1. Classification (NCBI taxonomy): domain Bacteria; kingdom Pseudomonadati; phylum Pseudomonadota; class Alphaproteobacteria; order Hyphomicrobiales; family Nitrobacteraceae; genus Bradyrhizobium; species Bradyrhizobium sp. HKCCYLRH3061. Next base: position 227,599 of record NZ_JBNPUE010000001.1, read on the forward strand.
TTTTGAAAATGCTAGGCCGCCGGCCGCGCGGGTGCAACAGTCGCCGTCATCGCGAAGAGTTGACCCAGTGCTGCGCCGCAGCGTCCATGGCCTGATGCACAGGTCCCACGCGAGCAAGGCAAGCCGATGGTGAGGCATCCGATCATTGCGATCATCGCCTGGTGTGCGCTGGCGCTCGGCGGCGCCGCTCTTGCCATGCCCCCGGAACTCGAGGTGAGCGAGATCGCGCCCGGCGTGTTCGTTCACATCGGCCAGACCGCGCTGATGAACGCGGCGAACGAAGGCGCCATCGCCAATGTCGGTTTCATCGTCGGCGGTGACGCGGTCGCAGTGATCGACACCGGCGGCAGCGTCCGCGAAGGCCGCGCGCTGCTGGCCGCGATCCGCGCCCGTACCGACAAGCCCGTGCGCTACGTCGTCAACACCCATGCTCATCCCGACCATCTGTTCGGCAATGCCGCCTTCGAGGCGGACGGCACCCGCTTCGTCGGCGCCAAGAACCTGCCCCGGGCGCTCGCCCTGCGCGGGCCGCACTACATCGAGGCGTTCCGGCGCCTGATGGGCGCCGAACTGATCGACGAGGTCCGCCTCGTCGCTCCGTCGATCCTCGTCGATGACGAGATGGCGCTCGACCTGGGCGGCCGCACCCTCACGCTGAAGGCCTGGAGCACCGCGCATAGCGACTGCGACCTGTCCGTCTATGATGACCGGAGCCGGACCTTGTTCGCCGGCGATCTCGTATTCCTGCGTCACATCCCAGTGATGGATGGCAGCCTGCGCGGCTGGATCGCCGACATGGCCGCACTCGCGGCCATTCCGGCCGAGCGCGTCGTCCCGGGCCATGGACCTGTCAGCCCCTGGCCACTGGCGCTCAGTGACGAGCGTCGCTACCTCGACACATTGGCCCACGACGTTCGCCGGCTGATCAAGGCGGGCAGGCCGATCGCCGACGCCGCTGGGGCCGCTGGATCGGAGCGCGGCAAATGGGAGCTGTTCGACGACTACAATGCCCGCAACGCAACTGCAGCATTCTCGGAAATGGAATGGGAATGAGGCGGGTGACGCGCTATGATCGTTAATCCACCAGACTGCCTTGGGAGGACTGCGCCATGATCGGGCTCCGCTTGCCGTCCACATTGCTTCTCGGGGTATGCCTCGCGTTTGCCTTCGCACCTGCGAAAGCCGCTGATGGTTATGATCCATGGCCGGGACTCGTCCAGGACATCTTCAACAACAAGGCGATGCAGGACGGCACCAATGTGCTGTCGATCGAGATGCCGACGCGCGCCGAGGATGCCTCGGTGGTCCCGGTCACCCTGCGTAGCAAGCTGTCGCCCGCCGACGAGCGCCGCATCAAGACCATCACGCTGGTGATCGACCAGAATCCTGCGCCGATGGCCGCCAAGTTCACGCTCGGCGCGGACGCCAATGTGACTGCGATCTCGACGCGGGTGCGCGTCAACAACTACACGGACGTGCATGCCGTGGCCGAGCTGACGGATGGTCAGCTCTATGTGGTCAAGACCTTCGTCAAGGCGTCCGGAGGCTGCTCGGCGCCGGCGGCGAAGAATCCGGACGAGGCCAAGGCGCGCATCGGCCAGATGCGCTATCGGCAGTTCACGCAAAGCAGCGACGGCGCCACGAGCGGCATCCGCGAAGCGCAGGTCATGATCGGGCATCCCAACAATTCCGGGCTCCAGATGGACCAGGTGACGCAGCTCTACATCCCGGCCTTCTTCATCGACCGGCTGACGCTGTCGCAGGATGGCAGCCTGGTGCTGTCGGTCGAAGGCGGCATCTCGATCTCGGAGGATCCCAATATCCGCTTCACCTACGTGTCGAACGGCGCCAAGCAATTCCATGCGGAAGCGAAGGATACGCAGGGCCACGTGTTCGAGCACGATTGGCCGGCCGACGGTTCAGGAACCTGATGCGGCAGAGCGGCAGCGCTTCAGAAGCATCTCACTTCGGCTTCGGCCTGCGCCCGGCGAAGATCGTTCAGCGCGTTGGCGGCCTGCTCGGACGTGCGGAACTGGGTGCCGAGATTGCTGTGCACCTGGGACATGCTGAGGACGGTCTCGGCCGTGACGTAGCGCTCATAGGGGATGATCGAGGCGATCACGTCGATCGAGCAGGAGCATTGCGCGATCGCCTCACGGGTCTCGCCATTCGCCTTCATGCAGCCGAACACATATTCGGCCCGCGCCGAGGTCGGATAGTCGTTGAGCTCCTCGGCACGAGCCGGCCCGGCGACCGCGATCATGGCAACGAGGGCGGCGACAATCGGTCCTACCGGAACAGCACTACGCATCACAGTCCTCCACGGCATCGCAGCCGAAGCTATGCTAAGGGAATGAGGCTGAAAAGAACACATCTCGAGGAATTGCAGACGGGCTCATGACGCAGATCGGTCGTTTGTTGATGGCGATTGTCGCCTGCGCCCTGCTGCCGGTCACGGCATGCTGCGCCGCCGAGACCGTCAAGGTTGCGGTGCAGAAGACCGGGACCTTCGCCTGGGAGCTGGGGGTGATCCGCGCCCACCAGCTCGACAAGCAGGCGGATATCGCGATCGATGCGGTCGAGCTGGCGAGCCCGGAGGCCGGCAAGATCGCGCTGCGTGCCGGCAACGCCGACATCATGGTATCGGATTGGCTCTGGGTGTCGCGCGAGCGTGCGCTCGGCGCCAAGCTGACCTTCTATCCCTATTCGAGCGCGCTCGGCGCCGTGATGGTGCCGGCGGCCTCGCCGATCAAGACGCTTGCCGATCTGAAGGGACGCAAGCTGGCGGTGGCCGGCGGCCCGCTCGACAAGAGCTGGTTGCTGCTGCAGGCCACGCTCAAGCGCGACGGCGTCGACCTGAAATCGCAGGCGACCATTACCTACGGCGCGCCGCCGCTGCTGGCCGCCAAGCTGGCCGACGGCGAGATGGATGCGGGCTTGAACTACTGGAATTTCTGCGCGGCGCTGGAGGCCAAGGGCTTCCGCCGGCTCGCCGGGGTCGAGGACCTGCTGCCGCCGTTCGGTGCCAAGGGCCGCACCGCGATGATCGGCTACGTCTTCGACGAGGACTGGGCCGCCAAGCACCGCGATCTCGTGGCACGCTTCCTGTCCGTCACGGCCAAGGCCAAGGAGATCCTGGCGACATCCGACGCCGACTGGCAGACGATCGCCCCGCTGACCGGCGCGCAGGACGACGCTACCTTGCGCGCCTATCGCGACCGCTATCGCGAGGGCATTCCGCGCCGGCCGATCGCCGAGGAAGAGGCCGACGCGCGCATCCTCTATGGCGTGCTCGCTTCGATCGGCGGCCGCGATCTGGTCGGCCCGTCTCCGGAGCTCAGTCCCGGCACCTATTACAGGGCGGATGCGAGGGATTAGTGCTGCGCTTGTTGTCCTTTGCGCTCCTGCTGGCCACGTGGTGGATTGCCGCGGCTGTCGCCGGCAGCGCCAAGCTGCCATTGCCATCGGCCGTGCTTGCGGTTGCGGTGGCGGAAGCGCGGTCCGGCGCGCTGTTTCTGCATCTCGGCGCCACGCTCGCCCGCGTCGCCCTCGCTTTCACGCTGTCGATGGCACTCGGCTCGGCGATCGGCTTTTTGATGGGGCGCAGCCAGCTCGCCAACCGCCTGGGCGATCCCTGGCTGATCCTGCTGCTCAATCTGCCCGCGCTGGTGGTGATCGTGCTCGCCTATATCTGGGCCGGTCTCACCGAGGTCGCAGCGATCGCGGCGATCGCGATCAACAAGCTGCCGACCGCCGTCGTCACCTTGCGCGAAGGCGCCCGCGCGCTCGATCCATCGCTCGACGAGATGGCCAAGGTGTTCGCCTTCCCGCGCGGACGCATCCTCCGCCATGTCCTGCTGCCGCAACTTGCGCCTTATATTGCGGCGGCCGCGCGCTCCGGCCTGTCATTGGTCTGGAAGATCGTGCTGGTCGCCGAGCTGCTCGGGAGGCCCAACGGCATCGGCTTCGAGATCGGCGTCGCCTTCCAGCTGTTCGACATTCCGCTGCTGCTCGCCTACTCGCTCAGCTTTGCCGCCGTGGTGCTGGTGATCGAGGCCGTCATCGTCCAGCCGTTCGAGCTGCGCGCATCGAGGTGGCGGCTCCGTGCGGCTTGAGGTCGATATCAGGTCCAAGAGCTACACCAGCGCCAATGGCAAGCGCCAGGAGGTGATTGCGGGCATTGCCTTTGCACTGCAGCGGGGCGAGGTCGGCGTCGTCGTCGGTCCCTCGGGCTGCGGCAAGAGCACGATGCTGCGGATCCTCGCCGGTCTGGACAACGACTATGAGGGCCACGTCGCACAACCCGCCGGCGCCCGGCTGGCGATGGTGTTCCAGGAGCCGCGGCTGCTGCCGTGGCGCTCCGTCGAGGACAATGTCCGGCTGGCAGCGCCCGGTGTCGCCGAGGACAGGCTGGCCGCCATCTTCGGCGTGCTCGAGCTCGAGGGACATCGCAGCCATTTCCCGGGTGAGCTGTCGCTTGGCCTCGCCCGCCGCGTCGCGCTGGCGCGGGCGTTTGCAGTGGAGCCGGACTTCCTGATTCTCGACGAGCCGCTGGCTTCGCTCGACGACGCGCTCGCCGCGCGGCTGCGCGAGGAGATCGCGACGCTCGTGGCCTCGCGCCCGATGATCACGCTGCTGGTCACGCACAGCATGGACGACGCGGCACGGCTCGGCGACCGGATCTTCCTGCTGTCCTCGCGCCCCGCCCGTCTGCTTCATTCAGTCCCGATCGACCTGCCGCGCGCGCAGCGCAACAACGACGCGGTCGCGGCAATCAAGGCCGATGTGGCGCGACTGGATTTTTCCGTGTCATAGTCACGGCAAAGGACATCGGACTCCAGGGAAAACGCCATGAGACGCGCATTCGCCGTGACGGCGATCATTCTGTTCGGCATCCCGCTCGCGACCGCCGCACAAAGCAAGGGCATCCGGCTCTGGAATCTGACCACCGCAACGATGACCGGCTTTCAGCTCTCTCCGGCCGGCCAGAACAACTGGGGACCGAATCAGACGCTGAACGACAAGGACAAGGAGCTCGATCACGACGAACGGCTGAAGCTGACCGGAGTCGAGCCTGGGCGCTACGACGCCAAGGTGAGCTATGCCGGCGAGCGCCAATGCGTCGTTCGCGACCTCGACATCACGGCCGACGCCGTGGTCTCGGTGGCGGACAAGGACCTCAAGGAATGCACGAAATAGGCGGCTGACACGCCTGCGGCAAAGCCGGCCTCAGGCCTTGTCGTTGCTGTGCGGATATTCGCAGCGCCATCGCACTGCAGTCCATTTCGGGTGCTCGCCGATCCACTGGGCGATGTAGGGCGGCGCCTTCATCGCGCATTGCTGCAGCGAGGCGCCGCCATCGGCGAAAACGAGATGCTGCTCCTCGCAGGTGGCCGGAGACAGGACTGCGCAGACGGTGATGACGAGATCGATGGAGCTCATGGCTCGTTGTCCTTCGATAAGCCTGAAACAGCTTATCTGAAACTACGACATCCGGCTGCATCAGTTTCTCCGCCCGCAACAAATTATGCAGCGGAACCGAGGCTGGAGCGACGATCCCTGGGCGAAGCCGCCCTGACGCTTGATCCGAACCGGCAGATCGGCTGCAATGGCATCGGTCGATCGACCTCAAAAAGAGCGAATGCGGAGGAAGCAGATGCCCAAGGTTCTCGTACTCTACAAGACCCCCAAGAGCGCCGAGGCGTTCGACAAACACTATATGAACGTCCATGTGCCGCTGGCGAAGAAGATTCCCGGTCTGAAGAGCTACGATATCAGCCGCGGCCCGGTGAATGGGCCGGGGGGGCCCACCAACCTCCACCTCGTCGCCACCCTGGTATTCGATTCGATGTCGGCACTGCAGGCAGGGATGAGCTCTGCCGAAGGCAAGGCGGCGGCGGGCGATCTGCCCAACTTCGCCGATGGCGGCGTCGATCTGTATATCTTCGACACGCAGGACGTCTGACCCTTAGACGGTCCTCAGGCCGTCACCAACGTTCGGCGGCGTGCCCGTCATATCCGATCGGCCGACAGGCCGGTCGCCGGGACGATCTCGCGGATCGTCCATCGAATGGATCCGCCAAGCCAGTCAGAAGCGAATGGCGCACCTCGTGGCTTGGCAGATCGCTACGCGTTACTTGCGCGCCGCACAGGCGTACATGTTGATTTCCATGCCAACCGGCACTTCGACGATCTTCGGTGTCTTCCAGGCCATTTCAAGCTCCCAAGTTCGACTATCATTGACTGGCGCATTGCTCGCGCCAAGGCCGAAGCTAGGATCGCGTTCGGAAGAACGCAAGGCTCGACCGTCGTCGGCGGATCCCTATGCAGATGTCGCGTAGTTGACCCGACAACGTTCCGCCGCAATCGCCGCCCGCCCGTCTCCGGCTGCTCGACGCAGGCATCATCCGCCGAGGACGAGCGCCCGCAGCATCCGCTCACGCACCGCCCGGCTGCACATAGCAGAACACATACCGATTGCGGCTCAGGAAAATGATGCCGTGCCCCGTCGGATTTCCCTTATCCCACTTCAGCTTGTGATCCGGGACCTCGATTTCCGTGCCGACATCGACATGCGGACGGCCACGCGGCTCATCGGGACGGTCGTCGGTGATGATCGCATAGGTCTTGCCGTCGCGAACATGGATCTCATCGGCAAAGTAGGCGTCGGCCTCGCCGCAGCACGATGCCGTCGGCACGTCAGGCTGCATCAGCGCCTCGTACCATTGGCGCAACGCCGGATCGACCGCTCCCCACTGACCGAGATCACGCGCACTCGCACTCACCCAAAGGCAACAAAGCATGCCGAGCCAAAGGATGGTTCGTCTCATCCGCCTACTCCTCTGTTATCCCGGCATGATGCAGTGAAGCAATGTTCGTGCCGCGATGCAGCATGACGGCGGTGCCATTTTGCCGATCCCGATCGGTGAGCGGCGCAACGGCTTGGCGCTATGCCCGAATCGAGCGAGGACGGCTTCTCGATACGCCGAGGGCGGTTGCCAGCTTTTCGTATTGACGGTTCCTGATTTCGAGCGGAGTGTTGTTCCCGCAGCGTCAGGATAGGCGCGCATAAAAATCTTGGAGGAAATGAATGAAGCGGATCGCGCTGGCCGCAGGCCTCGCCATTTTTGCATCACATGGTGCAAGCGCGCAGAGCGCCGATCAGTTGGTCAAGGGTGCAACTGATACGGCGAACGTTCTCAACTACGGCATGGGCTACAATCTGCAGCGGTTCAGTCCGCTCAACCAGATCAACAAGGACAACGCCAAGAACCTGGTTCCGGTCTGGAACTACAGTTTCGCCGATGACCGCAGCGAGGAGTCGCAGCCGCTGGTTTACCAGGGCGTGCTCTACGTCACGACCCACAATGCGACGATGGCCGTCGACGCCAAGACCGGCAAGCAGATCTGGAAAAGCAAGATCGACTATCCTGCCGAGACGCCGCGCGTGGTCTGCTGCGGCATCATCAATCGCGGCGCCGCGCTGTACGACGGCAAGCTGTTCCGCACGACGCTCGATGCCAACGTCATTGCGCTCGATGCCAAGACCGGCAAGGAGCTGTGGCGCCAGAAGGCTGCCGACATCAAGGAAGGCTACTCGATGACGGTGGCGCCGCTGGTCGCCGACGGCGTCGTGCTGACCGGCATCTCGGGCGCCGAGTTCGGTACACGCGGCTTCATCGATGGCTGGGACCCGGCGACCGGCAAGCATTTGTGGCGCACGCATACGGTGCCAACCCCGGATGAACCCGGCGGCGACACGTGGAAGGGCGACACCTGGAAGCTCGGCGGCGGCTCGACCTGGATCACAGGATCGTACGATCCCGAGCAGAACACCGTGTTCTGGGGCGTCGGCAATCCCGGACCGTTCAACGCGGCGGTGCGCCCGGGCGACAACCTCTACACCTGCTCGGTGCTCGCGCTCGATCCGAAGACCGGCAAGATGAAGTGGCACTTCCAGTTCTCGCCGAACAATCCGTTCGACTACGACGCGGTCGCGGAGATGGTGCTCGCCGACATGAACGTCGAGGGCAAGCAGACCAAGGTGCTCATGAACGCCAACCGCAATGGCTTCTTCTATGTGCTCGATCGCACCAATGGGAAGCTGCTCGCGGCCAACCCCTATGTGAAGGTGAACTGGGCCTCCAGCATCGACCTGAAGACGGGCAAGCCGGTCGAGACCGATGTCACGCGTGATGCGCGCGAGGGCAAGAAGGTCACGGTCTATCCGTCGATTCTCGGCGGCAAGAACTGGGAGCCGATGTCGTTCAATCCGCAAACCGGATTGGCCTACGCCAACACACTCGTATTCGGCGGCCACTACAAGACCGAGCCTGCGACCTACAAGGCCGGCGAGTGGTACCTAGGCATGGATCTGACGGACCTGTGGGATTGGCCGGAAGGGCCGCGCGGTCAGCTCAAGGCCATCGATCCGATGACCGGCAAGACCAAGTGGGAGCAGCCGAGCGACATCCCGCGCTTCTCCGGCGTGCTGTCCACGGCAGGCGGCGTGGTGTTTTCAGGCAAGCTGACCGGCGAGTTCGAGGCTTTCGACGCCGACAGTGGCAAGAAGCTGTGGCAGTTCCAGACCGGCTCCGGCATCGAGGGCCAGCCCGTCACCTGGCAGCAGGATGGCGTCCAGTATGTCGCTGTCACCTCCGGCTACGGCGGCGTCTACTCGCTGTTCTCCGGTGACGAGCGCCTCGCCAACGTTCCGGCAGGCGGCTCGTTGTGGGTCTTCGCGGTCAAGAATTGAGTGCGGATCGCCCGTGAGACAGAATACGTTCATGAAAGCGGCGGCGGCCTTCGCCGCCGTCGTGGCGACGTTGGCCGTCCTGTCGACGGCCGCCCTCGCCCAACAACAAGATGACAGCGCGGCACACAGCCAGGTGGACCTCGGCAAGACGACGTTCGCCCAGAAATGCTCGCATTGCCACGGGCCCAACATGGTGAACTCCGGGACTATAACGCCAGACCTGCGCCGGTTTCCCGATGATCAGCCTCGTTTCGTCACCACGGTGAAGCAGGGCAAGAACGGCCGTATGCCGCCCTGGGGCGACATTCTCAGCGATGACGAGATCACCGCACTGTGGGCCTACGTCTCGAGCCGGAGAGCGCAGTGATGCGTCATCTCTGCTGTTGGCTGGCTGCCTTGATAATGTCGGCAATGTCGTCGGCGGCCTTAGCCGCTGACGACGTGCTGCGCATCTGTCTCGACGAAAATCTTCCGCCGCTCTCGGTCCATCATCGCGGCAAGCCCGGCGGCGGCTTCGATGTCCTGCTGGGTCAGGCGATCGCCGACCGCCTTGGCAGGAAGCTCGAGATCCAGTGGTACGAAAGCAAATTGGACGAAGATTCCAGTCCGGCGCTGGAGGCGAATGCGCTGCTATCGGACGGACGCTGCTCGCTGCTCGGCAGCTACGCGTTCACCCAGGACGGACTGGTCGCGCCTGGCGTCAAGACGGCCAAGCTGCCGGACTTCGATGGCGCCACCCGCGACGACCGCCGCCGCCGTGTTGCCCTCGGCACGCTGACGCCGAGCAAGCCCTACATGTTTTCGACCCTGACCGTCGTTCTCGGACCTTCCGCGAAACAACGCCCGATTACCGACATCGGCGATCTGGCCGGGCTGCGGCTGGCAATCGAGAGCGGCACGTTGGCAGATGCAATCCTGATGACGTTCGACAAGGGGCGGCTGATCGACGACATCACGCATTTGATTCCGGCGCGGGATGATCTGCTCGGGGCGCTCGAACAGGGCAAGTTCGACGCGACCCTGCTCGATGGCAGACGTTTCGATGCGTATCGGGCCGCTCATCCCGACACCAAGCTGAGCGCGTCGGGGTACAGCTATCCGATCGGTGCAAATCGAGGTTATGTCGGGCTGGCCAGCTCTGCCGAGCTCATCGCATCGGTCGACAAGGCCTTGACGGAGCTCGAGGCCTCAGGGACTCTTGCGACTCTCGGCCGATCCGCCGGACTGACCTACCTTCCGCCGCGTCAGCCGGTGATTCTGGGCGACGCGTTCCAGAGGATCATCCGGAGCGGCACACGCTAGCGCGGCCGCTGCAGGAGCGCTCAGCGCGCCGCCGTCTTGTGAACCGACGACGGCACGACGCCGAAATATTTGCGGAAGACGCGGCTGAAGTGCGACGAGCTCGAAAAGCCCCACGAGAACGCGACATCGGTGATGGTCTTGCCGCTCTGCGTCTCCAGCTCCTGCCGGCAATGCTGAAGCCGAGCCCGCCAGATGTAGTCGCTGACCGTCATGCCGCGATCGCTGAACACCATGTGAAGGTAGCGCTTGGTGCACCCGAGCGCCGCCGAAATCTGATCGATGCAAAGATCTGGATCGCGCAGATGCTCGCGGATGAAGGCTTGAGCGCGGATATAGACCGCCTCGGGTCCCGCGCGGTCCAGCATGCGATCGGCTTCACGCAGCGGCAGGAGCAACAGATCGATCAGCGATTCGGCGACGCTGACCGCCGAGTTGGGCGACAGCCGGGTCGCCTCGTCGAACGCGGCATGGGTGACGTCATGCGCAATCCGGCCGGTCCCGCTCCGCGCCGACAGCTTGTAGGCGGGCATCTTTTCCGACCGGAAGCCGCGCTCCTGCAGTAGCTCCTTCGGCACGATCACGACGTCATGGCGGGTCAGCGCGGGGCTGATGATCGTGTGCGGTGACGAGACGTCATAGGCGAGGCAATCGCCCGGGCCGATCTCGATCTGGCGGCCATCCTGCTCGAAATAGGACGTTCCATAGGTCTGAAACAAGATCTTGATGTAAGGATGTGCCGCCTTTTGCGCACGCGCATAGGTATGCGCAATGCGATGCTGGCTGGCCTCGATCTGGCAGAGCTTCAGGCGCGACACCGTCGTGAAATTGATGCGCCCCTCGAATGAGGCCCCCTCCAGCGGATCGACATCGAAACGTCCGCACAGGTCGGTCAGTGCATCTGACCAACGCTGGATCTGGCTCTTCGGTGAGAATCCCGAAGTATTAAGCGAGCGGATCGTGTCGGACATGTTTCATCCACCGATTCATGATCGAAACGCAACGGGTCCGCCGCAGGACGGCGAACGAGACTGCAGCACGATTGCTCCCATTTTAAGGCCGCGGCTTTCGCGGCGCACTTCGTTCCATAACGCGCCCCGCGCGATCCTCCGCCTTCGTCTCTGTAAGGTCAAGGGAAACGTCAACCTTCGGTGGAACCATGGTGTCGCAAATTGATGCTGCGCAGCAAGAATGGCGCTCATGTTGCGGACCAGCAAAGCAAAATCTCCTTCAAAAACTTCTATTCGCTTCACTCTTGAGCAAGCTCTTTTCTCTTTTGGGCAAGTTTCCCGGTTGGGAAGTGGATATTCAATGATGCCGAAAACGAATACTGGGCCGCGTGCTGCGGAACCTCAGTTGAACCCGGGAGGAAAGACGATGCGAAGAGTGCTACTCGCAACATGTCTGACGTCAGTCGCGGCGCTCGCCGCGGGTGGCGCATGGGCCAGCGATGAGCTGGCCAAGATGTCGGCCAACCCGAAGGACTGGGTGATGCCGGCGGGAGACTACGCCAATACGCGTTACTCCAAGCTCAACCAGATCAACGCCCAGAACGTCGGCAAGCTGCAGGTCGCGTGGACCTTCTCCACCGGCGTGCTGCGCGGCCACGAAGGCGGACCGCTCATCATCGGCAACATGATGTATGTGCACACGCCGTTCCCGAACAAGGTCTATGCGCTCGATCTCGCGCAGGACAACAAGATCGTCTGGAAGTACGAGCCCAAGCAGGATCCGAACGTCATTCCGGTGATGTGCTGCGACACTGTCAACCGCGGCGTCGCCTATGGTGACGGCAAGATCTTCCTGCATCAGGCCGACGACAAGCTGGTGGCGATCGACGCCAAGACCGGCCAGCACGTCTGGACTGCCGTCAATGGCGATCCGACCAAGGGACAGACCGGAACCTCGGCTCCGCTCGTAGTGAAGGACAAGGTGCTGGTCGGCACGTCCGGCGGCGAGTTCGGCGTCCAGTGCAGCATGACCGCTTACGACATCAAGAGCGGCAAGCAGGTCTGGAAGGCATACTCCGAAGGTCCGGATGACCAGATCCTGTTCGACGCCAACACCACCGCGCTCGGCAAGCCGGTCGGCAAGGACTCGAGCTTGAAGACCTGGCAAGGCGATCAGTGGAAGACCGGCGGCGGCTGCACCTGGGGCTGGATTTCCTACGACCCGCAGCTCGACATGGTCTATTACGGGTCGGGCAATCCCTCGACCTGGAATCCGAAGCAGCGTCCCGGCGACAACAAGTGGTCGATGACGATCTTCGCCCGCCATGCCGACACCGGCGTCGCGAAGTGGGTCTATCAGATGACGCCCCACGACGAGTGGGACTATGACGGCGTCAACGAGATGATCCTGTCCGACCAGTCCATCAACGGCCAGCCGCGCAAGCTGCTCACGCACTTCGATCGTAACGGCCTCGGCTACACGCTCGACCGTGCCACAGGCGAGCTGCTGGTTGCCGAGAAGTACGACCCGAAGGTGAACTGGACCACCGGCGTCGACATGGACAAGAACTCTGCGACCTACGGCCGCCCGAAGGTCGTCGATCAATACTCGACCGACAAGCAGGGTGAGGACGTCAACACCAAGGGCATCTGCCCGGCGGCGCTGGGCACCAAGGACGAGCAGCCGGCAGCCTACTCGCCGGACACGCAGTTGTTCTACGTGCCGACCAACCATGTCTGCATGGACTACGAGCCCTTCAAGGTGAGCTACACCGCAGGTCAACCCTATGTCGGCGCGACCCTGTCGATGTATCCGCCGGCGGGTGACACCCATATGGGCAACTTCATCGCCTGGGACGGCAAGACCGGCAAGATCGCCTGGTCGAACAAGGAGCCGTTCTCGGTGTGGTCCGGTGCGCTCGCGACGGCCGGCGGCGTGGTGTTCTACGGAACGCTCGAAGGCTACCTCAAGGCGGTCGATGCCAAGACGGGCAAGGAGCTCTACAAGTTCAAGACCCCGTCCGGCATCATCGGCAACGTCACAACCTACGAGGCCAACGGCAAGCAGTACGTCGCCGTTCTCTCGGGTGTCGGTGGCTGGGCCGGCATTGGTCTCGCGGCGGGTCTGACCGATCCGACCGCCGGTCTCGGTGCCGTCGGCGGCTACGCCGCGCTGAGCAACTACACCGCTCTCGGCGGCGCGCTCACCGTGTTCTCGCTGCCGCAGTAAGCCAGGTACCTGCCTCCGGCGCATGGATCTCATCCATGCGCCGGTTCGCCTGTTCCAAAAAATTATGGGAAAACGCCCTTGCGTAGAATCTGGTTTGCGGTCGCCACGGCTCTGAGCCTGGCAACCGGCGGGATGACTGTCGCCGAAAATGCCTGGGCCGAAGGTCCCGGCGATGCCAAGGCCGTCAAATCCGAGGACGGGAAGTACTTCGATAAGGATGGCATTCCGACCTACAAGGTGGCAGCCGACGGAACGGTCGACTGGTACACCTACTCTGGGTACCGCCGCTATCATTCCGAATGTCACGTCTGCCATGGCCCCGACGGCATGGGATCGACTTACGCCCCGGCGCTCAAGGACTCGGTCAAGAACATGAGCTACGGCGACTTCATCGGGACCATCGCCAGCGGCCGCAAGAATGTCAGCACGTCCCAGGAGAACGTCATGCCGGCCTTCGGCGACAATCCGAACGTGGCCTGCTACATGGACGATCTCTACGTCTACCTGCGCGCCCGCGGCGATGATGCGGTGGGCCGCGTTCGCCCCGCCAAGCATGAGGACAAGCCGCCAGCCTATACGGAAGCGGAGAACTCCTGCATGGGCAAGAAATGACTGACGACGAGGACCGCGCCTGGACAGTTTCCCTGGACAGGGTCGCGGGCCTGACAGACTGAAACAGGAGTTTGAGACATGAAGACGCGCGCCGCGGTCGCTTTCGAAGCCAAGAAGCCGCTGGAGATCGTCGAGGTTGACCTCGAAGGGCCGAAGGCCGGCGAGGTGCTGGTCGAGATCAAGGCCACCGGCATCTGCCACACCGATGCCTATACGCTCGACGGTTTCGACAGCGAGGGCATCTTCCCCTCGATCCTCGGCCATGAGGGCGCCGGCATCGTGCGCGAAGTCGGCCCTGGCGTGACCTCGGTCAAGCCCGGCGACCACGTCATTCCGCTCTACACACCGGAATGCCGCCAGTGCAAGAGCTGCCTCAGCCGCAAGACCAATCTCTGCACCGCGATCCGCGCCACGCAGGGCAAGGGCCTGATGCCCGACGGCACGTCGCGCTTCAGCTACAAGGGCCAGGCCATCTATCACTACATGGGCTGCTCGACCTTCTCCAACTTCACCGTGCTGCCGGAGATCGCGGTCGCGAAGATTCGCGAGGACGCGCCCTTCGACAAGAGCTGCTATATCGGCTGCGGCGTCACCACCGGCGTCGGCGCGGTCGTCAACACGGCGAAGGTCACGCCCGGCGCGAACGTCGTGGTGTTCGGCCTCGGCGGCATCGGCCTCAACGTCATTCAGGGCGCCAGGATGGCGGGGGCCGACAAGATCATCGGCGTCGACCTCAATGACGGCAAGGAGGAATGGGGCCGCCGCTTCGGCATGACCCATTTCGTCAACCCCAAGAAGGTGACCGGCGACATCGTCCAGCACCTGGTCGCGCTCACCGACGGCGGTGCCGACTACACCTTCGACTGCACCGGCAATACCACGGTGATGCGCCAGGCGCTGGAAGCCTGCCATCGCGGCTGGGGCGAATCGATCATCATTGGTGTCGCCGAGGCCGGCAAGGAGATCGCGACCCGCCCGTTCCAGCTCGTCACCGGACGCGTCTGGAAGGGCACGGCGTTCGGCGGCGCGCGCGGGCGCACCGACGTTCCCAAGATCGTCGACTGGTACATGAACGGGAAGATCGAAATCGACCCGATGATCACCCACACGCTCAAGCTCGAAGACATCAACAAGGGCTTCGACCTGATGCATGAGGGCAAATCGATCCGTTCCGTCGTCGTGTTCTGACCCCAAGCACGCAAAACTGAGGAGGATTGCGCCATGACTGTCCACATCCATCCGTCCGTCGATAACGGCGTCAAACAGGGAAGCGGCCATTTCGCCGGCGGCACGCTGGTCTGCAAATGCCACGACCGGCCGGTCAAGGTCGGCATCAAGGGCGATGTCGCGCATAACCACGCGTGCGGCTGCACCAAATGCTGGAAGCCCTCCGGCGCGACCTTCTCGGTCGTTGCAGTGGTGCCGCGGCAGAACGTCACGGTGCTGGAGAACGGCGACAAGCTCAAGATCGTCGATCCCTCCGCCGTCATCCAGCGCTACGCCTGCACCGGCTGCGGCACGCATATGTATGGCCGCATCGAGAACACGGGCCACCCGTTCTACGGCCTCGACTTCATTCACCCCGAGCTGTTCCAGGAGCAGGGTTCGGCCGCGCCGGGCTTTGCGGCCTTCGTCTCCTCGGTGATCGAGTCGGGCGTGAAGCCGGAACAGATGGGCGAGATTCGGGCGCGATTGAAGGAGCTGGGGCTCGAGCCCTATGACTGCCTGTCGCCGGCCCTGATGGATGCGATTGCCACCCACGTGGCGAAAGCAAAGGCGGCCTGACGGCCGCAACGTAACCAAGCGTACAACTGAAGCGTTCCTTCCTGAAGACTTGGTGCCTCGCCTGCCCCACGCTGGCGAGGCATTCTTTTTTGCCGTCGTTATCGCCTGGTGGCCGCCATTGTCGTCGGCGCATCGTCCATTGTTCCGCGTTTGCATTGCAGTGGGCTGCACGCGCTGCGCTCGTCTGCTCTGACAACACACGCGCCTGTGTAGACCGATGTCTGTCCCGGTCTGCTATCATGGATCGTTTCCGACAACTCCCAATTGATCCGGCGCGTGTACTCAGGACATGTGGTCCCGCGCGCGTCCACCAACGATCAGAACCGGCGACCATTGGTCCGACAAAACGAGGGCGAGCATGATCAAGGTGAAAATCAACGGACAGGAGCAGAGCTGGGATGGCGATCCGAGCCTGCCGCTGCTGTGGTATCTGCGCGATGAGCTGGGCCTGACCGGCTCGAAATACGGTTGCGGCGCGGCGCTGTGCGGCGCCTGCACCGTGATGGTCGACAAGGAAGCCGCGCGCTCCTGCATCACGGCGATTTCCGATGTCGCGGGACGCGAGGTCACCACCATCGAAGGTCTGCATCCGACCGGGGATCATCCGGTGCAGAAGGCGTGGCGGCAGGTCAACGTGCCGCAGTGCGGCTTCTGCCAGGCCGGTCAGATCATGCAGGCGGCGGCGCTGCTCAACCAGAATCCCAAGCCGTCGCATGACCAGATCCGGGACGCGATGTCCGGCAACATCTGCCGCTGTGGCTGCTATCAGCGCATCGAGAATGCGGTCCATCTGGCCTCGACGGGGGTGTGATCATGAGCATCATCGCAAATCCCGACATCGCAAAGTCTGCTTCTCGCCGCGGCTTCGAGCGGCATCTCAAGGTCGAGAACGTCTCGCGCCGCGCCATCCTGCAGACGCTGGGGCTCGCCGGCGGGTTCGTGCTCGCGGCTCCCTTGCTGTCGCGCCCGGCGTTTGCCGCCTATGAGACCGGCGCCGGCAAGATGCCGCACGGCACCGTGGTCGATCCCAAGGTCTTCGTTTCGATCGCCCCCGACGGCATCGTGTCGATCGTCGCCCACCGGTCCGAGATGGGCACGGGCGTGCGGACCAGCCTGCCGCTGATCGTGGCCGAGGAGATGGAAGCCGACTGGTCGCGCGTGCGCGTCGTGCAGGCCCCCGGCGACGAGGTGAAGTTCGGCAACCAGGATACCGACGGCTCGCGCAGCACGCGGCACTATCTGCTGCCGATGCGACAGATCGGCGCGCTGGCGCGGGCGATGCTCGAAGCCGCGGCGGCCAAGCGCCTCGGCGTGCCGCCGAGCGAAGTGAAGGCCGTCAATCATGAGGTCGTGCACAGCGCCAGCGGCCGCCGCCTCGGCTTCGGCGAGCTCGCGGCCGATGCCGCCGGTCTGCCGGTGCCTGCGGTCGACACCATCAAGCTGAAGTCGCCTGCGGATTTCCGTTATCTCGGCAAGGGTCAGGTCAGCATCGTCGATCTGCACGACATCACCGTCGGCAAGGCGCGCTACGGCGCCGACGTCCGCCTGCCCGGCATGAAATACGCGGTCATCGCCCGGCCGCCGGTGACCGGCGGCAAGGTCAAGTCGTTCGATCCGGCCGAGGCACTGAAGGTGCCCGGCGTCGAGCAGGTGATCGAGGTCAAGGGCTGGCCGTGGCCGTCGAAGTTCCAGCCGCTCGGCGGCGTCGCCGTGATCGCACGCAACACCGGTGCCGCGATCAAGGGCCGCGACGTGCTCAAGGTCGAGTGGGACGACGGCGCCAATGCGAGCTACGACTCTGTCGCCTATCGGACCGAGCTCGAGGCCGCCGCGCGCCAGCCGGGCCTCGTCGTGCGACAGGAAGGCGACGTCGAGGCCGCGCTGAGGTCGGCCGACAAGGTCGTCATCGGTGAGTACTACCTGCCGCACGTCGCTCATGCCAGCATGGAGCCGCCGGTCGCGGTCGCCGACGTCAAGGGCGACAAGGCCGAGATCTGGGCGCCGGTGCAGAGCCCCGGCGGCACGCACGAGGATGTCGCCAAGACGCTGCAGATTCCGCCGGAGAACGTGACCGTCAACGTCACCCTGCTCGGCGGCGGGTTCGGGCGGAAGTCCAAATGCGACTTCGCGCTCGAGGCTGCCCTGCTGTCGAAGACGGTGGGTGCGCCGGTCAAGGTGCAGTGGACGCGTGATGACGACATCCATCACGATTTCCTGCACACGGTGTCGGTGGAGCGCATCGAGGCCGGCCTCGACAAGAGCGGCAAGGTGGTGGCGTGGCGTCACCGCAGCGTCGCGCCGACCATCCTGTCGACCTTCGCCGCCGGCGCCGACCATGCCGCGCCGTTCGAGCTCGGCATGGGCCTCGTCGACATGCCGTTCGAGATCGCCAACATCCAATGCGAGAATCCGGCCGCCAAGGCGATGACCCGCATCGGCTGGTTCCGGTCGGTCTCGAACATCCCGCGCGCCTTCGCCGTGCAGTCGATGGTCGGCGAGATCGCGCACGCCACCGGCCGCGACCAGAAGGACACGCTGCTCGATCTGATCGGCAGCCCGCGCGTGCTCAAGCTCACCTCGGTGAAGGACCTCTGGAACTACGGCGAGCCCTACGAGAGCTACCCGATCGATACCGGACGGCTGCGCCGCGTCGTCGAGTTCGTCGCCGAGAAAGGCAATTGGGGCCGGTCGGTGCCCAAGGGCCACGGTCTCGGCATCGCCGCGCATCGCAGCTTCGTCAGCTACATCGCTACCATCGTGGAGGTGTCGGTCGACGACAAGGGCAAGCTTGTCGTGCACCAGGTCGACACCGCGATCGACTGCGGCACCTTCGTCAACCCCGAGCGTATCGCCTCGCAGCTCGAAGGTGCCGCGATCATGGGGCTGAGCCTCGCCAAATATGGCGAGGTGAGCTTCAAGAACGGCCGGGTGCAGCAGCGCAACTTCGACGACCATCCGGTGGTCCGGATCGACGAAGCCCCGCTGATCACGAACGTGCACATCGTCCCTGCCGATGCCGACACGCCGCCGAGCGGCGTCGGCGAGCCGGGCGTGCCGCCGTTCGCGCCGGCGCTCGCCAATGCGATCTTCGCCGCCACCGGCAAGCGCCTGCGGGCGCTGCCAATCGGCAATCAGCTCGCGACGTAAGCTTGCAGCAATCAGCAGATCATCGGCCGGAGCGATCCGGCCGATGATCCTACCGGAAGACGCAGGATCAGTCAGCGCCCATAGCGCACCGAGGCATAGCGGCCAATGACGGCGCCACGTCCCTGCCCCGGCGCGCCCGCCACGCCGTGAGGCGTGCTGCCGCAGTCCTGGCGCTGCGGCACCGGCGCAGCCTTGATGGCCGTGTTTGCATTCGGCTGCCCCTCGACGAGCTTCGTCACCAGCGAGCGCAGCCGCTGATTCTCGATCTCCAGCTCTTTCAGATGA
Source organism: Bradyrhizobium sp. HKCCYLRH3061 (assembly GCF_051168015.1). Lineage (NCBI taxonomy): Bacteria > Pseudomonadati > Pseudomonadota > Alphaproteobacteria > Hyphomicrobiales > Nitrobacteraceae > Bradyrhizobium > Bradyrhizobium sp. HKCCYLRH3061. The sequence goes on from NZ_JBNPUE010000001.1 coordinate 246,662, forward strand.
CGCAGAGCAGGACTGCTGAGACCGCCATAGCGCTGACGCCAACGATAGAAGGTGCGCAGCGACACGCCGGCCGTGCTGCAAATTTCGGCAATCGGAACGCCCGACTCCGCCTCGCCAAGCAGAACCAGAATTTCGTGCTCGGTGTGCAGGGAACGTCGCATGATCAGGTACCCCTACGCGGCCAACGCGGTCAATCTCGCATGAATTCCATGAGCTTGGTAGTGCGGCAACGCATGGGTCTCGCAACCGCGCTCCGCGTGGGCGCACCGCGATCGAGGTCAAGCGCGGCGATGCGGGCTCATCGCAGGCCGCCGGCGCCTCGCCGCCAATTGGCAAAATTGACGCGCGTCGCCAGACACGTCGCCCGCTGCCGGTCGTGTGAGCAAGGCTGAACAGTTTTTGGCGTTGCCGACCGCGACATCCTGCCTTGATATCAGCTGCAAAGACCGAGACCCGAGGAGCCCTGCCATGTCCAAACGCCACGAGATTCCCGCGACGCATGAGAGCATGGTCTGGGGCTATCTCGACAGCACGACGCCGCCGGTGCTCGAGGTCGCCTCCGGCGACACCGTGACGCTGCATTCCTTTCCGGCCGGCGGTAAGGAGACCTTGCCCGAGGACCGTAGGATCGTTCCCGCCAACTACCTCACTGCGCTCGACACCATGATCCAGGGGCCCGGACCGCATTTCATCACCGGCCCGGTCTATGTGAAGGGCGCGCAGCCCGGCGACACGCTCCAGGTCGACATCCTCAACGTCAAGGTCAGCCAGGACTGGGGCTTCGTCTCGATCCTGCCGCTGCTCGGCACCCTGCCAGACGAGTTCACGGACTACGAGACCATCCACCCCAAGGTCGACCACGACCGCCAGGTCTGCATCATGCCCTGGGGCACCGAGATCGCGCTCGATCCGTTCTTCGGCATCATCGCCACTGCGCCGCCGCCGGCCTGGGGGCGGTGCGGCTCGCCGGTGCCGCGCAGTTTTGGCGGCAACATGGACAACAAGGAGCTGCGGCCCGGCACCACGCTGTATCTGCCCGTCTTCAACGAGGGCGCGCTGTTCTTTGCCGGCGACGGCCATGGCGTGCAGGGCGACGGCGAGGTCTGCATCACCGCGCTCGAGACCGGCGTCACCGGCAGCTTCCGCCTCACCGTGCGCAAGGACATGGACATCACCTGGCCGTTCGCCGAGAACGCCACCCACCTGATGTCGATCGGCCTCGACGAGGATCTCGACGATGCCGCCAAGCAGGCGGTGCGCGAGATGGTCAAGCATGTCTGCGCCCGCACCAATTTGTCGCGCAACCAAGCCTACATGCTGTGCTCGCTGGCCGGCAATCTGCGCGTCACCCAGCTGGTCGACGGCAACAAGGGCATCCACATGCTGCTGCCGAAGGCGTATCTCTGAGCCTCCTCTACCGGTTGACGAAGCGATCGTGCGCGGTCAGCACGACCTGCCCGCTCGGATCGACCGCCTCGAAGGTGACGTCGGCATCCTCGGGCTCTGGCATGGTCAGCGTCACCCGCAGCGTTTCCGAGCCGTCGGGCTCGACCTCGATCGCATCCGCCGCCGCATGGCCGACGATGGCGAGCGCCGCGTCGACGCCACTGATCCCGAGCTTGAAGCTCTGCACGGCCGAGGACTTGTTGAGCAGCTTGACGGTGTAGGCGTTGCGCACCGAACCATCCGACAGCCGCACGGCAAGGGGATCACGATCGTGCTGCACCGACAGCACGGCCGTGGTCTTGGTCACGAACGACACCGCGATGACGCCGGCCAGCGCGACGCAGGCCAGCGCGAGTCCGATCGTCTTCGGCCGCACCAGCCGCGACACACGCGGCTCGCCGACACGGCCGCGCTCGATGTTGCGCCAGCTTTCGTAGTCGATCAGGCCGCGCGGACGGTCGAGCTTCGCCATCACGCCGTCGCAGGCATCGACGCAGAGGCCGCAATTGATGCAGGCGAAGCTCGGACCCTGCCGGATGTCGATGCCGATCGGGCAGACCGCGACGCAGGCGCCGCAATCGACGCAATCGCCGGCCGGCAGCCCCTGCGACCGCGCCTCGGCGGCCTTCTTCGCCGACATCCGGGTCTCGCCGCGATAATCGCGATAGTTCACCGTGAAAGCTTCCGGATCCCAGATCGCACCTTGAAGACGCGGCCACGGGCACATGAAAGTGCAGACCTGCTCGCGCGCGAAGCCGGCGAGGCCATAGGTCGTGCCGGCGAACACCAAGATCCAGGTCAGCGCGGTCGCCGACATCTCGCCATGCAGGACATCGCGCACCAGCTCCGGCGCATCGGTGAAGTAGAAGATCAAGGTGCCGCCGGTGCCGAGCGCGATCGCCATCCACAGCGCGTGCTTGGTGGCGATCTGTGCGATCCGCCGCGCCGTCAGCGGCGCGCCGATGTTCTTCAGCCGCTGCCGGCGGTCGCCCTCGACGAGGCGCTCGATCAGCAGGAACAGGTCGGTCCATACCGTCTGCGGACAGGCGAAGCCGCACCACAGACGGCCGGCCAGCGCGTTGACCAGGACGAGGATGAACGTCGCCAGCAGCATCGCCGCGGTGATGAGGTAGAGGTCCTGCGGCCAGATCTCGGCGGGGCCGAGATAGAGCTTTCCGTGGGCGAAATCGAGCAGCACGGCTTGGCCCGGGGCATTCGGTCCGCGGTTCCAGCGCACGAACGGCGTGATGTAGTAGACGGCGAGCGTCAGAACGAGAATCAGCCATTTCAGCCGCCGGATCGGGCCCTTGACACCCTGCGGAACCACGGGGCCGCCAGCGCTGCGCAACGACCGTGCCGGGCCGCGGGCCTGACCCTGGCCCTTGCTTTGGCCTTGGCCCTGCGCCATGCGCCGCGTCTTGGCGTGATCGATCTCGATGGTGATGGCCACGGCTGCCCTCGTTCGCTCGGCTGATGCAGGGCAACGATAGGCGGCGGTGCCCGGCGGCTCTTTGTCGGGCCACAAACTTGCGAACGGGTGGCAGCGCCTGTTTGCGCGGGAACAACGATAGTTCCCGTCCGGCAGGCAATGAGAGGCGCGGCCCCGCGAGCGCCACGGTGGCAGTCGCAGCATCCGGAGGGATGGTTGCGGCTGCCGCGCCTGTCGGATAGCGCGCGTAGCGGCGCTCGCTGCTCGCCTCTCCCCGCGTCCGGGGAGAAGGCGCGTACCGGCATTGCGGCGGCGACTTCCGGTCCGATCGGCAGCGTCAACGTGCTGCACACGACGGGTGGTCCAGCCCCTCTCTCAAACGATCTTGATCGACATGTCCGGCAGGCCCTCGAGCTTGCACAACAGCACGTCGCCCTTGACGACCGGGCCGACATTCTCCGGCGTGCCGGAATAGATGATGTCGCCGGCCTTGAGCTCGAACGCCTCGGACAGTTTCGCGATCTGCTCGGCGACGCTCCAGATCATCTTGTTGAGATCGGAGTTCTGCCGGACCGAGCCGTTGACCGCAAGCGAGATCGCGCCCTTGGTGAAGTGGCCGACCTTCGAGACCGGATGGATCGGGCCGAGCACGGCGGCATGATCAAAGCTCTTGCCGATCTCCCATGGCTTCTTCTCGGCGGCCATGCCGTTCTGCAGGTCACGGCGGGTCATGTCGAGGCCGAGCGCGTAGCCATAGACATGATCGAGCGCCGACCCGGCGGGAATGTTGGTGCCGCCGGATTTCAGCGCCGCGACCAGTTCGACCTCGTGATGATAGTTCTTGGTCAGCGACGGATAGGGATGATCGGCGACCTCGCCGATCGCGACGTTCTGGATCGCGTCGGTCGGCTTCTGGAAGAAGAACGGCGGCTCGCGGTTCGGATCGGAGCCGCGCTCGATCGCATGCGCCGCGTAGTTGCGGCCGATGCAGTAGATGCGGCGAACCGGGAACACGCCTTGCTCGCCGGCGATCGGGATCGTGGTCGCCGGAACGGCGAAGATCGGCTTCGGACCGGCCTGCGCGGCGGCAGGGGGGCCGTCCGCCATGATCGCGGCCGCTGCAGCGGCACTGCCGGCAACGAGAAGATTGCGGCGTGAGGTATCTGCCATTGGGGTCCTCCTGGGGTCAGCCGTCGCGACCGGCGGCCTGTTGTTCTTGAGCGCTGTCGGCGCCCCAACTGATAAGCATATCCAGTATGCCAGCGCCACCATGCGCGCACGCGCCGTCGCTCTCGCGGCGCAACACGCGCCCGAAGCGATGCTCGAGACCCTCGCCGGAATCGCGAGGGCGCAGGGAAGGCCGGGCCTCGGCTGAGGCCCGTGGCCCGCCTGCTCAAAAAAATGCAGGCGGCAGGTACCACAGGTTCAGCCGGACAGACCGGGCCTTCCCTGCGCGGCAGTCTTAACGTCTGCTCCGCGCTCTCCCTGGGGACCGGCTTGATTGCCCCCATCGCCCGCGCGACACGGCCTGTCACGGCTCGCGTCACAAACGAGCTTGGCGCCAGCATCGGGGCGCCAGGACCACACGGCTTGAACGTCCGCGAGCTGACAGTCGTCTCGCGCAAAAGCGCCTGACAGACCCGCGGCCACCGCTCCCCGCCTCAACGTATCGTGACGACGCGTACGCCCCTCTGCATGAGGCGGGATGGAGGGAGGAGAGCACATATTCCGATAAAACGAAAGTTGAAAATTTTTGCGCCGAGATCTGGACAGAGGTGATCGTGCTGAGCGCTCTACGGAATTTTCGTTTTCGGCGCAGGCACGATCTGGATCATGAGAGGGGGTGCGGGGCGGCGCTTGTTGTCGCGCCCGAGCCCGAGTCGTCCGACGGGCACGCACCACCATCGGCACGCGCGTAGGCCGGATGAGCGCAGCTACATCCGGGGGTCCCCTACGCCTCGTGCGATCCCCGATATCGCTGCGCTCATCGGGCTACGCTACAGTCGGGCGTCGCGAAGGACGACCGCAGGCGGGCACCCGGTACGTGATCTGCCGGACCTTCGCTCGCGTTTCCTCGTTACTCAAACCTGACGGCGCAACCGCCATGACCGAGCCGACACCACCCAGGAGACGCCGCATGCTGATCTGGCTCGCAGGCGCCACCGTGCTTGTCCTCGCCGGCGCCGCCATTGCCGCAGGGCCGCTTATGAGCCGGGTCGAACATCCCAAGTATGACGTGGTGAAGCGCGACGGCGACTTCGAGATCCGCGCCTATGCGCCGATGATCATTGCGCAGGCCGAGGTGCAGGGTGCGCGCAAGCCGGCGATCGAGGAAGGCTTTCGCATCATCGCCGGCTACATCTTCGGCGCCAACCGGGCCAAGGCGAAGATCGCGATGACGGCGCCGGTGCAGCAGCAGGCCAGCGGCACACCACCGACGGATAGCGGGAACAGCGACCGCTGGAGCGTCAGCTTCGTGATGCCGTCGAGTTGGTCGCTGGAAACGCTGCCGCCGCCGACCGACCGCAGGATCAAGCTGACGCCCGTCCCGGCACAGCGCATGGTCGCGTTGACCTTCTCGGGCTCCTATTCCGATGGCATCCTGGCCGAAAAAACCCGCGCGCTGCGCGACTACGCGCAACGGAAGGGACTGGCCGTGTCCGGCGCACCGCTGCTCGCCTTCTACAATCCGCCCTGGACCTTACCCATGCTGCGGCGGAACGAGGTGATGCTGGCGTGCAGTTGTTAGCTCATCCCCATCGCCTTCAATCCTGGCAGCGTGTTAGGGGACTGATCTCTCCCTGCATTGCCACGGCACGCTTCTCACTAGTCACCCCGTCCTGCCATGACGCCCTGGAAGAGGGGCGCAATTTGACAGTCAGATGCCATCACCTCCTCACCCCTCGATGATCGCCACCGCCCGCGTCCATCCGGCCGAGGCGCGCTCGATCTTGACCGGGAAGCACGACACGGTGAACCCCGTCGACGGCAGCTGCTCCAGATTGTGCAGCTTCTCCAGGTGGCAATAGCCGATGTGGCGACCGGCCTTGTGGCCTTCCCAGATCAAGGCGGCATCGTGGGTTTCGGCATATTTCTGGGCAGTGAACACGAACGGCGCGTCCCAGCTCCAGCCGTCGGTGCCGGTCAGGCGCACGCCGCGCTCGAGCAGATACATGGTCGCCTCATAGCCCATGCCGCAACCGGAATTGACGTAGTTGGCCTGTCCGAAGCGCGCGCCGGCCGAGGTATTGACGACGATGATCTCCAGCGGCGACAGCGTGTGGCCGATGCGCTTAAGCTCATCCTCGACATCCCTCGCGGTCACCACATAGCCGTCGGGGAAATGACGGAAGTCGAGCTTCACGCCCGGCTGCAGGCACCACTCCAGGGGCACCTCGTCGATGGTCCAGGCGCGCTCGCCGCGATTCATCGTCGGATGAAAATGCCAGGGCGCATCGAGATGCGTGCCGTTGTGGGTCGAAAGATTCACCTGCTCCACCGCCCAGCCCTGCCCATCCGGCAGGTCCTCGGCCTTCAGCCCGTCGAAGAACTGCAGCATGCGCGGCAGCCCCTGCTGATGGTCGATATAGGTGATGGTCGGATGATTGCCGGGCGGATCGGCGGGCACATCGTTCTGCAAGGGCACGGAGATGTCGATCAGCTTGCGGGCCATGGGCGGTCCTCTCTGATTGTCATTATTGGTTGTCGTCGTCGGCAACCGCAGCCATTGCCGACCGTGCCCGAGCCGATGAACTCGCCGGGCATCAGGGTCTCGTCCTTGCTGGTATAGGCGATCAGCTCCTCGAACGAAAACAGCATGCCGGCCGAGCGCGGCCGCGGTGAGCCGTTCCGGAGCCAGCTCAAACTGTTGAACGGCTGGGACGATCTGGACGGAACACCCATGGGGCCGATTGCGGGGCCAGAGCACCCGACCAGCCCCTGAAAGAAAGAGGCCGCCGACACAAGAAGTGCAGGCGGCCCAAGTCCAGGGAGGAAACGCCCCAAGAAGGGCTAGGTTTTACTTACTAGATCAGGAGAGTCGTGGGTATCCGGATGATACCGGAGGTTGTCATCGCGCTGCCGGGTTCCATATCCCGACCGAGATACCGTTAGACTACGCCGCCTGACGCTCCCGCACGCACGAATTCCGTGACCTTCCCGACATTGGAGTGGACCCACTCTGCCATCCGTTGCTCCAGCTGCGGCGACTGCTCGAGCGGCGCGCGGACCTCCTCGACATCGTCGGCGCGGCGCAACGCGAGCAGCGACTTGTAGGTGGCGATCTCAAATAGTGGGCGATCTCAAACTGATCGAATGCGTCGGTGGCGAAGGTGTTCTTCAGGAACTCGTCGCCGAACGGCGCAAGTTCGATCTCCGCCAAGAACGGAACCTTCTCAACGCCACATCGTCGGTGTGACAAGATGCGCGCCATCGGACCGTTTCCGACCGAGAGCGCCAGGGCTTTGTGCAGCCTGATCGACATTGGGCTCAGGTTCGATTGCGGGCGCGTGGTCGAGCTGGATCACAGCAACCGCGGCGGGGTGTTCCGGAGCGCTGCGCTGATCGCGCGCGCATGGCGAAGCGGAACTTGCCGAATCACTCGGCTGGTCAACGGGGTCGTGCATGTGGCAGCTCCGAGCCCTGAAGCGGCGTTTACTAATCCCTTCCGAGACTAGGCGATATCAACTGCGTTAATCCATGCGCGATCTCGCCGCGTGCGGCCGATTCGCCCGCAACGCGACGGACCAGCGTGTGCTTGCCATCCGTTCGTGGCCGCGCGATGACGCCTCCCGCACTGCACGCGGGATCGTGATGGACGTTCCGCCGGCATCAGCGCTCGCGCGCGCCGACGCGGTCGAGCAGTGCCGCACCGGTGCGGATGCCATTGTAGAAGCAGTCGATCGTCATGTTCTCGTTCGGCGCGTGATTGGCCTCGTCGGCATTCGCATAGGGAACGACGAAGGCGGGAACGCCGAGGATCTTGGTGAAGACGTAGTCCGGCAGACTGCCGCCGGTGCACGGAAATTCGAGCGGTGTGACGCCCTGGGCGAGCGCGATGGCATCACGCACGATCGCGCCAAAGGGCGAATCGAGCGGCACGCGCGACGGCAGCATGCCGCCGCGCCGGATGAACTCCACCTCCGGCGCGTGGCGCTTCACATGCGCCTCCACCTTCGCCAGCACGTCGTCCGGCGTCATCGCCTCGACCAGGCGGATGTCGCATTTGACGAACGCCTCGCAGGGCAGCACCGTCTTGCTGCCCGGTCCGCCATAGCCGCCGTGCAAGCCGTTGATGGTCAGCGTCGGATGGAACATCAGGCGTTCGTAGTAGCCGCGATCGGGCGGCGCATCGAGATGGCTGAGACCGAGGCTCGCCTTGGCGGCATCGAGATCCAGCGGCAGGCGTTTCACGGCCGCAATGTCCAGCTCGCTCGGCGGCACGATCGCATCATGCAGACCGTCGATGGTGATCTCGCCTGCGGCATTCTTCATCGTCCCGAGCAGGTGGACCAACGTCCAGATCGGATTCGGCACGATGCCGCCGAGATTGCCGGAATGCACGTCGCGGCTGGCGTGCCTGGCGCGCAGCTCGAACGAGCACATGCCGCGCACGCCATAGGTCATGGTCGGCCGCCCCGAAGGGTGCATCGGCCCGTCCGCGGTGACGACGAAGTCGGCTTTCAGCCGGTCCCTGTTGGCGGCGACGAAATCGGCGATGCGCGGGCTGCCGATCTCCTCCTCGCCTTCGAGCAGAAAGATCACATTGCAGGGCAGCTCGCCATGCACTCGGAGATGGGATTCGATCGCCATGAGCTGCGCGAAATGCTGGCCCTTGTTGTCGCCGATGCCGCGCGCATAGATGCGGCCGTCGCGGATGGTCGGCTCGAACGGCGGGCTCAGCCACAGCTCCAGCGGATCCGGCGGCTGCACGTCGTAGTGGCCGTAGAGCAGCACGGTCGGTGCGCCCGGCTTCTTCTGCCAGCGTCCGAGCACCATCGGATGTCCTGCCGTCGGCACCGTCTCGGCATCGAGTCCGATCTCCCGCAGCATCCTCACCAGCAGCGCGGCGACCTCGGCGATGCCGACACTGTGAGCGCTGATCGAGGGATGCCGGACATAGTCCATCACGCGAGCCAGGAAATCCTGCTTTTGATTCTCGATGTGAGCGAACACCGCCTTCAGGCCAGCAGATGGACGCGGCAGGCTACGCTCTTCATTCATGATGTCGGCTTTCGGCGCGTGCAATGGAAGGACAGGCTGATGTTCGATCGAATTGGACCGAAAAGCAAATCACGCGCGGAGCGAGCCCCGCGCGTGATCGATTGACCGCTCGATGCGGCGCGATGCTCAACCCTTGACGGCCGTGACCACGATCTCGATCAGCGCGCCGCCGCCGAGATCGGAGACGCCGACCGTGGCGCGGACCGGCAGGTCGTCGCCGAAGAACGCGGTCCAGGCCGCATCCATCTCCTTCTTCTTCGACAGGTCGGTGACGAAGATCTGGCCGGAGACGACGCGCGTCTTGTCGGTGCCGGCCTCCTTCAGGAAACCGTCGATCTTGCCGAGGATGTTGCGGGTCTGCTCGCTCATCGACACCGAGGTGTCGTCGGCGATGGTGCCGCCAATGAAGACGAAGCCGTTGGCCTCGACGATGCGGTGATGAATGGCGGAGCGGATCTTGCGGGTGATCGTCATCATGTCCTCATGTCGTTGATGAAAGAGTGGAAGTCTGAAAGCGCGCGACGCTGAGACCGCCGATGCGCGTCTGCGTGCCGCCGTGGGCGATCAGCTCGGCCATCACGGCGCCGGCGCCGGGGCCGAGCTGGAAGCCGTGCGCGGAGAAGCCGAACTGGTGATACAGCCCGTCGTGAACGGCGCTCGGCCCGAACACCGGAATGTCGTCGCGCATGCGTGCCTCGATGCCGGCCCAGGCGCGCACGATGGTCGCGCTGCGCATGACAGCGAACAGCTCCGCGACGGTGCGCGCGCTCTCCGACAGCTTGCGCCAGTCGAGCACGGTCTCGTTGCGGTCCTGATCGGGGATGGCGAGGTGTCCACCGCCGATCAGCACCGTGCCGTTGGAGAACTGCTTGAACGACAGCTTGCGGCCGCGCAGGATCACGACGGGATCGATGAAGTGCGCCACCGGCGAGGTGATCATCAGCATCGGCGCGATGGTCTCGACCGGGACCGGCTCGCCGAATTGCGCGGCGATCCGTCCCGCCCAGGCGCCCGCGGCGTTGACCAGCACCGGGGCGGCGAACGTCTCGGAGCCGACGTCGACATGCCAGAGCTTGCCGTCCTTGCGGATGTTCGTCGCAGCCACGCCCTCGCGAATGAGCGCGCCGAGCTGCTCAGCCTTGCGGCGGAACGCCGTCGTGGTGCGCGCAGGCTGCGCCGCGCCGTCCCGGCGAGATACAACGCCGCCCGGACAGCTCTCCGCCACGGCAGGCACGAGGCGACGCAATTCCGAGCCGTCGATCAGCTCCTCATGGCTGAAGCCGCGTGCGTTGAGATCGGCGACGCGGACGCGGCAGGCGTCGAGCTCCGAATCGTTCTCGGCGACCAGCACCTGGCCAAAACTCTCGAAACCGCAATCATCGTCGACGAGGTCGCTGAGGGTCTCCCAGATGCCCATCGAGCGGATCGACAGCGGAATCTCCGCGACGTCGCGCGCGAGCTGCCGCACGCCGCCGGCGTTGACACCGGAGGCGTGGCGGCCGGCATAATCCTTCTCGATCAGCACCGGCTTCAGCCCGGCGAGACACAGATGCAGCGCGGTGGAGCAGCCGTGGATGCCGCCACCCACGATGATGGCATCCGTCTTCACCGTCATCCGCGCACCACGGCCTTGGTCGCCTCTTCGGTCTTCGGCAGGCCTGCGAGCTCGGACAGCATGATCGGCTTCACCGGCGCGCGCAGCCGGTAGTAGCCGATCTCCTGCGGGGTCTTGCCGCGCGCCTGCGCCATCAGCTCGGTGACCGTGAGGCCACACAGCCGGCCCTGGCACGGCCCCATGCCGGTGCGGCGATAGGCCTTGAGCTGGTTCGGTCCGGTGGCGCCGATCGCGACGGAGTCGAGCACATCTCTGGCGGTGATCTCCTCGCAGCGGCACACGATGGTGTCGCCTTGAGGAATACGGAACTGCTTTGCCGGCTGGAATAGAACGTCGAGGAAGGCGCGACCGCGCTCGGCACGTTTCAACTGCGCTGAATGGTCCAGAACCTGTGCCTGGGGCCGCAGCGCCTTGATGGCGCTTGCTGCCGCGATACGGCCCCGCCACGGCGCCGCCTGCGCGCCGCCGATGCCGGCGCCATCCCCGGCAATGGCGATGCCGGGAATGGAGCTGTTACCAAGGGCATCCAGCACCGGAGTCCAGCACAGTTGCAGCTCGTTCCAGCGATGCTCCACGCCGGCGGCCATCGCGAGATTCACATTGGGGACCACGCCCTGATGCAGCAGCAGCAACTCGGCCGCCAGCGTCTCGCGCTTGCCGCCCGCCGTGGCGTAGCTGACCGCCGAGAGCTCGTCATCGCCCTCTGCCACGAGCTCGGTCACAGCGCTGGTGATGCGCACCTTGGCGCGCACCTCACGCATCATCGCAAGCCCCTTGCCGAAATAGGGCGAGGTCAGGAACGCGAAGGCATGAGGCAGCGTCGCGATGTAGTTGGCGCGCGGGGTGGTGTCGAGAATGCGGTCGATGCGGCCGCCGAGGCGCAGGATCTGCGCCGCGAGCAGCCACAGCAGCGGCCCCTGCCCGGCGATCACGGTCGGACCATCCGGCACCAGCCCGGACGATTTCAGCATCGTCTGCGCGGCACCGGCCGTCATCACACCGGGCAGGGTCCAGCCTTGTATCGGGAACGGCCGCTCCTGCGCCCCGGTCGCGATGATGACTCGCCTCGCCTTGATGAAGGCCGAACCGCCGCCGATGGAAACACCGAGTTCGAGATTGCGATCGAGGCTCCACACCGTGGCGCGAGGGATGATCTCAGCGCCGCTGGTCTCCGCGGCTTTCGCGATCTCGGCGCCCGACCAATAGTCGGTGCCGAGCAGCGCCTCGCGCTTCACCGGCGTCGAATGGATCGCGCGCCAGACCTGCCCGCCCGGGCCCGCATTCTCGTCGAGCAGCAAGGTCGACAGGCCGGCGCCGGCGGTCGCGGCCGTCGCGGCCAGCCCGGCAGGACCGGCGCCGATCACCACGACGTCATATTCATCATGCTTCGGCGCCGCGCTCATTTGCCGATCTCCCGCTTGCCCTTCTGGATCTCGATCTGCATGCCCTCGGCGACCGGCACGAGACAGCCTTGCCGGTTGCCGACGCCATCGATGGTGACGAGGCAGTCGAAGCACACGCCCATCATGCAATAAGGCAGCCGCCTTGCGCCGCTCACCGCGGTGGCGCGCCGGACGTCGAGGCCGGAGGCGAGCAGCGCCGCCGACACGGAGTCACCCTCGCGCGCGGCAATCGGCTGGCCCTCGACATGGATCGTCACCGGTCCCCTCGCATCACCCTCAGCTCGTTTGAACATCATCGTCTCCATGGCGCCTTGCGCCGTCATCTCTCAGTAGTAGCCACTGCCGCCGGCTCCGGCCGCGTTCTCGAAGCGCTTCGCGGTGAACGCGCCGATCAGCTCCGGCTCGAGCGCGCCGTCCTTGACCATGCGCGCGATGTCGAAGGCGTGGTTCGCCGCGAGCGTCACGCCGGAATGGCAGCAGGCGACGAAGGCGCCGGAATGGGTCTCCGACTGCTCGTAGATCGGAAAGCCGTCCTTCGGCATCACGCGGATGCCGGTCCAGCTTCTGACGACGTTGAGCCGCGCCAGATGCGGGAAGGTGCGCTGCGCGCGATCGGCCATGACCGCGTTGACGGAAAAGTTCTGCACGCGGTCGTCGAGCTCGTCCTCCTTGCTGTCGCCGATCATCACCGTGCCCTCGTCGGTCTGGCGGATCGTGGTCAGCGGATGCGGCAGGAACGGCATCGTGCGCTCGGTCACGACGATCTGGCCGCGCGTCGGTCCCATCGGCGCGGACAGCCCGACCATCGGCGCCAGGGTCTGGTTGGCATTTCCTGCCGCGAGCACGACCTTGGCCGCGCGGATCTCGCCCTGCGCCGTCGTCAGCCTGAACTCATTGCCGTCACGCGCGATCGCACCGACCGCGCGCTCCGGCAGATAGTCGACGCCGAACTGCTTCATGCCGGCGTGCAGGGCGCGGAAGGTGCGCAGCGAATTCACGTGGCCGTCATAGGGACAGAAGCTGCCGCCGGAGACCTCCGGGCCGATCAGCGGCAGCATCTTCTTCACCTCGGACGCCGGCAGCATCTCCATCTGATAGTCGGCGGCGCCGACCTGATTGTGCATGCGCGCGACGAGCTGGGTGCGCTGCTCGTACTCGGCCTCACCGAGGGTGAGATGAAAGCCGCCGTTCTGCTGCAGCACCACGTCGAGGCCGGTCTGCGCCTTCAGCTCTTCGGCGAGCTTCGGCCACGCCTTGGAACCGCGCACCGTCCAGCCGGTGTAGGCCGGCATGCCCAGGCCCTTGCTCTGCACCCACACCAGCGCGAAGTTGGCGCGCGAGGCACGCTTGGCGATGTCGCCCTCGTCGAGCACGGCGACGCGCTGGCCGAGCCGGCCGAGCCCCCAGGCAATCGCAGAGCCGAGCAGGCCGCCGCCGACGACGGCGACGTCATAGTCTTTCGTCATAAGGTCTCCTATCGTCCGGCGTCGCCGCCTTTGGCGGTCAGCACGCGGTCGAGCCCGTAGAAGCGATCGAGCAGGATCAGGACGGTCATGGTGACGGCGATGACGCTGGCCGACACCGACGTCACCAGCGGATCGATGTTGTCCTGGATGTAGAGGAACATGCGCACCGGCAAGGTCTCTGTGCCGGGCGTCGCCAGGAACACGGTCATGGTCAGATCGTCGAACGACTGGATGAAGGCGAGCATCCAGCCGCTCACGATGCCGGGCAGGATCGCGGGCAAGGTGACGCGGCGAAACATGGTCCAGCCGTCGGCACCGAGCGAGATCGCGGCCATCTCGATCGACCGGTCCATGCCGGTCGCGGCGGCAAGCGTCAGCCGCAGCGCGAACGGAAACACCACGACGACATGGGCGATCACCAGCGCCACGAACGTGCCGCCGATGCCGACGGAGGTGAAGAAGCGCAGGAAGGCGATGCCGAGCACGACGTGCGGGATCATCAAGGGTGACAGGAACAGCGCCGACAGCGCGTCACGGCCGCGGAAGCGATAGCGGCTGATCGCCAGCGCCGCCGGCACCGCGAACAAGAGCGCCACGCACGACGACAGCGCGCCGAGCCACAGGCTCACGCCGAAGGCGTGGACGAATTCCGGATAGTCGGCGAGCGCCCTGAACCAGCGCAGCGAGAAGCTGGTGATCGGGATCGACAGAAAACCTTCCGGCGTGAACGCGACCCAGCACACGACGACGATCGGCGCCACCATGAAGACGACGAAGACGGCATGGAAGATCAGCGCCAGAGGGCCGTTCCTGCTCATCGGAACACCTCCTGGTAGCGGCGCTCGATCAGCGCGTTGGAGCCGACGACGATCAGGACGAGCGCGATCAGCAGCAGCACGGCAACCGCGGCGCCGAGCGGCCAGTTCAGCGTGTTGAGGAATTCGTCGTAGGCGAGCGTCGCCGCGACCTTGAGCCTGCGGCCGCCGATGATCGCCGGCGTCGCGAACGCACTCGCCGACAGAGAGAACACGATGATGGCGCCTGACAGCACGCCCGGCATGATCTGCGGCAGCACGATGCGGCGGACCACCGTCAGCGAGCCTGCACCCAGCGACAGTGCCGCGTTCTCGACCTGCGGATCGAGCCGCTGCAGCGCGGTCCACACCGCGAGCACCATGAACGGCATCATCGCATGCGCCAGCGCGATCACCATGCCGGTCTCGGTGAACATGAACCTGATTGGCGAATCGATCAGGCCTGATGACATCAGGAGCTTGTTGGCGAGCCCGTTGTTGCCGCCGAACAGGAGCGCCCAGCCGAGGGTGCGCGCAACCACCGAGATCAGCAGCGGGCCGATGATCACCAGCAGGAAGAGGCCCTTCCACGGCCCCTGCATGCGGTTGAGGATGTAGGCCTCCGGCACGCCGAACACCGCCGTGATCAGGGTCGCCAGCACCGCGACGCGGAAGGTGCGCCAGAACATCTCCGCGTAGTAGGGATCGTCCACGATCTCGCGCCAGTTCTTCAGGATGAACACCGGCTCGATGCCCTTGTACTGGCCCCAATCGTGGAACGACAGCATCACGGTCATGGCCAGCGGGATCACGACGACGCCCAGGAACAGCATCAAGGCCGGCAGCGCCAGGGAAAGCCCGGCCCGCGTCTCCGATGGGTTGGACGCGATGGTCGCGCTCATGCTGCAGCCTTCGCGGCGCGCAGGCTCATGTCCGAGACCTGCCAGACGAGATGCACCGCGGCGCCCTGCTCCGGCTGCGGCAGGCCGTCATTCTGGCGGATCACGATGGCGGGCCCGCATTCGGTGTCGCATTGGAACAGCCAGTGATTGCCCTGGAAGATGCGGCTCGTGATGCGCCCCGCAAGACCGGCGTCGCCGAAGCCGATGCGCTCGGGCCGGACGCTGACGGCGACGGAGCCGGCGACGCCCGCCGGCGCCGGCGCGCTCCACGATCCCGCGACCAGCCTGGCCTGCCCGGAGGCGCAATCCACAGTCGCGGCAAACTCGTTGGTCTTGCCGAGAAACTGCGCGACGAAGACCGAGGCCGGCTGCTCGTAGACCTGCTGCGGCGTGCCGATCTGCTCGATCCTGCCCTTGCTCATCACCACGATGCGGTCGGACAGCGACATCGCCTCGATCTGATCATGGGTAACGAGGATGGTCGTAGTGCCGAGGTCGCGCTGGATCTGGCGCAGCTCGATCTGCATGTCCTCGCGCAGGCGCGCATCGAGATTGGACAGGGGCTCATCGAGCAGCAGCAGGCTCGGCCGGATCACCAGCGCGCGCGCGAGCGCCACGCGCTGCTGCTGGCCGCCGGACATGCGGCGGGGATGACGGTCCTCATAGCCGGCAAGGCCGACCAGCGCGAGCGCCGATCGTACGCGCTCCTCGCGTTCCTTGCGCGCGACTTTGCGCATCTCCAGACCGAACGCGACGTTCTCGGCGGCGGTCATGTGAGGAAACAGCGCGTAGCTCTGGAACACGATGCCGAGGCCGCGCTTCGCCGGTGGCACCGCGACGAGATCCCTGCCCTCGAGGCGGATCGCACCATGTGAGGGATCGAGGAAGCCCGCGATCATCTGCAACGTGGTGGTCTTGCCGCAGCCGGAGGGGCCGAGGAACGAGATGAACTCGCCCTTGGCGACGCCGAGGCTGAACTCTTCGACGGCCGTGTTGGGGCCGAAGGACTTGCCGACGCGGTCGAGCTCGAGGAGGGACATGCTTTGGATCCAGATGGGCGAGGAATACTGGCGCTCCGCGCACGGTGCACCTCCCTTCTCCTTTAGGGGAAGGGAGAACACCGCCGTCAACGAGAGAGGCTCGCAACAAACAACCGGTTAGCGCTCGACCTCGCGATTCCAGCGCTTGGTCCATTCCTCGCGCTTCTCGTTGACCACGCTCCAATCGGGCGCATAGACCTTGGCGGCGCGTTCGCCGATCGGCGCCATCGCGCCCACGCCCTCGGGGATCACGACGGACTTCACGACCGGGCCGTAGCCATATTCCTTCAGCATCGTGAGCTGGATCTTCGGATCGAGCAGCAGCTTGATGAAGCTCGAGGCCAGCGGCGAGACCGACGACTTGGCGATCGGACACGCCGTCGTCAGCAGGCTCACGGCACCTTCTTTCGGATAGACGAAATCGACCGGAAAGCCGGTGTTGGCGAAGCTCTGCACGCGACCGCTGCCCCACACCGCGATGACCGCCTGCCCCGACTGGAACAGCTCGGTCATCTTGCCGGGCGACGGCTCGTAGGCCAATACGTTGGGATTGATGTCATTCTTGAAGATCTTGAAACCGGCATCGACATTGCTCTCGCTGCCGCCGTTCATCTTCGCCAGCATCAGAAGCACGTTGAGGCCGTAGGTGTTGTTGATCGGCGGAATGACGAGCAGTTGCTTGTATTTCGGATCCTTGAGATCGTTCCACGAGGTCGGCGCGGCCCAGCCTTTCTCGGCAAACACCTTCTTGTTGTACATCAGGCCGGTGGCGACGAGGCCGATGGCGACCGCCTTGTCATCCTTGAAGCGCGCGACCTCCAGCAGATCGCCGGGCAGTCCGGTGACCTTGTCGCAGAAGCCGAGCTGGATCGCCTGGTACATCGGGCCGTCATCGACGATCGCGACGTCGATCTGCTGGTTGCCCTTCTGCGCCTGCAGCTTGGCGAGGGTGTCGGTGGAGTTGCCGGCGACGTATTCGACCTTGACGCCGTTGGCCTGCTCGAACGGCGGGATCACCTCCTCGCGGATCGTCTTCTCGAACGAGCCGCCATAACCGGCGACATAGAGCGTCTTCTGCTGAGCCCAGACCTGCGAGGCCGAGGCCAGGACGGCGACGCTGACCGCCATCAGGAGTTTAGGGTGCTTCATTGGACCGATCTCCATCATCTTGGATACGAGACGGTATAAAAAAACCGCCCCAGGGAGATCGGCTTGCCCGATGGCATCCGCAGATCCAGGAAACCCGGAGCTGAAGAGCCTAAAAAACGAGCCTTCCCTCACCCTGCCAAAAAAGATCGCAGCAGAGGCTTTGATCGTCCAATGAATAATGGCACCCTATTCATACGCGAATGTTATGGATGTAAGGACGTATGGCGCGGATCAACTCGCGGCAGGTCGAAGCCTTCCGGGCGATGATGCTGAGCGGCAGCGTCACCGAGGCGGCCAAGCTGATGGCGGTGACGCAGCCGGCGGTCAGCCGGCTGCTGCGCGACCTGCAGGCGCTGCTCAAGATGGAGCTGTTCGAGCGGCGCGGCACCGGCCTGGTGCCGACCGCGGCAGCGACGGCGCTCTACATGGAGGTCGAGCGCTCCTTCGTCGGGCTCGATCGCATCACCGCGGCCGCTGAGGAGATCCGTGGCCGGCGCACCGGGACGCTGCGCATTGCCGCGCTCCCCGCGCTTGCCAATGGCTATCTGCCGCGGCTCGCAGGCCACTTCCTGCAGGAGCGCCCGAACCTCAACCTCGCCTTCTTCGGCGTGATCTCGCCGATCGTGATCGACTGGGTGCTGAACGCGCAATGCGACGTCGGCTTTGCCGAGGTGCCGATCGCCCATGCCGGGCTGCCGAGCATCAAGCTGCCGGCGCTGCCGCGCGTCGCCGTTCTCCCGGCAGGCCACCGGCTTTGCGCGAAGGCGATCTTGGTGCCGCGCGACTTCGATGGGGAGACCTTCATCTCGCTGTCGTCTGGCTCCACCAGCCGGCATCTGATCGATCAGATCTTCCATCGCGAGGATGTCAGGCGCGTGCTGCGGGTCGAGACGACCTTGTCTGAAATCATGTGCGGGATGGTGTCGTCGGGACTGGGCGTCTCGATTTGCGATCCGTTCACCGCGCGCGAATTCGACGGCCGTGGCGTGGTGATGCGGCCCTTCGCGCCGCGCATCGACTTCGAATTTGCCGCGGTGTTTCCGCCGCAGCGCAGCCCCTCGCCGGTGGCGCTGGACCTTGTCCAGTCGGTGCGACAGGCCCTGGAAGAGCTCGGCCGGTCGTCGATCCCTGGAGAAACCGGGTGAGGTCTGGTGGGCGAACCTAGGACCCGCGGATTGTGATCGAGAGTTCTGCCGGTTTGACGGCAGGATTTGATTGCATCGGAATCTTCGTCAGCTCTGTCATGATGCTTCTAGTTGTACGCCCTGACGTTGTTCGACGCAGTTCGATCAAGATCATGTGTGCCCAAGAAAGGGGGAGTCGCTCGTTGATTCTGATCAAGGCTGAGAGCCGTCAGCGCGGTAGCAACGTGCAAGACTGACATTTTCCGACGGATCACCATGGCGCTTTCTATACAATCAGAAGGCCGGGTACTCGCGGTCCGCGGCGCCGTGGTTGACGTGGAGTTCCCCGCCGCCGAGCTCCCCAAGCTAGGCGACGCGCTTCTGGTGGATTGGGACCTGCCCGAAATCCTGATCGTTGAGGTTCAGGCCCACCTGGACGAGACGACGGTGCGCGGCGTCGCCTTACAGGCAACTGCCGGTCTGAAACGGGGTGCGCGGGTGCAATCGACAGGTGGACCGATCAGCGTTCCCGTCGGCGACGCAGTGCTCGGGCGCCTGCTCGACGTGACCGGGCGCACGCGGGACAACGGCCCCGCATTGCCCGACGATCTGGCGCGCGCGCCGATTCACAATCCCGCACCGCCACTCGGCGAACGGAGCCCGGCCACGGCGATCTTCGAAACGGGCATCAAGGTCATCGATCTTCTGGCGCCGCTTCCGCAGGGTGGTAAAGCCGCAATGTTTGGCGGCGCCGGCGTCGGCAAGACCGTGGTGGTGATGGAATTGATCCACGCCATGGTTCAGAGTTACCAGGGCATTTCCGTGTTTGCCGGGATCGGCGAGCGCTCCCGCGAGGGGCATGAGCTGCTGTTGGAAATGCGCCGATCCGGGGTGCTCGATCGCAGCGTGCTGGTTTACGGCCAGATGAATGAGCCGCCGGGTGCCCGCTGGCGTGTCGGGCTGACGGCGCTGACGATCGCCGAATACTTCCGCGACACGAAGCGTCAGAACGTTCTGCTTCTCATGGACAACGTGTTCCGGTTCGTGCAGGCCGGGAGCGAGGTGTCCGGCCTGCTCGGGCGCTTGCCGTCGCGCGTCGGTTATCAGCCGACCCTTGCCACGGAAGTCGCCGCGTTGCACGAACGCATCGCCTCGGTTTCGGGCGTCTCGGTGACCGCCATCGAAGCGGTCTACGTTCCGGCCGACGACTTCACCGATCCGGCGGTGACCGCGATCTCAAGTCATCTCGACAGCATGATCGTGCTGTCGAGAACGATGGCCGCCGAGGGCATGTATCCCGCAGTCGATCCCTTGAACTCGTCCTCCATCCTGCTTGATCCGACTGTGGTTGGCGACGAGCACTATCGGATCGCCGAAGAGGTGCGCGAGACGATTGCACACTATCGAGAACTTCAGGACATCATCTCGCTGCTCGGAATCGAAGAGCTCAGCGCTCAGGACCGGCTGGCTGTTGCACGTGCCCGACGCCTGCAGCGTTTTCTCACTCAACCGTTTTCCGTGACCGAGGCGTTTACGGGTGTGCCTGGCCGCTCGGTTCCCCTGGCAGAGACGCTCAAGGGCTGTCAGGCGATCCTTGGCGGTGACTGCGATCAGTGGACAGAGAGTTCGTTCTATATGATCGGCGGCATCGACGACGCGAGGGCCAGGCAGCCTCAGGAAAAGTCCGAGGAGCCGGCGAGATGAGGCTCCTGATCACCACACCGACTGCAATCGTGATCGACGAAGCAAACGTTTCGAGCGTTCGCGCCGAGGACGACAGCGGCAGCTTTGGAATTCTCGCAGGTCATGCCGACCTTCTTACTGCTCTGAACATCTCGGTGGTCAGTTGGCAAGGCGCCGACAGGCGCCTACGCTACTGTGCGGTGCGGCGGGGCGTGCTTTCCGTGACCGGCGGCGCCGAGATCGCCATCGCCACACGCGAGGCGATTGCCGGCGACGATCTCGATCGCCTTGAAGTGATCGTGCTCGATGAATTTCGCAAACGAAGCGAAACCGAGCGCGCGTCCCGAACGGAGAATCTCCAACTGCAGATGAAGGCCATCCGGCAGATCGTCCACTACCTGCGTCCCGACAAGCGCAGTTTGATGGAGGGCGGCTCGTGATGGTCGGTTCGAAGCCGAACGGCGATCCCACTCCTGATGGATTGACCAAGGCGGTCCGCGACCGACGCGCGCGATGGGAGTCTTGGCGTAGCGATGGCGACTCATCGGTGGTGCGATTTGTCGGCCAGATCGGCGTGCTCGGCTGGATCATCGTCGCACCTGCGCTGATTGGCCTGTTCGTCGGCCGCTGGATCGACCGTTGGCTCGGGACAGGCATCTTCTGGAGCGCGCCGCTCCTTTTGCTCGGGGTGGCGGCCGGCTGCTGGTCGGCCTGGCGATGGATGCATCAGCAATGAGCCATGCCGTCATGCACGACTATCTCTTCATTGCTGAGGCAGCTGGCTGGATTGGTGCTGGTGGCCTGCTGGGGCTGCTGCATTTCGCCTCCTTGCGATGGAACGTACGCTTCCTCATCGGTGGCCAGCCATTCTCTTCGCTCGGACTGCAATTGCTTCGTTTCGCTGCGACAGGTGGAGCCATGGTGCTCGTCACCAAATCGTTTGGAGCGATGCCCCTCCTTGCCGGGACCCTCGGCCTCCTGACCGCGCGAAACGGACTTCTTCGGCCGGAGACGCGACGATGATCGGTTCACCCCTGACCGCAAAGGTCGTGTTCACGATTGGGCCAGTCGCAGTCACCGAGCCCGTCGTCGTGACCTGGGGGCTCATGGCCATCCTCGGCGTGGGTGGCTGGCTCGCCACGCGCTCGCTCTCGCTGCGGCCCACCGCTGCCCAGGCGATCGTCGAGACGGTTGTCGACGTCATCGAAAATCAAGTCCACGAGACCATGCGCGTGGCGCCGGCGCCATATGTCCCGATGATCGGTACGCTCTTTCTCTTCATTCTGGCGGCAAATTGGTGCTCGCTGATCCCCGGTGTCGAGCCGCCAACGGCGCATATTGAAACAGATGCGGCGCTGGGGCTCATCGTGTTCGTCGCCATCTTCTACTTCGGTGTTCGGGCACGGGGGCTGGTCGGATATCTCAAGACCTTCGCCGAGCCCACCTTCATCATGGTTCCCCTGAACATCGTCGAAACGTTCACGCGAACGTTTTCGCTGATCGTGCGCCTGTTCGGAAACGTGATGAGCGGTGTTTTTGTCGTCGGCATTGTTCTGTCCCTTGCCGGTCTACTCGTGCCTATTCCGCTCATGGCGCTCGATCTCCTGACCGGCGCGGTTCAGGCATACATTTTCACCGTCCTCGCCATGGTATTCATCGGCAGCGCGTTGAACGAGGGACGCGCTCCCACGAAAGGGAAGTCATCATGAACTGGATCGAGATTGTCAGCATCTTTGCAGCGGCCATGGCGGTCTCTTTTGGAGCGATTGGGCCGGCACTTGGCGAAGGTCGCGCGGTCGCCGCAGCAATGGATGCCATCGCCCGGCAGCCCGAGGCGGCGGGGACGATCTCGCGCACCCTCTTCGTCGGTCTTGCCATGATCGAAACCATGGCAATCTACTGTCTCGTCATCGCGCTGCTCGTGTTGTTCGCCAACCCCTTCATCCATTAGGCCGATATGCATATCGACTGGTGGACGTTGGCGCTCCAGACCGTCAATGTCCTCATCCTCATCTGGATCCTGGGCCGGTTCTTCTTTCGTCCGGTCGCCGATCTCGTAGCGAAACGGCGAGAAGAGGCGGCTAAGCTCCTTGCGGACGCCGACGCGGCTCGAAAGGAGGCCGGGGACCTTCGCGCCGAAGCAACGACACTCCGCGCCGGGATCGACGCGCAGCGCGATCGCTTGCTCGCACAGGCCCGCAAGGACGCGGAGGCGGAGAAAGCGTCCGCGCTCGCCCAACTGTCGAGCGAGCTCGATCAGCACCGAAAGGATGCGGCAGTCGCGATCGAAAAAGAGCGCATCGCCATGCAGCACGCTGTGCTCGATCGAGCGAGCGAGCTCTCGGTGCGGATTGCACGCCGACTACTAGAACGGCTTCCAGCAAGCGCTGCATTCTCCGCTTTTCTCGATGGTCTTGGTGCTGAACTGGGCCGGCTGACGGTGGACTCGCGCAATCGCCTTGCGGGATCGGATCCGGCTCACCCGCTCGACGTCGTCGCAGCGGCGAAACTGGATGACGAGCAGGCGGCCAGCTTGCGGGAGACGATCCACGCAGCGTTCGGCAGTGAGCCACCGATACGTCTCTCGTGCGATTCCAGGCTCATCGCTGGTTTCGAAATCAGAGGCCGGAATATCGTCGTGCGCAACAACTGGCAGGCCGACCTCGAGATCATTCGAAGAGAGCTGGACCGATGACGGCCATCGCCCCTCTCGACAGCTGGCTACGGGAAGCCGAGGCGCGCGTTGATGCTGCGACGCTTGCACCGGTAACCGAGCAGATTGGCTGCGTGGAATCCGTTGCCGATGGGATCGCATTGGTGTCAGGCCTGCCCGATGTGCGTCTTGATGAGCTCGTACGCTTCGAGCACGGACAGGTCGGCTACGCCACCACGCTCGACCGCGATCTGCTGGGATGCGTCCTGCTCGACGACCCCACAGGCCTCAAGGCGGGCCATCAGGTGCACGGCAGCGGCGAAGTGGTCCGCGTCCCCGTCGGACCTTCTCTGCTCGGCCGGACGATCGATCCGCTGGGGCGTCCTCTGGACGGCGGAGCACCGATCGAGTCGGGCGCATATGAGCCGATCGAACGGCCGGCACCGTCGATCATCGATCGCGACCTTGTCAGCGAGCCCCTGCAGACCGGAATTCTTGTGCTGGATTCGATGTTCGCGCTCGGACGCGGCCAGCGCGAGCTCATTATCGGCGATCGCGCAATCGGCAAGACGGCAATAGCGATCGACTGCATCATCAATCAGAAGTTCAGCGACATCGTTTGTGTCTACGTCGCTATCGGTCAGAAGTCGTCGACCGTGAAGCGGGCGATACAGGCGATACAGGCACACGGCGCTCCCGAGCGATGCATTTTCGTCGTTGCCGGCGCTTCCGCTTCGCCCGGCCTGCAATGGATCGCCCCTTTCGCCGCTTTCACCATCGCCGAATACTTCCGCGACCGTGGCCAGCATGTGCTGGTGGCCATCGACGATCTGACGAAACATGCGGCCACCCATCGGGAAATCGCCTTGCTGACGCGCCAACCGCCCGGTCGCGAGGCCTACCCCGGCGACGTCTTCTATGTTCATGCCAGGCTGCTGGAGCGGGCGGCAAAGCTTTCCAAGGCGGCCGGGGGAGGTTCGCTGACCGCGCTGCCCATCGCTGAACTCGATGGCGGGAATCTCAGCGCCTACATTCCGACCAACCTGATATCGATTACCGACGGCCAGATCGTTCTCGATGCGCGTCTTTTCCACGAAGGTCACAAGCCGGCCGTCGATGTCGGCACAAGCGTCAGCCGAGTGGGTGGAAAGACTCAGGCTCCAGCCTTGCGCGAAGCCGCGCACGCTCTGCGCCTCGACTACGCGCAATTTCTGGAACTGGAAATGTTCACGCGTTTTGGCGGAGTGACCGACACCCAAGTCAAGGACAAGATCGCTCGCGGGCGACACATCCGGAGCATCCTGGCCCAGCCACAATATTCGCCGGTTCGTTTGGCGGACGAGGTCGCGCTCGTCACGGCGCTGCAGACCGGCATTCTTGACCGCGTGGCGTTGGACGACATCGCAAGGTTTCGCACCGAACTCTCGTCCTGGATCGACAAGGAGGCAAAGGAGGCCGTGGCGGCCATCGAGCGGACAGGCGAACTCGATGACCCGCAGAGAGCAGCCATGACAGCGGCGCTCACGGGGCTTGCCGCCAAGTGTGCCCGACCGCGCGCCGATCGGATCTGAATGATGGTGGAACGGCTCGCTGAGATCTCCGCCCAAATCCAGAACGTCCGTCAACTGGAGGCCGTGGTCACTGCCTTGCGCGGCATCGCCGCGTCGCGCGCGCAGCGAGCACGCTCCCTCCTTGACGGCATCGATTCCTACAGCGCTGTCGTTTCCCGGGCCATCGGACAGGCCCTGACGCTGCTGCCGGCAGATTTTCGACATCTGCCGGAAAGAAGAAGAGCGACAACCGGCGTGATCCTCTTTTGTGCGGAACAGGGCTTCGCCGGCGCATTCAGCGAACGTGTTTTGAACGCTGCAGGGGGCGATCTCGCAAACGCAACCACATTCCTGATTGGAACGCGTGGCCTTGTCATCGCCCGCGAGCGCGGGTTGAACCCGTCCTGGTCGACTCCGATGGCCAGCCACGTGGATGCTGTTCCTTCACTTGCGAACAACATCGCCGACGCGTTGTACGCGCAGATCGCAAGCGGTACGCCATCAACCGTTCAAATGATCGTGCCGCGATCAATCTCCGGCGTCGGCGTCCAGATTGAACGCTACTCGCTGCTTCCACTTGATCTTGCGCGCTTTGCCAGTGACTCCGAGACTCTGCCGCCGTTGACAACACTCGAGCCGCGGGAATTGCTCGAACGACTCACGGCCGAGTATGTCTATGCCCGGCTTTGCGAGGCAGCCATGCATTCCTATGAAGCCGAAAACCAGGCACGCATGATGACGATGACGGCAGCCCGGCACAACATCGGGACCCGCCTCGTCACGCTTGGACAGCGTGAGCAGCAGCTCCGGCAGGAAGAGATAACAAATGAGATCGTCGAGCTCGCCGCCGGAGCCGAGGCCCTGGCGGATCGCTGAAATGAACGACGCATTTTGAAAGGGACAACTGGCCCCGCGATCAAACGGCCCCCTTTGGCATCGTGGAGATGGCGGCCGGCCTGAGCTCTCGCCCGCAATGGCCACCATGCGCACCGGGAGATCCTTGTGGCGGGACATCGGCGCCACCGTCCGGCCGTTTCAGAAAGCCGGCACCCGTTCGTGCCGGCTCATTTCCTGCCGCGCGCCCCGAGGTTCATGGAACAAGGGACCGACAGGAATCTCTGAGAACGTCTCGTTTTGCCGCTGGATCAGCAGCGCATCGAGGCCTTGCTTCAGCGCCAGGGCCTTGCCTCGCTCCGGACCGAGAACCATGAGCGCAGTGGCCCAAGCATCGGCATCCATGCAGCTGGCGGCAACGACTGAAACCGACGCAATTCCATTGTCTACCGGGCCGCCGCGCGATCGGTCCATCGCGTGAGAGAGGCGCTTTCGCCCGATATCGACCCAGCGCCGATAGTCGCCCGAGGTCGCGACCGCCGCATCACGCAATTCGATCACGCCGAGCGGACCGCGTAGTTCATAGTCAGGCGCTTCCACCGCTACTCGCCACGAGGATCCGTCTGCCTTGGCGCCTCGCGCTTTCAACTCTCCATCGAGACCGAGCAGCGCATTGGAGACGCCGAAGCACTCGACCACGCGCATCATCTCGTCCACGGCGAAACCCTTGGCGATGCCCGAAAGATCGAGGGCGAAGTGGCTGTGCTTGCGCGCCCTTCGTTCCGGCACATCCAGTTCAAGAACAGTGTGGGTTGGTGGCAGCCGCTCGCGAAGAGCCGCGCGAAGCGCTTGCGCGTCTGGCGCCGAACAGGGAGGTCCGAAACCCCAGGCATTGACGAGAGTTCCGAGCCCGACGTCAAAGGCTCCGTCCGAGGCGCGTCCGATTGCAACTCCCCGCTCCAAGACCCGCATGAGTTCAATCGGCAAGGATTCCCAGGTGCCCGGCGACGCTGCATTGAAACGCATCAGGTCGCTGTCCGGCTTCCATGTGGACATCTGATGGTCGACGCAATCGACGGCGTGAGCCAATGCGGTTTCCAGCGCGGCAAGATTGGTCGACGGCGGTGCATAGAGCAGCGCCGACCAGCGCGTTCCCATGGTGGCGCCGCTCAATACATGACGGTGCAGGTCAGTAGACATCTTCAACATACCTCCCTTGGGCTTTGAGTGCGACAGGCGTCAGACCCAGGGGCGCCAATACGTCCGCCACCGCCTGCATGACGTCCGCTGCCATGTCGCGCCCGCCACAGACCATGATCTGTGCTCCGTTGGCGATGAGCGCGCGCAGGCGATCCGCGTCACCGCGCAGGCGATCCTGCACATAGCCGCCGCCCTTCACGCGCGAGAAGGCAGTGGTGAGGCTCGTCAATCGTTTCTCACCGAGCCAGCCATCGATTTCGCGCTCATAGAGAAAGTCAGAGGCTGGATCGCGCCCGCCGAAATACAGATGCATCGGCTGGCACCCGCCGTTGGCACGAACAAATCCTGCCAGCGGACCTATGCCGGTGCCAGCGCCGATCAGGATCACCGGCTTTCGTCCATGTGCCGGACGGAAAGCGGGATTTGCCTTCACGAAGGCCTCGATCTTGTCGCCCGGCTGAAGGCCGTGAAGCAGACCAGAGCAAAGTCCGCCCGGATGCTTGCGGACGCAGATCTCGACGAAGCCATCACGGGTCGAACTTGCCAACGAATAGTAGCGCGGCAAGTTGCAGTCCGGCGGCAGAACCGCGATCAGGTCGCCTGCGGCGAAGCGCGGCCAGCCATGCCCCATGAGGCGCGCGAACATGCCGCGTCCTGGCAGCGCGAAGCGCAGCACGCAGGTGGGCGCCTGCACCTCCGCGCCGTAATCGATGCGTTCGATGAGCGTTAGCATATGAGTCCGCGGCCGCTCCGGCACATGGATCAGCACAAGGTCCTCACCCATGACATCCGACAGGGCCTTGCCCCACCGCGCAAACTCTTGCGCAGACTGGCGGTCGATCGTGTCCAGCGGCATCAACGATCGCGAGCCTTTACGCGCCAGGGCCGCCTCGACGTCGCGGGCGAATTGACAGAATTGCGGGAATTGCCGATCACCGAAGCCGAGGACTGCGACCGGAAAAGGCGGTGGCGCGGTGATCGCGTCGAGGCGTTTGAGGAATGCGCCGGCTGTCGCCGGCGCTGCGCCGTCGCCATAGGTTGCCGTCAGCACGAACATGCGCTGGGTCGACGGATAGGATCGCAACAAGCTGTCCATTGGAGCGACGTGAACCCTGTGCCCGTTGGACGTCAGCGCGGCATGCAGCGTGCAGGCGAAGCCCCATGTGCTGCCGCTTTCACTGCCGACCAGGATCACGGTGTCGGCATCTTTGGCAGGAACGTTGTCGCTGATGGGAGCGTGAGCGTGCTTCCTGCTCGACCACACCACGGCTCCGCTCAACCCGAGCACCGGCACACCGAGGGCACTGACGCCGAGCAGCAACCCAAGCCACCAGAGCCCTTGCCCGGTATGTAGCATGTAGATGAATTGGTAGATCTGCCGGGCGACCGAATTGTCCTGCCAGCCCAGCATCTCTCCGCTGGCCGGGTCGACGTAGCCCTCGCCTGCAGCGGTGACCAGATGGAAGAGATCGTTCGGATTCGCGGCGTTGGGAAACGTCAATTCACGCAGTTGAGAAAGACCGATGCCACGCAAAGCCTCGATTTGCTCGACCGGAAGAGCCGGGCCGCTGCTTGTCACGCTCGGGAATGCGGACAGCTGCGCCGTGCCGTCCGGGATCAGTCCGAACGTCGTGAGCGACAGATAAAGCGCCGTCATCGCCGACAGCACGAGCCCGACGGCCGCCAGCCGACCGAGATCGGTATGCAGGCGTTGCATGCCGCCGCCACGGGAGCGGCCGAGAACATGCCGCCACCCTCCCATGCGCCGGGCCGTCATCTGCAGACCGGACAGCGCCAGGACAAGCATGGCGAATGCGCTCGCGCCTGCGGCCATGCGTCCGCCATCGCTCAGAAAGAACGAGCGGTGCAGGTTTGTCATCCAGCGCTCGAACGGGGAGCGCACGTAGTCCGAAACCGGCTCGCCGCTGGAAGGGTCCACCACGCTCGCGGCCGGGCCGGCTGGTCCGGAGTAGAAGGCGATGATTTTGCCGGAGGTCAGTCGCTTGATCTCCTCGACGCCAGGATATCTGTGGGCGATCCGGCCGGCGAGGTCGGCGACGCTCATGCTGTCTGGCGATATCGCCCCAGCTCTTTCCCAAGCTGGGATCACCGACAGCACGGCGCCGCTTAGGACAAGCACCATCAGCGGCAGGACGACGGCAAGGGCCAGGCCCCTATGAATCAAGCGCAGCATCACACCCATCCCAAGGCTACTTGTCGTAAGTGAACGAGCGGATGTAGCTGCGCCCTGCCAACGGCCGGCCCGCGCCCGCGGATGTCAGCGGAACCACCACCTCGGACGGGCTGTCGCGCATGTCCTCGGCGGCGGCGTCGATATGCAGCTTGTAGCCCGCATCGAAGAGCGCATCCGCAAGATCGAGCGTGATCTTCAGCGTACGGCCGGCTCCGACGCTTGCGCCGGTGATGCCGTTGATATCTGCAAGGTTTCCACGAGAACTGCGCTCCCAGCCGCTGAGATGGCTGTAATATTTGGACTTGGAGCCAGCCATCCACAGCGTGCCTTTGTAAGCTCCGGTCGCGTCGGTGACGTAAAGCGCCAAATACGCGCCGTTCCCGCCGTAGTTATTAAGCGTCGTGGTCAACGTGACAGGTCGCGCCATGGCCAGCCCGGGGGCGGTCAGCGCGGTGGTCACGGCAAGGGCGGCAATCATCGATTTCATTTTTGTCTCCGACAGTGGCGCTTCTATCGCGTCCTAACTGAATGGCGCGGCTGACGTGCTCCTGAAGGTCGATCCGATTCTGCTTCAGGTCGCCGTCAGGTTGGCGCTCTCCCCAAAAGAAAACGCCCCGCACGAGGCGGGGCGCGCTTGAACGCGATGTCGCGTTCACTCGATTCAGGCGACGTCCGTCGGTCAGGCAGGCCTTTTGCGTCCCAGGATGCTCGCGGCTTCCGGACCCTTATTGAACCTGGACCTTGGGAGCCGCGCCGCCCTGAATAAGTCCGTTGGTGGGCGGCGCCGTAGGCGCGGCTGCTCGTCCTGGTCCCGACTGATCGCCTCGCCGCTCTTGGTCACCTTGATCATGATCCTTGTCGTGCTCTCCGCGTTTTTGCTTCACGCGGATCACAGCTAGAGATGCAGGATCAACCTTTGCCTCGATGGCGCGACCGGCTTCGTCCTGTCCCCTGATCTCATAGCATCCATCGTCGATCTTGATTCTGCGCACGGTCCAGCCGCGCGCCTTCGCCATCTGCTCGACCGCTTCGCGCGGCTGCCACTGCGCCATGGGCACGTTACAATCGTCATCATCGGCCAGCGCCATGCCGGGGATCAGCGCCCCCAGCAGAATGGCGGCAATCAACATTGTCCTGTTCACGTTCTCTTGCTCCCGCTTCAAGGCTCCTGCCCGTCTTCTTCTTGAGCCGGTTTCCTGACGTTGACCTGAAGACGCCGCGACTTTTGCTTCAGGTCAACGTCAGGATCTCCTCTATGATTATCGCTTACAGGTCGACGGGCTGGGCGGAATGACCCGATGCGGATATTGCTGATCGAAGACGACACGATTCTGGGGGCGGCAGTACGCGACCAGATTGTGTCGGATGGCCATTCCGTGGACTGGGTGACCCGCCTGGATGCGGCAAGGGAATATCTTGACACCGCGGCCTATGACCTCTTGCTCCTGGATCTGATGCTGCCGGACGGCCGCGGTATCGGACTGCTGCGGGATCGACGCGCCAAGGGCGACGTGACGCCGGTCATCATCCTGACGGCGCTCGATCAATTGTCCGACCGGATCGAAGGGCTCAACGCCGGCGCAGACGATTACATGATCAAGCCCTTCGATCTTTCGGAGCTTACGGCGCGGCTGAATGCCGTCGCTCGCCGCTATGCCGGCAATCCGAACCCGCTGATCCGAATTGGCGATCTTCAGATCGATCTGGCCGCTCGGTCGATTGCGCGTGCAGGAAAGAACATCGCCCTGACGGCGCGGGAATGGGTGCTGCTCGAGACTTTCTTGCAGCGTCCGCGACAGGTTTTGTCCAAATCGCTGCTCGAGGAACGGCTCTATTCCTTCGGCGAAGAGATCGAGAGCAACACCATCGAGGTACATGTCAGCCGGCTTCGCAAGAAGCTCGGACACGCCGTCATTGAGACCGTGCGAGGTCTCGGCTATCGGCTGGGAATCGCCTCATGAAAGGCCCGCGTAGTCTGCAGTGGCAGATCTCGCTGTGGCTCGGGCTTGGCGTCGCGCTCCTTTGGATTGTTGCAGCCGTCGTGACCGGCCAAAGGCTGCGTCACGAAATGAACGAGGTATTCGATAGCGCGCTTGAGGAGACGGCTCAGCGGATTCTTCCGCTTGCGGTGCTCGATATCCTCGGCCGTGAGGCAGACGGCACGTCTCAGCGTATCGCCACGCTCAGGCAGCACGACGAGTACTTCACCTATGTGGTCCGCGACGACCGCGGCACCGTCCTGCTGCGCTCGCACGGTGCCGATGACGCGATCTTTCCTCCCTTCTCCAGAATGGGGTTTGTCGACACCCCAACCCATCGAATCTACTTCGACACTGCAGTGCGAGGCACGATGACGATCGCGGTGGCGGAGCTGCTGACACATCGTCGCGAGGTCGCGAACCAGGCGCTCCTCGGGCTTGCCTGGCCGCTGGGATTGCTCATTCCCCTCAGTCTTCTCGCCGTATGGGGCGTCGTGCGCGTTTCGATGACCCCGGTCAGGCGCCTGCGAGGCGACATTGAAGCGCGCGGCACCGGCGATCTGTCTCCGGTTCCAGCCGCGGGACTGCCCTCCGAGATCGGGCCGATCGCCGACGCCGTGAACGGCCTGCTGGAGAAGCTTCGGCGCGCCCTGGAAGCCGAGCGAAGTTTCACGGCCAATTCCGCGCACGAACTACGTACGCCGGTGGCTGCCGCGCTCGCGCAGACGCAACGGCTCATCGCCGAGACCCGGGACACCGCAGCCCGAACCCGGGCCCAGCAGATCGAGGTGGCGCTGCGGCGGCTTTCGCAATTGTCTGAAAAGTTGATGCAACTCGCGAAGGCGGAGGGTGGACGGCTTCAGGGCAAGGAGACGACTGACATCGCATCGGTGCTGAAACTGGTCATCGGGGAGATGATGCGCGATCCGGCTGCGGCCGGTCGACTCGCTGTCAACATTCCTGCGACGCCGGTTCTCTTCGATATTGATACGGATGCCTTTGCCATTCTAGCGCGCAATCTCATTGAGAACGGCCTCAAGCACGGAGCGTCCCACGCGCCAGTCGTTGTAACTCTTTCCAACACTGGCGTGCTGACCGTTACAAATGAGGGAACAGCCGTTCCGCCGGAGTTGCTGGAACGCTTGTCTCGCCCGTTCGAGCGCGGCAGCACCGATGCTGACGGCTCGGGGTTGGGCCTCGCCATCGCAAAAGCCATCGCCTCCGGAGTTGGTGCCGAGCTTGTCCTGACATCGCCTTTGCCTGGAGCGCAGGGCGGCTTCCAGGCGAGGTTTTCCGCGCAGTGAGTTCGTCCGCGGCCAGTCGATGAGGAATTCGGAGCAGATTGGGACGTGGCAATTGCGGCCAATTAGCAGGCCGGGGGCGAATCATGCGCGCGTGGCGGCCAGCTCTTCGAGAAGCCCTACGGTAGCCGCTAGGCTTCGGCTCGGCGGCGTCATCTGATCGGCCACCTCGCGCGCCCGAGTGGCGCATCCCGGCTCCAGAACGGTCCGCGGGTCATGGCCAAGGGTCGCTTGCGTCGTTGCCGAAAAACGACGCGAGGTGCCGATACCCAGGCGTCTGATCCGTGTCGCCCATACCGGCTGGTCGGCGCCGATCCAGAGGACAAGAGTTGGGACGCCGGAGCGAACGCTCGCGGCCGTGGTGCCGGAGCCGCCATGGTGAACGATGGCCCGGCAGCGCGGCAGGACAGCGGCGTGATTGGTCGCAGGCACGATCATGACGTCCTGCGTGGGGACCGTGTCTTCAAGCCGCAGGACTCCCGAACAGATCAGCGCACGCTCGCTGAGTTCGCGGCAAACATTTGCGATCATCGCAACGGTCTCCGTCGGTCTGTCGACCGGCATGCTGCCGAACCCGAAGTAGATTGGGGGGCGGCCGGCGCCGATCCAGGAAATCACGGACTCATCGAAGCCGGTGGCTGATTCCAAGGTCATGGTGCCGACCAATGGTCTCTCCCAGCCCCATCGCGCCTCGAGTCCGGGAAAAACACCTTGTCATAGGCTTGAATCTCCAGCGCGCCCGATTCGACGATACGGCGCACGGCGCTAATTCTGGAGTCCGGAAGCCGCAGAACCCGGCGCTGTTCATCATAGGCCGGCCTCAATAGGCGCCAGTGCGACCACTTGGCGACTGACCACAAGGACTCGACCAAACTCGGGGGCAATCGAATCGGCAGGATGTGGTTGTTCGCCCTGACGGGGAAGTAATGCAGGGCGGCAAGCGGCACCCCCTGGGCCTCGGCCGCGTTGGCGGCCAGCTCCTGATAGGTCGTACCGCTCAGGATCACTCGGCGCCGGCGGCTCGCAACCATCCGCGTACACCGGCGTGCGCGAGCCGAACGATATCGTCCGACAGGACGCGTTGGGCCATACATGTGACGAAGTGAACGCGAGCGGGTCGAACGCCCTCGTGTACGCAGGCCTCCTGGACAACGGCCGTCAGCGCCTCGACCATCCGGCGTGGCGTTGGCCGCTCCGGTCAGCCCGGCGTCCTCCATCTCCATCAAGCGATGGGCAGCAAAGCCGATCATCTCGCGCAGAAGATCGGTGTCCGGGGCCTTCTCCGCGAGCACGCGAAGGGGAGCGCGCGGGCGAACGGCTTTGCTCTACCGAGTTACACCACGCCCGGGGACCCGACCGCAATCCACGATCTGACAGACGCCGAGCTGCGTGTCGCGGGCCGCCACTGCTCAAGTCGACAGCTACCGACCTATCCAGAACGGACCCGCAAGCAGTTGATCTCAGGTCGAAGAAGCGGCGGCAGGAGCAAACAGAAGCAGCCGGCGTGTCGGAATAGCCGCTGACCCGCTTGTCGGAATGGCTTTGCAGATTTGCCATACATCTTTGGAAGGCTTGGTGGGCGCACTAGGGCTCGAACCTAGGACCCGCTGATTAAGAGTCAGCTGCTCTACCAACTGAGCTATGCGCCCGGATCTTGCATCCGGAGAAAGCCTTCCGCGAGAGCCGGTCGTTTAGCAAAGCGATTCCGGGATGTCCAGCGATCCATGACGATTTTTCGTCACTTTCGATGCAGAAAAACCGCCGGCGGGCGGCGGTTTTCCCCAAGTGAAATCAGAAGGATCGTTAACCGGCGCTCAGAGCCGTCCGGACTCGCGTTCCTCCTCGGACCAGCCCATGTGGCCCATCGGTCCCGGGCCGAAGCGATGCCCGCCGAAGCGCGGACCGTCCTCCATGCCGCCCTCGCCGCGCTCCATCCAGCGGTGATGGCGCGGACCGTCCGTTCCCATCATGCGCCCCATCGGCCGGGTGAGCATCGACAGCCGGCGCTTCTGGCCGTCGTCGAGCGTCTTGTAGAGCGGGTCGGCAGCGTCGGCGACCTTCTTCATCGCATCCGCGGTAACCGCCATCGTATCGGCACGCTCGCGCAGCCGCGCCACGGGATCGATGTCCTTGTCCTGGGCTGCGTCGGTCATCCGCGCATTGGCGCGGTCGAACCGCAGCTTGGCGAGATCGCGCACCGCGCTCTCGACCGGCGGCCACAATTTCTCCTGGTCCGCCGTCAGCTTCAGGCCGGCATGGACGGAAGCGATGCGCGCATCCAGCATGGCGGCGCGATCTTCCGGATTCATGCGCGCATGATGCATGTGATCATGAAACCAGCCGCGCTGGGCGTAGACCGCGGTCGAGCCGGCGATGGCGAGCACGGCGACAGCGGCGATGGTGAACCTTCTCATGCCAACCTCCTTGGAAAGTCGGATCAGCATGAGCCCGCCGTTCCGCACCTTCAACTTACAGTTTGGACAGAGTGTACGACCTTACGAAGATGTAATTGCTTCAAATACCTTTCTGTTTTTGCAATTCGGTGTCATTTCATGTCTGCGCCTCAAAGCATCCCCAGCATGCGCGGCAACCACAGCGAGATTTCCGGCACGTAGGTGACGAGCGCGAGGAAGCCCAGCATCGTCAGCAGCCAGGGCATGACGGCGATGGTCAGCTCGGTGATGCCCATCTTGGCGATGCCCGAGGCGACGTAGAGGTTGAGCCCGACCGGGGGATGGCACATGCCGACCTCCATGTTGACCACCATCAGGATGCCGAGATGCACCGGATGGATGCCGAGCTTGACCGCCACCGGGAACAGGATCGGCGCCATGATCAAGACGATCGAGGTCGCCTCCATCACGTTGCCGGCGAGCAGCAGGAGGATGTTGACGACCAGGAGGAACACGATCCAGTTGACGCCGGCCGCCGCCATCCAGTTGGCGATCTGCTGCGGGATGTTCTCGTTCGCCATCAGGAACGAGAACAGCACGGCGTTGGTGATGATGTAGAGGATCATCGCGCTCATGTTGGCCGAGCCGAGCAAGACCTTCGGCACGTCCTTCAGCGACATATCGCGATACACGAACACCGCGATGACGAAGGCATAGACGGCGCTGACGGCCGCGGCCTCAGTCGGCGTGAACTTGCCGGTGTAGATGCCGCCGAGCACGATCACGATCAGCAGCAGACCCCACACGCACTTGCGGAAGGCCGTGAAGCGCTCGGCCCAGCTTGCCCGTGGCATCCGGGGGTAGTCGTTCTTCCAGGCCCGGTAGAAGGTGGTGAAGCCGAGCAGGCTCGCCAGCATCAGGCCG
This sequence comes from Bradyrhizobium sp. HKCCYLRH3061, assembly GCF_051168015.1. Taxonomy (NCBI): domain Bacteria; kingdom Pseudomonadati; phylum Pseudomonadota; class Alphaproteobacteria; order Hyphomicrobiales; family Nitrobacteraceae; genus Bradyrhizobium; species Bradyrhizobium sp. HKCCYLRH3061. The sequence continues at coordinate 281,963 of NZ_JBNPUE010000001.1, forward strand.
GGGATCACGCCGGCGATGAACAGCTGGCCGACCGAGGCCGAGGACACGCGGTGGCCGGCCGGATCGAGCGCGATGCTGCCGCCGGTCGCGACCGCATAGACCACCATCACGATCGACGGCGGGATCAGGATACCGAGCGCGCCCGAGGTGGTGATGACGCCGGCGCCGAAGCGCTTGGGAAAGCCCTGCTTGACCATCGCCGGCAGCATGATCGAGCCGATCGCGATCACGGTCGCCGGCGAGGAGCCGGAGACTGCGGCGAACAGCGCACAGGCCACGACGCCGGCTAGGCCGAGGCCGCCATACCAGTGCCCGACCATCGACGTCGCGAAGTTGATCATCCTTCGGGCGACGCCGCCATGGGTCAGGAAATTGCCGGCGAGGATGAAGAACGGGATCGCCATGATCTCGAAATTGTCGATGCCGGTGAACAGCTTCAGCGCGACCGATTCGGTCGGCACGTTGGTCATGAAGAACACGAACGACAGCACGGTGAGGCCGAGCGCGATCGAGATCGGCATGCCCGTCAGCATCAGGAAGATGAGCAGGCTGAAGATGAGGAGGCTGCTCATCGCAGCGCCTCCGTCGCCGTCGGGTCGACGCCTTCGACATAGGCGTGGTCGTGATGCGGCAGCTCGTCATGGCGAAGATAGTGCCAGGCCACCTGCAGGAAGCGGAAGCACATCAGATAGGAGCCGAGCGGGATGCAGAGATAGACCAGCCAGCTCGGCAGCTCCATGTCCGGCGTCACCTGGTCGGTCTGCGACAGGCCGTAGACGAACTTGGCGCCCATGGTGCCGATGATGGAGGTGAACAGCGCGCCGCAGAGCAGGCCGAACAGGATCGTCACCTTGCGCAGCGACGGCCGCATCATGTTCACCACGACGTCGACGCCGACATGGATGCCGGTGCGCACGCCATAGGCGGCGCCGAACTTCGCCATCCACACGAACATGTAGATGCAGAGCTCCTGCGCCCAGGACAGGTCGATCGGAAACAGGATGGGATAGAGGAAGGGCACGCCGACCAGATAGCGGTGCAGCACGGCCACGAAGATGATCGAGGTCGCCGCCGCGATCAGAAATGCGATCAGGATCTCCTCGAGCCGATCGAGGATGCGCAACAGAAAGCCCAAGTCCCCTCCCCCACAATCAAACGTCCGCGGCGCTTGGCTGCGCCGTCTGCCTTCTTGCGCGTCGAGTGCGTCGCCCCCTCGGTGCGCGGACCATGGCCCGCGCACCGCTCGCCTCACGCCATCAGTTGGTCGAGCCGCGCGTCTCCTTCAGGAACTCGTCGATCAGCGGCTGGCCGACGCGCCCCGCGACGTCCTTGTACACCGGCATCATCGCCTTGCGCATCGCCTCGTCCTGGGCCGGCGTCAGCTTGACCAGCTCGCTCTTGCCGGACTTGCGGATCTCCTCGAGCGCGTCGTCGTTCTCCTTCGCCGACTGGCTGTTGCCGTAGGCGGTCGCTTCCTTCATCGCCTTCTCGCAGGCGGCACGGATATCCGGCGGCAGGCCGTCCCAGAACTTCTTGTTCACGACCACGACGTAGCCGATGTAGCCATGATTGGTCAGCGTGATGTACTTCTGCACCTCGTGCATCTTCTGGGTATAGATGTTCGAGGGCGTATTCTCCTGGCCGTCGACGACGCCGGTCTGCAGCGCCTGGTAGACTTCCGAGAACGCCATTACCTGCGGGATCGCGCCGAGCGTGCGGAACTGCGCATCCAGCACCTTCGAGGACTGGATGCGGAACTTCAGGCCCTTGTAGTCGGCGGGATCGACGAGCTTCTTGTTGGCGCTCATCTGCTTGAAGCCGTTGTCCCAGTAGGCCAGCCCGATCATTCCCTTGGGCTCGAGCAGCTTCAGGAGCCTGGCGCCGAGCGGGCCGTCGGTCACCTTCCGCAGGGTGGCGAGGTCGGGCAGGATGTAGGGCAGATCGAACACCTCGAATTCCTTGATGCCGATCGGGCCGAACTTGGAATTCGACGGCGCCAGCATCTGCACCGCGCCGAGCTGCAGCGCCTCGAGCTCTTCCTTGTCCTTGTAGAGCTGCGAGTTCGGGTAGACTTCGACCTTGACCTTGCCGTCGGTGTACTTCTCGGCCAGCTCCTTGAACTTGTCGGCGGCGAGGCCCTTCGGGGTGTTCGAGGCCACCACATGGCTGAACTTGATCACGATCGGATTGTCGGCGGCCAGGGCCGGGCCGGCCAGCGCGAACACCGCGAGCGAGGCGGCGGTGGCGATCACATGGCGAAACTTGAAGTGCAAGGTGTCCTCCCGACGTTTCGGGGGACATTGCAATGATGCCCCCGCTTTGTATGCCAGGGACATTGTTAGCGGGTCGCCGGCCGGAATGCCATTGACCGTTAGCCGCAGAGCCGGGGATTCCCGTGCTGCAACGCACCATCCTCGCGTCGTCCGGGGCGGCGCGAAGCGCCGAACCTCAGATGCGCAATTTGCGCATCGGGGAACCTCGATATGGCCAGAGCAGGATGCAAACCAAGCTCCGGATTCCGGGTTCAGCCGCTCTCGCGGCTGCCCCGGAATGACGTTGTCGATCAGCCCGCTGCCGCCGTCGCGCCCTGCCCCTGCGCCACGTCGCGCTGGCGCTTCATGACCAGCTTGTTGAGCGCCCCCAGATAGGCCTTGGCCGAGGCCACCAGCGTATCCGGATCCGCCGCGCGCGCGGTCATCGAGCGGCCGTCCTGCGACAGCCGCACCGAGACCTCGGCCTGCGCGTCGGTGCCCTCGGTCACGGCATGGACCTGGTACAAGTCCAGCTTGGCCTCGTGCGGCACCAGCGACTTGATGCAGTTGAACACGGCATCGACCGGCCCGTTGCCTTCGCTCTCCTCGATCTTGGTCACGCCGTCGACGTCGAGCTTCATGGTGGCGCGCTGCGGACCGCGGGTGCCGGCGATGACCGACAGCGACAACAGCTTGATGCGGTCATGGGCGCTCACCATGCCCTCGTCGATCAGCGCCTCGATGTCCTCGTCGTAGATCTGCTTCTTGCGGTCGGCCAGCGCCTTGAAGCGGACGAAGGCGTCCTCGACCTGATTGCTCGACAGCTTGTGGCCCATCTCCTCCAGCTTGTGGACGAAGGCGTGGCGGCCGGAATGCTTGCCCATCACCAGCGAGGTCTGCTTCACGCCGACCGTCTCCGGCAGCATGATCTCGTAGGTCTGCGCGTTCTTCAGCATGCCGTCCTGATGGATGCCGCTCTCATGCGCGAACGCGTTGCGGCCGACGATGGCCTTGTTGTACTGCACCGGGAACGAGGTCGCGGCCGACACCACCTTCGAGGCGTGGGTCAGCTGCGTGGTGTCGATCTTGTTCCAGAACGGCAGCTTGTCGTTGCGCACGCGCATCGCCATCACGACCTCTTCCAGGGCCGCGTTGCCGGCGCGCTCGCCGATGCCGTTGATGGTGCATTCGATCTGGCGGGCGCCGGCGCGCACGCCGGCCATCGAGTTGGCGACCGCCATGCCCAGGTCGTTATGGCAGTGGACCGAGAACACCGCCTTGTCGGAGTTCGGCACGCTCTCGCGCACACGCTTGAACAGGTCGTAATACTCTTCCGGCACGGCGTAGCCGACGGTGTCCGGGATGTTGATGGTGGTGGCGCCGGCCTTGATCGCGGCCTCGACGCAGCGGCACAGGAAGTCGAACTCGGTGCGGGTGCCGTCCTCGGACGACCACTCGACGTCGTCGGTGTGATTGCGCGCGCGCGTCACCGAGGAGACCACCAGCTCGAACACCTGCTGCGGGTCCATCTGCAGCTTGTACTTCATGTGCACCGGCGAGGTGGACAGGAAGGTGTGGATGCGGCCGCGCTTGGCCGGGCGGATCGCCTCGGCGCAGCGGTCGATGTCCTTGGCGCCGGCGCGCGACAGGCCGCAGATCACCGCGTTCTTCGAGCGCTTCGCGATCTCGTTGACGGCCTCGAAGTCGCCGTCGGAGGCGATCGGGAAGCCGGCCTCGATGATGTCGACACCCATGTCGTCCAGCATCGCCGCGATGTTGAGCTTCTCCTCGAACGTCATGGTGGCGCCGGGGCACTGCTCGCCGTCGCGCAGGGTGGTGTCGAAAATGACGACGCGGTCCTTGTCGGACTGAACGGGATTGGACATTGGCTTTCCTCGAATTTTGTCGGGTGGTGCGCTTGTCGGTCAGGATCTCTGAACATTGGGCGCTGAAGGGTGTTTCGGTGTCGAAGCAGCCCCCTGAGTGCCCAGGCGCATCCCGCCCAGCCGGCCCTCAGGGGCAGCTAAGAAGCAGAAGCTCGAGCGCGCCGGTCAGGCCGCGAGCCGGCAGCGGGGCGAGCGCGATCGACCGGGCGTCAGCCCCGGCGATGGCCTCGATCTCTGCGCTGCGAATCAGCATTGCCAAACCCTTTGCGAAGACACGAAAATGGTGCGGCAAAACCATTGATGGAGTGTTGCCGAGGTGCCCTCGACGGTGCTTTTACCGGGAATGGGAGGGCGTCGCAACGCCGAATAAGGGTCAGAAGGGGTGACGTATTGGGGACCTCTGCCCACGCTGCTCCCCACATCAATGGTGTCATTCCGGGCAAGGCCGCCGACGCGCCAGCGTTGGTGGCCGCTGACCCGCGATCCATACGCCGCGGCGGATCTGGCTGGGCGGGATGGAGCGGCCATTGTGCCTCACAGGTCTCCCTGGGGTGATGGATCCCGGATCTGCGCGCGCGTGACCGCGCGCTTGTCGGGGATGACGGTGAGGGTGTGGTTGGCGGCGTCAACATCTGCATCAGCACGCAACTCATCATTCCCGCGACACCATCGTGCCCAGGCTGATCATCAGCATCGCCCCTCGCCAATCGAGGGTGCAGGGAAGGCCGGGCGTCTGCCGACACCCGCGGCCCCCGTGCGGAAAGAAGTGCACGGGGCAGGAACCACAGGATCGGCCAGGACATCCCGGCCTTCCCTGCGCAACGGCTTTACGGCTTACTTCGCGCTCTCCCTGGGGATCGGCGTTCTTGCCCCCATCGCCCGCGCGTGCCCATAAGCAACGACCGCGAACTTGACCTCAGCGACGAGAGGCCAGGACCACACGACTTCGCCGTCCGCAACGCGCCAGTCGTCCACCGGCGCCTCACGGCCATCGCTCCCCGCACTCCACGTATCGTGACGACGCGTACGCCCCTCTTCGATGAGGCGGGGTGATGTAGAGAAGCATGTTTTCTGAAAAAAGGAAAGAGACAATTTCGCCGAATACGAAGATTCGCGCATGTGCTAGGATCACATCATGAGCAACCGCCTCCTCCTCCATGGCGTCCCCGATACGCCCGCAATCTGGGGGCCGCTGATCGCGGCGCTCGGCGAGACCGTTGCCGTCCCCTGCCTGCCCGGCTTCTGCGGCGAAACCCCGGCCGGGTTCACCTGCATCAAGGACGCTTACGCCGACTGGCTGGTCGCGCTGATGGACGCACAGCATGCCGCGGTCGGGCCGCTCGACCTGGTCGGGCATGATTGGGGGGCGCTGCTGGTGCTGCGCGCGGCGTCGCTGCGGCCCGAGCTGGTGCGGAGCTGGGCTGTCGTCGGCGGCGTGCTCGATCCCGAGTATCGCGGCCATCGCATTGCCCGGATATGGAACACGCCCGTGCTCGGCGAGATCGTCATGGCGCTGTCGACGCCGCGGATGATGGCGCGGATGTTTCGCCAGAGCGGACTGCCGGCCGAGCTCGCCGCGGGTGAAGCCGCGGCCTGGCAGGCGCCGATGAAGCGCGCCATCCTCGCGCTGTATCGCTCGGCGAACGGGCTTTGCTTCCGCGGCGACTGGATCGAACGGCTGGCGCAGCTGCCGCGGCGCGGCCTCGTGATCTCAGGCACGCAAGACCCTTACGTGCCGCTCGACACACTCAGCCGCTTCGCACAGCGCCACGGCGCATCCCTTCACGTCGAGCAGGACGCCGGCCATTGGAGCCTCGTCGAGCGGCCGCAGAGCATCGCGGCGGCGCTGCGGGAGCATTGGATGGCATGAGCGCGAAACACTCCCGCGTGGCCGGCACCCGCGAGTTCGTCCTCACCGATATCCCTACAGTGTGCCCTATCGCCCCACGACAGCCGGCATCGAGATTCTGACCGTGATGCACTCGGCTCGGAGATGGCCTGACAGGTTCTGACCCTGTCACCGGCAATGCGCCGGTGCTGCCGCGAGCGATACGATCGTCACACAATCTTTGATGGATTGCGGTCTTCTGATACCCTATCATTGCCTCGTTCATCAGAGGACGTTCGGCATGGTGCGTCTCAGGATTGTCGTCTTGTTGGTCGCGGCGGTCTTGGTGGCCGGTCTCTTCACGAGAATCGCCTGGGCCGACGACGTCAGCCTGTCCCGCTTCCCCCACCCCGATTGGACGACCGCCACACCCGAGGACGAAGGCATGGACTCGGCGGCGCTGACAAAGCTCGTCGCCGCCGGCAAGACGATGAGGTTCGACAGCCTGCTGATCACACGCCACGGTCGCGTGGTGCTCGATGCGTCCTACGCGCCCTACGACGCCGACGAGCCGCACATCATCAATTCGTCGACCAAAGCGGTGGTCTCGACGTTGATCGCGATGCTGCTCAAGGACGGCGTGCTCGACAGCCTCGATCATCCGGTGCTCGATTTCTTCAAGGATCGCAAGATCGACAACGTCGATGCGCGCAAGCAGGCACTCACCGTGCAGCATCTGCTGAACATGACCTCCGGATTCGACTGGGACGAGGGCTACAACGGCGGCGCCGAGACGTCGCTGTACGAGATGGGACGAAGCCCCGACTGGGTGCAGTACATTCTCGACCGTCCGATGGCGCATGCGCCGGGCGAGACGTTCTACTACAACAGCGGCAACTCGCATCTGCTGTCCGCCATCGTCACCAAGCTCACCGGCAAGAGCGCGGAGGATTTTGCCAGGGAGCGACTGTTTGCGCCGCTCGGCATCACCGACATCGCCTGGTTCAAGGACTCCAAGGGGATTTCCAGCGGCGGCTTCGGACTGGCGCTGAAGCCGCGCGACATGGCGAAGATCGGCTACCTCTATCTGCGGCGCGGCCGCTGGGGCGAGCAGCAATTGCTGCCGCCGGACTGGATCGAGGCCGTCAACCACGCCACCGTCAGCATGAATGCGACGTTCGATCCGGGACTCTCCTACGCCGATCAGTTCTGGGCCCTGCCGGACAAACACGTGTTCATGGCGGTGGGCTATCACTGCCAGGTCATCATGGTGCTGCCGGACCCTGACATCGTGGCGGTGATGACCGCGCGCAATTTCTGTCCGTTCCGCAAGCTCGCGAACGAGATCCTGGCCGCAGTGAAATCGAACGAGGCCCTGCCTGCCGCCAATGAAGCCAAGGAGGCCCTGGTGGCCGCCATCGGCGAGGCCGCGACGGAGACGCGAGGCACGGTCGGCAGTGTCCCGGATATCGCAGCGACGATCTCGGGCAAAACCTATACATTTCCGCCCGGCCCGCTCGGCATCAACACGATCACCCTCAACCTCACCGGACCCGAGCCGCAAGTCACCTGGGACATCCCGTCGCGAGACCGCACGGGGGGAACAGTGCATCTGCAGAGTCCGATCGGCCTCGACGGCCTCTATCGCAAGACCGCGCCACCCCATCCCTGGCAGCCCTATGTGTACCGCGCCATGAAGGGCAACTGGGTCGATCCGACGACCTTCGCGATCGACGTGCAATTCATCGGCCAGGGCGAGGAGCGCAACTGGCGGCTCACCTTCGATGGCGACAAGGTGACGTTCAGAACCAAGGGCCGCTATGGCAAGGATCTGGCGATCGAGGGTCAGGCGGCGCCATGAGTCCCCGATCGGCTCCGCCAAACTCCTGATAGCAGCGGAGTCCAGATGCTTCGTGCTGACGGACTGCCAGACCGGGCCGGAAAATAGTTTGGAACAGTTCTAATAACCTTCCGCGTGCCGCAGGCCACGGATGCGATCTCCCGTCGTTTTCGCGAGCAGCTCATCTCGTGTATGTCTGCCTTCCTGCTGCGGTCCTGTGCCCGTGGCGGGGGATCGTTTTTCGATTGCGGTGGCATAATGTTGGGATTGCTGGAACGCCTGGGGCTGCGTTTCGAGGATGCCGTGGAGGAGCGGCGCTTCGTTGATCAATTCGTTCACGGCAATACCGCCTGGACGCAGATCGCGATGCTGCTCGGCGCCATGACCTTCGCCGGCTACACCCTGTGGGACTGGGTGCTCTATCCCGAGATCGTGCCGACGACGCTTGCGATCCGCGGCGGGACCGCCGTGCTGGTGCTGCTGCCGCTGACGGCGCTGCTGTCGACGCCGGCGCGCCGATGGGCGGAGCCGATCCATCTCGTCTATTGCGTGATCCCCGGCTGCGTGCTGCCAACGATCTACTGGGTGCTGCCGTCGGGCTTCACATACTCCGCGGCCGGCATGACCATCGTCATCCTGTTCGTCTCCACCATGCTGCCTCTGCGTACCGGCTCCTACGCGATCTTCTGCGCGACGAGCTGGAGCGCGCTGGCGGTCGCCGAGAGTCTCGCGACGGAGCCACTGCCGCCGGGCCTGCGCTTCATCGATCATTCGCTGGTCGGCAATGCCTGCCTGCTGTCGCTCTATGCGGTCGGGGCGCGGGAGTACCAGGCGCGCAAGCAGTTCCGCACCGCCGAGGCATTGCAGCGGGAGAAGGAGCGCTCCGAGGCCTCGCTGCGCGATCTGCACGCCACGCAGGCCCATCTGGTGCAGGCGGAGAAGCTCGCCTCGCTCGGCCAGCTCGTCGCCGGCGTCGGCCATGAGGTCAGCACGCCGCTTGGTCTGGCGCTGACCACGTCGACGGCGATGGACGGCGACGTCCAGGCGATCGCCCGCATGCTTGGCGGCGGCCCGGTGCGGCGCTCGGATCTGGCGAGGGGCGTCGCGCGGCTGCAGCAGGGGCTGCACCTGACGACGCAGAGCCTGCATCGTGCCTCCGAGATGGTCCACAGCTTCAAGCAGGTCGCCGTCGACCAGGCCAACGAGGCGCTGCAGACCTTCGAATTGCAGAGCTGGATGACCGATCACGTCGCCAAGCTCCGCCCGCTGCTGGTGCGCCAGGGACTGACGGTCGTGCTGTCCTGCCCGGAGGGCATCGTGCTCACCGGCTATCCCGGCGCACTCGGACAGGTCATCGGCATCCTCGCCTTCAATGCGGCGACGCATGCCTATCCCGGCGACATCAGCGGCGTCTTCACCGTGGAGGTCGCGCAGCCCAGCGATGAGTCGGTGCGCATCGTCTGCGCCGATCAGGGCGTCGGCATGCGCGACCAGGTGCGCGGCCGGGTGTTCGACCCGTTCTTCACCACGCGCCGCGAGAAGGGCAATGCCGGCCTCGGCCTGCACATCGCCTTCAACCTCGTGGCATCCACGCTCGGCGGCCGCATCGAGCTCGACAGCCAGCCGCAGCAGGGCACGCGCATCACGCTGGACATTCCGCTGATCGGGCCAGGCAGGCCGGCCGAGCTGGACCTCGCGGCGGCGCAATAGACGAGGCGGACGCGCGCATCGCGGCGATCGGGCAAGGAACCGTCGCACCGCTCTGCCGCCGTCACGAACGAGCGATCGTACGAGCAGATGAGGCTGGCGGGCGAACTCGCCGAAGGTACCGACGCCGTCGGGTGGGCAAGGCCGCGCTCGGCGCTCTAGGCCTTGGCCAGGCCGGCGCTGCGGGCGCGACGGATCGCGTTGGCGGCGATGACGATATGCAGCAGCAGCGACAGGCCGAATCCGAGGGCATGCTGCGCCGCTGTGGCCGGGATCGTCAGCACGGTGACGAGACCGAGCGGAATGAACAGCACGATGCCGGTGACGAGGCCCGGATTGTAACCGCGGAAGCGCAGCGCCGGGCCGATATGGCCGAGCGAGTTGACGAGCATCAGATAGGGCGCGACCAGCGCCCAGGCCGGGCCGGCGATCCAGGCGACGTAGAGCGCAATCAGGTCGATGCCCCAGACCGCGCCGCAATTCACCCAGAGCACGTCGATCGTGGTCAGCGCCTCGCGCCCCCCGAACATCACGGTGTTGACGAAGCTGCGGAAGCGGTCGCCGGTGTGCTCCTCGACCTGGTGGATCATGTAGCCCGGCGAATGCAGGAAGATCAGCAGCAGCGCGAGCGGCCAGTCGGCCGCCAGCAGCGGGACCAGCGCCAGCAGCGCTGCGGCCATGAACACGGCGCCGGCAACCCAGTGACGGGTGAGAAGCTCCAGCATCACCTAGTGATGCGCGAGTCGGCTGAACTTGCCAAGCCGGGTTGCCCCGGAGCGACGCCGCCTGCTCCGGGAGGCTGCGGCCTGATGTCCCATCGCAGCCTCCAAACCTTGCGGGGCGCGGCGCGACCTACTTCAGCAGCACCAGGCATTCGCCGGCCGGCGTGGCGTTGGCGCGGGCAGTGTCGCGATCGAACCTTCCGGCCATCACCAGCGGCCTGACACGCTCGACGATGACGTCCTTGACGACGCTGTCCGGGCCGATGGCCAACGCAGACGCGTCGTAGATCTGCTTCGCCACCGGCGACAGCTTGGCGGCACAGCTGTCGGCCGCGGCGCGGTTGCCGGCGAACGCGCTCTGCGACAGAAGACAGGGGGAGACGGCGATGAGGGCAACAAACGGCAGTACGAGGCGCAGCATGGCAATCGATCCTTCGTTCAAATGAGGTTCAGCCTGACGCTAGCAGGTTCGGCCGTGAACTCATCACTGCTCACTGTCCGCCCCGCATGCGAGCTCTGGCTTAGCTCGGACCGCCGGCAACGCCTACTCGATTTCCCACGCGCGCGACCCGAGATCGGATTGATGCAGCAAGCTCCTGAAACGCTTCGAAAAACCCCGGTGCAGAAGCGCACGCGGCAGACCCTCGACGTGATCTTCGAGGCAACCGCTCAACTTCTGCAGAGCGGCGGCGGCAAGGGCCTGAGCACGAACGCCATCGCCGAGCGCGCGGGCTTCTCGATCGGCACGCTCTACAGCTATTTCAGGGACAAGACCTCACTGTTGCGTGCGCTGGTGCTGCGCGAGTTCGCTCGCCAGGAGGCGGAGTTCGGGGAGGCGCTGGAGGCGCATCGCGGGCTTGGACGCGAGGCGATCGTGCGCGCGGCGGTGCGGCAGGGCTTCGCCCCGTTCGCCGGCCGTCACCGTGTGCGGCGCTATCTGCTCGGCCTGTTGGGCAATGACGCTGAGCTGCAGAAGGCGCTGCACGAGATGGTGGACCGCATGACCGAACGGCTGATCGAGACGGTGGGATTGCGGAGCGAGGCGATGCCGGCCGCGCGCCGCTTCATCCTGGTGCGCGCTGCGCTGGGCCCGATCCGGGCCGCCGTCATGCGCGAGCATCGCCTCGTCGGCACACGCGAGCTCGAGGACGAACTGGTGCGGCTGATGCTGTTCCTGCTGGAGCCGGATCCCGCCCAATCGTCATGAGGGCCGTCACGAGGGGCCGTCACGCTTCGCGGCCTCCAGCCGCTCAGCGAGCTTCTTCAAGGCCTCATCCGAGGCCGGCCGGCTCTGGAACTCGCGGATGGCGCGCGATAGCTCCTGATCCGACATCGGATGAGCCGGCTGCTTGATGCGGCCGTCGGCAAGGGCGGCTGCGATGGTCTCGATATGCGGCCCCGTGCCACCGAACAATCGGCGGAGCCGGGAGAGGAACGCGATGTGGGGCACAGCTGTTCTCCCGATGCGGCGACCGGCAACCTTCGACCGCATCTACTGAAGTCGACCTTAGTCGGTCACGCCGGCTCCGTCGTCTCATTTGATACGCAACAGCGCCCGGACGGTACGATTTTCATGGATGCGGACCGGATCGTCACCAACAAGCTCAGGGAGCACTCGAAACTGTCCGGTGAGGACATCGCCGAGGTCCGGAGTTTCAGCTTCGCTTTGCGCGAGCTCGCCGATCAGGAGGACCTCATCCGCCAGGGGGACGAGCCGGACCGTTCCGTCGTCGTGATCTCCGGATGGGTGGCGCGCTATCACCTGCTGTCCGGCGGCCAGCGGCAGTATCTCTCCTTTCACATGCCGGGTGACTGGCCCGACGCCCAGGCGATCTTCCTCGACCGCATGGATCACGCCGTCTGCGCGATCGGGCCGGCGGTGGTGGCGAGCGTTGCGCACAAGGAGCTGACCCGCGCGATCAGCCGGCGGCCGACGCTCGGCTTTGCGATCTGGCGCGAGACGCTGATCGATGCGTCGATCTTCCGCGAGGCCATCACCAACAACAGCGCGCGGAGCAAGCCGGCGCGCATGGCGCACATGTTCTGCGAGCTGTTCTATCGCGCCCGCGCGCTCGGCCATGTCCGGAACGATCAGTTGCAGCTGCCGGTCAGCCTGGTGCAGCTCGGCGAGGCACTGGGCATGGCGATCGCGACGGTCAACCGCACGCTGGTCGAGCTGCGCGCCAGCCGCGCTGTCGATTTCCGCAGCGGCATGCTGACGGTGCACGACTGGGCGCGGCTATGCGCGATCGGCGAGTTCGATCCCGGCTATCTGCACCTGAAGAAGCAGCCGCGCTGAGGCACAGGTCTCAGCGCGGCCAGGGGCCTCGGGACGTCCGCCTTTGGCGGCGGCGCGCGTCAGCTCAGGCGAGCTTGGTGACGAGCGTGACCGCGTAGGCGTACGGCCCGTTCGGGCTCTTCTCGGCGATCCAGGCGCAGTACCAGTCGGAGCCGTAGCGCAGGCCCGTGTCCCATCCCGAGCCGCCGCCGTGCTCGTTGTCCCACGACCAGGCCTTGCGGTCCTTCTTCGGATCGGAAGGGAAGCCGCTGCCGCTGTAGACGGAGATCTGCCCCTGCTGCGCGCGGAACGGCGCGTTCGTGCTCCATTTGAGCCACAGATTGCCCTGCTCCTCGTAGGAGGTGAGCGACCATTGGAAGGACGCCGAGGCGGTCTGCGGGTTGGTGCTGGTGGTTGAGGTCTGCTCAATGACTGCCATGATGGTCTCCGTTCAAAATGAGATGAAAAATCTTCACGATACTGGCTGCCAAAAAGACAACCATTGCTTGCATATCCGATAAGACTCGCCTCAGCAACAAGACGCATCGCACAACGGCGTGATCCCGCGGCGGCGTCGCGTTCAGCAGCGGCCGCAGGCCGCTGTGCTCAGATGCAGAGACCGATGACCTTGATGCTGAGGTGGCAGTCCTTGGCGGAGGACGTCGGCGGCTTGGCGCCCCAGCGCGTCGCCGGCCTGGCATCGCCCTTCCCGGATCGTGTCGCCGTCTGCGCGACCACGGCCTTGCCCTTGTTCTTCGGAGCGCCCTTCGGCTTGTCGGCGTCGTAGTCGCCCGCGATCACCATCGCCCAATAGGTGCGCTTGCCGCTCGCATTCCTTGCGCTGGCGATGCCGACCTTGGTCGCCTTGGGCAGCAGCAGATTCTTGCGGTGGCCCGCCGAGTTGATCCACTGCCCCAGCGTCTTGTCGAAACTATCATAGCCGTAGGCGATGTTCTCGGCGGCGCGGCCGGCCTTCGACGGCGCGACACGGCGGGTGAAGGGAGCGAGCACCTCGTGGCTGAGATCGTCCTTGTCGGCCATCGCGCGCGCCTGCTCCATCGCGATGCGGTCGAGCGTGGCGTCGCGCGTCACGCGGCCTTCGCCGTGGGCGAGCCGGAACGCCGAGATCTGATCGGCCGGCGCGGCGTCACCGGCCCGCGCCGCGGCCGCTGCGGCCGTGGCGAGCAACGCCGCGATCAGGAGAGTGCGGAAGCGGCGCAGCATGAGACGAAGCATAGGCATGCTAGTCCACCCTCTCGATCGGGTAGACGTCGATCGCCGGCTCCTCATAGGGATGCGCGGCGCGGATCGCCTGGATCACGGACCTCAGCCGGTCCGCGGCGCACACGGTCTCGATGCGCTCCTCCTCGACCGTCTCGAGCCGGCCGACCGCGCCGATGGCCGGGTCGGCGCCGGCGAGCGGGCGAAACCGGCCGGTGCCCTTCGAGGTAAACGAACAGTAGTCATAGTTGCCGATGCGGCCGGCCCCGGCCTCGCCCATCGCGTGGCGCACGGCGTCACCCGCGGCTTCCGGGACATGGACGACGATCTTGTAGGTCTTCATGCGGGCCTGGATCCGGACGTCGATCACACGGCCGTTACCATCGCGTCGCCGCTGGCGCAATTTTCCGCGGCTCACGGGCGGTCACAATCGCGCCAACGGCCAGCGCCGGTGACCAGCCATTCCGAAACACGCCTTGTGCGACGCAGCAAACCCGATACTTATGGGTCACCTCTCCCGCATTCCCAACACCTTGGAAGGCCCGCGCCTTGGCTGATACCAGTGCCGACACCATCGAGATCGTCCGCCATCGGCCGATGGGCTTCACCGAATTCGTCATCGTGGTCGCGGCGATCATGGCGCTCAATCCGCTGGCGATGGACATGATGCTGCCGGCGCTGCCGAACATCGGCGCCTCGTTCCATATCGACGTCGCCAACCGGCTGCAGACGGTGCTGACGGCGTTCGTCATCGGCTTCGGCCTCGGCCAGTTCGTGATCGGCCCGCTGTCCGACAGCTTCGGCCGGCGCCCGGTGCTGATCGGCGGCATGGTGCTGTATGCGGTCGCCAGCCTGCTCGCGATCGCCGCGCCGTCCTTCGAGATGCTGCTGCTGGCGCGCGCGCTGGAAGGCCTCGGCACCGCGGCGACGCGGGTGATCGCGACCTCGATCGTGCGCGACTGCTATGCCGGCCGCCGCATGGCGAGCGTGGTCTCACTGGCGATGATGGTGTTCATCGCCATTCCCGTGATCGCGCCGTCGTTCGGCCAGGCGGTGATGCTGCTGACGCAGTGGCGCGGCATCTTCGTGGTGCTGACCTTGTACGGCATCGTCACGCTGCTGTGGACCGCGATGCGGCTGCCGGAGACGCTGCCCGAAAGCGAGCGCAAGCCGTTCTCGGTCGCCGAAATCGGCGCGGCGTTCCGCACCACCCTCACCAACCGCCAGACGCTGGGCTATGCGCTCGCCGCGAGCGGCATCTTCGGTGCCGTGCTCGGCTATGTGCTGTCGTCGCAGCAATTGTTCACCGGGGTCTATCATCTCGGCCACTACTTCCCGCTCGCCTTCGCGGCGATCGCGGTGACCATTGCGGTCGCCGGCTTCCTCAACGCCCGCCTCGTCGGACGGCTCGGCATGCGCATGATCTCGCACGGCGCGCTGGTCGGCAGCGTCGTCATCGCGCTGGCCTGTTTCAGCGCGGCGGTTCTCGGCATGCTGCCGCTGTGGCTGTTCATGCTGCTGTCGGCGGGCATGATGTTCTCGTTCGGCCTGATGTTCGCGAACTTCACCGCGCTGGCGATGGAGCCGCAACGGGCGAATGCCGGCACCGCCTCCTCGCTCTACGGCTCGATCACGACCCTGCTCGGCATGGCCGCCGGCGCCGTCGTCGGCCAGGCCTTCGACGGCAGCGCGCTGCCGTTCGCCGCGGGCTTCCTGGCCTGCACGTCGAGCGCGCTGGTCATCGTCCTGATCACCGAGAAGGGCCGGCTGTTCCACGGCCATGGCAAGCCGGTCTAGATCTGAGGCACTTGATCGAGACCCGAGCGCCAACCGCGATCTCCTCTCACCTCCGCTCCGTCGGAAGAGGTCGGCGCGTCGCGCCGACCGAGGGGCCCAGTCCCTCGGCACGGAGGCATCCGTCCTTCGCGCAGGCCGCGCGCGTGGTCGCCAACGTCGGCGATGACATGAGCTACGGCATCAAGGCCGGTGCGCCGCGTGACGCCAGAAGCACGGTGACCTTCGTCGCCTGTCCGTTCCAGGCCGACCATCCGGCGCAGCGCGAGGCGCAGCCGCCGTCCTGCCGAATATCGATCGACAATATCGCGCGCGAGCTGGTGCCGCAGATCCGTGCCGCGCTCGGCGTACGCGCCTATATCGACGTGCTCTATCGCGAATATCTTGGCAGCGATCTGACCAGGCCGGCCTGTGGCCGCGTCCATTTCGAATTGCGCAATGTGCCGATCACCGGGACGACGCTGACGGCATGGTCGTGGATCTCGAAAGACTACACATATCAGCAGTTTCCGAGCCTGTTGCCTTGATCATAAAAACGAGATGGCTCGAAAGAAATAGCCTGCGATGCATCCATAAGCGACAACGAACAGAACGGCTTTCAACAGGAACAGGACGTTCATGGGAAGGTCGAGCAGCGGCGTGTGACCGATATCCTTATCCTCTTTGGTGCCTAAGATTTCCTGCTTCCGATAGTACAAGAACCAGATGATCGCTCCCAGGAAATACTGCAGCAGATCAGCCAGTAGACCGGACGCAATAAGAAGGAGCGGCAGCAGAAGCTCGCTCGGAATAGCGGATTGTCCGGCGACCTCCTTTTTGAAGGTCCAAATGATTACAACGCCCGTCAGACCCAGGTGACGACAGATGTCGCTCACCTTGGCGGTATACATCGTGAACGCGTCGCGGTAGCCCTGAAGCTTCATCGCATGTTCGAGGAACGGCTGAAAAGCCTCGCCAGACTAATAAGCTTCGCCTCCTTCGGAGGGGCACTGGGTGCTGCAGCGCCAGTTGAGCTTGTCTTGGCCCTGAGGAATTCTTTCCACCACAATTCCGCGGGGAGCTCGTGTTCCGCCGTTGGCTCTTCCGCTGGGGGCGTCGGTGTGTCGGACTTAGGTTCGTCGGCCATTACACAACCTCCAATTGCAATAGAAAATATGGCAGCGTTGCAGAGAAAGTTCAACTGAGATGGGATGCAACGAGCGGGCGAAGTTTCTCCCCCCCGATCAGCTGGCAGTCGCGCAACCGCTGGACCTTGCGTGTCATGTCCAGCGCGAGCTGTTCGGCCGCGCGCTGCCAGAGGTGGGCGCGCCCGATGGCTTCTCGCAACGCTGGATGCTGGATGAGTTTGCCGGCTATCCGGAGCGCGCGAGGTCGCGCAGGCGCGCTCGCCCAACGGGAGAGCGGACATCCGCCGCCGCACCGATCCCGCCAGTTCTCAGATGCAGGGGCCCTGCCCGCGCTGCGGGCACAGCTTGAGCACGCTCGACAGCGTCAGAAGCAGGCGCGCGCTGCGCGTCGTGTTGTCGGGGGCACGGTAGCTGAGCGGCGCGGCGACGCCGAGGTCGGCGCGCCAGTCGTTCGGGAAGGTGAAGCGGATCCCGGCTCCCGCCGAGGTCAGCGCCACGCCGTCCGACGGCCGGAAGCCGTCGTTCCAGGCGAGCCCGGCATCGAAGAAGCCGTAGAGCTGGTAGCTCGTGAGATATTGCCAGTTCGGCTTCTGCTCGAAGCGGACCTCGAACGTGCCGGCGACGCCGTTGTCGCCGCTGATCTCGGCGCTGCCATAGCCGCGGCCATAGGCGAGGCCGCCGAGATAGAACTGCTGCGAATTGTACAGCGGACCCGAAGCGAGCTGGCCGGCGGCCGCGAGCTTCAGCGACCACGCCTCGGACAATGTCTGATAGCGCGCGAACCAGCCGCTGAAGACCGAGAAGCTCGGCGAGGCGCCCGCGCGCGACGCAAGGGGATCGTCGAGCGGCGTCGCCCCGAACGCGTTCAGGCCCTGCCGGTACGCCGCCGTCAGGTAGCTGTCGCCGCCGAGATCATCCTTCCAGCGGTAGTCGGCGGTGAAGGTCAGCGTCCGCACGCGATCGCGATACCAGATGCCGAACAGGTCGCGCTCGGTCACGTCGCTGAAGGCCGCCGCGAGATTGAGCTTCAGCGAGGCGCGCTGCGACTGGATCGGCACGAGGCCGCCGCGCAGCTCGAGCGTCTCGGTCACCGTGTTGTCGTTGAACAGCCGTCTCCGGTCGCCCGGCCGCACCTCGCTGTACAGCGCGGAGGCGCCGACATAGGCGCCGTCGGTGCCGACCGGCACCTCATAGGACAGCCGTCCGAAGGCGAGCTGGCGCGGATCTCCCGGCGTCGTCGACAGGTTGGCGGTGAGCGTGTCGCCCGGCAGCAGATAGGAGTTGAAGGCGGCCGTGGCGTAGTTCTGCCAGGGACCGACGGTCGACGAGCCGAGATTGTCGACGCCGGCGAAGCCGTAGACGTGCCAGGTCTGCAGCTCAATCACCAGGCGGAACCGGCCGGTGGTGCCGCCGATCTCCTCCAGCGCGGAATCGACCAGACGGACGCCGCCGCGGCCGTTGATCAGCAGCAACTGCCGCTCCAGCGTCTCCAGCCGTGACGGCTGCTCGGCCAGCACGGGGGCGAGCATCGGCCGGATGCCGAACTCTTCCGCGCCGGCACCCTTCAAGGTCACCTCGGTGATGCTGCCTTCGAGGATCTGGATCCGCACCCGGCCATCGCGGATGTCCTGCGGCGGTACGATCGCACGGCTGAGATGATAGCCGGCGGCGCGGTACTGATCGCTGATCGCGGTCGTGATCGCGGCGAGGTCGGCCTGCGACACCGGCTTGCCGAGATAGGGCTGATAGCTCGCGGCGAGCTGCTCGGCGGGCAGCGCGGAGGCCCCCGTCAGCGTGACGCCGCGCATGGTGAACAAGGGCTTGCGATCGCCGCCGCCCTGGGGCGCGAATTGCGGCGTACGCGGCCGCGGCGGCGGCTGCGTCGACCGCGACTGCTGCTCGTCGAAATAGCGCTCGGTCTGCCGCGGATCGAAGCCCGGCTGGCTGACCTGCTGCGCATTGGCCGTCGCTGCAAACAGCGATGCGGACAGGGAAATGCCGGCGGCGATCACGGCTCCATGCAGCCGTCGCGAGCCGTGCGGTCCGGCCGCGCCGTCGCGCCAACCCGCAGTCCTCCCAGTTCCGTCGACACAACCAGCGCGCATGCCTCGTTTCTAGTTTGTTAAGGTCAACGAAGCGTAAATGCGGGAGGCAAACACGGCTGCAACTCCTAAGGGTCTCTTGAAACATTTCGATTAGTTTCAAAAGCCGCCAACGATGCGAGTTCGTGCCATGTCATCCAAGCGCTTCCTGATCCCGGGACTGATCGCCGCGTTCCTTTTCGGTGCAATGCCGGCCGCGTTCGCGGCCGACGGTGAGCCGTGGCTCGTGAGCAAATCGTCCGGTGAGGTCTGGGTCACCACCCAGGGCGCAGCGCAGGTGTCGCTCGGTCGCGAGGACCCGCTCAAGCCAGGCGATACGATCCGGACCGGGCCGACCGGCCGCGTCCGCCTGACCCGCGGCGCCGAGACGATCGTGATCGCGCCGAACTCCGAGGTCGGCCTGCCCACCGCGGCCAGGGACGGCATGGCGACCACCATCCTGCAGCGCGCCGGCTCGATCCTGCTCGACGTCGAGAAGCGCAACGTCCAGCATTTCGAGGTCGAGACGCCCTATCTCGCCGCCGTCGTCAAGGGCACGCAGTTCAGCGTCACGATCTCCGGCCGCAGCACCAAGGTCGAGGTCAGCCGCGGCCAGGTGCAGGTGTCGGACTTCAAGACCGGCCAGATCGCCCAGGTGATGCCGGGCCAGGCCGCCACCGCCTTTGCGAGCGGCCGCTCCGGCCTCAGCCTGTCCGGCGCCGGCACCTTCAGCCCGATCGAGCAGGGCCCGCCGCGCGCCTCCACCATCGATCGCGTTCCGGTGCCGCGCGACGGCCTGCAGGCGCCCCGCGAGGCCAAGGGCAGCGTGATCCACGCGCTGAACGTCAACGGCCCGCCCGCGCGTCCGGGCACAACGGTCGCCGCGCAGCAGCATTCTGCGACCGGATTCGGCGGCGCCAAGCCCGGCGTGGTGCGGATCTCGTCGTCGATCGGCGAGGTCAATTTGAACATCCAGAAGGCGACGCGCGGCCTCGCCCATGGCGCCCACACGCCGGCCGCAGGAGCAGGACGAAGCACCGCCTGGAATGACGCGCGCGGCAATAGCGGCAATTCGACGAGCAACTCGGCGACCGCGAACGGCTCGTCGGGAGATTCCTCGATCGCAGCTGCCGTCACCGCGGCGGTCGGCTCGCCAAGCGGATCCGCCAGCGCCAATGCAGCCGGCAATGGCGACGCCGGCAACGGCAATGCCAATGGTGGCAGCCGCGGCAGCAACAATGGCGGTAACGGCAACAACGGCCAGGGCAACGATAGCCAAGGCAACAACGGCAATGGCAACGGTAACAGCGGTAACGGAAATAGCGGCAACGGCAACAGCGGCAACCATGGCAACGGCAACCACGGCAATGCCTACGCCTACGGTCACAGCAAGAACTAGGGAGTCCCGCTCGAGCGTCCACGCCTGCGTCATGCGCCGTCATGGGGGAGCGCGGGCTCGCAGGGTTCCATGGCTCTGCGGTCGGAGCGGGATGAGGTCGGGATCGGGAACGCGGGCGTCGACGTGGCACGCAGATATTCGGGAGAGGGCATGTTCAGGCGGTTCATGCCGCATATTCTGGTCGTTGTTGCGCTGCTGAC
The DNA here is from genome assembly GCF_051168015.1 of Bradyrhizobium sp. HKCCYLRH3061. Taxonomy (NCBI): domain Bacteria; kingdom Pseudomonadati; phylum Pseudomonadota; class Alphaproteobacteria; order Hyphomicrobiales; family Nitrobacteraceae; genus Bradyrhizobium; species Bradyrhizobium sp. HKCCYLRH3061. The sequence continues at coordinate 302,298 of NZ_JBNPUE010000001.1, forward strand.
GGTCGGCCTGTCGGGGGGCCACGAGCTGTTGAGCAACGCCCTCGTCGATCTGCGCTTACGCCTCGACACCCGCCCCGCCAGCGGCGAGATCGCGGTGGTCGCGATCGACCCGCGCTCGATCGAAGCCATCGGCGTCTGGCCGTGGCCGCGGAGCCAGCATGCGCGCCTGCTGGAGCAGTTGCAGCGCGCCGGCGTCCGCGACGTCGCCTTCGACGTGGATTTCAGCACGCCGTCCGAGGCAGCCGGTGATGAGGCCTTCCTCACCGCGCTGCAGAACGCCAAGAGCTCGGTCGTGCTGCCGGCCTTCAGGCAGCTCGATGCGGCGGGGAAGGACACCGCCATTCACCTCAACCGGCCGCTGCCGCAGTTCGAGCAGCTCGCATGGTCGGCTTTCGTGAACGTCGAGGTGGCGCGCGATGGCCGCGTCAGAAGCTACGCTTTCGGTGAATATTGCGACACGGGCGGCGCGAAAACCTTCCTGCAGTCCATGGGTGCGTTCCTCGCCGGCAGCGACGCGGTCAAGAACAGCTCTTTCCTGGTCGACTACGGCATCGATCTGTCGTCGCTGCCGCGGGTGTCGTATGTCGATGTCGTCCGCGGCGACGCGGCGGCACTGGCCAGGCTCAAGGACAAGCGGGTGATCGTCGGCGCCACCGCGATCGAGCTCGGCGACTATTACAGCGTGCCGAACGGCCGCGTCCTGCCCGGCGTCATGCTGCAGGCGCTGGCGGCCGAGTCCATCGTTCAGCACCGCACCCTGCTCTCGACGTCGACGGCGGCCACGATGGCGGGCGTGCTGCTGATCGTCATCATCATGCTGGCGAGCTGGCGGCACCTCTCGGCGGCGCGGCGCGCGCTGCTGATCGCCATGATCAGCGTCCTGATTGAGGCCGTGGCGCTGCTGCTGCACGACCGCTACGCCGTGGTGCTCGACACCTCGCTGCTGCAGATCGCGCTGGTCGCCTATCTCGCGGCCACCGCCCTCGACGAGATCGACTTCCGCGGCCTGCTGCGGCACGTCGCCGAGAGCCGTTTCGAGCGGATCGCGATGTCGATCGGGGACGGGCTGGTCTGTACCGACCGCAACCGGCGGATCACGGTGTGGAATCCGGGCGCGGTCGCGATCTTCGGCTACGGTGCCGACGAGATCATCGGCCAGCCCTTTGCGCGTCTGCGCGCCGACGGCAGCGACACCCATGACCTGTTTCCGCAGCAGGAGGCGGCGCTGCCGGCGACGTTGATGCCCGACGGCTCCACGATCGAGTTCGACGGCCGGCGCAAGGACGGCGAGGTATTTCCGGTCGAGGCGAGCTTCTCCGCCTGGCAGGGCGCCGACGGCCTGCAATATGGCGTGATCCTGCGCGACATCTCGGCGCGCAAGCGCGAGGCCGAGCGCATCCGCTACCTCGCCGAGCACGACACGCTGACCGCGCTGATCAACCGCAACACGCTGCAGAGCGAGCTCGCCGCCATGATCGCGACCGCGGATGCCGCGGCCGACCGCGTGGCGCTGCTGGTGATCGGGCTCGATGCCTTCCAGCGCATCAATGACACGCTCGGCCACGCCTTCGGCGACAGCGTCTTGCGCGCGGCGGCCGAGCGGCTCCACACCGAGATCGGCGGCATGGGCCGCGTCGCCCGGCTCAGCGGCGACGAGTTCGCGCTCGCCATTCCCTGCTCCGCCATCGGCGGCACCGTGGCCGAGCTCGCCGATCATCTGTCGCATTTGTTCGAGGCGCCGCTGGACGCGGGCACGCGTCACCAGCGCGTCAAGGTCACCCTCGGCATCGCGGTGCATCCCGAGGGCGGGCACTCGGCAGACGAGCTGCTCAGCAACGCCCACCTTGCCCTCTGTCGCGCCAAGATGGACCGGCAGGGCAGTCATGTGCTGTTCGAGAGCGCCATCCGCCACGAGCTCGAGCAGAGATTGACGCTGGAGGCCGAGCTCGCGCTCGCCGTCGAGCGCAACGAATTCGAGCTGTTCTACCAGCCGCAAGTGGAGCTGTTGGGCGGCCGCGTGATCGGCGCCGAGGCGCTGATCCGTTGGCGTCACCCGACCCGCGGCCTCGTGCCTCCGGGTGATTTCATTCCGGTCGTCAACACCTCGCATCTGTCCGAGGCGGTCGCGACCTGGGTCATGGCCACCGCCTGCCGGCAGGCGCGGGACTGGCAGCTCGCCGGCCACGACATTCGCGTCGGCGTCAACCTCTCGCCGTCCCAGTTCCAGTCCGGCGACCTCGCGGCCTTCGTCAGCAAGCTGCTCACCTCGACCGGCCTGTCGCCGCGCCTGCTCGAGCTCGAAGTCACCGAGGACATCCTGCTGCACGACGAACCCGGCGTGCTGCAGACGTTCAACCGGCTGCAGGCACTCGGCGTCAGCCTGGTGTTCGACGATTTCGGCACCGGCTATGCAAGCCTGAGCTATCTGAAGAAATTCCCGCTCGACGGGCTCAAGATCGACCGCTCCTTCGTGCGCGACGTGCTGACCCAGGCCGACGACGCGGCCATCGTCGGCTCGACGGTCAGCCTGAGCAAGCAGCTCGGCCTGTCGGTGATCGCCGAGGGCATCGAGAACGCGGCGACGGCCGAGTTCCTGCTGCGGCTCGGCTGCGAGCAGGGACAAGGCTATCACTTCGGCAAGCCGATGCCGGCAGCGGATTTCACGCAGCGGTTCCTGCAGGTGCACGAGGACACACGCCAAGCCGGCGCGGCGTGAGGTGAGATGGCGGGATTGATGCGAGCGGATGGGCCATGCGTGTGCACGCTCGCATCTCTCGCGTGTCGAGCACTAATCCACCGTTATGTCCGGGCGCCCAGTTCAAGGTTGGGCCCATGCGAGCGCCTGACTCACTGATCCGTCATGGCCGGGCTTGACCCGGCCATCCAGCTCCTTGAACGGCTTTCCGTTGAAGGGATGGATGCCCGGGTCAAGCCCGGGCATGACGAGCTGACTAGCGGGTGCCACGGACGAACGAGAGAGTGCGATGAGCGCTTCGCGCTCAGCCCTTCTTGCCGCCCTTGCCTTCGCTCTCGAGCGCCTTGCGCACCGCCTTGAACTCCTCGCGCGAGCCGGCGTCGACGCGCGGAAAATGCAGGTCCAGGCCATCCAGCGCGGCGACGATGGTCGAGCCGATGACGACACGGGCGAACCATTTGTGGTCGGCCGGAACGACATGCCACGGCGCATAGGGCGTCGAGGTGTGGCGCACGATGTCCTGATAGACCGCCTGGTAGCGATTCCACCTCGCGCGCTCGGTGACGTCGCCCATCGAGAACTTCCAGTTCTTCGCCGGCTCCTCCAGCCGGTCGAGAAAGCGCTCGCGCTGCTCCTCCTTGGAGATGTTGAGGAAGAACTTCAGGATCACGGTGCCGTTGCGCGTGAGGTAGCGCTCGAACGCGGAGATGTCCTCGAAGCGCTCGTGCCAGATGTTCTTGGTGACGAGCCTCGGCGGCAGCTTCTCCGCTTTCAGGATCTCCGGATGCACGCGCGTGACCAGGCATTCCTCGTAGTAGGAGCGGTTGAAGATGCCGATGCGGCCGCGCTCGGGGAGCGCGATGGCGCTGCGCCACATGAAGTCGTGGTCGAGCTCCTTGGAGGTCGGCTGCTTGAACGAGGTGACCTCGCAGCCCTGCGGATTGACGCCCTCGAAGATGCTCTTGATCGCGCTGTCCTTGCCGGAGGCGTCCATGCCCTGCAGCAGCACCAGCACCGACCAGCGGTCCTGCGCGTAGAGCTTCTCCTGGAAGTCGGCGAGCCGCTGGCGGTTCTGCTCGATGATCGCCTCGCCCTCTTCCTTGGCGAGGCCGCCCTTGACCTTGGTCTTGTGCGACTTGAGATGAAACTTGTGCCCGCCATCGATCCGGTACGGCGAGATGAAACCATCGAGCTCATCGGCCAGCGTGCGCGGTTTCTTGCTCATGAGGACGGCTCTCCGGGGCTGAATTGCGTTTCGAGAAAGGCGGTCACGAAGCGCGGCATCGCCGCAGTCAGATCATTCCTGCTTCGAACCAGCCGTATCGAGCAGAGTTCCGGCTCGTCCTGGGCCGCGAGGTTGGCCTCGATGCGGCGCTGCAGAGCCTCGCCCATGTCAGGGGCGTCGAGCACGCGCATCAACGCGATCGACGCGCCGGTCACGACACAGTCCCAATGCGCCGCGGCCTGATAGTCCGATGGCGCGAGTCCCGTCTCCTCCTCAACCTCGCGCGCCACGTTAGCGGCGAGATCGAGCACGCCATCGCTGACGTCGTCGAGATCCGGCGTGCCGGCGGGAAAGTACAGCCGGCCGGCATTGGCGGTATGGGCGCCCATCTCGCCGAGCACGAAGGCGCCGTCGGCGGACCGCAGCGCGCCCATGCCGAAGCCGTTGAAGGCGGCGCGATCCGGAAAGCCCCAGTCACGCCACGCCAGCAGGCTCGCGAAATCGGTCTCGAAATAGCTCGCCGAAAAACGTCCGTCCGCGATGCGCGGATTGCGCCCGAGCAGCACACGGCCGTTCCACAGGCCGGGCCTCGCGCGCTGGCATTCCGCGAAATGCGCCGCGATGTCGTCGCGGCGCTGGTTCGCGAACGGCCAGTCCCACGGCTCGACCTTGAGGTCGAGCGTGGTGACGCGCTGGATGACGACGTCCGTCATCCGCTATTTCGCGCCCTTCGCCTGCTCGACGAACTTGTTGGTGAACGTCTTGCTGACGTCGACATTGGCCTTGGCGACGTCGGGCGAGCCGGTCGAGAACACCGCGAGCACGGCGTCGGCGCCCTTCGGATCCATCTTGCCGGTCTGGGAGTACATCGGGATGGTGTTCTTCAGCGCCGCGAGATACAGCGCCTTGTCCTTGCCAACGAGCTCCTCCGGCATCTTCGCCATGATCTCCTCCGGCGTATGCGAATGGATCCAGCCCAGCGTCGCCACGATGGCGTTGGTCAGCGCCTGCGCCTCCTTGTCATGGCCGGCGATCCAGGCCGCCGTCGAGTACAGCGCGCCGCCGGGATATTCGCCGCCGAACACCTCCAGCGTGTCGTGCTGGGTGCGGGTATCGCTGAGGATCTTGAGGTCAGGATGCTTGCCCTGCAGCACGGTGACCGAGGGATCGAGCATCACGGCCGCGTCGATCTGGCCCTGCTCCATCGCCGCCACCGCGGTCGCGCCGAGGCCGACGCCGATCACGGCGGTACCCGACGGATCGAGGCCGTTCTTCTTCAGCATGTACTTCAGGAAGAAGTCGGTCGAGGAGCCCGGCGCGCTGACGCCGACCTTCTTGCCGGCGAGATCCTTGATCGAGCTGATCTCCTTGTTGTGCGACGGCGCGACCACCAGCACCAGGCCGGGATAGCGGTCGTAGACGACGAAGGACTGCATCTCCTGCTTCTTGGCCGCGAGATTGACGCAGTGATCGAAATAGCCGGAGACGACGTCGGCGCTGCCGCCGAGCACCGCCTTCAGCGCATCCGAGCCGCCCTTGAGATCGACCAGCTCGACGTCGAGCCCGGCCTTCTCGTATTCGCCGAGCTGCTTGGCCAGCACGGTCGGCAGATAGCACAGGCAGGCACCGCCGCCGATTGCGATGGTGACCTTGGTGGCCGCGCTGGCGAGACCGGTGCTCAGCGAAAGCGCCAGCAGCGCGCCGGTGACCCGGCCGATGATCTTGTTCATGTGTTTCCTCCGTTCTGTCGTTGGTCAGATTAGGCGTGTTGATGTGGCTTTAGAAGGCTGCGCCACCCACCGCCGTCGTCCCGGCGAACGCCGGGACCCATAACCCCAGGGAGTGGTTTGGGGCACACGGGACGACCCGTCTTTTCCAACCGCGATATCACGCGGTATGGGTCCCGGCGTTCGCCGGGACGACGGCGGAGGATGTGGGAGCACCGCGCCCCTCACCGTCCATCCGCCGCGTCAGGCCGCCACACCAGGAGCCGCCGCTCCACCAGCGTGACGCAGATGTCGATCAGGATGACGAACGCCGACAGCACGAACATGCCGGCGAACACGCCGGCGACGTCGAAGATGCCTTCGGCCTGCTGGATCAGGTAGCCGAGGCCGGCGGCCGAGCCGAGATATTCGCCGACGACGGCGCCGACGACGGCGAAGCCCACCGACGTGTGCAGCGACGAGAACATCCACGACAGCGCCGACGGCCAGTAGACGTGGCGCATCAACTGCCGCTCGCTCATGCCGAGCATGCGGGCATTGTCGCGCACCACGGTCGAGACCTCCTTCACGCCCTGATAGACGTTGAAGAACACGATGAAGAAGACGAGCGTCACGCCGAGCGCGACCTTGGACCAGATCCCCAAGCCCAGCCACAGCGTGAAGATCGGCGCCAGCACCACGCGCGGCAGCGCATTGGCCATCTTGACGTAGGGATCGAACACGGCGGCCACCAGCGGCTTGCGCGCGAACCAGAAGCCGACCAGCACGCCGCCGAGCGAGCCGATCGCGAACGCCAGGATCGATTCCCACAGGGTGATCGCGAGGTGCTTCCAGATCGCGCCGGTCGAGAACCATTTGACGACCTGCGCTGATACGTCGACCGGATTGGAGAAGAAGAATGGCGGAAGCCAGATGCGCCCGAACACCGGCACGGTGGCGAAGAACTGCCACAGCGCAATCGCGACGATGGCGACCAGCAGCTGCAGCGCGAGCAAACCAAGACGCGACATTCAGGCCGCCTCGCGCTGCGTGAGGGGTCCACGGCCGACGCCACTTGCGCCGCTGCGCTCCCTCCCCCCTTGTGGGGGAGGGCTGGGGAGGGGGGTCCCCCAACCACCGGTCTTTCCGGGGTACCCCCCTCCCCCACCCTCCCCCACAAGGGGGGAGGGAGCGCATTGCACGCGCCGAAACAGCGGGGCTCCCACGAAGCTCATTGCCGCCCCCATCACACCGCCTCCGCCTGCTTGTAGGTCTTCTCGACCTCGGACTTCAGCGTCTGCCAGATCTCGCGATGCAGCTCGTGGAACTCGTGTTTCATGCGTACCTCGAAGATGTCGCGCGGGCGCGGCAGGGTCACGCGCCAGTCGCCGATGATGCGCGAGGCGGGGCCGGCCGACATGATGACGACGCGGTCGGCGAGCGCGATCGCCTCCTCCAGATCGTGAGTGACGAACAGCACCGCCTTGCGGTCGGCATTCCAGAGATCGAGCAGCAAATTGCCCATGATCTGCCGCGTCTGCGCGTCGAGCGGCCCGAACGGCTCGTCCATCAGGATGATGCGGGGATTGCGGATCAGCACCTGGGCGAGCCCGACGCGCTTGCGCTGGCCGCCAGACAGCATGTGCGGATAGCGGTTGCCGAAGGCGCCGAGGCCGACCGAGGTCAGCCATTGCTGCGCCTTGGCGGCCGCATCCTTCGACGGCGTGCCCGCGACCTCGAGCCCGATCGCGACGTTCTCCAGCGCGGTCTTCCATGGGAACAACGCATCGGCCTGGAACAGGTAGCCGGCGTCGCGATTGAGGCCGGCCAGCGGCTGGCCGAAGATGCGCACCTGGCCGGCGGCCGGCTTCAGCAGTCCCGCCGCCACGTTGAGAAGGGTGGATTTGCCGCAGCCGGTCGGCCCGACGATGGCGACGAACTCGCCGTCGGCGACGGCCAGATCCGCCGTCTCGACGGCGGTGTAGGTGCGTCCGCCGGCGAGACGGAATGCCACCGTCGTTCGCTCCAGCGCGACCGCGGCGGCCGTGGGCATCGTCACGTCCAAGTTCCTCCCCGGAGAATGGCCGGGACGGCTTAGCCGCTTGCGCGGCGAAGTTCAACGCGCGGCCCGGACGTGCTAGGTCATCTGACTGAGCCCAAGGCCAACACCTCCGCCAACACCCCGGCCAACCGTTCCGCAAGGCCGCATGCCGCGCACGCCGTTCATCGTCTACGCCAACGTCCGCAAGAGCTTTCCTGGTCCGTCGGTCACCGTGACCGCGGTCGACGGCGTATCGATGGAGGTCGCCGAGGGTGAGTTCCTGGCGATCGTGGGCGGCTCCGGCTCGGGCAAGACCACGCTGCTGCGGCTGACCAACCGCCTGATCGAGCTGGACGGCGGCGCGATCCGGATTGCCGGTGAGGATATCGCCGGCCTCGATCCTGTCAGCCTGCGTCGCCGGATTGGCACCGTGTTCCAGAACGGGGCGCTGTTTCCGCACATGACGGTTGCCGCCAACATCGGCATCACCCCCAGGCTGCTGGGGACTCCGCCGGCCGAGATCGCCACGCGCGTCGGCGAGCTGCTCGACCTCGTGCGGCTCGACCGCAAGGCGCATCGCGACCGGCTGCCGCACGAGCTCTCGGGCGGCCAGCGCCAGCGCGTCGGCGTCGCCCGCGCGCTCGCGGCGCGGCCGAAGATCGTGCTGATGGACGAGCCGTTCGGCGCGCTCGATCCGCTGACGCGTGATGCGCTCGGCAGCGACTACCGCGCCCTGCATGAGCAGTTCGCGCTGACCACGATCATGATCACGCACGACATCACCGAGGCCCTGCTGCTCGCCGACCGCATCGCAGTGATGCGCGGCGGACGCCTGATCGAGATCGGCACGCCGGCCGAGCTCGCGGCCAGCCGCGAACCCTACGTGACGGAGCTGATGACGACGCCGCGCCGGCAGGCGGCGCGGCTGGCCGCGCTGCTGCCCGAAAGCGGCGCAGCATGAGCGCCCTGTCCGATCCACGCTTCACCGAGGCGCTGTCGCATCTCCCTGACTATCTCGGCAGCCATCTGCGCGTGAGCCTCGCCGCGCTGGCGCTCGGCCTTGCCGTGAGCTTTCCACTGGCGCTGCTCGCGCGCAATCGCCCTGCCCTGCGCAATCTGCTGCTCGGCGCGGCAAGCGTGGTGCAGACGGTGCCGGGACTGGCGCTGCTGGCGCTGTTCTATCCGCTGCTGCTGGCATTGGCCGCGCTGAGCTTGCGCTGGTTCGGGCTCTCGTTCTCGGCCTTCGGCTTCCTGCCCGCGGTGCTGGCGCTGGCGCTGTATTCGATGCTGCCGGTGCTGCGCAACACCATCACCGGGCTGAACGGCGTCGACGCAAGCCTGATCGAGGCCGCCAAAGGCGTCGGCATGACCGAGCGCCAGGCGCTCACGATGGTGGAGCTGCCGCTGGCGCTGCCGGTGATCATGGCCGGCATCCGCACCGCTGCGGTGTGGGTGATCGGCACCGCGACCTTGTCGACGCCGATCGGCCAGACCTCGCTCGGCAACTACATCTTTGCCGGGCTGCAGACCCAGAACTGGGTGCTGGTCGTGTTCGGCTGCGTCGCCGCCGCCGTGCTGGCGCTTGCCATCGATCAGTTGCTGGCGCTGATCGAGGATGGCCTGCGCAGGCGCAGCCGTGCCCGTGTCGGGCTTGGCACCGCAACCATCGCGCTCATGGTCGGCGCGAGTCTCCTGCCCTCGCTGGCCGGCGGCTCGGCAGGCTACGTGATCGGCGCCAAGACCTTTACCGAGCAATATGTGCTGTCGGCCTTGATCAGCGAGCGGCTGCAGGCATCCGGCCTCTCGGCGACGACGCGCGCCGGGCTTGGCTCCAGCGTGATCTACGAGGCGCTGAAGAACGGCGACATCGACGCCTATGTCGACTATTCCGGCACGCTGTGGGCCAACCAGTTTCACCACAAGGAGCAGTTGCCGCGCGCTGCGCTGCTCGGTGCACTGAAGCGGGATCTCGCCAAGGACAAGGTGAGCCTGCTCGGCGAGCTCGGCTTCGAGAACGCCTACGCGCTGGTGATGCCGCGCAAGACGGCCGAGGCGCTCGGCATCCGCTCGATCGCCGACCTCGCGCGTCACACCAGCGACATGTCGATCGCCGGCGACTACGAGTTCTTCTCGCGCCCGGAATGGGCGGCCTTGCGCGACGCCTATGGCCTCGCCTTCCGCGCCCAGCGCCAGATGCAGCCCGACTTCATGTATGCCGCGGCCGCCTCCGGCGAGGTCGACGTCATCGCCGGCTACACCAGCGACGGCCTGATCGCGAAATATGATCTCGTCGTGCTCGACGATCCCAAGCAGGCGATCCCGCCTTACGACGCGATCCTGCTGCTGTCGCCGAAGCGTGCCCAGGACCGCGCGTTGCAGGATGCGTTACGACCGCTGCTCGGCCGCATCGACATCGCGACGATGCAGCAGGCCAATCTGCGCGCCTCGGGCAGCGACGCGGAGTCCTCGCCGCAGGCGGTGGCGCGCTGGCTGTGGGCGAAGATCGGGAAGTAGATCATCCGCTTTCCGAGTTCTGCCTGATCGCTCCCGACGTCACGACTGCTTGTCCGGCCAATTCAATCGCAATCATCTCGCGCGCGCGAGCCCGATAAGGGCTCTTGCAGAGCGAACGAACGTGTTCGAGCCACAACGCCCCGGGGACCGCGCATATCATCAGTTAAACTTATAAGATTGACTTCATAACTGACCTGCCATAGCCTTGCGGCATGAGCCGACAGTCACCCCGGAAGGTCCCCCCGCCCGCTGCCCATGCCCTGGCTGGCGAGCTGCGGGCGGTCGCCGGCAAGCTGAAGCGCCGGCTGCGCGAGCAGGCTGACGCGGGCGATCTGCCGCCGTCTCAGGTATCGGTGCTGCTTCGCCTCGAAAAAGACGGGCCCACGACGGCCTCGCATCTCGCGCGGATCGAGGGGATGCGGCCGCAATCGATGGGGCCAATCATTGCAGCGCTGGAAAGCGCCGGCCTGGTGCGCGGATCGCCGGACCCGGGGGACGGCCGGCAGACCATCCTTTCGCTGACAGAGGCATGCCGTGTCCGGATCGACGAAGGACGCGCCGCGCGGCAGGACTGGCTGTCGCGCACCATCGCGGCGCGGCTCTCGCCAGCGGAGCAGCAGCAACTCGCTTCAGCCATCGTGCTGCTCAGGCGCCTGGTCGACGACTGACGCGTGACGGCCGCGCGCAAACGCGCGCCGCGTGCAAGAGGAGATCATCAATGGCGCTCACGCAGCTCGATCTGCATACCGCGCTCATCGTTGTCGATCTGCAGAAAGGCATCGTCGGCGCATCCTTGCTGCATCCGATCGGCGAGGTCATCGCATGCGCTTCCGCCTTGGCGGAACGTTTCCGCGCGCTCAGGCTTCCGGTCGTGCTGGTCAATGTCGCCGGCACCGCCCCGGGACGGACCGAGCGGCCGCCACGTCTCACCGCGCCGTTCCCTGCGGACTGGGCCGATCTCATCCCCGAGCTGAACCGGCAACCGCACGACATCGTGGTGACCAAGCGGACCTGGGGCGCCTTCGCCAGCACCGATCTGGAGACACGATTGAAGGCGCGCGACGTGACGCAGGTGGTCGTTGCCGGCGTGGCCACCGGCACCGGCGTCGAGTCCACGGCGCGGCAAGCGTATGAGCAGGGCTTCAACGTCACGCTCGCCGTCGACGCCATGACCGACACGCGCCCCGAGGCGCACCAGTACAGCCTCACCCATGTCTTTCCGCGACTGGGCGAAACCGGCACGTCTGCGGACATCATCCGACTGCTCGACGCGAGGACCCCCCTGACATGACCTGGCTTGATCTCTTTTCCTATTTCTTCGGCGGCGCCTTCCTGGCCAACGCCGTTCCGCATGTCGTCGCCGGCCTGATGGGTCAGCCGTTCCAGAGCCCGTTCGCGAAACCTTCGGGACGCGGCCTCTCCTCGTCGACGGTGAACGTGCTCTGGGGCCTGTTCAACGTCGCCGTCGGCTATCTGCTCGTCTGCCGCGTCGGCGATTTCGAACTGAGAAACACAAGCGATGTCGTGGCTCTCGGCCTCGGCTCGCTCGCCATCGGCCTGATGCTCGCGCGACACTTCGGCGCGCTCCATGGTGGCGATCTGCGGAAGCGATCATGACGGGCAAGGCGCCGGGCATGTTCCGGTCGCTGCACAAGTTCAACTACCGGGTCTGGGCGGCCGGCGCGCTCGTCTCCAATATCGGCACCTGGATGCAACGCACCGCTCAGACTTGGCTGGTGCTGATCCAGCTCACCTCGCATAACGCGTCCGCCGTCGGCACGGTGATGGCGCTGCAGTACGGGCCGCAGCTCCTGCTGTTACCTCTGACCGGCTACGTGGCCGACCATTTCAATCAGCGACGGGTCCTGATCGCCACCCAGGCGACGATGGGAGCGTTCGCGCTCATCCTCGGCCTTCTCACCGTGACCGGCGTCGTCCAGCTCTGGCAAGTCGACGTGTTCGCATTCCTGTTCGGCTGCGCGGCAGCCTTCGACGCTCCGGTGCGCCAGACGTTCGTCGCCGAGTTGGTCGGGAACGACGATTTGCCCAACGCGATCGCGCTCAACTCGACATCGTTCAACGCCGCGCGGATGATCGGCCCGGCAATCGCCGGCATGGTGATCGCCGCGTTCGGCACCGGCTGGGCCTTCCTGATCAACGGCGCGTCGTTCATGGCCGTGCTGGCGTCGTTGAACCTGCTCCGCATCGCCGATCTGCGTCCGAACCCGCGGGCGCAGCACGCCAAGGGAAACGTCCTGGCGAGCGTCACCGCCGGCTTTCACTACGCATGGTCCCACCCGGAGCTCCGGGCCACCTTGATCATGCTCGCACTGATCGGAACGTTTGGGCTCAATTTCCAGATCTTCGTCTCGACGATGGCGATCAAGGTCTTTCACAGCGATGCACGCGGCTACGGCCTGCTGTCCTCGGTCATGGCCGTCGGCACGGTTGCCGGCGCCCTGTTCAACGCCAGCCGGCACAGGCCGAGATTTGGCGCGCTGCTCGCAGGCAGCGGCCTGTTCGGACTAGGCTGCACGCTGGCCGCGCTCGCCCCGACCATCTGGCTGTTCGGCGCCGCGCTCGTCGTCATCGGCGTCGCGGCGCTCATGTTCACCAACACCACCAACAGCCTGATGCAACTTGCGACCGAGCCCTCCATGCGCGGCCGGGTGATGGCGCTGCGCGTCGGCGTCGCACTCGGCGGCACGCCAATCGGCGCACCGATCGTGGGCTGGGTGGCCGACAGCCTCGGCCCGCGCTGGGCGCTCGGCGTCGGCGCGGCGTCAGGTCTCGCTGCCGCGCTCGTTGCTATCGCAGTGATGCGAACGCCGCATCGAACGTGATCTCACATCCCCGGCTCGATCGGCTTCTCGACCGCGCCGCCATTGTCGGCCCAGTCCTTGAAGCCGCCCACATTGAAGACCTTGGCGTAGCCGAGGTCCTTCAGCGCCTTGCCCGCCAGCGCGGCGCGGCCGCCGGATGCGCAGTACAGAATGACGCTCTTGTCCTTGCTGAAATTCTTGTCGTGATAGGGTGAGTCCGGATCGGCGCGGAATTCGAGCATGCCGCGCGAGACGTGGTGAGCGCCTTCGATCTTGCCGCTCTTCTCGACCTCCGGCGCATCGCGCACGTCGAGCACCAGCGTGTTGCCCTTGGCGATCATCGCCTGCGCCTCGGCCGGCGTGATCTTCGGCACCGCGGCGTTGGCGGCTTCCAGCATCTGCTTGACTGAGGTCGACATCGATTTCCTCCCGGACGTTGACGAGACAGCGGTAGCGGTCCGCCGGCCGGTTCACAACCCTCGATCAGGGGACAGGCGCGGGGCGCAGCAAAGGAAACTGCAGCCGCTTTGTCCACATAGTGGACGATCATAGCCGAAAATAACAAGCATATGGACTCCACGGGTGTCATCGGTCATTCTTCAACCATGTCCGTTTCCCGCCCCCTCCCGATCAGCCGCGACCGCGCCGTCGAAACGATGCTCGCGGACAGCGCCAGCGATGCCGCCTTTGCCACGACCCTGGCCAAGGGCCTGTTCGTGCTGGAGGCGTTCGGGACCGGATCGGCGGTGCTCGGCAACATGGACATCTCGGTCCGGACCGGGATTCCACGGCCGACCGTGGCCCGGCTGACCCACACCCTCACCGAGCTCGGCTACCTCTCGTTCGATCAGGCGCTCGCGAAGTATCGCCTCGGCATCCGCGCGTTGCGGATGGCGCATCCGCTGCTCGCCGACATGCCGTTCCGGCAGATCGCGCGGCCGCTGATGCAGGATCTCGCCGCGAGCGTCCGCGGCACGGTGTCGATCGGCCTGCTCGACGGCAGCGCCGTGGTCTATGTCGAGACCGCGCGCTCCGGCGATGTCGGCCCGCATGTTCCGGACATCGGCATGCCGATCTCGGTGGTCGCGACCGCGATGGGGCGCGCCGCGTCGGCGATCCTGCCGCCAGGCGCGGCCGCGCGTTTCGACGCGCAGCTCGCCGCCGGCGACGCCGAGCAATGGAGCGATTTTTCCGCGCTCTATTTCGGCGGCATCACGCAATGTGCCGAGCGCGGTTTCTGCACCTGCATCGGCGAATACATGCCCGCGATTCACGCCGTCGCCGCGCCGCTGCATTACGCGAACAGCTCCGGCCGCGCCTTCGCGATCAATTGCGGCATTCCCGCCTTCCGGCTGCAGCCGGGCCAGCTCGAGGCCGAGATCGGCCCGCGCATCACGGCGCTCGCCGCCAGCATCCGGGCGCTCATCAACGAAGCCGAGCCCGAGATCATCAGGCGCGCGCCGGAGCCGGCGCTTGCGGCCGAAGCCGGCTGAGACAGGTGCATCACGACATGGCCGGGCCACTCCAGGGTTTGCGCGTTCTCGACATCGCCACGATCATCGCGGCGCCGTTCGCGGCCACGCTGCTCGCCGATTACGGCGCCGATGTCCTGAAGATCGAGATGCCGGGCCAAGGCGACGGTGTCCGCACCTTTCCGCCGTTCAAGGACGGCAAGCCGCTGTGGTGGAAGACCGCCAATCGCAACAAGAGCTTCGCGACGCTCGACCTGCGCACGCCCGACGGGCTCGCGCTGTTCAAGCGGCTGCTGCCGCGCTTCGACGTGTTGATCGAGAACTTCCGCCCCGGCACGCTCGATCGCTGGGGGCTGACGAAAGAGGTGCTGTGGTCGATCCAGCCGCGCCTCGTCATCCTGCGCGCCACCGCGTTCGGGCAGGACGGGCCGTACAAGGACCGTCCGGGCTTTGCCCGCATCTTCGAGGCAATGGGCGGGCTCACCTACATCACCGGCGAGGCCGAGGGCGAGCCGACCCATCCGGGCTATCCGATCGGCGATGCCATCGGCGGCACCTTCGGCGCACTCGGCGTGCTCGCGGCGTTGTGGAAGCGGGCGCGCGATCCCGAGGCGCCGGGCGAGGAGATCGATCTGGCGCTGACCGAGGCTGTCTTCCGCTTGCTCGACGTGTTGCCCGTCGAGCACGACCAGCTCGGCTTCAGCCGCAGCCGGATCGGCAATGCCAACGGCTACTCGGCGCCGGCCGCAGTCTATCGCACCCGCGACGATCGCTGGGTGACGCTCGCCGGCTCGACCAACGCGCTCTACGCCGCCAATTGTCGCGCGATCGATCGTCCTGACCTGATCGAGGATCCGCGCTTCGCGAACAATGCCTCGCGGGTGAAGCATTCGGCCGAGCTCAACGCGATCTTTGCCGCCTGGTGCGCGGCGCATGACCTCGATGATGTCGTCGCGCGCTTCACCGCGGCCAAGGGAACGATCGCGCCGATCTACGCGATCGACCAGATCGCGGCCGATCCGCAGGCGATCGCGCGCGAGATGATCACGCGCGTGCCCGACCGCGATTTCGGCTCGGTGGCAATGTCGAACGTCGTACCGCGCTTTGGCAACGATCCCGCGGCGCTGCGCCATGCCGCGGGCGACGTCGGCCAGGACAACCTGGAGATCTATCAGGGCTGGCTTGGACTGTCAGACCAGGAGATGGACGATCTCGCGCGCAGGAAGGTGATCTGACGCGGCGCGAGCAGATACGACCAGGCGCAGCGAAGAACGCGCCGGAGCAGCCCGGACAAGGGATGCAGCAGACAGGGAGATGCGCGATGAGACCGTTGACGATGACGCGCCGTGGCCTGCTCGGTGCCGGAGCCGCGCTGGCCCTGGGCCGCAGCCATCCCGCACGCGCCGAGGGCGAGTGGCCGACCCGCATGGTGCGGCTGATCTGTCCCTATGGCGCCGGAGGCGCCAGCGACATCTCACTGCGCCTTCTGGCGACGGAGTTCGAACATCACCTCGGTCAGCAGTTCATCATCGAGAACAAGCCGGGCGCCGGCAGCCGCATCGCCAACGACGTCGTCGCCCGCGCCGCACCCGACGGCTACACCCTGCTCTACGCCGCTGCGCCCTACGTCACCGCCGAAGCGCTGTTCGGCAAGCTGACCTACGACCCGATCAAGGATCTGCGCCCCGTCGCCGGCACCGTCGTCGCGCCGATCTTCCTGATGATCAGCGCCAACGCGCCGTACAAGACGCTGGCCGAGCTGATCGCCTACGGCAAGTCCAAGCCCGAAGGCCTGACCTTCGCCTCGCCGGGCGCCGGCTCGCAGCCGCATCTCGCCGCCGAGCTGCTGTTCCGCGACGCCAAGGTGACCGGCCTCAACATTCCCTTCCGCGGTGACTCGATGGCCTACACCGAGCTGCTCGCCGGCCGCGTCGACGCGACGCTGACCGCGATCAGCACGGCGCTGCCCTATATCCAGGCCGGCCAGTTTCGCGTGCTCGGCGTCGCCGCCACCGAGCCGAGCGCGATCTATCCGCAGGCGCCGACGCTGCGCGAGCAGGGTCTGCCGAACGTGGTCGCGTCGGGCTGGTACGGCTTCATGGCGCCGGGCGCGACGCCGCAACCGATCGTCGACCGGCTGTCGCGCGAGATCCTCGCCGATCTCGCCGCTCCCGAGGTGAAGCAGAAGCTGTTCGCACAAGGGCTCGACGTGCAGCCGCGCGACCCCACGGCGTTCGGCCAGTTCATCGCCGACGAAACCAAAAAATGGAGCGCGGTCATCCGCGACGCCGCCATCAAGGCCGAATGAGTTTCACAAAAAATGATCAGGGAGTGGATGTGATGAGGATTGGGACCACCGCGCTGGCCGCGCTTGCTCTGCTGTCGCTCGCCGCGACGGCTTCGGCGGCCGAGAAGAAGTACGACACCGGGGCCAGCGACAGCGAGATCAAGGTCGGCCAGACCGTGCCGCTGAGCGGCCCGGCCTCGGCCTATGCCACGATCGGCAAGGCGCAGGCCGCCTATATGAAGATGATCAACGACCAGGGCGGCGTGAACGGCCGCAAGATCAACCTGATCCAGTATGACGACGCCTATTCGCCGCCGAAGACGGTCGAGCAGGTGCGCAAGCTGGTCGAGAGCGACGAGGTGCTCCTGACGTTCCAGATCATCGGCACCGCGCCGAACGTCGCCGTGCAGAAATATCTCAACTCGAAGAAGGTGCCGCAACTGTTCGCGGCCACCGGCGCCTCGCGCTTCACCGATCCCAAGAACTTTCCCTGGACGATGGGCTTCAACCCGAGCTACGTCGTCGAAGGCCGCATCTACGGCCAGTACATTCTCAAGACCCATCCCGACGCCAAGATCGGCGTGCTCTACCAGAACGACGATCTCGGCCGCGACTATCTCGCCGGCCTCAAGGCCGGGCTGGGCGACAAGGCCGCCAAGATGATCGTGGCCGAATCGTCCTACGAGATCACCGAGCCGACGATCGATTCCCACATCCTGAAGCTGAAGGACGCCGGCGCCGATCTGCTGTTCAGCGCCTCCACGCCGAAGCAGGCGGCGCAGGCCATCAAGAAGGTCGCCGAGCTCGGCTGGAAGCCGGTCCACATCGTCGACATCAATGCCAATTCGCTGGGCGCCACCCTGAAGCCCGCCGGGCTCGAGAATGCCAAGGGCCTGATCAGCGTCGGCTACGTCAAGGACCCGCTCGAGGAGGGCTTCAAGAACGACCCCGGCGTGCAGCGCTATCTCGCCTTCATGGAGAAATACTATCCCGACGGCGACAAGGGCTCGAACTTCAACGTCTATGGCTACATCACCGCCGAGCTCCTGGTCCAGGTGCTGAAGCAGTGCGGCGACGAGCTGACGCGGGAGAACGTGCTGAAGCAGGCCACCCATCTCGACCATGTCGAGCTCGGCATGCTGCTGCCGGGCATCAGCATCACGACCTCGCCGACCGACTATCGCGTCAACAAGCAGTTGCAGATGATCCAGTTCGACGGCGCGCACTGGCAGAACATCGGCGGCATCGTCACCGACGCGGCCGCGGATTAGCAGCGGCGGCTGCGCCCCAGACCGGCCGCCCCTCGGCGTCGGCCGGTCACAACCCCCGGATCAGCTCGGCGTCGATCAGCATGCGGTTGAAGCGGCGCGCCTCGGCGCCGTCGCCGCAGGCATAGAACACGCCCTTGCAGCGGAGCATGATCTCCTTCTGCTCGGCAAAGGACGGATCGAGCGGAATGCCGGCGGCCTCGAGCGTGACCAGCGGCAGATAGGCGGCGTCGATCCGGTCCATCACGACCGCGCTCTGGCGCGGCTCGAAATTGACGGCATCGATCGCGTAATACGTCCGATAATAGCGCGGATCGTAGCTTTCGAGCTTCTCGCCGATGCCGGCCTCGTCGAGCTTGGGATCGAGAATGTGCGGCGAGAACTCCGGCTGGTGATCGCCATAGCGGACGATCAGGAACGGCTGGTCGCCGAACCTCTTCTTCAGGCTGGCGAGAAAGCGCTGATAGTCCGCCGCGCTCATCATCTGCCGGCGCAGATATTCGTCGATCGAAGGCAGATTGCCGGGCGCACGCCAGGACGGCGTCAAATCGGGCCGGAACGTCGTCTCCCACGGGAAATGGTTGGCGGCGAGATAGACGAACATGAACAACGGCTTGCCGCGCGGCCGGTGCTGCATCAGGTCGAGCGCGGCGTCGTAGAAGAAGCCGTCGGGCTCGACGCCCTTGGCGCCGAGATCGCGCGCGTCGAGGAAACGATCGACACCGACAGTGGTCTGAAAGCTGCGCGCGCTCATGAAGGCGCCCTGCGCGGGATACAGCGACACCGTGTCGTAGCCGCAATTGCGCAGCGCCAGCGGCAGGCCGCGCTCGACCCGGCCGGACGCAATCCGCGTCACGAAATAGGCGAAACGGCCGAACGAGCGCGACGACAGGCCGGCGAGCACGTTGTACTCGGTGAACCAGCTCGGGCCGCCATTGCTCTCGGCCATGAACTGCCGCGCCTTGCCGTCGAACGACTTGAAGTGGCTGCCATAGCCATCGGGCACCTTGATGCCCTCAGCCGAGCGGATGTCGAAACTGGATTCGTCGTGGATCAGCACGATGTTCGGCCGGCGCGCGGCCGGATGACAGGAATCCGGGACGAAGGCAGCCAGACTTCGATCAGCCGTGGCGTCGGATTCCATGAAGCCGTTGGCGAGGAAGTCGGACACCGCCGTGACGCCGGAGCGCGCGAATTTCGACAGATAGCCGTCGTCATAGTAGCCGCGCCAGGCCTCGTCGCGCCAGTTGAGCGAATACAGCGTCAGCGCCGCGAGGCAGGCGAGCTTGCCGGCGAGCGCCGGCAGCCGCGCGATCCGGAACGGGTCGGCCCACCACAGCAGCCCCAACAGCGGCAACACGACCGCGACGGCCACCAGCACCGATAGCTCGAGATTCGGAAAGATCGTGAACAGGAATGCCGCGCTGTCGTGATCGATCAGCATCACGTCGACGAAGTTCGCGGTCATCTGGACCACAGCGTGCTTGAGCTGCGACAGCAGCACCAGCACCACGACCATGGTCAGCGCCAGCGCGGCCGACACCGCAGGCCGCCGCAGCAGCACCAGCCAGAAGCCGTTCAGGATGCCCCAGGCCAGCACGAAGCCGAGCCGCGAGCCGAAATCGGTCTCGGTGTGCAGCATCAGGGCCAGCGCCGCGACATGCGGCGCGGCGACGGCCGACAGCCGGACGGCCGCGGAGCGTGTTGCGCTCACAGCAGTGAGCGTGGTGATCGGTTGGTCGTTCGGGGTCAGTGACATCAGCCGGTCGAAAGCAGGCGCCCTTCGCCGGCGCATGCCGACAGATCAAGGAAGCCGATCCTGTCATCCGACCGTAATGAAATCGTCACAAATCACAACAGCCCGGATTTGCACGGAGCCGCGCGCCGATCGTCCGGCATGGCGGCACCGGCGCAGCTCCCGGCGACGGCTCCGGGACCGGAGCGATGGCCGGGCCGCGATCAGTGCTCCGAGCCGATCTCGAGCAGCCGCTCGCGCACCAGACGCACCGCGCCGCGACTCCAGGAATAATTGGCGCCGAGGCGCAGCCCGCTGTCGCCGGCGACGACGAGTGTGCCACTGTCGGCCTGGCGGACGCGAAAACCGATGATGTATTCGGTGCGGCCGATCCGCCTGACGATGCCGAGCAGCGACTGCTGGGCGCCGACCGCGCGCGCCACTCGCGCCTCGCAATCGTCGCACTCACGCACCGGCTGCCCCGGCTTGATCTCGCCGGCGGCGTCCACGAGGCGGTAGCGCCCGGACTGCGCCAGCAGCTGCCGCACCGCGTCGGTCGCCTCCTGCAGCCCCTTCTGGTCGGACTCCGTCGCGCCGAGCGCAGCGCCTGCGCTGGTGTCGTCGAGCTCGAATGGCAAGAGCGCCAGCCGGATCGGCTCCGGCGGCGCCAGCGCGTCACGGACCTGGCGCGAGACGAACATCTCGGCGCGCTGCCAGGCCTCGTCGCTGTCGCCGCGGAAGGTGAAGACCTTGTCGAACAGCACCCGATGGGACGTGACGTCGATGGCCGAAGCCCGCGCCCACTGCACCAGGGTCGAGAGCTTCTGGACACCACCGGTGACCACGACGGTGGCGCCGGCCGCCGCCGCCATCTGCAACCGTGCCTCCGGCGACGCATCAGTCGGACAGGACGGAGCGCAGGACGGGCTGACCGGACGCAGCCGAGCATCCGCGGCGACGTCGCGGCGAAGCGCGGCCATGAACGCATCCAGCCGCCGCTGATGCGCTGCGGTCTGATCGACCGGCTCGCCGGACGTGTCGAGATAGCTGAAATCATCGACCAGCACGGCCGGGACATCACCAGAGGCGGCGCGGACCGGGCTGGCCGCGAGAGCAAGCGCGAAAACGAGGCAACGGACGAGGCGGCGGTTCGACATGAGATTCCCCTGCAACGATGTCTGGCGCTCCGAAGCTAGATGCCGGCGCGGCATGGCTGCAGCGGCGAGGATCCCGGCGAGGCACGGGAAAATTTCACGACCGCATTGTCCACCGGGCCGCGGCGCTTTTGGCCCGGGCGGTTCTGCCGTTAAATGCCGGTGGGCTGGGCTGCCATGGACGCGCCGAAGATGTGGAGCCGCTACGACCTCAAATACCGCCTGACGCTGCGCATCGCGGCGGTCTCGGCGCTCTGCTTCGCGGCGATCTGCGCCTATGTGCTGTTCGACACCGACCGCTCGGTACATGCGCGCAACGCGCGGATCGCCGAGATCACGGCCCGGACGCTGCAACTGCAGCAGAGCAAGATGCATTGGGTCAACAGCCCGCCGGCCGGCTTTCCCGACCTCGACGCGGTCGCGGCCGCGGCGATGGGACCGGGGCTGTGCATCGCCTATCGCGGCGTCGACGGCGTGATCGTGCAGCGGATCTGCGGCGGCGCGGAGGCGCAGGCGGACGATCCGCCCCGCGCCTTCGCGATGCCGTATCGGCGGCTGTTCGATCCGGGCCGGGAAGCGGCACGGCCAGTCAGGTTTCGCGGCGAGAGGACCGGCGATGCGGTCGTCTGGATCGATGCCGGCGTCATGACCGCGGACGCCTGGCGCGAGCTCGGCCGGCTGCTGCCGGTACTCGGGACGGCGCTGCTGCTGCTGTGCGTGCTGGCCTACGCCGCACTGGCCCGCGCGCTGCGCCCGACGCGGCTGATCCGCGCCGGGCTGGAGCGGATCGCCGCCAACGATCTGTCGGCGCGGCTGCCACCGTTCGACCTCGCCGAGCTCTCGGCGATCCGCGATGCCTTCAATCAGCTCGCCGAGGGGCTGGAGACGGCGCTGGCGCAGCGCGGCGAATTGACCCGGCGCCTGATTGCCCTGGAAGACGACGAACGCCGCCACCTCGCCCGCGAGCTGCATGACGAATTTGGCCAGTCGCTGGCGGCGATCCGGGCGCTCGCAGCGTCGATCCGTCACAGCGCGGCGCAGGATTGCCCCGCTCTGGTCGGCGAATGCGACGGCATCGCGCGCGCCGCGAGCGACATGATGGAGCAGTTGCGCGGCGCGCTGATGCGGCTGCGTCCGCCTGATGTCGACGAGCTCGGCCTCGCCGGCAGCCTCGAAGGCCTCGTGGCCGGCTGGAACCGGCGGCAGCACGGCCGCACCGTGTTCGAGATCAGCCTGTCGGGCGACGTCGACCGGCTGCCCGGCATCGTCGCCAGCAACGTCTACCGCATCGCGCAGGAGGCGCTCACCAACGCCGTCAAGCACGCCGGCGCGACGCGCGTGCGGTTGCAGTTGACGCTTCAGGACGGGCCGGCCCAGTCGGCGCCCGAGAGCACGACCGTGCTCACCGTCGAAGATGACGGTCCTGCCGGCGATGCGCCCGACAAGCCGGGCATGGGCCTGCTCGGCATGCGCGAGCGCGTCGCCTCCATGGGGGGCCAGATGAGTTTTGCGGCCACGTCCGGCGGCGCGCGCCTCCGCGTCGAGATTCCGCTCCCGGCCCTGCCCGGCCTCTCGCCTGCGCAGCCGGAAACGGCCTACGCGGCATGACGACGCCCGCCGGCACCATCCTGCTGGTCGACGACCATGCCGTGGTCCGCGAGGGCTACAGGTCGATGCTGCAGAAGCAGCCGGGGCTGCGCGTGGTCGCCGAAGCCGCCGATGGCGCCGAAGCCTACCGGCTGTTCAAGGAGGTCAGGCCCGATCTCGTCATCATGGACCTGACGATGCCGGGCGTCGGCGGCATCGAGGGCATCCGCCGCATCCGGCAATGGGATCGCGGCGCGCGCATCCTCGTGTTCACCATGCATGAGAATGCCGGCTTCGCGGTGCAGGCGATCCGCGCCGGCGCCCGCGGCTATGTCACCAAGAGCAGCCCGCCGGAGGCTCTCGTGCGCGCCGTCATGGACGTGCTGGCAGGCCGCATCGCGATCAGCCCCGACATCGATCACGAGCTCGCACTCAGCCGCCTCTCCGGCGAGCGCGCCGCCGCCGACGTGCTGTCCGCGCGCGAGTTCGAGGTGATGCAGATGCTGCTGGCCGAACGGACGACGGACGAGATCGCGTCCGCGCTGCATCTCAGCCCGAAGACGGTTGCCAACCTGCACTCGCTGATCAAGGACAAGCTCGGCGTCGCCACCGACATCGAGCTGGTGCGGCTGGCGCTGCGGCAGGGCCTGCTGAGCTGAGCCGGCGGGGCTTACATCCCCGCGAGAAAGCTCAGGAGTCGCCCTGCGGCGTTGCTGCCGCGTCCGACGCCGTGACCGGATCGTCGATCAGGTGAAACGCGCGCCCGAGCCGGCGCTGCACGCTCATCACGGCGCGGTCGACGTCGCTGATCAGGCTGTCGCCGAGAACGACGTGCGGGATCTCCCAGTTGCGGCCGCTGCGCACGTCGAGCGCATGAACCGCCGGCACGCGCGCGGTCTCGCAGCCCGGCTGCGCGCGAAGGTCCTCCTCGACCAGGCGGGTCAGCTCCGCCTGGGTCTTGCCGAGGGTCGTCATCGCCGGCATCAGGGCCTGGTCGCGGGCATCAGGCCGAGCCGCTTGGCGATGATGCGATCGACGGTCCGTTTCGGAAGCACCCGCACGATCCATTGCCTCATGGCGTCGGGCGCGATCTCGTAGCGCACCTTGGGCGCCGGCAAGGTCAAGGCGTCGGCCACCCGCGCGGCGATGGTCTCGGCCGGCAGCCCGGACTTGCCGAGATTCAGCATGAAGGCGCGGATCTTCTGCAGCGCCGGGAAGAACGGCGAGGCCTGATACGGCGACAGGTCGACCTCGTCGGCCTTGGCCCAGATCGGGGTCTTCACCGCGCCCGGCGCGATGACGATGACGTCGATGCCGAACAGCATCAGCTCACGGCGCAGGCTCTCGGACAGCCCTTCGATCGCATACTTTGAGGTCGAATACGGCGCCAACAGCGGGTTGCCATTGCGCCCGGCCACCGAGCTGACCATCACGATCCGGCCTCGCTCCCCTTTCATGGCGGGATCCGCTCCGAGCAGCGGCGCGAACGCCTGGGTCGCGATCACCGGGCCGATGACGTTGACCTCCATCTGATGGCGGAACTGCGCGATCGGCAGCTCCGTCACCGGCCCCGCGACGGCGATGCCGGCATTGTTGACCAGGCCGGCGAGCGCCTCGCCGGCGAGAGCCGCCCGCACCTCCTGCGCGGCCGCCTTCACCGCCGCCTCGTCGGTCACGTCGAACAGCAGCGGCGTGAAGTTGGCGCCGAGCTCGCTGCGCAGACGGTCTGCATCGGCCTGCTTGCGAACGCTGCCGAACACGCGAAAGCCGCGCGCGAGCAGGTGCTTCGAACAGGCGAACCCGATGCCGGTGGATGCGCCGGTGATGACGACGGATTTCATGGGGACCTCAACGATTTGCGCGGCGATTATCGCACGGGATGCGGCAAGATGCTGGCGCTGATTTTTCGCGTGAGGTCATCACCCGCCGAGCCTGCCCCGGAACAACGGAATACGGCACGCAACGCACGGCGCGTCGGCAAAACGGCCGCGGCAAGAATGGGATTTAAGTTTCAATGCTTGAGAGGATGAGAGCTGACGTGAGATCGAGGGCAGCGACCAAACTGGATGAAGGAAGGTTTGTGACCTTATGAGATCGTTAACCTTTCCGCCTCGCTCGCCTGTCTTCGCCGGGTCTGCAAGGAGGTGATCGCACCTCATTCCATCGATTGTCCGGCGAATCTCCGAAACGCCGGGCTCCGACCCGTCTTCCCCTCTATGCGTATCGTCTTAATTTTCCGTATCCGTGTTTCCCCGGAGTACTACGCCCTCCGCCCCTAACGCATTGTTATCGCCCGTGCCGAAAACTGCCCCGGCCGAAAGCCTTGCAGCGGATCCCACACGCGTTGCTGTCGCTCCGGCAATCCGGACCAACGGGCGCGATCGTGTCACAGCCAGAACAGCTTCCGCTTTCAGAAAACTCCATCATCACCGAACTCGAAGAGGCCGTCCGCAGCGGCTCCTCGGCGAAGCGCGTCAACACGCTGCGCCAGGTCACCAACCTGTTCCTGCATGACGGCGAACGCCTCAGCGAGGACCAGATCAAGGTGTTCGACAACGTGCTGTGCATACTGGTCTCGCGGGTCGAGACCCGCGCGCGGGCCGAGCTCAGCAAGCATCTCGCGCCGGTCGACTATGCGCCCGTCGAATTGATCCAGCAGCTCGCCCGCGACGACGAAATCTCGGTGGCCGAGAACGTGCTGATGCACTCGAGCCGGCTCACCGAGCATACGCTGGTGGAGGTCGCGGCGACCAAGGGCCAGGATCACCTGATGGCGATCTCCAGCCGCCCGCATCTGACCGAGGCGGTGACCGACATCATCGTCGACCGCGGCGAGCGCCGGGTGATCCGCAAACTCGCCAACAACCAGACCGCGCGCTTCTCCGAGACCGGCTATTCCGGGATGATGGCGCATGCCGAGGACGACGACGAATTGTCCGAGATCATCGGGCTGCGCGTCGACCTGCCCACCAAGCATCTGCGCGACCTGCTGCGCCGCGCGACCGAAGCCGTGCGCGCCAAGCTGATGGCCTCGGCGCCGCCGGCGCTGCAGCAGGAGATCAAGAAGATCCTCAAGGCGATCGCCGACGTTGCGCGCAGCGACGGCGGCCTGGTCGGGCGCGACTTCACGCTGGCCGAAGAGGCCGTCAAGCGCATGAAGGGGCTGAACGAGCTCAACGATGCCGCCATCGCCTTCTTCGCCGAGACCCGCCGCTTCGGCGAGGTGTCAGCCGCGCTCGGCCTGCTCAACAACGTCCCGACCGAGATGATCGCCAAGGTGATGGAAGGCCCGCGCACCGACATCGTGCTGATCCCTTGCCGCGCCGCCGGGCTGGCCTGGTCGGTGGTCGCGAAGATTCTCACCCACCGCCCCATCAAGCACGCCATCGACACCGAGACGCTGAAGCTCGCCGAGCGCGACTATTCCCGCCTGTCCCTCGACACCGCCCAGCGCACGCTGAGGTTCTGGATGGTGCACAACAAGGTCGAGAAGTAAGCGGCGCTCGCAAGCGATCCGTGCCGGAATTGATTCGCGCCTCACATCCCGCTGTCGTCCCTGCGAACGACAGCTGTGGGGCGTCGCGGGCGCCGGGTATCTCACGCCGAACGCGGCGGCCGAGAGAGTTCGCCACACGCAATCCACTCCAGCGCGTTATCGCCAGGAGATCGCCGGGCGCCGGATTGACTTTGGTGCGCCCGCACTCCTACGGTGACGGCGACGGTGCCCCTCGACCGGGGCTCAATAGGGAATGCGGTGCCGGAGACGTCTCGCAAGGGACGTGACCGAAGGCCGCAGCTGCCCCCGCAACTGTAAGCGGCGAATCTCGCGTCAGAGGCCACTGGGAAATCTCGGTCCCGGGAAGGCGACGTGGAGGTGACGACCCGCGAGCCAGGAGACCTGCCGTCAGCCGTGGTCACACGCGAGGATGCCGGTCGGGGCGTTATTGGCATCGTTTTCAGGCAGGCCTGCAAAGGCGTGCATGAGACCTCGTTCGCGGTGACGTGCCACTGACGTCATGCCGAGGTCACTCGTGTCTCCCGTTCCCCATGCCAGGCGCCGTCGCGCCCTTCTGTCGTCGTTATGCCTCCTCTCGTCGTTCGCGCTGCTCGGTCCCTCCCCCGCAACGGCGCAGCAATCCGCCTCGCCCGATCTGCTGCCGCCGGTCGAGGTCGACCCGCCGCACCGGCCGATCGCTCCGAAACCGGCCATCCCCCGCAGAGCCGGCAACGCCGCGCATCAACAGATGCCGGCGGCAAAGCCGGAATCGCCGGCCAGCCCGCCCGTCGCGGTCAGCCCGGCCGGCATCGTGACGCCGGTCGCCAACGTCGCGAATGCGATCACGGTGGTGACCGACAAGGACATCGCCGCGCAGCAGGCCCGCACGGTGCCGGACATCCTGAGCACCGTCCCCGGATTGAACGTCGTGCAGGCCGGCGGCCCGGGCGGCCAGACCAACGTCTTCATGCGCGGCACCAATGCCAACCACACCAAGCTCATCATCGACGGCATCGACGTCGGCGACGTCACCAACAGCAACGGTGCGTTCGATTTCGCGCATCTGCTCGCCGCCGACATCCAGCAGCTCGAGGTGCTGCGCGGGCCGCAGAGCGGGCTGTACGGCTCCGATGCGATCGGCGGCGTGATCTCGGTGATCACGCGCAAGGGCGACGGCCCGGCGCGGGCGACCGCCTCGGTCGAGAGCGGGTCGTTCAAGACCT
The DNA here is from genome assembly GCF_051168015.1 of Bradyrhizobium sp. HKCCYLRH3061. Taxonomy (NCBI): domain Bacteria; kingdom Pseudomonadati; phylum Pseudomonadota; class Alphaproteobacteria; order Hyphomicrobiales; family Nitrobacteraceae; genus Bradyrhizobium; species Bradyrhizobium sp. HKCCYLRH3061. The sequence goes on from NZ_JBNPUE010000001.1 coordinate 329,523, forward strand.
TCAACCAGTCGGCCGGCGTCAGCGGCTCACATAGTAATGTCAACTACGCGGTCAATGTCGCGCACCTGCACGCCGGCGACGTGCCGGTGACGCCGTGGCAGCTGCTCCCGGCCGGGCAGAAGGCGATCGGCAACGCCTACGACAACGTGACCGCCTCGTCCAAGCTCGGCGTCGATCTCAACGAGGCCTGGACGTTGAACTCGGTGATTCGATACGCCGACGCCACGCTGCTGTTCACCGGCGACAGCGGCTTTCCGAGCGCTCCCGATGCTATCAGGAGCAACCACACGGTCCACCAGCTGGCGACGCGCGAGGAAGCCGTGTGGTCGCTGCTCGGCGGCCGCATCAGGAACTATTTCGGCGTCAACTACGTGAACAACTGGTCGTCGGATCTGACGGCCGGCAATCCCGTGGCCGCGGTCGCCACGGGGGAACGCATCAAATATGACTGGCACGCGGTGACCGAACTGGCGCCGCACAACAATCTCGTCGTCGGGCTGGAGCAGCAGACCGAGCGGCTGAAAACAACTGATCTTTCCGCCGAGAACGGCAACAAGGCCGGCTTCATCGAGTTGCAGACGGAGTTCGCCAAACGCTGGTTCGTGGTGGCGAGCCTGCGCAACGACGTCAACGAGCAATTCGGCGGCCATGGCACCTTCCGGATCGCGCCGGCGGTGATCCTGCCGGTCACCGGGACCAAGCTGAAGGCGAGCTACGGCACCGGCTTCAAGGCGCCGACCTTGAGCCAGCTGCACCAGGATTTTCCGGCCTTCAACTTCTTCGCCAATCCCAACCTGAAGCCGGAGCAGAGCACCGGCTACGACGCCGGCTTCGAACAGCCGCTGTTTTCGGATCGCATCCGCTTCGGCGCGACCTACTTCCACAACAGCATCACCAACCTGATCAATTTCAACGCGACCTTCACCTCCTACGCCAATGTCGGCCTCGCGACCACCGAAGGCACCGAGAGCTTCGTGACGGCTGATCTCACCGACCGGATCTCGCTGCGTGCAGACTACACCTTCACCCGCGCGGTCGATGCGGCCACCGGCCAGCAGCTATTGCGGCGGCCGAAGGAAAAATGGAGCGCCACCGCGACCTGGCAGCCGATCGATGCGCTGCGCCTGTCGGCCACCGTGCTGAGGATCAGCGACTGGCTCGATGTCAGCCGCGACGGCATGACCACCGGCCTGGTCGCGCCCGGCTATACGGTCGTCAACCTGCGCAGCGACTACGCGCTGTCCAACCAGGTCAAGCTGTTCGGCCGGATCGATAACCTGTTCAACCGTCACTACCAGAACCCGACCGGATTCCTCGCGCCGGGCTTCGGCGTGTTCGGCGGCCTCCGGGTTGCGAGCTCCGGTGTGCAGTGACGCTGCCGACCAACCTCCCGGCGGCTGACAGAAGCTGCCGAAATGGACTACAATCGCAATAGAAGGAGATGTTCCATGACTCTCGACGTTCTCGCCCGATCTGGTTCCGGGGCTCGCCTCGCGCCCGTTCCGCAACGGCATGCCGCTGCGTTCTGCTTCGCGCTGCTGACAGCGGCCTGCGCGCTGGCGAGCTTCGTGTTCGCCTGCGCGACGCCGTTTGCGGCCTTCGCCGTGATCGCCGCCGCCATGCTGCCGCTGCGCATGGCGCTGCCGGTGATGCTCGGCGCCTGGCTGGTCAACCAGGGCGTCGGCTTCGGCGCGCTGCACTATCCGGTCGATGCCAACACGCTGGCCTGGGGCGCCATGATCGGCGTCGCGGCGCTCAGCGCCACCGTCATAGCCCGCATGGCGCTGGCGGCCTTGCGCACGGCACCAGCGCCGGCCGCGTTTGCCGTCGCGCTCCTCAGTGCCTACGCCGCCTATGAGCTGGTGCTGCTGGCCGCCACGCCCGCACTCGGCGGGGCCGCAAGCTTCGCGCTCCCGATCGTCGCCCGCCTCGGCCTGACCAGCGCCGCTTGGCTGGTCGGCCTCGTCGCGGTCAGTGAGATCGTCCGCCTGCTGACCCCACTGGTCTCGCGCCGCGCGGCCTCCTGACCGGCGACCATCTCCTAGCCACCAAACAAAAACGGCGGGCCTCGGCCCGCCGTTCTCATATCCGATCGTCGTCGCAAGCTCAGTTCTTGCTCTTGTCGACCAGCGCGCCCTTCTTGATCCAGGGCATCATGTCGCGCAGGCGGGCACCGACTTCCTCGATCGGGTGCTGGGCAAGCTTGGCGCGGGTCGCCTTGAACGAGGTCTGGTTGACCTTGTTCTCCAGCATCCAGTCGCGCGCGAAGCGGCCGGACTGGATGTCGTCGAGCACGCGCTTCATCTCGGCCTTGGTCTCCGGCGTGATGATGCGCGGGCCGGTGACGTACTCGCCGTACTCGGCGGTGTTGGAGATCGAGTAGTTCATGTTGGCGATCCCGCCTTCATAGATCAGGTCGACGATCAGCTTGACCTCGTGGAGGCACTCGAAATAGGCCATCTCCGGCGCGTAGCCGGCCTCGGTCAGCGTCTCGTAGCCGGCCTTGATCAGTTCGACCAGGCCGCCGCACAGCACCGCCTGCTCGCCGAACAGGTCGGTCTCGCACTCTTCCTTGAAGGTCGTCTCGATGATGCCGGCGCGGCCGCCGCCGATCGCCGAGGCGTAGGACAGGCCGAGGTCATGGGCGTTGCCCGAGGAATCCTTGGCGATCGCGATCAGGCAGGGCACGCCGCCGCCGCGCTGGTACTCGGAGCGGACGGTGTGGCCGGGGCCTTTCGGCGCGATCATCAGCACGTCGAGATCGGCGCGCGGGTCGAGCAGGTTGAAGTGGACGTTCAGGCCGTGGGCGAACACCAGTGCGGCGCCCTGCTTCATGTTGTCGTGCAGGTGCTCGCGGTAGATGTCGCCCTGCAGCTCGTCCGGGGTCAGCATCATCACGAGGTCGGCCCACTTCGCGGCCTCGGCGACTTCCATCACCTTGAAGCCGGCGCCTTCGGCCTTCTTGGCCGAGGCCGAGCCCTTGCGCAGCGCGATCGCGACGTCCTTGACGCCGGAATCCTTCAGGTTGAGCGCGTGGGCGTGGCCCTGGCTGCCATAGCCGACGATGACGACCTTCTTGCCCTTGATCAGGTTCAGATCGGCGTCGCGATCGTAGTAGACACGCATTGTCGTTTCCTCTTTGAGATGGCCGGAATTGGCTGAAAAGTCAGACGCTTGGGTGAGGCACGGGCGGCTGCGCCCGGACGAAATCCGGCCCGTGTCTAGAGCATTTTGGGTCCCGTTGGAAACCCCGATCTCGCATGGCGGCGGCGTCCTTCATGCGTCCATGAAGACGGGATAGAGCGAGGCGAGCAGCAGCGCGGCCATCAGGATGTTGAAGGCGCGGACCGCACGGTCGGAGCTCAGCAGCGGCCGCAGTGCGGTGCCGAACAGGGTCCAGGTGACGGTCGAGCCGATCGCCATCACGAAGCTGATCGCGACCTGCAGCCCGACATTGGCCGGAAAGCTGGCAATCGCGGCATAGGCGGTGATGGTGCTGATCACCATCACCCAGCCCTTGGCGTTGACCCACTGGAACAGCGCCGCGCCCCAGAACGACATCGGGCCGCGCGGCGTGGTGTCCTCAGGCTTGGTCGATCCGGACAAGGCGATCGCAACCGCCAGGTAGATCAGATAGGCCGCGCCTAGATATTTCAGAACGTCTTGCAGGACCGGGTAGCGGATGAACACCGTGGCCAGCCCGAAGCCGACCACGCCGACCATGAAGGCGAAGCCGAAGCTGACGCCCATCATGTGCGGCACCGTGCGGCGGAAGCCATGGGTCACGCCCGACGACAGCAGCATGATGTTGTTCGGCCCCGGCGTGAACGCCATCACGAAGGCGAAGGTGACGAAAGCGATGAGGAGCTGCTGGGACATCAGGACGTTCTCGCCGCAAGCAAGCACTGACTTGCGGTCACCTGCGCATGGCGGCCGCGCCTGTCGCGGCGCGGGCAGTGCAACCTCGCCCCGCTTGCGGGGAGAGGTCGGATTGCATCGCCAGATGCAATCCGGGTGAGGGGGTACAGGTCTAACGGCGAACGCTCCCCGTGCGGCTGCCCCTCACCCCGACCCTCTCCCCGTAAGAACGGGGAGAGGGAGCGCACCGTCGCCTGCGCGAAAGTGAGACTCACCAATCTGCCGCTCATAGCTAGCCCTGCCCCGCCGGCTTCTGCAGCACGTAGGTCGCGTGCATCGGGGCGTGATAATCGGCGGACACCGTGACGAAGCCGACCTCGGTCAGCATGCGCTCCATCACCCAGGCGAAGGTGGAGTTCTCGTCGCGCATGTGGGTGATGACGCTGTCGCGGGCGAGGTCGTGGTTCTTGATGTTGAAATCCGCCCATTGCTCAACCGAGCGCTCCGCGCCGTCGGGCATGGAGACATAGACGATGTCGCGCAGGAAGAACTGCGCGCCCGGCTTCAGCGCCGCGAAGATCCGTGCCAGCGCCACCGCCTTCCAGAAATCCGGCAGGTGGTGCAGCGTGAACTCGCTGGCGATCAGGTCATAGGTGGCAGGCTCATAGGCGAACGACAGCAGCCCCGCCGAATGCATCCGCACCGCGGTACGGCGGTCGCGGGTGTAGATCTTGGTCAGCGCCAGCATCGCCGGCGAGATGTCGATGGCGTCGACCACGGCCCCCATCAGCGCCGCTTCCGTCGCCAGCACGCCATTGCCGCAGCCGATGTCGGCCACCCGCCAGCCCGGCTTGACACCGAGCATCTTCAACGCGGCGCGCGCACGCTCGTCGGCATCGTCGCCCGAACCGTAGATCGAGGCCACGGCATGATCGAGACCGATCCGGTTGCGTTCGTTGTAGTACCAGTCGCGCGCCAGCATGGCTCACATCCCTTCCGGTCCCCGCCCGATCGCCGCAATGCCGGTCCTGGCGACTTCCACCAGGCCCAGCGGACGCATCAGATCGATGAATTGCGTGATCTTGTCGGTGTTGCCTGTGATCTCGAACACGAAGCTCTCGGTGGTGGCGTCGATCACGCGGGCGCGGAACGCATCCGCCAGCCGCAGCGCCTCGACGCGCGGCTCGCCGATGCCGCGCACCTTGACCATCGCCAGCTCGCGCTCGATCGCGCGTTTCGTCAGCGTCATGTCGACGACGCGATAGACCGGGATCATGCGGTCGAGCTGATGCTTGATCTGCTGGATCACCATCGGCGTGCCGGTCGTGACGATGGTGATGCGCGACAGGTGCTTCTGGCTCTCGGTCTCGGAGACGGTGAGGCTCTCGATGTTGTAGCCGCGCCCCGAGAACAGGCCGATGACCCGCGCCAGCACGCCGGGCTCGTTCTGCACCAGCACGGCAAGCGTGTGCGTTTCGTTCGGATCGTGGCGGTCTTCGATGAAATAGGCGGAGGCTGGCTGGTTCATTGGTGTCCCCTTAGAATTTCATCCGTCATGGCCGGGCTTGTCCCGGCCATCCACGTCGAGCGTCGCGCGTGCGGCATCGTGGATGCCCGGGCCTTCGCCGCGCCGAAGCGGCTTCGGCCGCGCAGGCGGGTCAAGCCCGGGCATGACGGCGGTATGTGGAGTGAGCGGAGTGCCCATTACGACAACTCCGCCATTTCTTCGGTTGCTGCCGGCAGCACCCAGCGCCTGAACAAATCGAGATCGATGTTGCCGCCGGTCAGCACCAGACCGACGCGCTTGCCGGCCAGCCTGCCCTTTTCCTGCAAGGCGGCTGCGAGCGACGCCGCACCAGCGCCTTCGGCGAGATTATGGGTGTCGGTCCACAGGATGCGCACGGCCTCGGCGATCTCGGCGTCGCTGACCTGCACGATCCGCGAGGCGCCTTTCAGGATGATGGCGAGCGCATCCGCATCCGGGCTGCGCGTGGCGAGACCATCGGCGTGGGTGTCGGCGCTGTTGGTCGTCACCACCGTCCGCGCGGCGAACGACAGCGCGTAGGACGGCGCCTCGGTCGACTGCACGCCGACGATCTCGGTCTTCAGGCCCAGGAGATCGCGCGCGAGGATGCAGCCGCAGATGCCGGAGCCCTGCCCGATCGAGACGTAAAGCACGTCGAGATCGGGGGCGCTGCGCAACAGCTCCAGCGCGTAGGTGGCGACACCGCGCACGAGATCGCGATGGAACGACGGCACCATGTGCAGGCCGTCGCGCGCAGCGTGACGCCCGGCTTCCTCGCGCGCCTCCTGGAAGTCGCTGCCATGCTCGATCAGCGCAGCGCCGAACGCCGCCATCGCGCGGTTCTTCTCGACCGAGTTGCCCCGGGGCACGTAGATCGTCACCGGCAGGCCGTTGCGGCGGCCGGCGAAGGCGATGCTCTGGCCATGATTGCCGCGCGTCGCGGTGATCAGGCCACGGACATCCGGCTGCGTGCGTTTGAGCTGATCGACATAGACCAGCCCGCCGCGCACCTTGAAGGCGCCGGCCGGGGTGTGGTTCTCGTGCTTGACGACGACATGCGTCCCGAGCCGCTGCGCCAGCAACGGCCACGCATGCGCGGGTGTCGCCGGCACCGCGGCGCCGACGATCGCATGGGCCTGCTCGAGCTCGGCGAGGCTGAACATGGTTACACCAGCGCCTTGCCGCCGGCGAACGCCGCCGCCGGATCGGACGCTTCCGCCGGCAGGATCATCTCGTTGTGCGCCTTGCCCGACGGGATCATCGGGAAGCAGTTCTCCAATGCCGCGACGCGGCAGTCGAACAGCACCGGCTTCTTGACCGAGATCATCTCCTTGATCGCGCCGTCGAGGTCGCCGGGCTTGCTGACCTGCAGACCAACGCCGCCATAGGCTTCGGCGAGCTTGACGAAGTCCGGCAGCGCCTCCGAATAGGAATGCGACAGGCGGTTGCCGTGCAGCAGCTGCTGCCACTGCCGCACCATGCCCATGTACTGGTTGTTGAGGATGAAGATCTTGACCGGCAGCTCGTACTGCACGGCCGTCGACATCTCCTGCATCGTCATCTGCACCGAGGCGTCGCCGCCGATGTCAATGACCAGGCTGTCAGGATGCGCGACCTGCACGCCGATCGCCGCCGGCAGGCCATAGCCCATGGTGCCGAGGCCGCCCGAGGTCATCCAGCGGTGCGGCTCCTCGAAGCCGTAGAACTGCGCCGCCCACATCTGGTGCTGGCCGACCTCGGTGGTGATGTAGGTGTCACGGCCGCGCGTCAGCTCGAACAACCGCTGGATCGCATATTGCGGCATGATGACGTCGCGGTTCGGCTTGTAGGCCAGCGAGTTGCGCGCGCGCCAGACGGCGATCTCCTGCCACCATGACTTGATGTCCGGCTTCTTCGCCTCGGCCTTGAACACCTGCAGGATGTCGGCGAGCACGTCGCCGCAATCGCCGATGATCGGCACGTCGACGCGGATGTTCTTGTTGATCGAGGACGGATCGATGTCGATGTGGATCTTCTTCGAGTTCGGCGAGAACGCATCGGTGCGGCCGGTGATGCGGTCGTCGAAGCGCGCGCCGACGCACAGCATGACGTCGCAATCATGCATCGTCATGTTGGCCTCGTAGGTGCCGTGCATGCCGAGCATGCCCAGCCAGTTCTTGCCCGAGGCCGGATAGGCGCCGAGCCCCATCAGGGTCGAGGTGATCGGGAAGCCCGTGACCTCGACCAGCTCGCGCAGCAGCTTCGAGGCTTCGGGGCCCGAATTGACGACGCCGCCGCCGGAATAGATCACCGGCCGCTTGGCCGAGGCCAGCAGCGCCACGGCCTTGCGGATCTGCATCGCGTCGCCCTTGACGCGCGGCGAATAGGACACGTGGACGTCCGACTTGCGCGGCGGATGATAGGTGCCGGTCGCGAACTGCACGTCCTTCGGCACGTCGACCACGACCGGGCCGGGACGGCCCGTGGTGGCGACGTAGAACGCCTCGTGCAGCACCTTGGCGAGGTCGTTGACATCGCGGACCAGCCAATTGTGCTTGGTGCAGGGCCGGGTGATGCCGACCGTGTCGCATTCCTGGAACGCATCGTTGCCGATCAGGTGCGTCGGCACCTGGCCGGTGATGCAGACCAGGGGAATCGAATCCATCAGTGCGTCCGCCAGCGGAGTCACCATGTTGGTCGCACCGGGGCCCGAGGTCACCAGCACGACGCCCGGCTTGCCGGTCGAGCGCGCATAGCCTTCGGCGGCGTGGCCGGCGCCCTGCTCGTGGCGGACCAGGATGTGCTCGACCTCGCTCTGCTGGAAAATCTCGTCATAGATCGGAAGCACCGCGCCGCCAGGATAGCCGAAGAGGTGCTGCACGCCGTGGTCGATGAGCGCGCGCACGATCATCGCGGCGCCGGTCATCTGGTTCGGATCGTGGCTCTTGTCGGTCATGGTGGGCTCCGGATCGCTGGGTCTCAGCGGCTTGTCGTTTTGGTCGGTCGGTTCGGTCGGCTGGTTTTCTGTTGGTTCAGCGTGGTCGGGTCGCTTCGGGCAATAAAAAAGGGCCCTGGAAGGCCCTGCGCACCGCTCGGATCATGGATGGCCGCTAGCCATCCCCGGCGATGCGCCTGGGTACGACTACGATAAGGAGGGCAATAAAGTTGCGCATGATGCCGAGCAAGCTTCCCAAAGGTTGCGCGAAACATAGCCATGGTTGCCTCGATGTCAAGGCAAAGCCGGCTCTGCTGCGCGATTTATGGATGTTAACGCGGAATTTTCCGTTCGGCGAGCGGTAATTTGGCCATCACGCCGTCATTGCGAGCGAAGCGAAGCAATCCAGGGGCCCCACTCGACAACTCGGGATCGCTTCGTCGCTGCGCTCCTCGCGATGACGATCAGAGGGATGCCACCCACGCCCGCGCCGCCTCGGGGCTCATCCACTCGAACTCCGGCAACTGGTGCCGGAACCAGGTGAACTGCCGCTTCGCGTAATGGCGGGTGTCGGCCTTGCCGATGGTGGCCGCCTGCTCCCGCGTGATCTCCCCTCTGATATAGCGCATCAGCGCCGGCACGCCGTGGGCCTTCATCGCCGGCAGCAGCGGATCGAGGCCGCGTGCCGCCAGCCGCTCGACCTCCTGCAACGCGCCGCGGTCCAGCATCAGATCGAACCGCGCGTCGATCCGCTGATACAGCGCCTCGCGCTCGGGAGCGATGAACAGCGCCCGAGTGCTGCCCGCCGGCAGCAGCGGTGGCGTCGTCTCCGCGTGCCAGTCGGCCAATGGCCGACCGGTGGCCTCGATCACCTCCAGCGCGCGGGCCACGCGGGTGCGGTCGCGGACGTTCAGCCGCGCGGCCGCCGCCGGATCGCGTCGCGCCAGCTCGGCATGCAAGGCCTCGACGCCGTCGCGATCGAGCCTGAGGCGCACCGCGTCGCGCACCTCATCCGGCACGGGCGGCACCGCGGACAGCCCTGATGTCAGCGCCTTGAAATACAAGCCGGTGCCGCCGATGAAGATCGGCAGCCGCCCGGCCCGCTGCACCTCGCCCAGGATCTCGGCGGCATCCCGGACAAAATGGCCGGCCGAGTAGTTCACGCTGGCATCAACATGGCCGTAGAGCCGGTGCGGCACGGCGGCCTCCTCGTCGCAGGTCGGCCTTGCCGTCAGCACCCTCAGATCGCCGTAGACCTGCATGGAATCGGTATTGATGACGACCCCGCCCGCTTTTTGCGCAAGTTCCATCGCCAGCGCCGACTTGCCGCTGGCGGTCGGCCCTGCGATAAGCACCGCTTTGTTGATCCCTGGCAAAGTCACCTGATGTCTCTCGTCGCCACCTTCATCTGCAATCCCGCCGATCCCGCGCTTGATACCACGATCGTGGAGGCCTTCCTGGCCGTGCTGCCGTCGCCGGGCACGCCGCGCTGGCTGTTCGACGAGGTCGCGATCGACATCCCGTTCGCCCATGACGGCGAGGTCCACAAGCTCGAGGCGCGCCTGCGCGACCTGCGCGGCGACATGCCGATCGACATCGTCGTGCAGGCGGAAGCGGTCCGGCGCAAGAAGCTTTTTCTCGCCGACATGGACTCGACCATGATCGGCCAGGAATGTATCGACGAGCTCGCCGACTTCGCCGGGCTGAAGCCGCGCGTCGCCGCCATCACCGAGCGCGCCATGCGCGGCGAGATCGCGTTCGAGCCGGCGTTGCGCGAACGCGTCGCATTGCTGAAGGACCTGCCGGTGAGCGTCGTCGACGAAGTCCTGACCAAGCGCATCAAGCTGACGCCGGGCGGCCGTCATCTGGTGATGACCATGCGCGCCAACGGCGCCTATACCTGCCTGATCTCCGGCGGCTTCACGCTGTTCACCAGCGCCATCGCGGCCAAGATCGGCTTCCAGGAGAACCGCGCCAACGAGCTCGTCGTCGACGGCGGCAAGCTCACCGGCGAGGTGCGCGAGCCGATCATCGGCCGCGACGCCAAGCTCGCCACCCTGATCGAGCTGCGCGAGTCGTTCGATCTCGACGAGATCGACACGCTCGCGGTCGGCGACGGCGCCAACGACCTCGGCATGATCGAGGCCGCCGGCCTCGGCGTCGCCTATCACGCCAAGCCGGCGGTCTCGGCCGCCGCCTCGGCCCGCATCGACCACGGCGACCTCACCGCCCTGCTCTATGCCCAGGGCTACACGCGCGATCAGTTCGTGGACTGACGAGACTGCGGCCGCGCGGCAGGCCATTAATCAATGGTTTTGCGAACGCTCGAAGATTGCAGTCGTATTGTCCATGGGCGAATCGCCGCCCAAGCAAAGCCGTTACCAAAGCCCTGCCTTCATCGGCTCTCGATCAGCGCATCATCAGGATTTTGTTTCAATCCAGCGCACTCGCACGCAACTCCATTCCAATCTCATTTCAGATCGCAAATCACATCATTCACCTTCCGCATCAAGGCGGCACGCGAACTGCCATTTTAACCGCATCACCAATCCATGAATTGTCAAATCATGCTGCAGCGCATATAAAGCTGACAACGCTAGGGAGTGTCCAAGGAAGCGAAAGCGATTGCAGGTGATGCAATCGATCATCGTCACAAAAGGACCTCCCGATGACCATCAAGCACATCATTCCCGGCTCTCTCCTTGCCCTCGCGCTGCTGAGTGGCGCTGCCGTAGCCGGCGAGCTGCCGAGCTACGAAGTGGGCGCGCTGCCGGCGTCCCCGCACCAGCTCTCCGTCATCGGCGCCTCTGCCGCCGCGCAGCAGACCGTCGCCATCAACGCGGACAGCGCTGCCTCGCCGCACCAGCTCGCCGTGCTCACCCACCACCGTCGCAGCGCCGCGCTCGTCGTCCCGACCACCGTGGGCAGCGTTCGCAACTAAGCAACGCGAGCAACCCCATCGTCAGATAGGCAGCGCGCGTCTCGCTCAGCGAGGCCGCGCTCCCTATCCGGGAAAACGCGCGGCGTCGCACTTAGTGAAGATCCTGGGCATCCGCTCCGCGGGCAGCCCAGACGCCCGCTACACCTCTGCGCTTCCATACCCGGCTGGGCGGCCGCGTCGTCGAGACCAGCCGCACGATATTCCGGCTGCCGGCGGCAAAATGATCCTGCGCGTGCGATCGGCCTGACGCCCAGCAGCTCGCCTGATCGCCCAACCCGGATCTCCCAGGGCGTCGCCGCGCGGGCCACGCATCACCAACCATTGTCAACCTGACGCCATGCGGCCGCGCCGATTGCGGGTCAAACCGCGCATCGACAGCCATCATATGCGCTATTGCGCAAATACGCAAATATGAATATATCTGCCTCATGTCCGATCCCGTTCCGTTGCTCGCCGCCCTGGCCGAGCCGACCCGCCTCGCAGCCCTGCGCATCCTGTGGGATGGCGGCGAGCATTGCGTCTGCGAACTCATGCGCCAGCTCGGCGCAAGCGCGTCGCGCATGAGCCGGCACATGGCGGCCCTCAAGGCCGCAGGTCTTGTCATCGACCGACGCGACGCCCAGTGGGTGCGGTATCGGCTGAGCCCCGACCTGGCGCCTGACCGGCGCGCCATTCTCGAAACCGTCATGGCGGCCATGGCTGAGCCGAACAGGAACGCAGCATGAAAACCGAAACTTCAACCTATCCTGACGGGTCGGCATCGGCTGTGACCTGGATCGTCGCGACGGCCGCTGCGGTCGCGATGTGGTTTGCGGTCTACTGGCAGCTGGAAGCGTTCTCGGCATGGCTGGTGTCGTCGCTGCCGGTGCCCCGCGACAGCCATCTGGAAGAAGCCGCGCGGTTCTTCGTGTTCGACGCGCCCAAGGTCCTGATGCTGATGACGCTGGTCGTGTTCGGCATGGGCGTTGTGCGCAGCTTCTTTTCAGCCGAGCGAACTCGCGCATTGCTCGCCGGCAGGCGCGAGGGCCTCGGCAATGTCGCGGCTGCGATCCTCGGCGTATTCACTCCCTTCTGCTCGTGCTCGGCGGTGCCGCTCTTCGTCGGCTTCGTCTCGGCTGGCGTCCCACTCGGCGTGACCTTCTCGTTCCTGATCGCGGCGCCAATGGTGAACGAGGTCGCGCTCGGCCTGCTGTTCGCGCTGGTCGGCTGGAGGATCGCCGCAATCTATCTGGCCTTCGGCCTGGCGGTCGCGATCGTGGCGGGATGGATCATCGGACGACTGCATCTCGAAGGCTGGCTCGAGGAATGGGTTCGCAACGTGCGCGCAGGACAGGCGGAGCTGCAGCCGGATTCACAGACCGTCGCCGATCGGATCCGGGCCGGGATCGACGCGGTGCGCGACATCGTCGGCCGCGTCTGGGCTTGGATCATCATTGGCATTGCGGCGGGCGCATTCATTCACGGCTATGTCCCGAACGACCTGCTCGCCTCGATCATGGGCAAGGACCAATGGTGGTCCGTGCCGGCCGTGGTGCTGATCGGCGTGCCGATGTACGCCAATGCTGCGGGCATCATTCCGGTCGTCGAGGCACTGCTCGGCAAGGGTGCGGCGCTGGGGACGGTGCTCGCCTTCATGATGAGCGTCATCGCGCTTTCGTTTCCCGAGATGCTCATTCTGCGCAAGGTGCTGACGCTCCGGCTGATCGCCGTCTTCGCGGGCGTCGTCGCCGCCGGCATCGTCGCCGTCGGCTATCTCTTCAACGCCCTGTTCTGATGAAAGGACAAGCCCCATGAAGAACGTCAAGATCCTCGGCTCCGGCTGCAAGCGATGTGTTCAGACCGCAGCAATGGTCTCCGCGGAAGCAAGCAAGCTCGGCATCGAGATCGAGCTGGAAAAGATCACGGACTTCGCCGACATCGCCAGGTTCGGCATCGCCTCGACGCCGGGCGTGGTGATCGACGGCAAGGTCGTCCATGCGGGCGGCCTGCCGAAACCAGAGGACATGGCGAAATGGCTGTCGACGTGATGTTGCGTCTGCTGCTCGCAGCCGTCCTCCTGCTCGGCCCGGTTGTCGTTGCGCGCGCCGATGAGCCCACGTGGACGCGGCGGATCATCGCGCCGGACACGGCGCTCAAGGCGGCACAGGCGGCGCTCGCCGAGTGCCGCAAACGCGGCTGGCAGGCCGCCGTGACCGTGAGCGATCCGTCGGGGCTTGCGCTGGTCACCCTGCGCGACCGTTTCGCTGGCTGGCATACGCTGGAGGCCGCGACGGGCAAGGCGCGGACGGCGGCGAGCTGGCGCGAGGCGACGAGCACGCTCGCAGCCCGGCTGGCTCGACCGGACGCCGCGGAGCGGGCCATCGTCAACGTTCCCGGCGTTGTCATGGTCGGCGGCGGCATGCCAATAGAGGCCGCTGGCCAGCAGGTCGGAGCGATCGGCGTATCCGGCGCGCCCGGAGGCGACAACGACGACATCTGCGCGAAGGCCGGCATCGAAGCGGTCGCCGCGGACATCGCGTTCTGAGCGCCTGGAGGGCGAGCCACGAACGAGAGCGGCCACTGCTCGCCAATTCCGGAGGATGCTCGAATTGTCTGACACCATGCCCCAATTGGACGAAGCCTCCTTCCATCCGATCGACCGCGCCAAGCTGCTGGAGCCTGAGCTCTCCTCCCACCCTCCACGCATCCTGCTGCTGTACGGATCGCTCCGGCAACGCTCGTTCAGCCGCCTCCTCACGGAGGAAGCGGCGCGCGTCCTCGCGCGCTATGGCGCGGAGACACGCACCTTTGATCCGCGCGGACTGCCGCTGGTCGACGACGCCGAGCCGGATCATCCGAAGGTCCGCGAGCTGCGCGATCTCGTGACCTGGTGCGAAGGCATGGTGTGGTGCTCGCCCGAGCGGCACGGCGCGATGACCGGCGTGATGAAGACCCAGATCGACTGGATCCCACTGTCGCTCGGGGCCGTCCGGCCGACGCAGGGCAAGACGTTGGCCGTGATGCAGGTCAGCGGCGGCTCGCAGTCGTTCAACGCCGTCAATCAGCTGCGAGTGCTCGGCCGCTGGATGCGCCTCATCACCATTCCGAACCAGTCCTCGGTGCCGAAGGCCTTCGCGGAGTTCGACGACGCCGACCGCATGAAGCCGTCGCCCTATTACGATCGCGTCGTCGACGTGATGGAAGAGCTCGTCAAGTTCACGCTGCTGACGCGCGACCGGGCGGAGTATCTCGTCGACCGCTATTCCGAGCGCAAGGAGAATGCCGAGGCGCTGTCGAAGCGGGTCAACCAGCGATCGCTGTGAGGCTCCGGCCGCGGCGCTCCACCCTGCCCGGAACGTCGTCGCCGGCCGGCGGAGGCGTTGCAGGAGCTTCTGAAAAAAATAATCTTCTTGCGCTTTATCTGAAATCATGATTATCTCCCCGCATCCCGCCTCACCGCAGAGGGGCGTAGCGCGCGATCGTCACGACACGCGAGGTGGGGATGCGATGGCCGCGTTGTTGCCGCAGCGTGTCTTCGGGCACGCCGACGAACGGCGATGCGCGGACGTGAAGTCGCAGCGTCCTGATACCCCGACGCTGGTATCAAGCCGTGATGGCGCCGCAGGCGCAGCGCGGTGATGGTGGCCAACAAGCCCGGCGCACCAGGGAGACTGCGTATAAGCGTGAAGACCGTCGCGCAGGGAATGCCGGAGTGTTCGGCACCACCTGTGGTACCTGCCGCCTGCATTTTTTCCGCAGGCGGGCCATGGGTGAGGCCTTCACCCGGCATTCCCTGCGCCCTCTGCATTTCGAGAGGGACGAACTGATCGCAGACCTCGGGCATGATGTGCCGCGAGATTGCGATGGCATGTCCCTCGGACATGCTCGCTGTGCCCAACTCAGCTGTTTGAACCGTGAATCCGCCCCCACCCGCCGCCCTCGTGCCCGACAGGCCGCGACGCGCGAAAGCGCGGCACCGATCCGGGATCGATACGCCGCAGCAGAGGTGATGGGCAAAATGCCAATGACCAGCCTGTCCCAAACCGCTGCCTGGGGTTGCGGGTCCCTGCTCAAGGCCGGGACGACAAGGGAGTGTGGAGCTGCGTAGGGTAAGCAAAGCGGCCGCCCGAGGGCGGTCGCGCGCCGACCGGCCATCCACGAATACTGACGGCCATGGTGGGCACGGCGCGAAATCGATCCGCGCATGAGGCGGGCAGCGGGGGCGCGCCTTGACCCACCCTACCTACTACCTACGAACTACCAACTCAGCAACCATCAGCGCGCCGTCAGATACAGCGCCCTCTCCCCTTGTGGGAGAGGGCATGTACGGCCCATCACAGCATGCGGTTGGGTGAGGGGTATCTCTCCGCGAGTGAAACTCTTGGAGAGATACCCCTCACCCAACCGAGCCTGCCGCTCTTTCCTACATGCCCTCTCCCACAAGGGGAGAGGGCGCATTCACTTGCATTGCGCTCATCTTCGCATCTCAAAGCGCGCAGAAGGCTAATGGTTACGACCGCCTGAAGCCCCTATTGCAGGCTCAACGCCACGAAGCGCAGCTCGCCGTCGGCGTTGGAGACCAGCAGCAGAACCGACTTCTTGCCGTCCTTCTTGAGCTGGTCGACGCGCTTCTTGATGTCGGCGCCGGAGGTCACCGCCTCCTGGGCGACCTCGACGATGACGTCGCCGGCCGACAGCCGCTTCTCGGCGGCGTCGGAGGCCTGGTCGACGCCGGTGACGACGACGCCCTTGACGCTGTCCTTAATCTTGTAGCGGGTACGCAGGTCCTTCGACAGCGCGGCAAGATCGAGCCCGAGCGCCTTCTGGGTCACCGGCTTCTCGGCGGGCTCGTCCTTCTTGATCGCCGCCTGCTGCACCTTCTCGTTGTCCTCGAGCCGACCGAGCTTGACCTTGAGCGTCTGCTCCTGGCCCTTGCGGATGACGATGACGTCGACCTCCTTGCCGACGGCGGTGTCGGCGACGATGCGCGACAGGTCCTTCGGCTCCTTGATGTCATGGCCGTCGAACTTGACGACGACGTCGCCGGGCTCGATGCCGGCCGGCTTCGCCGGTCCCTTGTCGTCGACGCCGGCGACCAGCGCGCCGCGCGCCGGCTTGATGTTGAGGCTCTCGGCGATCTCATCGGTGACGCCCTGGATGCGGACGCCGAGCCAGCCGCGGCGCAGCTCGCCGAACTGGCGCAACTGGTCGACGACGCCGGCCACGGTCTTCGAGGGCACCGCGAAGCCGATGCCGATCGAGCCGCCCGACGGCGAGATGATCAGCGTGTTGACGCCGATGACCTCGCCATCGAGGTTGAACAGCGGGCCGCCGGAATTGCCGCGGTTGATGGCGGCGTCGGTCTGGATGTAGCTGTCATAGGGCCCCGACGAGATGTCGCGGTTCTTGGCCGAGACGATGCCGGCGGTCACGGTGCCGCCGAGGCTGAACGGGTTGCCGATCGCGACCACCCAGTCGCCCAGCCGCAGCTTGTCGGAATCGCCGAACTTGACCACCGTCAGCGGCCGCGGCGGCTTGAACTTGAGCACCGCAAGGTCGGTCTTCTTGTCGACGCCGACCAGCTCGGCCTTGATCTTGGTGCCGTCGTTCATGATCACGTTGATCTCGTCGGCATCGGCGATGACGTGGTTGTTGGTGACCACGACCCCGGACTCGTCGACGATGAAGCCGGAGCCCAGCGAGTTGGTGCGGCGCGGCGAGTTGTCGGCACCACCCCGGCCGCCCGGACCGCCGCGGCGGTTCTTGAAGAAATCGTCGAAGAACTCCTCGAACGGCGATCCCGGCGGCACCTGCGGATTGGCGTTGCGGTTCTCGGACGAGCCGCCCTTGGGCTCGACGGTCTGCGAGGTCGAGATGTTGACGACGGCGTCGATCACCTTTTCGGCGACATCGGCGATCCCCTCCGGCCCCCGCGCCGAGGCCGGGGCCGGCGCGAGCGCCCAGCCCGCGGCAAGAACCGCCGCGGTCAGGATCGGGCGCAGTCGACGGCTGAAAGCAGGGGTCGCGGTCATCGGGCGGATCTCCAGAAAAGTCGGCAAATTCAACCGTTACAGTGCGCCGGAACCGGCGGAGGACGCAAGCACGCCGGATCGGACCGCAGATTCATCATTGAGGGCGACCTAATACGGCAAAATGGCGCAGCCATCGCCTCACAATGGCGTTGGCCGGGCGGTTGACGGTCATTGCCGCGGCCGGACCTCGTTCCTGTGCGGCGGCGCGCAGGCAGACGGCGATGCACACCTCAGATCGGCCGCCGGATCACCCAGATCAGGACCAGACCGGCCACCGCCGAGCCGATGCCGACCGCGCGCAGCACGTTGTCGGGCGTGGTCATGGCGGTCTTCATGGCCCGCCGCATCCACTCCGGACTGGCCGCGAACAACAGGCCTTCGAGCACGAACAGGATACCTAATCCGATGAGGAAATCGGAAAACGCAATGGACCTCATCGGACCCGGACCTCCCGTTCGATCTTCTTGATATGTAACGGGGCGAAGCAACGGCTTCGCCCCGTCCATGTCAACTCTTATTCACCCGGATCAACCGCCCTGGTCATCGGGGCCGATGCATCAGGGCTTGGGCGCCGGCACCGCGGCCGCCGCGGTCGAGCTACTGGCGGTGGACGGCGTCTCCCCCGCCGGCTTCCCTGAGGGGTTGGCGAAGTAGCGGAAGAACTCCGAATCGGGCCGCAGCAGGAAGCGGGTGTCGCCGGACTTGAGGCCGTTCTCATACGCCGTCATCGAGCGGTAGAAGGCGAAGAAGTCGCGGTCCTTGCTGTAGGCCTCGGCGAACAGCCGGTTGCGTTCGGCATCGCCGGCGCCGCGGGTCTGCTCCGCCTGCGAGTTGGCCTCGGCGACGATCACGGTAGCCTCGCGATCGGCCTTGGACCTGATCTCCTGGGCCTTCTGGCCGCCGAGCGCCCGGAACTCCTCGGCCTCACGCTGCCGCTCGGTCTTCATCCGGTTGTACACCGCCTGGCTGTTGGCCTCCGGCAGGTCGGCGCGGCGGATGCGGACGTCCACCACCTGGATGCCATAGGCGTCGGCCTCCTTGTCGAGCTGATCGCGGATCTTGCGCATCAGCGCCTCGCGCTCGTCGCGCACGACTTGCGTGAAGGTGACCTCGCCGAGCACGCGGCGCAGCGCGGCGTTCAGCAGCGTGCCGAGCTGGACGTTGGCGGTCTGGATCGAGCCGACGCTCTGGTAGAACTGCAGCGCGTTCTTGATCTTGTAGCGCGCGAAGGCGTCGACCACGAGCCGCTTCTGGTCGAACGCGATCACCTCCTGCGAGGGGTTCTCGAGGTCGAGGATGCGCTTGTCGATCGAGATCACGTTGTCGATGAACGGTGCCTTGAAGTTCAGGCCGGGCTCGGTGACGACGTCGACCGGCTTGCCGAACCGCACCACCAGCGCCTGCTCGGTCTGGTTCACGGTGAACAGCGAGCTGTAGCCGATGACGACGAGCACGAGCACGGCGACGAGCGCGACGATGCCTGCAACGGGGGACCTCATCGGACGCCTCCCTGCTGAGCGGCCGGCGCCGGACGGCGCGGCAAGAGATCGCCGAGCGGCAGCAGCGGCACAGGGCCGCCGGTGGCGCCAGAGTCGAGCACGAGCTTCTCCGAGCCACCGAGCACGCGCTCCATGGTCTCGAGATAGATCCGTTCGCGAGTCACGTCGGGCGCCTTCTTGTACTCGTCATAGACCTTGAGGAAGCGCGCGCTCTGGCCCTTGGCCTCGGCGATCGCCTGCTCCTTGTAGCCTTCGGCGACCTGCAGGATCTGCGCGGCACGACCGCGCGCATCCGGCACCACCTTGTTGGCGTAGGTCTGGGCTTCGTTCTGGAGACGCTCGAGGTCGGCACGCGCCGCCTGGACGTCGCGGAACGCCTCGATCACCTGGGCCGGCGGATCGACCTTCTGCATCTGCACCTGGGTGATCTGGATGCCGGAGCCGTAATTGTCGAGCGTCTTCTGCATCAGCTCCTGCACGTTCTGCTCGATCACGGTGCGGGCGCCGGTGAGGATCGGCTGGATGTTGGAGCGGCCGATCACCTCGCGCATCGCGCTCTCGGCCACCGCCTTCACGGTGCCCTCGGGGTTCTGGATGTTGAACAGGAAGTCGGCCGCGCCCTTCGGCTTGATGCGCCAGAGCACGGTGACGTCGACGTCGACGATGTTCTCGTCGCCGGTCAGCATCAGGCTCTCCTCCGGGACATCGCGACCGCTGCGGCCGCGCCGGCCGGGATCATCATTGGCGGTGATGCCGATCGAGATCGAGTTGACGCGCAGCGCCTTGGGCAGCAGCACGGTCTCGATCGGATAAGGCAGGTGATAGCGCAGGCCCGGCTGCTCATCGCGGACATATTTGCCGAAGCGCAGCACGACGCCGAGCTCCTCGGACTGCACGCGGTAGATGCCGGAGGCGAGCCAGATGATGATGGCGCCGAGCACGATCAGGAGCACGCCCGCGGTGCCGAAGCCGCCGCCCGGCACGAACTGCTGCAGCCGGTCCTGGCCGCGCCGCAGAAGATCTTCCAGGTCGGGCGGCCTTGGACCGACCGGTTGCGGTCCCGAGCCCCAGGGCCCCTTCGGACCCTGACCCCACGGGCCTCCGCCCTGATTCTTCCACGCCATCGATCGATCTCCTCCGAGAGGCTGAGTGTACACCAACGCCGGCCCCGACGGTCGCCGGGTTATAAGGGACGGCCCCGCCCCTTACAACGTAGCGCTCCAGCTAAGCCCGAACCGGGTTTTGTCAATGTAAACAGGGCCGGAAGCGCCGGTTTGCCGCGGCCTCAGCTCCGCCACACGGCCAAACTGCGCGACTTCATCATTAACGGATGGTCTTGGACGGGCCGTCGCACAGATCCCGCCGGCGAAACGCTCACCGCCGCCGGCGATAGGTGACGTAGGAGAATTCGGCCTGATCGTCAGGCCCCGAGGCATGGCGCTGCCGCGCCACCTCCTCCCATCGGGCCGGGTCGATCGCCGGAAACACGGTATCGCCAGGCGGGCTCGCATGCACCTCGGTGATCTCCAGCCGGTCGGCGATCGGCATCGTCGCAGCAAAGAGCTCGGTGCCTCCGATGACCGCGATCTCCGCGGCTGAACGCCGCAGCGCATCACCACGCGCGATGACGAGCGCTTCATCGACGGTATGGGTCACGATCGCGCCATCAGCGCGAAACTCGGCATTGCGGGTGACGACGATGTTGGTGCGGCCCGGCAGCGGCCGGCGCGGAAACGAGATGAAGGTCTTGCGGCCCATCACGATCGGGCGCCCCATGGTCATCGCCTTGAAGCGCTGCATGTCGCTCTTCTGCCGCCACGGGATCGCACCGGCGGCGCCGATGATGCCGTTGTCGGCGACTGCGACGATCAGCACGATCTCGATCACGGCGCCCTCTCCGCCAGCTGAGCCAGAGCCTCGCCGGTCACCTTGCACAGCGTCCACTCGTCCATGAGCTCGGCGCCGAGCGATTTGTAGAAAGTGATGGAAGGAGCATTCCAGTCGAGCACCGACCATTGCAGCCGCGCCCAGCCCTTTTCGATGCAGGTGCGCGCGAGATGGCCGAGCAAGGCCTGGCCGATGCCGTTGCGGCGAAACGCCGGCCGCACGAACAGGTCTTCGAGATAGATCCCTGGCTTGCCGGCAAACGTCGAGAAGTTGACGAACCAGACCGCGAAGCCCGCCACCGCGCCGTTCCATTCGGCGAGATCGCAGAACAGCGTCGGATGCTCGCAGAACAGCGCGGCGGCGATGTCAGCCTCGCTCGCGCCGACCTCGTGCGAGAGCTTCTCGTAGTCGGCGAGCTCCCGGATCAGCGCGAATACGCTTCCGATGTCGTCAGGCCCGGCGCTACGGATCGAAACCGGCATGCGTCAGACCGCGACCTCGGCCTTGATATGCGGATGCGGATCGTAGCCGGCGAGCGCGAAGTCCTCGTAGTGGAAGCCGAAGATGTCCTTGACGTCCGGATTGAGCGTCATGGTCGGCAGCGGACGGGGCGCACGGGTGAGCTGCAGGCGGGCCTGCTCGATGTGATTGGAATAGAGATGCACGTCGCCGAAGGAGTGCACGAATTCACCGGGCTTCAAATCCGTCACCTGCGCCACCATCATCGTCAGCAGCGCATAGGATGCGATGTTGAAGGGCACGCCGAGAAAGACGTCGGCCGAGCGCTGGTAGAGCTGGCACGACAATTTGCCGTTCACGACATAGAACTGGAACAGGCAGTGGCACGGCGGCAGCGCCATCTTTTCGACGTCGGCCGGGTTCCAGGCCGTCACGATCAGCCGGCGCGAATCGGGATTGCGCCTGATCATGTCGATCACGCCTCCGATCTGGTCGATATGGCCGCCGTCCGGCGTCGGCCACGAGCGCCACTGATAGCCGTAGACGGGGCCGAGATCGCCATTGCCATCCGCCCACTCGTCCCAGATCGTCACGCCGTGATCGTGCAGATATTTGATGTTGGTGTCGCCCTTGAGGAACCACAAGAGCTCATGCACGATCGCCTTCAGCGGCAGCCGCTTGGTGGTCACCAGCGGAAAGCCGGCCGCAAGGTTGAAGCGCATCTGGTGGCCGAACACCGACAGCGTGCCGGTGCCGGTGCGGTCGTGCTTCTCGGCGCCGTCGGACAGGATGCGTTCGAGCAGGTCGTGATACTGGTGCATGGTGCGCGCTGGCGGCCTTTCGCGGAAGGCGGCGAATGTAACGGCAGGGATCGCCCGGCCCTAGCCTCGACTCGGCCCGGTCGCCAATTATACCCCGAAAAATGTCGGCCGCAGCCGCAATTGACAAGGGCGGGACCGCACGTTCCGCCCTCCTCCCGATCCATGGCCGTTCCGTACCAGCTCGCCGGCTTGAGGACCGCGGACCATTTGACGATCTCGCCCTTGACCAGGGTCCCGAGCGCCTCCGGCGTCCGGTCCGCCGACCCAGATCAGCCTTCGCTTTCCACGAAGACCTCATCGCGCTTGCGGCGCAGCGTCGGCAGCACCGCCAGCACCAGCAGCCCCGCCGCGATCGCGAGCAGCATGGCCGACAGCGGCCGCGTCAGGAACACCGACCAGTCGCCGCGCGAGATCAGCAGCGCCCGGCGCAGGTTCTCCTCCATCAGCGGGCCCAGCACCATGCCGAGCAGCAGCGGCGCCGGCTCGAAATCATGCTTGATCAGCCAGTAGCCGACGAGGCCGAACGCGCCCGCCAGGACCACGTCGACCGGCGCGTTGTTCACCGAATAGATGCCGATCGCGCAGAAGATCACGATTGACGGGAACATCAGCCGGTATGGCACGCGCAAGAGCCGCACCCAGATGCCGACCAGCGGCAGGTTGATGATGATCAGCATGAGATTGCCGATCCACATCGAGGCGATCATGCCCCAGACCAGATCAGGCTGCTTCTGCATCACCTGGGGGCCCGGCACGATGCCGTGGATGGTCATCGCGCCGACCATCAGCGCCATCACCGCATTCGGCGGAATGCCGAGCGTCAGCAGCGGAATGAAGGAGGTCTGCGCCGCCGCGTTGTTGGCGCTCTCCGGCGCCGCGACGCCCTCGATCGCACCGCGACCGAACCGCGACGGATCTCGCGCGAGTTTCTTCTCCAGCGTATAGGCCGCGAACGAGGCGATCACCGCACCTCCGCCCGGCAGGATGCCGAGGATCGAACCGAGCAGCGTGCCGCGCAGGATCGCCGGCGTGGAGTCTTTCAGATCCTTCCTGGTCGGCATCAGGCCGGTGATCTTCTTCTGCACGAGGTCGCGGTCCATCTCCGCGCCGGCATCGAGATTGCGGATGATCTCGGCGAAGCCGAACACGCCCATCGCGACGGTGGCGAAGCCGAGGCCGTCGGCGAGCTCGGGAATGTTGAAGGCCATGCGCGACACACCGGTCTCGATGTCCGAGCCGACCATAGACAGCAGCAGGCCGAGCACGATCATCGCGATCGCCTTCAGCACCGAGCCCTTCGCCAGCACGACCGCGAAGATCAGGCCCAGCACCATCAGCGAGAAATACTCGGCCGGGCCGAACGCCAGCGCGAGCTTGGTCAACGGCGCGCCGAGGATCGCAATCAGCACGGTGGCAACGCAGCCGGCGAAGAACGAGCCGATCGCGGCGATCGCCAGCGCCGGACCGGCACGGCCCTGCTTCGCCATCTGGAAGCCGTCGAGCGCGGTCACCACCGACGTCGCCTCGCCGGGAATGTTGACCAGGATCGACGTGGTCGAGCCGCCATACTGCGCGCCGTAATAGATACCGGCCAGCATGATCAGCGCGCCGACCGGCGGCAGGCCGAAGGTGATCGGCAGCAACATCGCCACCGTGGCGATGGTCCCGATGCCCGGGAGAACCCCGACCAGCGTGCCGACCAGCGCGCCGATCAGGCACATCAGCAGATTGATTGGCGACAACGCGACGACGAAACCGTGGGCGAGATTTGCAAACAGATCCATCACGCCCTCACTGCAAAAGGAAACGCGGCAACAGCGGCATCGGCAACCCCAGCACGTAGGGGAACAGCAGCGCGCAGCCGCCGGTCAGGCAGATGCCGACGATCAGGGCCTCGCGCCAGCGCGTCTCCGGGCTGCCGATCGCCGCGATCAGGAAGCTTGCAAGCCCCGTGATCAAGAGTCCGAGCGGGCGAATGGAGACGGCGAAGGTCAGGATCGCGAGCGAGACGAACAGCGGTCCGCGCCAGTGATAGGTCGCAAGCTGCGCGCCTTCACTCACGACGCCGATCACGGCCACGGCGGCTCCGAGCCCTAGCAGCAGCAGACCGAACATCCGCGGCGCAGTTCCGGCACCGAACGAGAAGCCGCGCATGCCCTGCAGATCGCTGGAGGCCCACAACGCGAACAGCGCGATCGCCATCAGCACGACGCCGCCGAAATAGTCCTGCGCCGCGCGCGGACGGACCATGAATGTGAACACTGCGACCGCGATCAGCGGATAGGTGTAGATGAGAGCCAGCAGAACATCGGAAGACAGCGAGGTCTTGCCGCTTGCGGCATATTGCTGCGCCAGGCTCGGGATCGCCATCGACAAGGCCGACGCATGGGCCGCAATGACCTGCAGCGGACCGCGTCCGGATAGTGGACCGACAAGACCGGCCAAGGCGATCAGCAGCTCGATGATCTGTGGCGCGAAGGCAAGGACCAGAATGATCGATGCGCCGGTCACGCTGCGGGCGGCCGGCATGCCCGCCGTTTCGCCCGACAATTGGCCCGTGGTCTCGGCCATGCCTCGCCCTCCCCGATCGGCCTTGATGGCCGGCACTGTTTTCGTTCGGCGGCCCGGAGCAAACCGGTCGCGCTTCTGTTTTGCTAGCGGCTTTCCCTAGAGAAGGCCAGCGAAACCAAGGCAGCCGCCTGCGGCGAGCAGCCAGAGCGGATTGAGTCGCGTCATAGATGCAACGAGTGCGGCAAGGACCGTCAGCGCGAACGCCCGCCACGTCTGGTCGGAAGCCTGACCGAGAATCCATGCGCTCGCCGCCATCAAGCCGATCGACAACGGCACCAGCGCCGCCTGCAGCATGGCGGGCCAGCGCGCATCCCGCGCATTCGAGAGCCAACGGCTGACGAAATAGGAGAGCACGGCAGTGGGACCGCACATCGCGATCGTCGCGACCGCCGCACCTGCCACGCCTGCGACCGAATAGCCGATCAGGGTGACGATCAGAACGTTGGGCCCGGGCGACAATTGCGACAGTGCGAACAGGTCGGCGAACTGTTTGTCTGTCATCCAGTGCCGGGCCTCGACTGCAACACGTTGCAGTTCGGGAATCGCCGCCACGGCGCCGCCAACCGCAAACAGCGAGATCAACGCAAAGGTCCAGAACAGCTGGAACAACGGATTGTCGTCCCCGCTCATCGTGCCCACCGCGTCTTGGCATAGGTGACGGCAAGGCTGAGCGGCACGGCCACCAGCAGAACCTCCTGAAGCGGCAGGCGCGCCAGCCCGATCGCCACGAACACGCCAGCGACGACGACAACGCCCGCCACGTCGCTCTTCTTGAGGAGCGGCGAGATCATGCGAAACACCACCGACGCCAGCAGGCCAACGGCCACGCAGGACACGCCTGCAAGCGCCCGTCGCCACGTGTCGGCTTGTCCAAAATGACCGTAGATGGCGCCGAGAGAGGTGATCAGCAGCATCGGGGGTCCGAGCAGGCCGGCAAACGCAGCGATTCCGCCCGCGACACCGCGCAATCGCGCGCCGAACACCACGGAGAAATTCACGATGTTCGGTCCGGGCAGGAAATGACAGAGCGCGAAGGTCGCGTTGAACTCCTCCGCCGTCATCCAGCGATGCTCGTCGACGATCGCACGCCGCGCGAACACCAGCACGCCGCCGAAGCCCGACAGCGACATTTTCGCGAATGCGAAGAAGAGCGTGCGGAGGCTGGGCGGGTGTCTGGCGATGTCGGCCGCGGGAGAGGCAACCTGCGCAACTTCGGGAGGCATGCCGCACTGTAGGAGGACGAAAACCAGGCTGCCAAGGTCGAACCAGAGGTTCCCGGCAGCCGCCCACATTTTTGTCGCGCGCCGCGGCGTTTCGGCCCTGTGCATCCGCCGGCCGGCGGCCTATATAGGGGGTGCCGGCTTGCCGGCTATGGAAATAAATCGCCGTCGAAATAAACCATTCGGACCCGGGGGCGGTACCCGGCGCCTCCACCAAAACCCACCGACAGATGGGTTTTGGCGGGGGCGAAATAGGATCGACGAGGGCGTAAAGGGCGAGCTTTTTCCCGGTATTGTTCCGCCGTTATCGGGCTACTGCAATAGTTGCCAACGACAACTTTGCTCCGGTTGCTCAGGCTGCGTAACGCAGTTTGAAAGACCACCTTAAAGTCCTAACGGGTTAAGCTCCGTTAGGCGGGGTTCGGAGGCACCTGGCAACAGAAGCCTCCACTTTCACCTGCCTCCACGTTAACCGGTTTCCTTCCACGGGCTGTGCCGTCCCCAGTTTTTTGGCGCGGCACCCGTTCATTCCGCCGTTGACCGGACTTCCGCCAGCTTCTACCCGTTCCCATATCTGGCGATCGACCGGCATGGCTGCTGACCTCGGCGCCGATGCCGGGTACGATGTGACTGACGCGAGTCGGGAATGCTGCTGCCTGCCGGGCGCGGCGGCTCGACACGTCGGGCGCAGCCCTCACGACACAGGACCGATCATGGCGACGGATCATATTCGATACGATGTGCTGGCGCGCGACGCGTTGCGCGGGGTGCTGCGCCGGGTGCTGACCGACGCTGCCGCCCACGGGCTCCCGGGCGAGCACCATTTCTTCATCACGTTCATCTCCAAGGCCGAGGGCGTCAAGCTGTCGCCGCGGCTGCTCGCGCAATATCCGGAGGAGATGACGATCATCCTGCAACACCAGTTCTGGGATCTGGTGGTTTCGGAGGACCGGTTCGAGGTCGGCCTGTCGTTCGGCGGCATCCCTGAGCGCCTCGTGGTGCCGTTCCACGCGATCAAGAGCTTCTTCGATCCGTCCGTGCAATTCGGACTGCAGTTCGAGCCGTCGGAGGCGATTGCCGAGACGCCGGCCGCGCCGAAGCTGCCGGCCGCACCGACGCCATCGGCCATCGCCGGGCCGCTGCCTGCGACGCCGGCCGAGACCAGCGACGACAAGCCGCTCCCGCCGACCTCGCCGGGGGAAGGCGCAGAGGTCGTGCGCCTGGACCGTTTCCGCAAGAAATAGGCCCATTCGCCGCGCGCGGAACGGCGGTTGGACCACTAGATTGAAGCATGCTTGAACCGGTCGACGCCGGTTCACCATCAATCATGGGCATGCTTCATGGCACATTCAGCTGATTCATCATCGCACGGATCGACGCGCACGGAGACCGACAGCTTCGGCCCGATCGAGGTCGCCGCCGACCGCTATTGGGGCGCGCAGACCGAGCGCAGCCGGCAGAATTTCCGCATCGGCCACGACCGCATGCCGATCGGCATCGTGCGCGCGCTCGCGCTGGTGAAGTTGGCCGCGGCCCAGGCCAACCGCGAGCTCGGCCTGCTCGAGCCACGCATGGCGGACGCCATCGTCCAGGCGGCGCAGGAGGTCATCGACGGCAAGCTCGACGACCATTTCCCGCTGGTCGTTTGGCAGACCGGCTCGGGCACCCAGAGCAACATGAACCTCAACGAGGTGATCGCCAATCGCGCCAGCGAGCTGCTGGGGGGCGAGCGCGGCACCAAGAAGCCCGTTCATCCGAACGACCACGTCAACATGAGCCAGTCGTCCAACGACTCGTTCCCCACCGCGATGCACATCGCCGCGGCGCGCGCGATCGCGGGCCATCTGGTGCCGGCGCTGTCGGAGCTGCTGGCGGCGCTGCGTGCCAAGCAGGACGCGTTCGCGGACATCGTCAAGATCGGCCGCACCCACACCCAGGACGCCACGCCGCTCACGCTCGGCCAGGAGTTCTCCGGCTACGCCACGCAGGTCGAGAACGCGATCGCACGAATCGAGATCGCGGCGCGGGATCTCCTGCCGCTGGCGCAGGGCGGCACCGCCGTGGGCACTGGCCTGAACGCGGATCCGAAGTTCGCGAAGCTGTTCGCCAAGCATGTTGCCGACGCCACCGGCCTGCCCTTCACCAGTGCCGCCAACAAATTCGAGGCGCTTGCGTCCAACGACGCCTATGTTTACGCCCATGGCGCGCTCAATGCGGCGGCCACCGGCCTGTTCAAGATCGCCAACGACATCCGCTTCCTCGGATCAGGCCCCCGCTCCGGATTGGGAGAACTGATCCTGCCGGAGAACGAGCCGGGCTCCTCGATCATGCCGGGCAAGGTGAACCCGACGCAATGCGAAGCGCTCACGATGGTGTGCTGCCAGGTGTTCGGCAATCACACGGCGATCACCATGGCCGGCAGCCAGGGTCATTTCGAACTGAACGTCTACAAACCATTGCTCTCACATTGCATGATGCAGTCCATACAATTACTAGGTGATTCAGCACGTTCATTCAGCGAACATTGCGTGACCGGAATCCAGGCCGACACTGCTCGCATTCGCGAGCTGATGGAGCGCTCGCTGATGCTGGTGACGGCGCTTGCGCCGAAGATCGGCTACGACAACGCCGCCAAAGTCGCGAAATCAGCGCATCAGCGCGGCACCACGCTGAAACAGGAAGCTTTGCGGCTCGGTCTCGTCTCCGAAGAGGAATTCGACCGCCTCGTTCAACCCGAGAGGATGACGAGGCCGGGGCGAGCGTAGCGGTAGTCCCGTAGTACTACGGGGGGTGATGCAATTCTCGCTGTTAACCCCTAAAGGATACTCTCGACTACAAGTTCTGCTGCGTTTGGTGAGTAAACAAATCCAGCTCGCAACGACGCGAATGGCCATCGAACTATCAGGGAGCGATGACGTGATTGTCTGGAGAACGCCTGAGCTCATCCGCGCAATGCGCATGCTCTCGTCGTGATGTTCGATGCCTTAGATGATTGGAGCAAGCATGGGTGACATCATCAACTTGAAGCGTTTCAGAAAGCGCGTGGAGCGCGATCAGGCAGCAAAGGTCGCCGAAGGCAACCGCGCTCGCTTCGGCAGGACGAAGTCCGAACGCGCAACTGACGCCCAACGCGACAAGCGCGCGAACGAATTACTCGATCAACATCGTATCAATGGCGAGGACGCGTGATGAAGTCGCCCGTCGTAAAACGTTCTATCGTGGTCGCAGGTCACAAGACCAGCGTAAGCCTCGAAGAGGCCTTCTGGAACGGCATGAAGGAGATTTCGGGTCTCCGTAACATGACCCTGTCCGAACTGGTCGGGGAGATCGACAACAATCGCCAGCAGGGCAACCTGTCGTCGGCGATCCGGCTGTTCGTGCTCGACCACTTCAAGAGCCGCGCCGCAGCGTCTTCAGGCATCGAGCCGAAGGCGGCGGTGGACACCCGGCACACGGCCGCCGCTGCCGCTCCTTGAGGCAGATCAGACGGCGGCCCGCCCGGTCTGTTTAAAATCGCTCTAAGATGCCGCGGCATTTAACATGCCGCGCTTGACCTCTTGGCACGCGATTGAAAATACAGGCTATGAGCGAAATCTGCGATACACGGCCGCCTCAGCCGCTCGGTCTGGCCCGAAGGGGCTATACCGGAACGATCCAGCATCTGGCCGCTGGCGGCGCGGCGTCGTCGTTGCCGGACGTTGAGCTGGAGAGCCGGCTGATCGAACTGGGCTTCGTCGAGGGCGCCCGGGTCGAAATCCTGCATGAGGGGATCGTCGGGCGAGACCCGATCGCCGTCCGTGTCGACAACATCACCGTCGCGGTCCGCCGGCGCGAGGCCATGGCCGTCATCGTGGCATAGGCCGCGCGGAAAGCGTCGTCATGGAAAGCCCTCTGCTGCATCTGGCCCTGGTGGGTACGCCCAACAGCGGCAAGACCTCGCTGTTCAACGCGCTGACGGGAAGCCGCCAGAAGGTCGCGAATTATCCCGGGGTCACGGTCGAGCGCAAAGAGGGCGGCTTCGTCACCCCGCAGGGCCGTCAGGTCTCGCTGGTCGACCTGCCGGGCACCTATTCCTTGCGCGGCCGCAGCCCCGACGAGGAAATCACCCGGGATTTCGTGCTGGGACGCGCCACCGGCGAGGTCCTGCCCGACCTGGTGTTGTGCGTTGCCGATTCCACCAACCTCAGGTTGACGGTCCGGCTGCTGCTCGAGCTCAAGAGCACCGGCCGGCCGCTGGCGCTCGTGCTCAACATGTTCGACATCGCCAAGCGGCGTGGCGTGACGGTCGACGTTCCCGCACTGTCGCAGGCGCTGGGCGTGCCGGTGGTGACGTCGATCGCCGTGCGCAAGGGCGGCACCGACGACCTGCTGCGGCTGACCGACGAGCTCCTGGCCCAGGCGGCCGAGGCCACCGGAGAGCGCGCCAACACCTGGCGTCCGCTCACGGTTCCGGAGCTGCGCGCCACCCAGCGCGAGGCCGACCGTATCATCGCGGAGACGGTCAGCCTGCCCGAGCGGCCGGACACCTGGACCGCCCGGATCGATTCGGTCGCGCTGCATCCGGTCGGCGGGCTGCTCATCCTGCTGGCGATCCTGTTCGTGATGTTCCAGGCGGTGTTCGCCTGGGCGCAGCCGCTGATGCAGGTGCTGTCGGCGGCCTTCGATGCGCTCGGCCAGCTCGTTCACGACGAGCTTCCCGAGGGCCTGCTGCAGAGCTTCCTGCAGAACGGCGTGATCTCCGGCGTCGGCAGCGTCATCGTCTTCCTGCCGCAGATCATGATCATCTTCCTGTTCATCCTGCTCCTGGAAGATTTCGGCTACATGGCGCGCGCGGCGTTCCTGATGGACCGCATCATGGGCGGCGCCGGCTTGCATGGCCGCGCATTCATCCCGCTGCTCTCGAGCTTTGCCTGCGCCATTCCCGGCATCATGGCAACGCGCGTGATCGACAACCGCCGCGATCGGCTCACCACCATCCTGATCGCGCCGCTGATGACCTGCTCGGCGCGGATTCCGGTCTATACGCTGATCATCTCGGCCTTCATCCCGCCGACCAAGGTCTGGGGCCTGGTCAACCTGCAGGGACTGGTGATGTTCGGGCTCTACGCCGCCGGGATCATCAGCGCGCTGCTGGTGTCGTTCCTGGTGAAGTTCTTCCTGATGCGCGACTACCAGCCGGCACCGTTCATGCTGGAGCTGCCGGACTACAAGATGCCGCGGTTGCGCAGCATCGCGATCGGCGTCTACACCCGCGCCAAGATGTTCCTGCAGCGCGCCGGCACCACGATCTTCGCGATGATGGTGCTGATCTGGTTCCTGGCCTCGTTCCCGCAGCCGCCGGAGGGCGCCACCGAGCCTGCGATCAATTACAGCCTCGCGGCGATGATCGGCCAGGCGATCGCTCCCCTGCTCACGCCGGTCGGCTTCAACTGGCAGATCGCGGTCGCGCTGGTGCCCGGCATGGCCGCCCGCGAGGTCGCGGTCGCCGCGCTCGGCACCGTCTATGCGATCGAGGGCGGCAAGGAGGCGGCCGAGCAGATCGGCCAGGTGCTGGCGAGCAAATGGAGCCTCGCCACGGCGCTGGCGCTGCTCGCCTGGTACATCTTCGCCCCGCAATGCGCCTCGACGCTCGCCGTCATCCGCCGCGAAACCGGCAGCTGGCGCTGGATGGCCGTGACCTTCTTCTACATGTTCGCGCTCGCCTATGCGGCGGCGTTCGCGACCTACCACATCGCGGTCGCGATGGGCGCGGGCTGAGCCCGCGCCGCGGCAACGTCATCGCACAGCGTCGACATGCAGCGCGAAGCCGCGCGCGTCGGCATGCCCGAGTTCGGGACGCAGCTGCATCGACGGGATCAGGTAATCGCCGTGGTTCTGCCGCCGGTACGGGATCGGCTGATCCGTGAACAGCGTCCGCATCCGCGCGCGGAGCCGCGCGGCGATGTCCGCGAAGCCCGCCTCGTCGAGCCGGTTCACCCGGTGCGCCACGAAGGCCGGCAGTACGTCGAAGCCGGGATAGAACAGGATGCCGTGGTTGATGGGAAACAGGAGATCGTCGATCGGCCCGTTGATGCCGCGCTCCGAATAGTGCTCCTGCCAGCCGCCGGTGGTCACCACGAGCATCGCGCGCTTGCCGGCGAACACGCCCTCGCCATAGCGGTTGCCCCAGCGCTTGTCGCTGTGCTCGCCGACGCCGTAGGTGAAGCCGTAGGAATAGACCCGGTCGACCCAGCCCTTGAGGATCGCCGGCATCGTGAACCACCACAGCGGAAACTGCAGGATCACCGCGTCGGCCCATAGGAGCTTCTCCTGCTCCGCCCTGACGTCGTCGGTGAGCGAGTGCGTCTTGAACGCCTCGCCGGAGGCCGTGGCGACGTTGAGGCGCACATCGGGCGGCAGTTGCGGAAAGTCGGCGCGGTCGGCGGCCGCCTTCCAGCCCATCGCATAGAGATCCGAGACCCTGACCTGATGACCTTGCGACCGAAGCTCGGCGACAGCGGCGTCGCGCAGGGCGCCGTTCAGCGAGCGGGGTTCGGGGTGGGCGAAGACGAGCAGCACATTCATGGCTTGATCCCTTGGCTGGAACAATCCAGGAGATAGACCCGGCCTCGTTCATCCACTATATGGCTGCTATCGATAACATTATGCCGAATTATGGATAAGTTGGACGTCAGCATCGTCAACATGCGCAGCTTCGTTCGCGTCGCCGAACGGGGCAACCTGTCGGCCGTCGCGCGTGAGCTTGGGCTGGGTCAGTCCACCATCTCGCGTCATCTCCAGGAGCTTGAAGACGCGATCGGCGTTCCCCTGCTGAGCCGCACCACCCGGCGCGTCACCCTGACCACCGAGGGCAGCCTCTATTATGCCAACTGCGTCCAGATCCTGCGCCTGATCGAGCAGGCCGGCGACGAGGCGCGCGGCACGCGTGGAGCCGCCAGCGGCACGATCCGCATCTCCTGCACGGCCGCGTTCGGCATCCTGCACATCACCCGGCTGGTGTTCGCGTTCCAGGACCGCTATCCGGACATCGCGATCGATCTCAATCTGACCGACGAGCGCATCGATCTGGTGCGCGAGGGCGTCGACATCGCGCTCCGTCTCGCGCCGCTCACTGACAGCTCGATGAAGCTGCGCGCACTCGGCCATTCGCACCGGCTGCTGGTGGCGGCGCCGGGCTATCTGGCAGGACGCGGCACGCCGCGCGTACCGCAGGATCTGCTCGGCCATGACGGCATCCGCATGCCCAATGTCGCCGGCAGCGACGTGCTGGCGCTGATGTCCGGCGACGGCCAGCGCCACGAGGTGCCTTTCAGCGGCCGCTTCCGAACCAATCACGGCCTCGCGGTGCGCGAAGCCGTGCTGGCCGGGCGCGGCATCGCCGCAGCCCATGCCTGGCTGGTCGACGATCTCATCACCGAGGGCAGGCTGACGGTGCTCCTGCCCGACTACAGGCTGCCGTCGGTTCCGCTCAGCATGCTGATCGTCCCGGAGCGCGCCGGCATCGCGCGCGTCCGGCTGGTGATCGAAGACCTGGCGGCGGCAATCGTCAGTCTGCCTGGGATCCGGCCGGAGCCCTGAGCTACAGCCGCGGCATCGTGTCCGGCCGCACCTCGCGCGCCTGCGCCGCCAGCCGGATCGCGGCGTTGGCGGCGCCGAAGCCCTGGTAGTTGCGGCGCTGCACGATCTCGAAGAAGAAGCGCTCCTCGAAAATGTGGGTGTAGACCTGGAAGAACTCCGCGTCGCCGTCGCGGTCGTACAGGATCTCGTTGGCGCGGAGCGCCGCGATGGTCTCGGGCGCTAGATCGTATTTCGCTTCGAGATCGTCGTAGTAGTTGTCGGGAATGTCGAGGAAGCCGGCGCCGCGGGCGCGCATTTCGGCCACGGCTGCAAAGATGTCGTCGCAGGCGAAGGCGATGTGCTGGACGCCCGAGCCGAAGAACTCGGAGATGAAACGCGACGACAGCGTGCGCGTCGCCGTCGAGCCGTTGAGGATGAAGCGCAGGCTGCGATCGCCGTTGACGATCGCCTGGCTCTGCACGAGGCCTCTGGGATCGGCGATCTCCATCTGCGGCAGGCGCGAGAAGTCGATGATCCCGGCATAGAACAACAGCCAGGACAGCATCTCCTCATGCGGCATCGACTGTGCGATGTGATCGACGGCCAAGAGCCGATCAGTCGTCTTGTCGCTGGCGACCGGTTCGAAGTCGACATCCCAGTGACGGCCGTGGGTATCGAGGAAATACAGCAGGCTGCCGCCGACACCATGGATCGCCGGGATCTCCAGCTCGCCCGGCCCGACCGGCTGGGTGAAGGTGCGCGTCTTCAAGGACTGCGCCCGCGCCATGGCACGGTCCGCACTGTCGACATCCAACGCCAACGCGCAAACGCCGGAACCGTGCGTGATATAGTGCGAATGCGCGAAGCTCGCCGGCTCGCAATTGATCACCAGCTCGATCGCGCCCTGCGACCAGCGCTGCACCGCCTTGCTGCGATGCCGCCCGGTTTTGCGGAAGCCGAGCTGCCCGAACAATGCGGCGAGCGACTCCGCCTTGTCCTCGCTGACCGCGAATTCCACAAAGCCGATGCCGTGGCTCTTCACGCGAGGCGCGAAGCGGGGCTCTGCCGACGCCGCGGGGATTTTTCCGGCGAGGTCATCCTGCAACAGCAGCAGCGAACGCATGCCGTCGAGCGCCGTGCGTGGCGCCGAGCCGGCACGGAACTGATCGTTGAAGATCTCCAGCGACAGCGGCCCGGAATAGCCGGTCGCGGCGACCGCCTCCATGAACTCGCCGACCGGGAGGTCGCCCTGCCCGGGAAAGCTGCGGAAGTGCCGGCTCCAGGACAGCACGTCCAGTTCGAGCTTGGGTGCGTCGGCCAACTGGACCAGGAAGATCTTGTCGGCGGGAATGGCGCGGATCGCATTGGTCGGCAGCGCCGGCGCCAGCGCATGAAAACTGTCGAGGATGACGCCGATCGCCTTGTGATCGGCGCGGCGCACGATCTCCCAGACATCGCGATAGTCGTGCACATGGCGGCCCCAGGCCAGCGCCTCGTAGCCGACGCGCAAGCCGCGCCTCGCGGCGCGCTCGCCGAGCTCGTGGAAATCCGCGGCGGCGCGGTCGATGCCGCCGAGCGCGGCCGGCGACACGCTGCTGCAGATCAGCAGCAGGTCGGTGCCGAGCTCCTGCATCAGGTCGAATTTGCGCTCGGCACGGACGAAGTTGCGCGCGCGCTGCGGCTCCGGCATGCCCTCGAAATCGCGGAACGGCTGATAGGCGCAGATCGAAAGGCCGAGGTCGCGGCACATCTGCCCGATCTCGCGCGGCCGCATCCCGAACGCGACCAGATCGTTCTCGAAGATCTCGACCGTGTCGAAGCCGGCGGCAGCGATCGCCTTGAGCTTCTCGTCGAGCGCGCCAGAGATGGAGACCGTGGCGATCGAGCGCTGGTTCATGCCGCCGTCTCCTCCATCGCGCCGCCCAGGAACAGCTGGCCGATGCGCGGATCGGCCAGCACGCGATCGGCCTTGTCGATGATGCGGGTGCGACCGAGCTCGAGCACGATGCCGTAGTCCGAGATCTCCAGCGCCGAGCGTGCATTCTGCTCGATCAGGAGCACCGAGACGCCGCGGTCGCGCAATTGCTTCAGCATGTCGAAGGTCTGCTGCACCATCAACGGCGACAGCCCGATCGACGGCTCGTCGATCAGCACGAGCTGCGGCTCGAGCAGCAGCCCGCGCGCGATCTCGAGCTGCTTCTGCTCGCCGCCGGACAGCGTCGAGGCCTGCCGATCCGCCTTCTTGCGCAGCACCGGAAACACGTCGAGCGCCGCCTCGACGCGCGCAGCAAGATCGATCTCACGCGGCGCGGCAACGCCGCCGAGCTCGATATTGTGGCGCACCGACAGCTCGCCGAAGATGTTGCGGCCCTGCGGGATGTAGCAGACGCCCGCGCCGAGCAGCGCGCGCTGGCTGAAGCCGGTGACGTCGCGGCCCTTGAAGATGACCTTGCCTTCGCGCAGCTTCAACAGACCGAAGATCGCCTTGAACACCGTCGACTTGCCGGCACCGTTCGGACCGATCACGGTGGTGATCGATCCCGCCGGCACCGAGAACGTCGTGCCGTTGAGGATCGTCATCTTGCCGTAGCCGCCGACGAGGTTCTGGACGTCGAGAATGGGATCGCTCATCGTCGGCTCCGTCAGTGTCCGAGATAGGCTTCGATCACGGCCGGATTGGCCCTGATCTCGTCGGGCTTGCCGATCGCCAGCACCTTGCCCTCCGCCATCACCATCACGCGCGAGCACAGCGACATCACGAACTCCATGTTGTGCTCGATCACGACGAAGGTGGCGCGGCGCTCGCGGTTGATCGCGATCAGCCGGTCCTTGAGATCGCCGAGCATGGTCGGATTGACGCCGCCGGCGGGCTCGTCGAGCAGCACCAGCCGTGGACCGCCCATGAACGCCATCGCGGCATCGAGCAGCTTCTGCTGCCCGTAGGACAGGCCGCCGGCCGGCTCGTTGGCGAGATGCTCCAGCTTGAAGAAGCCGATCATCTGATCGGCGGTCTCGGTGAGCCCTGCATCCGACGGACCAAACAGGCGCGACAGCATGCTGCCGCGATGCTCCTGGCCGGCGAGGATCAGATTGTCGCGCACCGACAGCTTCGGGAAGACCTGCAAGAGCTGAAACGTGCGGCTGACGCCGAGGCGGTTCAGTTCGGACGGACGCTGGCCGGTGACGAGCTTGCCGTCCACCCTCACCTCGCCCCCGCTCGGCACGAGCTGGCCGAGAATGCAGTTGAACAGCGTCGACTTGCCACAGCCGTTGGGGCCGATCAGGCCGAGGATCTCGCCCTCCTGCACGTCGAAGCTGACGCCGTTGACGGCGGTGATGCCGCCAAAACTCTTCTTGACGTCGCGAACGTCGAGGACTGCGGTCATCGCGCGGCCTCCAGCTTGGATTGAGCCGCCGCCCGCAATGCGGATGCCGCCTGGGTGCGCCGTGAGCTGAGATAGCGGTCGAGGATGCCGAGAATGCCGCTCGGCGAATAGATCAGCAGCACGATCACGGCGGCCGCGTAGAGCATCAGATAATAGCCCTCGGCGAAGCGCAGCCACTCCGGCAGCAGCACCGCGATCATGGCGCCGAGGAACGGCCCGAGCATGAAGCCGGCACCGCCGACGATCACCATCATCAGGAGATCGAGCGAGAGCTGCAGGTTGAACGGCACGGGATCGACATATTGCGTCAGCGGCGCATAGAGCACTCCGGCGATGCCGCCGAGCACCGAGCCGATCGCGAACGCCATCAGCGTATAGCGTCTGGTGTCGATGCCGAGCGATTGCGCCCTGATCGGATTTTCGCGTAGCGCCATGAAGGCGCGGCCCCAGGGCGAGCGGATCAGCCACCACATCGCCAGCGTCACGAGGCCGAGCGAGCCAAGACAGAGATAGTAGAACGGCAACGGCTTGCGGGTCGGGAAGCCGAAGATCTCGGGGCGCGGAATGTTGCTGATGCCGTAGATGCCGTTGGTGAGCCAACTCTCGTTGCGGAACACCAGGAACGCCAGGGTCGAAAACGCGAGCGTGACGAAGGCGAGATAGTGATGCTGCACGCGCAGCGCCGGATAGCCCAACAGCCAGCCGACGATGAAGCAGACGATGATGACGAGCCCGAGCGCCGATATCAGCGGCCAGCCATGGGTGGTGAGGATGGCAGCCCCGTAGGCGCCGATGCCGACGAAAGCGCCCTGCGCAAGCGACACCTGCCCGGCATAGCCGAGCGTGAGGTTGAGCCCCATCGCCGCGATGGTCATCACCGCCCACTGGCTGAGAATATAGAGGCCGTAGCGGTTGAAGTTCATCGGGATGATGATCAGGCCGGCGATGACGACGATCGCCAGCGCGGCGAGGAGCAGTCTGCCGTTCCGGGTCATACCGTGCGCTCCTCGGCTCGTCCGAGCAGGCCCTGCGGCCGGAACAGGATGACAAGGATCAGCAGCACCATCGGAACAGCCGCGCGATACTGGGTGGAGACGTAGGCCGCGGCGAGGTTGTCGACGACACCGATCAGGAGACCGCCGGCGATCGCGCCGCGCACCTGGTTGAAGCCGCCGACGATCGCGGCGATGAACGCCGCCTGCCCGAGCACTTCGCCGCTCGAGAATTTGGCAAGATAGATCGGCGTGATCAGCAGCGAGGCCAGCGCGACCAGCACGGCATTGATCAGGAAGGTCAGCAGGATCATGCGCTCGACGGGAACGCCGATGATGCGCGCCACCGTCGGATTCTGCGCCGCCGCCTGCATCTGGTGGCCGAGCGAGGTGCGATTGAGCAGCGTGGTCAGGCCGACGACGGCCAGGATTGCAACGGCGAGCACGCCGAGACTCTGCAGCGAGATGACACGGCCAAGCACGCTGATATCGCCCGCGGGAACGATCGACGGAAACGGCGAGGCCTCGGCGCTGAAGAACTGCTTCACGGCCTCCTTGATCCCGATCGCCAGCGCCATGGTGGCGATCGCCAGCGGCAGCACGCCGTGCCGCAGCATCGGATCGACCAGCAGCATCTTGAAGGCGAGACCGAGCAGCAGCGCCGACAGCAGCACGCCGGCGAGCACCGCGAGCCAGAACGGCGCGCCGAGATGCATGACCGCGAGCATCAGGAAGGCGGGCAGCATCACGAACTCGCCCTGGGCGAAGTTGATGGTCTGCGAGGTCTGCCACAGCAAGGT
The DNA here is from genome assembly GCF_051168015.1 of Bradyrhizobium sp. HKCCYLRH3061. Lineage (NCBI taxonomy): Bacteria > Pseudomonadati > Pseudomonadota > Alphaproteobacteria > Hyphomicrobiales > Nitrobacteraceae > Bradyrhizobium > Bradyrhizobium sp. HKCCYLRH3061. Next base: position 367,964 of record NZ_JBNPUE010000001.1, read on the forward strand.
GAAGCCGACGGCGACCAGCGCGTAGATGGCGCCGGTGGCGAGTCCCGCCACGATCAGGTCGAGCAGATTGGACATGGTTTCCCCGTGAGCCCTTGGGTGACGGCGGCGCCGGACATCACCACACCGGCGCCGCCGATCGACCGTTGTCCTCAGTTGAGCTTCGGCAACACCTGCTTCACGACCTGCTTGCCTTCCACGACCTCGACCAGGAAGCCCTGGCGATCGATGTCGCCGTTCTGGTCGAAGGTCACATCCATCAGGATGTTCGGCTCAGTCGAGGTCTTGATGGTCAGGCCGTGCAGCGTGTCGGCGAACGCCTTGGAGTCGACCTTGCCCATCTTCTCGGTCGTGGCCTTGACCATGTAGATCGCGAGATAGCCCTTGATGCCGTTGTGATCGGGCACGTAGTTGTACTTCTTCACGAAGCGGTCGCGGAACGCCTTGATGGCCTCGATCGGTGCGTCGGTGGTGAGACCGACGTGGCCGCGAGCGCCGTTGGCGGCATCGCCGGCGAGCTCGATCACCTTCTGGCCGACCAGCGTGGTCTCGCCGATCAGCGGCACAGTCACACCCTGGCGCTTGATCTCCTTCAGGATGCGCGCGCTCTCTTCCTCGTTGACGTAGATGAAGACGGCGTCCGGCGCCGCCGCCTTGATCTTGCTGACGTCGGCCGCGAAGTCCGCCTGGCCGGCTTCGGTCGACAGGTCGGCCGCGACCTTGATGCCGAGACGGTTGAATTCCTTGGTGATGACGTCGCGGCCGCCGCGGCCGAAATCATTGTTGACCCAGACCACCGCGACCGACTTCGCCTTCAGCTCGTCGTTGATGTACTTGGCGACCTTCGGCATCGAGGACTGCTGGCCGAACGACGTGCGGAAGAGGAACTTGTTGCCGGCCTGCGTGAGCTCGGCCGCTTCGCCGCCCATGATCTGGGTGATGCCGGCCTCGGCCGCCAGTGGCGCCGTCACCTTCACCGAGCCGGAATAGCCCGGCCCGAGCAGCACGTAGGGCTCGCCATCGAGCGCCTTCTGCACCTGCGCACGCGCAATGCCGGGGTTCGACTGCGAGTCGGCGTGGCTCACCTCGATCTTGCGACCGAGGATGCCGCCCTTGGCGTTGATTTCCTCGACGGCGAGGTCGATGCCGTTCTTCCAGTTGTTGCCGACGGTCGCGCCGCCGCCGGAGAGCTCGGCGACATCGGCGATCTTGATGGGGGCGCCGGATTGCGCGTAGGCGGCACCGGACAGCAGCGTGGCTGAGCACAGGCCAGCCAGGATGATCGATCTCACGTTGTTTCCTCCTCTGACTTAAACGCTTGTTTGCGTTTCTTGCTTGAACGACTTGTTCCGGCGCGTATTGACCGTCGGCTCAGGCGGCGTCAACCGCCGGATATCTCTCCGCCATGTGGTTGTCGAACGCAGCCCCCATCGCCTCGGTCGAGGGCGCCAGGCCGGTGAACAACTCGAAGGCGTCCGCAGCCTGGTAGATCGCGAGCTCGCGGCCGAGCAGGACCCGGGCTCCCCTGGCTTTGGCGGCTTTCAGCAGCGGCGTCCAGAGCGGCGAATAGACCGCGTCGGCGACCCAGAGGTCGGCGCGCAACAAATGATCAGGCACCGGCGTACCGCGGTTCGGCAACATCCCGATCGGCGTGCCGTTGACGACGCCAACTGCGCCGTGCAGTGCCGCTTCGACGCTGTCCGCGACCGTTACCGTGTTGCCGGCCGGCAGCAGCCTCGCCAGCTTCTCCGCGCGCGTGCGCTCAGTGTCGTAGATGCGCAGGCCGGCGACTCCGAGGTTTGCAAGTGCGAAGGCGATCGCCTTGCCAACCCCGCCGGCCCCGACCAACGCGACGACGCCGCGATCGGTCTGGCTGATGAGTGGCGCGACGGCTCGCTCGAACCCGGTGGTGTCGGTGTTGTGGCCGATCAGCCGGCCGTCGCGAACGACGACGGTATTCACCGCGCCCATCGCCGCCGCCCTCGGCGCGAGCTCGTCGAGCAGCTCGACCACGGCTTCCTTGTAAGGATAGGTCACGTTGACCCCGGCAAAGCCGAGCCGGCGCACGCCTTCCAGCAGCGCGGACAGACCGGCCCGGTCGGCGCCGGCCACCTCGATGAGCTGGTAGTGGCAGCGCACGCCGAGCGCCGCCGCGGCATGTTCGTGCATGGCAGGAGAGGCCGAATGCGCGATCGGCGCACCGATCAGGCCGGTCAGGAATTTGCGGGCTTTGAGCGCGGAAAGATCGGGCACGTTGGCTTCAGTCTCTGCTGCCGCTCGCGCGATCGCCGCACGAGCGATGAATGGCGTCGCGGACGATAGCGCGTCCGCCAGCTAACACAATTACCCAAATATCCGCTGAACCTAACATCATGTTATTTTTTGACGAGCGCCGCCTTCCCCGGCCTCGCAACCTGCCGCCGGCCCGGCTCCAGTGCGCGCATCTCGGCACGCAGGCAGTCGATGAAGTGCTCCGCGTAAAGCGACAGCGGCGTGCCGCGCTTGACCGCGATGTAGGTGTCGAACCGCGTCGGCTCGGCGATCTTCAGCAGCTCGATGCCAGGATAGCCGCCATGCGCGACCGTGAACTGGTCAATCACCGCGATGCCGAGCCCCGCCTTCACCAGCGCGCAGACCGTGGTGCCGAAGCGCGCCTTGATCGAGATGTTGTAGCTGAGTTTGTTGCGCGCGAAGATCTCGGCCATGATCCGGCCGTAAGGGTCGTTGGGATCGATACCGATCAACGGATAGCGAGTCATCTCCGCGGCGGAGACCTGCTTGCGGCCGGCGAGCTCGTGGCCTGGCGGGACGATGCAGAACAGTTCGCCTGAGGCGAGAGGAAGGAATTCGAGCCCGGAATGATCGAGCCGGTAGCTCATCGCGACGCACTCGCCCTTGCCCAGCATCAGATAGTCGATCGCCTCCTCGATCTTGAGGATGTTGATGTCGATGCCCAAATCAGGATAGCGGCGGCGGACGCGCTCGATCGCGCGCGGCACCATCACCTGGGAGATGCTGGGCACCGAGCCGACGCGCAGTTCCGACAGCGCGCCACGGCCGATGTTGGAGATGATGTAGCTGAGATCGTCGACCTTCTCGTAGACGCTGTTGATCTGCTCGAAGATGTTCTGCGCCTCGGGCGTCGGAAAGTAGCGGCCGTTCTGGCGCTGGAAGAAGCGGATGCCGAGCGAGCGCTCGGTGTATTTCACCAGACGGCTGACACCCGGCGCCGACACCTTCAGCAGGCGCGCGGCGCCGTTGATGGTGCCCGTCACCATGACCGCGCGAATGACCTCGACCTGTCGCAAGGTCATCATCGGCGCGGTCCCCGCACGCCTTCGGCCGGAATCACGGACTGCCCGGCGGCGTCAGCACGACCGGCGGGCGCGGCACCGGCCGTGGGCGCGGCGGCAGCGCCCCCGGCGCGGGCTTGATCTCGACCGGCGGCGGCAAGGGCGCGACTTGCGGCTGGCTCGATGCCATCGGTGCCGCCGGCTGAGGCGCAGGGGCGGGAGCGGAGAGCGGCGGTGTCAGCGGCGACACGACGGCGCGCGGACCACCCAGCTTGGCGCGCGGCTCGCGCCGTGGATCACGACCGGGCAGCGGCACGTCGGCCGCGCTCGGTGCCGCCGGGCCAGCCTCGGGTGCACCGGGCAGCGACGCCGTCGACGATGGATAGGCCGGCGGCACCTCGCCGCGCGCGATCGCATCCAGACGCCGCGTTTCGCGATCGATCGCGCGCACCGCCAGCCACGACGACAGGGAGGTGACGTCGACCGCGCGCGTCAACGCCTCGGACGTCCCGACCACGAACAACTGGATCTCCGGACGGCTGTTGGCATTGCCGACCGTATTGGCGCTCAGGCTGGCGCGAATGTCGGCATTGTCCGCCGGAATGTCGAAGCCGCCGGACACGATGACGCGGGCGCCTTGCGCGTCGAGCGTGGTGGCGCCGACCCGCAGCCGGCCGTCGCGGATGATGAAGGGGATCTGAGCAGACGCGACCGGCAACGTCCCCGACGTCAGCACCGGCTCGATCACCTGCCGCAACTTGCCGTCGTCGCTCACCTGGCCGGCGTCGGCCGCGCGCAACGCCGCATCGAACGCCCGCGGGTCGAGATTGGGGAGCGCCGCATTGTCGAGCGTCACCGTGCCATTGCCCGAGAGCGCATTGACCAGTGCCTGCACGCTGCGTCCTTCGGCGGCGAGCGTCATCTGGGCCGAGACCTTGCCGGCCGGCATCTTCAGGCTGTGATAGCGCAGCGCGTTGCCGTCGATGCCGGCGAGCTCGACGCGGCCGTTCAGGACGAGACCATTCGCGTTGGAGCGCGCATCGATGGTCGCGGCGACGTCGCCGCCGCCGAGCTTGCCCTTGAGGTTCTCGATGGTCAGCGACTGGCCGTCGCTCTTGATGGCGCCGCCCAGCGGATGCAGATCAATGCCATTCAGAATGGCGCCGCTGAGGGCCTGGAACGAGACACGCCCGCGCCACCCCTTCAAGAGACCTGCGCCGAGAGGCTCGGCGGGCTCACGCCCGGCCGCTCCGATCAGCACCGATACCACTTGCGGCACGTCGAGCGCATCCAGCCCGAGCTCGCCCTCGATCTGCTTGTCGTCGTCGAGCACCAGCGCGAGCCGGCCGCGCAGCCGCGATCCACCCACCGTGCTGTCGATGTCGTCGAGCGTCAGGCGATTGTTGGAAAGACCGAGACGGCTGAACAGGCGGACGTTCTGCGCGCCCGGATCCTGCGGCTTCAATCCAAACAAGGGCGACAGGTTGGCGCTGCGCAGGCGCAGATTGACGTTGGCCTTTGCGGTGTCGCCCCAGGGATCGACAGTGCCTTGCGCATCGCCATCGAGACCGGCGCCGGAGAGCTTGGCATTCACCCGCAGCGGCGCCCGCCAGCCGCCGGTCACGCTGGCATCGAACTGGGCCGGACCTGTGCCCGCCGCCGCCACGCGATCGAGCCCGAACAGCGCCAGCACGGCGCTGCCCTGCTCCGACGACACCCGGCTCTCGATTCCAAGCTCCGTTCGATCGATCGCATCGACCTCGAAGCTGCGCAGCGCCGCGGCCGAGGGTTTGGCCGTCAGCGTCGCCGAGCCCTTCAATTGTGGCGCGTCGAGATCGAGCACCGCCTTGGCCTGGCTCCGATCGGCGTTGGCTGGGTCCTTGGCGAGATCGAGCGTGAGCTTCAGCCGGGCGGCGCCGGGCGGCATACTGAGCGCATCGAAGCGGGCGGCGATCTGCGGCGCGAGCGGCTGCACCAGCGCCGTGATCTCCTTGAGCGAGCCGGCCATCGAGGTCACCACCAGCCGTCCGGTTGCGTCGGCGCGATCGAACCGGCCGGAGCCCTCGCTCGTCACGCCGCTGCTCTGGCCGAACTTGATCTGGTCGATGGCGATGGTCTTGGGATCATAGGAAAAGCGCGCGGTGAGCGGACGCAGCTCCTGGCCGCTGAGCTTGGCGCGGGCGACGTCGAGCGCCACGCTGGCCTCCGCCGGCCACTCGCCGGTGACGCCGACCAGCGAGCGGGTCACGGCCATCGCGGCGTCGAGATCGAGCCGATCGCCCTTCAGCACCGCCTCGAAACGCGAGCCCGGCCCCGCTGGCCGGTTGACGAGAGCGACGCGTCCGTCGACGGAGCCGCCGTCGATATCGGCCTTGAGGCTGTCGATCGCGACCCGCTCCGGCGCCACGTTGAGGTCGCCGCGCAGCCGCAGCGGGCGCTGGGTGCGATAGCTGCTGTCGCTGCGGCCCTGCAGCCAGGCCACCAGCGTGTCGGGCTCCGACGATTCGAGATCGAGAGCGCCGGTGAAGCCCGATGTCACCGAGGTCGAGATGCCGATGGTCCGGAACGTCAGCCGCGTCGAGCCGGGCGCGCGCAGGTCGACCTTCTCGAGACTCCATGCCGAAGGTTCGTTGTGCAGGTCGGCGGTGAAGTTCTGTACCGGACGGCCGGAGAGCATGATCTGCTCGGTCGCGAACTGCACGTTGGCCGGCATCGGCAAGGTCGGCAGTTGTGCGATCCAGTTGCGCAGCGCCGGCAGCACCAGCGCGGGCGCGATCGCCCGCCGGTCCTTGATGTCGTCCCCGCCGGCCAGGAGCTTGTCGGCATCGAGCTGGCGTGCGGACAGCGAGGCTTTCAGCACGGGGGCGGCGCCGAAACGGATGTCGCCGCTGCCCGCGAATTTCAGCGAGCGATCCTCCTGGCCAAAGCTGACCTCGATCTGGTCGAGCTTGGCCGACGCCTGGTCGCCGACGACCTTGGTGGCGATGCGCCAAGGCGTCGCGCCGGCCTGGTTCAGCGGACGGGCCTTGGCCTGTTGGGCCTGCTTCGCCGGTGGCTCCTTCGCAGACTGGGCGGGCTTGTCGTTGTCGGCGCCCTGCTCCTTCGGGGGCGACGACAGGGTCAGCGCGCCCTCGAACTTCGGCGAGCGGTTGGGAAAGCTGATGAGGCCTTCGATGTCGGCCATCACGGGACGCTCGCCCGGATCGATGTTGAGGTGGACGCGCAGGCCGTTGGAGTCCTTGTCCTGGCTCGACGACACCCGGAACGGGTAGCGGCCGCCGCGGATCGACACCGCGCCGTCGCCGCGCAGCGAGCCGGCCAGCGAACGCACGTCGCCGGAGAAGACGATGTCTGTCAGCTCCAGTGTCGAGCGGCTGGCGGCGTCGTGCAGGGCGACTCGGCCGGTGAGGTTGAGCCGGTCGATCGCGAGCGCCGCCAGATTGAACCGGCCCGACGCGGCCGGCAGGTCGACCTGGCCCTTGGCATCCAGCCCGAGATCGGCCGCCATGCCGCCGATGGTGAGCTCGTTCGCCCGCCACTCGCCGCGCATCAGATCGCCGAGGCTGAGCTCGACGTCGAGCTTGTCGGCGCGCAGCTTGCCGAGATCGTTGGCGCCGCCGAAGGTGACCTGGCGCAGCCGCAAGGTCGGCGTCGGCAACAGCCGTGCGTCCAGCGCACCGGCGACCCGCACGGGCACGCCAATGATCTTGCCCGCCTCGGCCTCGAACTGCGGCCGGAACTGGTTCCAGTCGACGAAGTACGGGCCGATCAGCGCAGCAAGGAGCGCAAGGATGAAGGCAATCGCCAAGCCGAGCAGGGTCGTCTGCACGGGGTCTCCCTCAAAGGACAACGCTCCGGCGTCCCAACCTTAAAGCCAATACGGCCGCGGCCCACTGGCATCGATACCGGAGCGCTGCATCATATAGGATTAAGTATGGCGAAGTCACAGCGCTGTCGGTATTTCCGGGGGCGTTGCACAATTCCGTTAACGAAGATGGTTACCAGTGCGCCGGCAGCCGCTTCAGGCCGCGCAGCACGAAGGTCGGCCGCCATTCCGGGTTGTCGGGATCGTCCAGCTTCAACTCCGGCAGCCGGCGCAGCAGGGTTCCGATCGCGATCTCGGCCTCGATGCGGGCGAGCTGCGCCCCCAGGCAATGGTGGATGCCACCACCGAACGACAGCGGCTTCACGTTGGCCCTGGTGATGTCGAGCTGCTCCGGATGATCCGGATAGACCGCAGGATCGCGGTTGGCGGAGCCCAGCAGGCACAGCACGCTCTCGCCCGCGGGGATCCGGCGGCCGCCGAGATCCTCGATGTCCTCGAGCGCCACCCGTCCGGTGAGCTGCACCGAGGAATCGTAGCGCAGGAACTCCTCGATCGCGTTGGTGATCAGCTCCGGCCGCGCCTTCAACAGCGCCAGCTGGTCCGGATTGCGGTGCAGCGCCAGCAGGCCGTTGCCGATCAGGTTGACCGTGGTCTCGTGCCCGGCGCCGAACAGCAGGATGATGTTGGCGGTGAGCTCCTCATTGCTGAGCTTGGCGCCGTCCTCCTCGGCCTGCAGCAGCTGCGTCGTCAGGTCGTCGCCGGGATGTTTCCGGCGCAGCTCGAACAGGTGCTGGAAATACGCCTTCGATACCGCGTTGCCGGCATTGCCCTCGGCGATCTCGGCCTTCGACAGCGGCACCGGCTCGAGCAGCCGGCCGCCCTCGCGCGAGCTCTTGTAGAACGCTTCGCGGTGCTCCTCGGGAATTCCGAGCATGTCGCAGATCACGGTGACCGGCAGCTTGAACGCGAAGTCCTCGATCAGGTCCATCCGGCCGCGCGGGATGATCTCGTCGAGCGTCGAATCGACGATCGCCTGGATCCGTGGCCGCATGTCCTCGACGCGGCGGGCCGTGAATGCCTTCACCACGAGGCCGCGCAAGCGCGTGTGATCCGGCGGATCCTGCTGCAGCATCCAATGGCTCATGCTGCGGAAGATCGGCTCGTTCATGATGTCAGGGCCGTAGCGCCGGATCGAACGCGCGACGAAGTCCTTGCCGAAGCGCTTGTCGCGCAGCACCAAGCTCGATTCCGCATGCCGGCTGGCGAGGAACGCCCCGAACGGCGTCACATGCATCGGGTCGTTGTCGCGCAGCTGCGCATAGAAGGGATAGGGATCGCGGATGAACTCCGGCGACAGCGGATTGAACAGCGGCGCGGCCTTGGCGGCCTGAACATGCTCGTTCATGGGGTCCCTCTCCCTGGATTGGCCGATTAGCTCACGCCCGCGCCGCGATGGCAACCGGCTAGTTCACACATCATGCCGCAGCCCCCGCCGTCTTTAACCTGTGCAACTGGCCGGCAACGAGGCGGACCCGGCGCGGGGCCGCGATCCAGATCGCCGCCGCCGAGACGAAGGCGCCGAGGAAGGCGATCACGAAGCCCGGCGTATAACTCAGGGTGTAGTCATACAGCACGCCGGTCACCCACGGCCCTGCTGCGCCGCCGCATAGCCCGATCAGCATCAGCGTTCCGAAGATGCTGCCGAAATGCGCGCCCTGGAATATCTCCAGCGCGACCGCGCCCATCACCGAGGTCAGGCCGTAGCCGAGCGCGCCCTGCGTCGCCACCATGATGTAGATCAGCATGAGCGACGGCGCGGCCTTGAGCACGATCAGCGCGGCGAAGCAGATCGCGAAGCCGAGACAGCCCAATCCCCACACCGCCTCGCGCCCCAGCCGGTCCGACAGATGGCCGAGCGCGATCTGGCCCGGGATCCCGAGCAGGCTGACCGCGCCGAGCGCCCACACCGCGACGCTCGAGCTGAAACCGATCTCGAGCAGGTATTTCGTCTGGTGCACCTGCACCGCGTACCAGACGTAGAGGCCGAAGAAATAGCCGAGCGCGAGCCACCAGAACCGACCCGTGCGCAGCGCGCGCGAGAGCGTCCAATCGATGCTGGCCCAGGCGGCGTCGACGACGTTGGAGACCGGCTTGGCAGCATTGGCGAGCGGCGCGGCGTCGCCGTCGGGACGCAGGCCGATCTCCTCCGGCTTCTTGCGCAGCAACAGATTGATCGGCGCCAGCACGACCAGCACCATGATCCCCATCGCGGTGCAGGCCGTGCGCCAGTTGGTCTGTGCGATCATGTGCTGCACCCACGGGAGCAGCGTCATCGAGCCGATGCCGACGCCGGCGAAGGCGATGCCGATCGCCAGGCCGCGCCGGCGGATGAACCAGTTCGGCAGGAACAGGGACTGGCCGGAATAGCCGAGGCAGACGCTGCCGGCGCCGACCATCACGCCAATGGTGATGTAGAGATGCCAGGGCTGCGAGGTCAGCGGCGCCAGCAACAGTCCGCCGGCCATCAGCGCGACGCCGAGTTCCATCACCGCCCGCGGGCCGGTGCGGTCCATCAGCCGTCCGATCAGCGGACTGACGATTCCAGAGGCAACGAAGCCGAAGGAGAACGCCCCGGCGGTGACGCCGCGGTCCCAGCCGAATTCGGCGAGAACAGGCGGATAGAACAGTGAGAACGCGGTGCGCGCATTGACCCCGACGGCCATCGTCACGAAGGTCACGGCGACGATGACCCAGCCATAGTAGAACGGCAGGCGCATTGTTGTTGTTTCACTCCCTGGTGCATCCTTCGCATCATCTGCATGCGAATGGGTCAAGGATTTTCTGCGCGGGCGACGGCGGTGTCAGTTACCTCCGAGGTCATGTGTGCGGTGCACTGTTCCTCTGCCCCCCGCTGTCGTCCCGGCCTAGTGCGCAATTGCGCACGCGGCGCCGGGACCCATACCGCGCGATCTCACGAGGGACATGGCTGACAGTTGCGCGTCTCATTCCCGCCGGTGGTTATGGGTCCCGGCTCAAGGCCGGGACGACACCGCGTATGTGGCGAGCTTCGCCGGATCATGGCTGCACGTCCCCGCAGCGCGATCTGCGCCCGAGCTTTGCTTGCTCACTCACCCTCCTCGAATAGAAGGGCGCAGGGAAGGCCGGGCGCCGGCCGCGCCCGTGGCCCGCCTGCTCAAAAAAATGCAGGCGGCAGGTACCACAGGTTCAGCCGAGATCGCCCGGCCCTCCCTGCGCGATGGTCTTCACGCTTATATGCAGGCTTCCTGGCGCTCGGCTTGTTGGCCGCCATGCGCGACAACGCCTTTCACGCGTTGCGCGGTGATACCAGCGTCGAGGTATCAGAACCCTGCAACTTCACGTCCGCAAGAACGTCGTTCGTCCGCACATCCAGGACATGCTGCCAAGGACATGCTGCGAGCTCTCGCGGCCACCGCTCCCCGCCTCGCGTGTCGTGACGATCGCGCGCAACGCCCCTCCATGATGAGGCGGGATGCGCGGAAAGATCGCGGTGATTTGCCCGACGACGCAAGCGAAATGATCTGCGACAAAGTAACCCGACGGGCAAACAGCGTTCCGTCGTCATTCCGGGGCGATCGTCCAAACGCGTCTGCGTCTGGACGATCGAACCCGGAATCTCGAGATTGTTGAAAGACGGATGCAAGCCAATGTCGAGATTCCGGGTTCAAGGCCTGCGGCCTTGCCCCGGAATGACGTCGTGGGGCGACGGCGAACTAATAAGTTGCGTTCTACGCCGCGGCCTTGGCCTCGTCGGCGCCATGGAACGCATACACGTCCATGCGCAGCACGCCGTAATTGGCGCTGTTGTGCAGCCGTTCGACGCGGGCGCCCTCTCCCGCGGCGCCGAGTGCAGCGAACAGCGGCAGGAAGTGCTCGTCGGTCGGATGATTGTCGCGCGCATGCGGGGCGAGACGGCGGTAGTCGACGAGGTCGTCGACGCGGCCTTCGATCGCGGCCTTGTGCACCCAGTCGGCGAAGTCGACCACCCAGGACGGCGCGGGGTCGTCGATATCGAGCCGGCGCTTGCGGAATTCGCCGAGATTATGGGTGAAGCTGCCGCTGCCGATGATCAGCACGCCCTCGTCGCGCAGTGGCGCCAGCGCGCGGCCGAGTGCGAGATGATGTGCCGGCCCGCGCTCGGTCTGAATCGAGAGCTGCAGCACCGGAATGTCGGCCTGCGGGTACATCAGGAGCAGCGGCACCCAGGCGCCGTGATCGAGCCCGCGCTCGCGGTCGATGCCGACCGGCAGCCCGGCCGCCTGCAACCGCGCCGCGACGGCCTGCGCGAGATCGGGCGCTCCCGGCGCGGGATAGCGCAACTGATAGAGCTCACGGGGAAAGCCGTAGAAATCGTAGATAGTCTCGTTGGTGGCGACCGCATTGACGGCGGGGATGTCGGTCTCCCAATGCGCCGAGATCACCAAAATCGCCTTCGGCCGCGGCAGGCTGCCGCCGAGGCTGACGAGGAAGTCACGCGCCGCCGAATCCGTGAGCGGCAGCATCGGCGAGCCGTGCGACAGGAAGATGCTGGGAAGGGTCATGTCATCTCTCCTCGGACTGCTGACACGTCGTCAAGATAGCGCGCCAAAACCACAGCTGTCGTCCCCGCGAACGCAGGAACCCATACCGCGTGATCGAGGTTTGAGGCAGGCTGAGTATCGACCGTCGTGCTCAGACCAGTTCCGCCTGTGGTTATGGATCCCCGCGTTCGCGGGGATGACAGCGAAGGTGTGGCGACAGTCGCCGAATCCAACGTCAATGCGCGCTGCGCAACTGACCGCCGGCAAGGCTGCTGCGCAGGCCGCCCAGCGCGTAGGCGCCGTCGCCGAGCAGGGCCTGGATCACCAGGGTCACCGCCCAGAACGCCGGATACTCCCAGCCGCCCTTCGGATTGTTGAAGAAGAACCCGGCGGAGCCATGCACGGTGAAGATAGCGCCGAGCAGGATCGGCACGGCGGCGAGCGCCACCCAGCGGGTGTAGATGCCGAGGATCAGCGCGATGCCGGCCAGGATCTCGGCGGTGATCACCAGATAGGCCAGCTCGGGCGGCAGGCCGATACTGCCGAAGAACTTGGCGGTGCCGGCCGGCGTGAACACGAACAGCTTGAGGCTGGCATGGGCCAGAAACAACCCGCCAAGGGTGAGGCGGAGCAGAAGTGCGGCATAGGGCGCGGTACGGGAATCGATCATCGGAACCTCCGGTGGGGACCCCCAGCATATGGATCATTTCCCGAAAGACGATAATCCGATACAATGGAAATTCAGTTCACACCATAAGAGTGAGATGATCCAGTGTTGGACCGGCTGACCGGACTGGAGGTGCTCTCGAAGGTGGCCGGCTCCGGAAGCCTGTCAGGCGCGGCCCGCCTGCTCGGCATGTCGCCGACCATGGTGACAAAGCACCTTGCCGCGCTGGAGACGCGGCTCGGCACCAAGCTGTTTCACCGCACCACGCGCCGGCTGACCATCACCGAGGCCGGACGCCGCTATCTCGACCTCGCCGAGCGCGTGCTCGGCGACTTCGAGGCGGCCGAGAGCGCGATCGCGGCCGACCGCGTCGAGCCGCGCGGGCTGTTGCGACTCAACGTCCCGCTCGCCTTCGGCACGCGCCAGATCGCGCCGCTGCTCGCCGGCTTCGCCGCGCTCTATCCCGGCGTCAGCGTCGAGCTTGGGCTCAATGACCGGCTGGTCGACCTGATCGAGGAAGGCTGGGATCTCGCGATCCGCATCGGCACCCTCAAGGATTCCAGCCTGGTGGCGCGGCGGCTGGCGCCATGCCGGATGATGGTCTGCGCCGCGCCGTCCTATCTCGCCGCGCATGGGACGCCGCGCACCACGGCCGATCTCGCCGGCCACAACTGCCTCGGCTACACGCTGGCGGCGGCCGGCCCGTCGCGCTGGCGCATGGGCGGCAAGGCCGCGGTCGATGTCACCGTGAGCGGCAATCTGCGCGCCAACAATGGCGATGCGCTGCTCGCGGCAGCGCTCGCCGGGCAAGGCGTGATCTACCAGCCGACCTTCATCGTCGGCGACGAGATCCGCGCGGGACGGCTGGTGCCGCTGACGCTCGAGGTGCCGCCATCGGACCTGCTGGCGGTGCATGCCGTCTACCTGCCGGATCGCACGCCCTCGGCCAAGGTACGCGCCTTCATCGACCACCTCGCGGCGGCCTTCGCGCCGGAGCCGCCCTGGGATCGCGATCTTGCGTGAGCGGCGTCAGTTCTTCGTGACGTCGCCGCGAACGAACTGAGTTTCGGGCGAGCCTCAGAAATCCATTCCGCTCATCCTGCCGCCGGACGGCGTGGCCGGAGCCGCCGCCTGCTCTCTGGGGAGTTCGGCGACCATCGCCTCGGTCGTAATCAGCAGGCCCGCAACGGAGGCAGCGTTCTGCAGAGCGGTCCGCACGACCTTGGTCGGATCGATGATTCCCTTGCTGATCATGTTCCCGTAGTCGTCGGACTGTGCGTCATACCCGTAAGCATATTGATCCCGCTCCAACAATCTGCCGACGATGACGGAGCCGTCGGCTCCGGCATTTGCCGCAATCTGGCGCACCGGTGCTTCCAACGCCTTCATGACGATACCAAAGCCATGCATGATGTCCGGATTTTGCCGAGCAGATTGCCAGCCCGCTCCCCGCGTCCGTGAATGACGGCGAGCGGATTCGCGCCTTTCTCTGAGGTTGAGAATCATTTCTGTCAGATAGTCGATCAATTCGGCTTCGAGCGAATCGGGAAGCTGCAAACGATGGACACGCTGAAAGAAGAAATCCGGATAGACGAACGGACTGTCGGAATTCAGCAGCTTCTCGATGGATGCGAAGATCTCGTTCAAGAGCCTGTTGTTCAACAAGGACTGCTTACGAAGCAAGCGTCCCAGATCGTGCGTGTCAGACATCGCGAGGTCGGAAATGCTGTCCGGCTCGCTCTTGCTCCTGAACACCCGGCTCAGGGCCTGCCTGGCGCGCAACAGCGCAATGCCGCCGCCCGGCAGGATGCCTTCCTCGACGGCCGCACGGGTCGCATGCATCGCGTCATCCACGCGGTCCTTGCGCTCCTTGACCTCGACCTCGGTCGCGCCGCCGACGCGGATCACCGCGACGCCGCCGGCGAGCTTGGCCAGACGCTCCTGCAGCTTCTCGCGGTCGTAGTCCGAGGTGGTCTCCTCGATCTGCGCCTTGATCTGCTGAACGCGCGCCTCGATGTCGGCCTTCTTGCCGGCGCCGTTGACGATCGTGGTGTTCTCCTTGTCGATCATCACCTTCTTGGCGCGGCCGAGCATGGAGAGGTTGACGTTCTCGAGCTTGATGCCGAGGTCTTCCGAGATCGCCTGGCCGCCAGTCAGGATCGCGATGTCCTGCAGCATGGCCTTGCGGCGGTCGCCGAAGCCCGGCGCCTTGACGGCCGCGACCTTCAGGCCGCCACGCAGACGGTTGACGACGAGCGTAGCCAGAGCCTCGCCCTCGACGTCCTCGGCGACGATCACCAGCGGCTTGCCGGTCTGCACCACGGCCTCGAGCAGCGGCAGCAGCTCGTTCAGCGACGACAGCTTCTTCTCGTTGATCAGGATGTAGGCGTCGTCCATCTCGACGCGCATCTTGTCGGCGTTGGTGACGAAGTAGGGCGAGATGTAGCCGCGGTCGAACTGCATGCCCTCGACGACGTCGAGCTCGGTCTCGAGCGACTTGGCTTCCTCGACCGTGATCACGCCCTCGTTGCCGACCTTCTTCATGGCGTCGGCGAGGAACTTGCCGATCTCGGAGTCGCCGTTGGCGGAGATGGTGCCGACCTGGGCGATCTCGTCGTTCGACGTGACCTTCTTGGAGTTCTTGACGAGATCGGCGACGACAGCCTCGACCGCGAGGTCGATGCCGCGCTTCAGATCCATCGGGTTCATGCCGGCGGCAACCGCCTTGGCGCCTTCGCGGACGATGGCCTGGGCCAGCACGGTCGCGGTGGTGGTGCCGTCGCCAGCCGCATCAGCGGACTTCGAGGCGACCTCGCGCACCATCTGCGCGCCCATGTTCTCGAACTTGTCGTCGAGCTCGATCTCCTTGGCGACGGTGACGCCGTCCTTGGTGATGCGCGGCGCCCCGAACGACTTGTCGAGGACGACGTTGCGGCCCTTCGGACCGAGCGTGACCTTCACGGCATTGGCGAGGATGTCCACGCCGCGCAGCATGCGGTCGCGGGCTTCACCGGCGAATTTGATGTCCTTGGCTGCCATTCTCGACGACCTCCTAGGGCTTCAACATCGGCAGACTGATCGCTTTCTGCATATGCCTGATGTTGACGAGACGCAGCTTGGATATCTTGGTCAGGCAAGCCTGGTCGCTGACGACATCGACCCTGAGCCGGTCAGGATCGAAGCCTGCCAGGATCAGCCTGTCCTTGAACTCCATGGCACGATCGAGATCGCATTCCGGCTCCTGGTCGGAGGCCACGATGTAGATCTCGAATCCCAATATCGCGATTTTCTCCCTGTCCAGACGGTTGCTGAACTCGACGAACTGGCCGTCGATGTAGCGCCTGTTCTCCGGCTTCAGGTATTTTGCGTCGATCAGACACCCGATGGTCTGCGACAGCGCTTCGTCCGGGATGGCTTCGTGCTTCTCGCACAAGATGGAGACGCTGAAATGCTTCGAATTGGAGTACTTCGACTGCATGATCTCCTTCTTGCAATCCTGCATCTGCCGCATCGGAACGCCGAAGGGGGACCAGGCACATGGCTGCTCGCCGTCGAGCGTGGCGAAATAGAGAGGAATGACTTCGCGCATCTTATCTAAGCCCCTGATTCAACACCGTCAGAGTTTCGACGAGCGACTCCTGACCTTGCGTCGCAGCCGCCATGAAGTCGGCATGGCTGGCCATCTTGCTGTAGGCAATGAAGGATCGGAGCTTCTTTTCCACCCCCCTGGGCAACCCCGGCTCGACAAGCTGCGAGGCGGCCTCCTTCAGCTCCTTGGCGAGCGACTCCACGTCTTCGACCAGCTCCGCCCGCTTCACCTTGAAATCCGTCTTTTGGACGTCCGTATCCTTGAGACGGCGGACATGGGCCTTTGCCCGTCGCCAGAGCACCCCGATTTTTCCGAGGTCCGGTCCGCCCGACTGCACGAGCCGGCCGATCAGCGACAGGGCGGCGAATGCTGATACGCTGGCCTGCATCAGCGCGGCGTTCATGTCCGATCTGGGCCAGGTTCCGAGCAAGCTCAGCACAGTGACCACCAAGACCGTGACGAGGCAGGGAATGATCGCCGCGACGACCGAGATGTAGTCCGCTCTTGCGGCGTTGATGCATACGACCAGGCACAGGAGTAAGACGACGACCGTGATGCGCGCTTCGTGCCCTGCGGCCTGCGTGCCGAGCGAGGTGAAAATATCGATGGCCTTGATTGCTCCGGTTGCGGCCACCAAGAACAGCAGCGCCATCAGCAGCGGCCCCACCAGCGCATGCTCGGGGCGATACGGAAACCAGATCAGCCGGTGGAAGACGACCTTGTACAATGGCGTATCCCGTCGTGAGACGAAGCCCCGTCTCGCAGGCTGCAGGCAATGGAGACCTCGGGGGCCTCAAATCGAGTATCCAAACCAATCCGAATTAGAGAATAATGATGCCAACTCCAACGTTCTTGCAAGTCCGTCCTGCCGTGCGGGCAATTGCACCTGCGCTGTTGCGCTGCCCGATCCAGCCGTGCCATCGAGGATGATCGGGCTGTGGCTCTGCCGCCTGCAGCGACGTCCGGAGACGTAGAAACTCATGACAGACCAGACTGCGGCCGGGCGTCCATGGACGCTGCTTCGCTCCCTGCAATCCTACCGGTTGAGCGCCCTGCCCGCCGATCTCGCCGCCGGACTGACGCTGGCGGCGATCGCGATCCCCGAGCAGATGGCGACCGCCAAGCTCGGCGGCTTCGCGCCCGAGATCGGATTCTTCGCCTTCATGGCGGGATCGCTGGGGTTTGCGCTGTTCGGCGCCAACCGCTTCCTGTCCTGCGGCGCCGATTCCACGATCACGCCGATCTTCGCCGGAGGCCTGGCGCTGCTTGCGGCCGGCGGCACGCCCGAATACGGCAGCCTGGCCGCGGCGCTGGCGCTGCTGGTCGGGGTCATGCTGGTGCTGGCCGGCGGCTTCAAGCTCGGCGGCATCGCCAACCTGCTGTCGGTGCCGGTCACCGTGGGCTTCCTCGCCGGCATTGCCGTGCATATCATCGTCTCACAATTGCCGGGCGTGCTCGGACTGCCGTCACCGAGCGGGCCGACGCTGGCGCGGATCGCGACCCTCGCGGGCGAGCTTGGCAAGTCCAACGCGTACACGATGCTCATCGGCTTCGGCGTGCTCGCGACCATCACGGTCTGCGAGCGGATCAGCGCCCGCATACCCGGCGCGCTGATCGCGCTGACGGCCGCGACCCTGTTCGTGATGTCGGCCGGGCTGCAGGGCGGTGGCGTGCCCGTCATCGGCGAGATCGCCGGCACGGTGCCGATGCCGTCCGTGCCGCTGATCGGACCGGAACAATGGGCGAAGCTGGTCCCCCTCGCCTTCCTGATCGCCGTCGTGGTGATGGTGCAGACCTCGGCGACGACGCGCTCGTTCCCCTCCGATCCCGACCGGCCGGCCGACGTCGACCGCGACTTCCTCGGCGCCGGCGCCGGCAGCCTGCTGGCCGGATTGTTCGGCGCCTTCCCCGTCAATGCCAGCCCGCCGCGCACCGGCATCGTGGTCGAGACCGGCGGCCGGTCGCAGGTCGCGGGCCTGCTCGCCGCCGCGATCGTGCTGCTGCTCGTGCTGTTCGGCGCCCGGCTGCTTGCGAATGTGCCGGAGGCGGCGCTCGGCGGCGTGCTGCTGTTCGTGGCCTTGCGCATCATCCGCGTCGCGCAGATCACCAGCGTCTATCGTGCGTCGAAGGGCGAGTTCCTGCTCATCCTCGCCACCGCGGTGGCGATCATCGCGCTGCCGATCGAGCAGGGCGTCGCGATCGGCATCGCGCTGTCGCTGCTGCACGGCATCTGGAGCACGACGCGCGCCCACCTCATCGCCTTCGAACGCGTGCCAGACACGACGATCTGGTGGCCGGCGCATCCGCAGATCAGAGGCGAGGAGCTGTCCGACATCGCCGTGGTCGGCTTCCAGGCTCCGCTCAGCTTCCTCAATGCGACGACGTTCCGCGCCGACATGCAGCGCCTGCTGCGCAGCCGCAAGCCGCGGCTGGTGGTGTTCGAGGCCAGTGCCATCGTCGAGATCGATTTCACCGCCGCGCAGACCCTGCGCGACATGATCCATATCTGCAACGAGACCGGCATCGTGTTCGCGGTGGCGCGGCTGGAGTCGCTGCGGGCCCAGGCGGCCTTCGAACGGTTCGGCCTGTACGACGTGCTGCCGCGGGAGCGCGTGTTCCACAGCGTCGATCACGCGCTGCAGAAGCTGCGCGGCAGTGCCTCGGATATGCACGCTTGAGGGAATGGCGGCACGAGCACCGCCGTGGTCGACGACGTCTCCGGGACCAAGCGCACGCTTGCGCGCGGTGACCTCGTGATACAAACCGTTACACGTTGCGGCGACGCTCGACATATGCCTGCTAAATTGATCGGCGAGACAGCAGCCTCACAAGGCCCGGCGCGTCGGCCGCGGCAAGAGAGGAATCATCGATCATGCACAAGCTGTTTCCGCTGCTGTTGATAGTCATCTTCAGCGCTGCCGCCCAGGCTCAGGACAGGAGCGCGATGCGCCAGGCGTGCGGCGACGACGTGCGCACGCTTTGTACGGGAATCATGCCGGGCGGCGGCCGCATCAAGCAATGCATGATCGAGAAGTTCGATAAGCTCTCCGACGGCTGCAAGGCGGCGCTGAAGGACGCGAAGGCGCAGCCTGGCGGCAAATGATGCCGGCTGCGACGAAAGCCGGCGGCAGACGTCGCTCGTCGTTCATGTTCCTTGCAGCGAATGTCTGCTAGAATATCCTAAGATGGCGACGATGCCGTAGCGATGCGCTCCATGATCAGCAGAGCTGCATCGCGCGATCGGTGTCGTGGAGGTCTCTATGGTACTAGGAAGAGGTTTCGCGGCGTCGAAAAAATTGCGAAACCAAATCCTGTCCGAGGACGTCTAAGGACTGCACTGCTTCGAAACCAACGAGAGGACCGCACTGCAATGCGCAATCTGTTCACCTCCGCCCTGCTCGCCGCGACCGTCATGCTGGGCGCGTCGGCCGCGCAGGCCTTCACGCTGCCGGCCCAGCCGGCTGCTCCGGACGGCAATGTCGAGCGCGTCGCCGGCGGCTGCGGTCCCGGCTGGTTCCCCGACCGTTGGGGCCGTTGCCGACCCGCCCCGCGCGTCTATCGCCCCTACGGTTATGGCGGCTTCGGCCCGCGCACCTGCTGGGTCCGGCCGACCCCGTGGGGACCGCGCCGCGTCTGCCGTTGATTTGAATGGACTACAGCGCCGCCGCGTGTCGAACGCGGCGGCGTTTTTGTTTGGTGCTCTCCTGACGAGGTTGGATCGGACGTGTCGCCGCGCAGGTAGTGCGCTCCCTCTCCCCGTTCTTACGGGGAGAGGGAGCGCAGCGTGATCGAGGAGAGAGTTGAGGCCTGATGCGGCTTCAGGCCGGGATGATCTTGCCGGGGTTGAAGATGTTGTGCGGATCGAGCGCGGCCTTCACCGCGCGCATCGCGTCCAGCGCTTCCTCGCCGAGCTCGGACTTGAGGTATTTCTGCTTGCCCTGGCCGATGCCGTGCTCGCCGGTGCAGGTGCCGTCCATGGCCTGGGCGCGCTCGACCAGGCGGTGCATGAACTCGTCGCCGCGCGCCATCTCGTCGGCATCGTCGACGTCGCACATCAAGGAGCAGTGGAAGTTGCCGTCGCCGACATGGCCGACGATCGGCGAGGTCAGCCGCAGACGCGCGAGATCCTCCTCGGTCTCGGTGACGCAGTCCGCCAGCCGCGAGATCGGCACGCAGACATCGGTCGCGACCACGCCGACGCCGGGCCGGATCGCCTTCACCGACCAATAGGCGTCGTGACGCGCCTGCCACAGCTTGGTGCGGTCCTCCGGCTTGGTGGTCCAGGCGAAGTCGCCGCCGCCGCACTCCCTGGCGATCTCGGCAAAGTTCTTCGACTGCTCGGCGACCTCGGCCTCACTGCCATGAAATTCGAGGAGCAGCAGCGGCGTCTCCGGCAGGGTCAGCTTGGAATAGGCGTTGCAGGCCTTCACCTGCGCCGCATTGAGCAGCTCGATGCGCGCCATCGGAATGCCGGTCTGAATCGCGAGGATCGTCGCCTGGCAGGCGCCGCGCACCGTCTCGAACGAGCACGACGCCGCCGCGATGGTCTCGGGAATGCCGCGCAGACGGATCGTCATCTCGCAGATGATGCCGAGCGTGCCCTCGGCGCCGATGAACAGGTGCGTCAAATCGTAGCCGGCCGCGGACTTCTTGGCACGGGTGCCGGTCTTGATGATCTCGCCGTCGCCGCGCACCACCTTCAGCGCCAGCACGTTCTCGCGGATGGTGCCGTAGCGCACCGCGTTGGTGCCGGACGCGCGGGTCGAGGCCATGCCGCCGAGCGAAGCGTCGGCACCGGGATCGATCGGGAAGAACAGGCCCTGGTCGCGCAGATATTCGTTGAGGGTCTTGCGGGTGATGCCGGGCTGGATCACGCAGTCGAGGTCCTCGGCATGCACCTCCAGCACCTTGTTCATGTCGCGCATGTCGATGCAGATGCCGCCCGCGGGCGCGTTGACCTGGCCCTCCAGCGAGGTGCCGGTGCCGAACGGAATGATCGGCACGCCTCGGGGGGCGCAGATGCGGACGACGTCCTGGATGTCGGCGGTCTCCTGCGCCAGCACCACGCCATCCGGCGGCTGCGTCGGCAGCCAGGTCGTGGTATGGCCATGCTGCTCGCGCACGGCCTGCGAGGTGATGAGCCGGTTGCCGAAGCGGGCTGCGAGCGCGTCGAGCGCGCTTTTCAGCGCCTCCGGCGCGGGCCGCTTCAAATCGTGATGGGGGATCGTCGTCGCCACTGCTTCCTCCGAAAGTTGGGCGGACCGTGGCAAAGGACGCAACAGGGGTCAAGGGAGCAAACGGAAGAGCCGATGAGCGATAATGCAGTGCCCACGACGCAAGAGGCCGGGCCGTTCATGTCACAGGTCATGCAGATCGAGCCGCAATGGATCGACTACAATGGCCATCTCAACATGGCCTATTACAACGTGATGTTCGACCGCGCGATCGACCAGATCTGGGCCGAGCTCGGCATCGGCCCTGCCTACATGACGGAGCGCCAGGGCTCGACCTTCACCGCCGAATGCCACGTGCGCTATTTGCGCGAGATCCATCTCGGCGATCCCGTCCAGGTCGCGGTCTGGCTGATCGCAGCCGACGAGAAGCGGCTGCACACCTTCGAGGAACTGCGCCATGCCGGGGAAGGCTGGGTCTCGGCGACCTCGGAGAACATGTCGGTGCACATCGACATGACCAAGCGCAAGGTCTCGCCGTTTCCGCCGGACATCCAGGCCAACATCGCCCGCGTGCTGCGGGCGCATGCCGCGCTGCCGCAGCCCGACGGGCTCGGCCGCGCCATCGGCATGCCGCGCAAGTAGGACCAGCGGGCCATGCGGGCGCGCCGGCGTCCCGCGCTCAGCTCCCGCCGGCCGCCCTCTTCTTCGCAGCACCTGACTTGGCGACGCGCGCCTTCGCGGTGCGCGGCTTGGGACTGGTGGCCCTGACCGCCAAGCGGGCCTGCGGCCGGATGCGGTAGCGCCCCGACCCGGCCGGATCGCGGTTGCCGACCTGGTTCTGCGGCACGCCGCTCAGGACCTGGACGATGTCGTCACGGACGACCGGAAAGATGCGATAATACTGGTGCTCCTGCGGGTCCTGCGCGAACGACGTGACGTCAGAGCAATCCACCGCGGTGACCTTGTCGCTGATGCTGCCCATGTTGTCGGGGCCGTCATTGCCGAGCCGCGGACCGTTGAATTTCGTGCCCGCGCTCAGCGTGTTCAGCACCCAATCCTTGGTCGAGTGATAGACCGTGACGCTGCTCGCGGTGCGCGGTAGATATTTCAGCTTCGCCGGGTCGTCGAACGCATCCGCGTCCTCGTCGGCTGCCGCGAGCACGATCTTGTCGAACGTCCTGCGCAGTCCGGTCAGCGCCGGCTGCGTGCCGTCCATCCGCACCATCGCCGGCACGCTGCCAGCCATGGCCGCGCCGGCCGCGGGATCCGGCATCTGCATCAAGGCCTGCAGCGCGCCGCGCAGGACATAGACCCCCATGCTGTGACAGATGAGATGAATGCTCTGGTTGCAGCGCTCGCTCTCCGGCAGCCCGTCGACGAAATCATAGAGACGCCGCAGCGTGCGCGCCACGGCCGGGCCGGACGCCGCCGCCGTCTTGCGATCGTGCTGGTAGTCCACAAAGGGCAGCGGCACGCCGACCGGCGAGGCCACCGACGGCCAACTGAACACGAACATGTTGGCGTCGATCCCGTAGAACGCCGAGATCCACCCGGCGCGTTCGATCGAGTCGACGAAGCTGTTGCTGAAGCCGTGAATGAACGCGATCGTCAGCCGCGCCTTCGCCAGCATGTCGGTACGCAGGGCGCCGAAGATCGTATTGCTGCCGAGGACGGCTCGGGAGCCTTGCGGAAAGATCAGTTGCTCGTCCTCGACATGAAGCGATCCAGGCACCAGGCCATAGCTCGATGCCTGCAGATCGACGGCGATCTCGGCCCGGCCATACCTGATGTTCAAGCCGTTGACGGGACCGAGCTCGGAGCTGAACCCGGTAATCTGATTCGTGCCTTCAGCCGTGATCGGTTGCCTGTTGGTCGCGAAATAGACCGTGACGTTCATGATCCCGCCCTCTGAGAATATCGCCAGCAAGCATGGCACGGCACCGGACGAGCGGATCGGCGGAAGCGGCGCGAAATGGCTTCCGCACCACGGCAGTCACGCGCGATGGGCCGGATCCGAACAACGTCGCCGTCTGAACAACGTCGCCGAACCGGCGCGGCTTCCGCAACCGCGCTCCACCTCAGATAGAACACCACAAACAGCGCGCACGCAATCGCGATGGATGCGCACGGCGTCTTGCGACGCACGACCGCGCTGCGCAAACCGGCCCATCTCGTCTGGTCAGCCCTGCATCACCCAGTCGGGCAAGCGCGCGAACCAGGGCTGCGCCTGCTCGAGCTGGCGGGCGAGCTGCAACAGTCTCGTCTCGTCGCCGAGCCGGCCTGTGAACTGCACGCCGAGCGGCAGGCCGTCGGCGGTCCAGTGCAGCGGCACGCTCATCGCCGGCGTTCCCGTCAGATTGGCGAGCTGCGTGAACGGGACATATTGCAGGCTGTCGCGGGCGATCTTGTCGATCATGCCGTCGAGCAGGCCCCAGCGCGTCAGCAGCCCGAGCAGGCCGATGCGGTCGAGCATGTCGAGCAGGGTCTGTTCGGCCGTGCTCGGATCGCCCTCGCCGTGCCGGATCGGAGGGTGTGCGAGCGTCGGTGTCAGCAGCAGGTCGTAGCGCGCATGGAAGCGCGCGAGCGCGCGAGCGAACTCGTTCCATTTGAGCAGCTGCGTCGTCAGCGCGCCGGCCGAGATCGCGCCGCCGAGCGTCGACAGCACCCGCGTCAGCAGCTCGAACTCCTCGCGCCTGGCGCCCTTGCCGCGCGCGTCGGCGACCAGCGCCGCGACCTGGCCGAAATAGATGTGCAGGAACGAGGTCGCGAGCGCGGCGCCGTCGATGTCGGGGGTGGCCTCCTCGACCTCGTGACCGAGGCCCCGCAGCAGCTTCACGGCGTTGTCGACCGCAAGCTTCGCCTCGGCATGCACCTCGGTCCCGATCGGCGACGCCGCCGTGTAGCCGATGCGCAAGCGGCCGGGATCGCGGGCGACCGCATTGGCATAGACCACGCCGGGCTCGGCGGTGAGAAAGGGATCGCCGGGCTCGCTGCCCGCGATGACGTCGAGCGCGAGCGCGGTGTCGCGAACGCTGCGCGACAGCACGCCCTCGCTCGAGGCGCCGAACCAATACTCACCGAAGCCCGGGCCCGACGAGATCAGGCCGCGCGACGGCTTCAGCCCGAACAGGCCGCAGCAGGCGGCGGGAATGCGGATCGAGCCGCCGCCATCATTGCCGGCGGCCATCGGCACGACGCCCGAGGCGACCGCCGCTGCAGCGCCGCCGCTGGAGCCACCCGGCGTATGCGCGGGATTCCAGGGGTTGCCGACGCGGCCGAAAGCGCGGGAGTCGCTGACGCCCTTCAGCGCGAGCTCCGGCAGGTTGGTCTTGCCGAAAATCACGAGGCCGGCTTCGAGATACCGCCTGACGACCGAGGCATGCTCGGCGGCGGCGAAGCCGGACAGCGCCTTGCTGCCATAGGCCGTCGGCAGGCCCGCATAGTCCTGGGCACAATCCTTGATCAGGAACGGTACGCCGGTGAGCGGGCCGGTGGCGAGCTTGGCAAGCTGCGCACGGGCCTCGCCCTCCATCAGCCTGCAGACGGCGTTGGTCCGCGGCTGGGCCCGCTCGTTCTGTACCAGCGCGAGCTGCAGCAGCTCCGCCGCATGGGTCTCGCCGCCCTTCACCGCGGCGGCAAGCGCCGTTGCATCTCGCTGCACATAGTCCCCGAAGTTCACGCCGCCCTCCCCGCACCGCATTCGTTGCCGTGATCGTAGCTGATTCTGGCTGCAACCGAGGCGCAGTTGCGCCGAACGCGGCGTCAATGCGGCCCCATCGGGGCGATCATGGCGACATGATGATCAACCCCGGTCGACTCGAGGGCCGGATTGCGCAGCTTGGTCCCGATTTTAGTTAATTTGATTCAGATCATTCGTCGCGTCTCTTGTGCCGACCTAACCTTACGCATCGTTAGTTGCGTAGAGTTGACGAGAGAGCGATGGGACGCCTCGCAAGCCTGCTGAGCCGAGCGCACGGTCCGCATGAGGATGCGGCGGCCCTGCCCGTGACCACCGCCGACTACTTCATCCTGCTGTCGCGCGCGATGGAGAACCTGCCGGACTCATCCCCCGAACGCCGAGCCGAAGTCTACCAGTCGGCCCGCCAGGCGCTGGTGACCCAGTTGCAGGCGATGGATCCGCCGGTCTCGCGATCACGCATCAAGGCCGAGCAGCGCGCGCTCGACGACGCGGTTGATACGATCGAGACGCGCGCGCTGACGACACCGGACGGCAGTCCGGAACAGACGACGACGCTGGTCCCGGATGACCCGCTGTATCCCTCCGCCGTTACTGCACAGATCGACATTCCCGCCGCTTCCGTTTCAACAGCTCAAGATGATGACCAGGACCCCGCCATGGCTCAAAGTCAGTTTCATTCCAAGTTTGCCCCGCGCGCCGTCGAGGAGAAGCCGATGTCACGACTCGATGAAATCAACCGCGTCCTGCGCAAGCTGCAGAGCGACTCGTTCGGGGTCGAGGCCTGCGCGCTGATCTCGGAGGACGGGCTGATGATCGCGAGCGTGCTCGCGGCCGACATGGAGGAGACGCGGGTCGCCGGCATGACCGCGACCTTGCTGTCGCTGGGCGGCCGCGCCGCCATGGAGCTCGGCCGCAGCCATCTGCAGGAGGTCATCATCCGCGGCGAGTCCGGCTACGCCGTGCTGGTCAGCGCCGGCCGCGGCGCGCTGCTGCTCGCGCTCACCAACGAGAACAGCAAGCTGGGCTTAACCTTCTTCGACATGCGCGAAGCCGTCCGGTCGCTGCAGAAGGTGCTGTAGCGCATCGTCGTCAATGAGCCGGCGCGCGGCGATCGCGCGGCGCCGGCGGGGAGTCATTTCATGACCAATACCGTCCTCTATGACGACGGCGTTCACAAGAACATCCTGCTGGAGGATTTCGGCGCCGGCGACCTCGCGGTGCAGGCGAACCAGCATCTGATCATCCACGACCGCATCGGCATGCTGCTCGATCCGGGCGGCCACAAGGTCTATTCCAGGGTGCTCAGCGAGACCTTCAGCGAGCTCGCGGGCGGGCGGCTGAAATATCTGTTCCTGTCGCACCAGGATCCCGACATCGTCGCAGCGATCAACGGCTGGCTGATGACGACCGACGCCGACGCCTACATCTCGGAGCTGTGGACCCGCTTCGTGCCGCATTTCGGCTTCGACCACATCGTCGCCGACCGGCTGAAGCCGATCCCCGATGAAGGCATGGTGTTCGATCTCGCCGGCAGCAGGCTGTATGCGCTGCCGGCGCACTTCCTGCACAGCGAGGGCAATTTCCAGCTCTACGATCCGATCTCGAAGATCCTCTACAGCGGCGACCTCGGCGCTTCGATCGGCGTCGACTACACCGTCGTGCGCGACTTCAAGGCGCATACGCGCTTCATGGAAGGCTTTCACCGCCGCTACATGGTCTCCAACCGCGTCATGAAGGCGTGGGCGCAGATGGTGAGCACGCTCGACATCGAGATCATCGCCCCACAGCACGGCGCGCTGTTTCCGGATGCTGCAATGTCGCGCCAGTTCATCGCATGGTGCGCGGGGCTCGAATGCGGCATCGACCTGATCACGCCGAAGTTCAAGGTACCCGTGGGCTGAGATGCTGGCGCCTTCCCCGAACTCCGTTCCGCCCTCGCCCGCGATGCGCGTCGATGCGTGCACCGTGGCCGGCGAGGAGGCGCCGATCTGGCTCGCCGCGGCCTTCGCCGTCGCCGGCACCCTGATCGCCGTCATGTCGGCAGCGCTCTGGCAGCAAGGCATCGCTACGCCGCCGGTCGCGACGGCGGCAATGCCGGTGATGGCCGTGCCGCAGCGCGACGACCGCATTGCCGACGCGGCGCCCAAGCGACGGGAGGCGCGGATCGTCGACCCGGCACCGGTGGTCGCGGCGCCGCCGACGCCGCCCGCGCCCGCTCCCGTGGTAATCGCGCCACCGACTCCGCTGGTCGCCCCGGCAGCGCCCCCGGAGCCCCAGAGCCCCGCGAAGCCTTCCGCCGAGTGCTTCGCCCCGCTGGCGGTCGGCTTCGAGCGCGGCAGCGCCCGACCGAACCCTGCCGACATGAAGCGGTCGCTGGCGATCCTGCAACGCACGCTCGCGCGCCACGGCGATGCGACCATCATCATCGAGGGCCATACCGACGCCAGCGGCACCGAGGATCTGAACGTGCTGCTCAGCTATTCGCGCGCCAAGGAGATCGCGGCCCAATTGAAGCGCGAGGGCCTCCCGGCGCAGCGGATGTCGGTGCGCGCCGCCGGCGCCGGCGAGGCGCGCGGCGATGCCCTGGCGGTCGCGGGCGACCGCAAGGCCGTGCTGCGCATTGCGGGCGTCGATGATTGCAGTCAACTCACAGCGACGAAGCGACCATGACGATCTATGCCATCGTGAGCGGCCTCGGCGCCGCCATCCTGCTGCTGACCTCGGGCTATCTGTTCGGCGCCCGCCAGGGCGCGCTGTCCCGCGAGCTGCTGCGGCGGCAGGTGCAGATGCAGGCGGCCAGCCTCGACCAGTTGCAGGAGCAGAGCAGCCACGACGCCATCGAGCGGGAGACCAGCCTGCGCAGCGCGATCGAGGACGTGCTGGCGCCGCTGGTCGAGCGCGAGCGCATCTCGCTGGATCTGGCGCAGCTCGCGAGCCGGCCGGGCCGGCGCCGCGAGCTGGTGCCGCTGCTCGACCGCATCGCCGAGGTCGGCCGCTTCCAGACCGTGCTGCTCACCAACGAGGAAGGCCTGCCGCTCGCGGCCAATACGACCGCCCACCGCACCGAGCAGCTTGCGGCAGCGGCGACGCGGCTTGCGCTGGTGGCGGAGAAGATCGCCGACGAGACCCATATCGCGCCGTTGTCGGTGATGCTGCGCGACGCCTCCGAGGCGACGACGCTGTGCCGGATCTTCCGCGTGCAGGACCAGACGCTCACTCTGACCGCGCTCTCCAACGATACGCGCCTCGCCTCCGTGGCGCTCGATCCGGCGCTCGCCAAGGTGCAGGTCGCGCTGACGGCGCCGGCCTGACACCTCCTCAAAACGCAAAGAGCGCAGCACCTCTTGCGAGGCACTGCGCCCTTCGCCGACCTCATTATCAGGGATGAGGCCGACTACACGCGGCTGCGGCCGCGGGCGAGGCCCACGACGGCCGAAACCAGAAACAGCACGACGGCGATGAAGAAGATGATCTTGGCGATCTCGATGGAGGCACCGGCGACGCCGCCGAAGCCGAGAATGCCGGCGATCAATGCGATAACCAGGAAGGTGACAACCCAGCCTAACATGACACGACCTCTGTCTCTCGATTGCGGTTCAAAGCGACGCGGAGCTTGCGCCGTTGCCAGAACAATCGTGGCTTGGAACAAAGGTTCCGGCCGCGCGGGCCGGTAAAAATTCGCGATCTGCCGGAACAAAAGCCCGCCTAGGCTGGAGCAGACGTCCGTCTGCCCCGATTTAGGGCTATAAAACGCCGCCGCCGGCCCCATATAGCCGTCAATCCCTGCTATGAGGGCTCCTTCCTGCAGACCTCGCGATGCCGTCATATGATGCCATCCGAGGGACGAGACTGATTCGCTGATGACCGAGCCCAACCGCGTGAGCCCTTTTCCTGCGCCCGACCACCAGCCCGTTGCCGGCGGCATTGCCGCGCGCGCCCGCGCCGCCGCGACCGGTGGTGCGCGCTATCTGGCGGGCCTCAATCCGGAGCAGCGCGAGGCGGTCGAGACGCTCGATGGCCCGGTGCTGGTGCTCGCCGGCGCGGGCACCGGCAAGACCCGGGTGCTGACCACGCGCATCGCGCATATTCTGAGCCAGGGCCGCGCGAGGCCGAGTGAGATTCTGTCGGTGACCTTCACCAACAAGGCCGCGCGCGAGATGAAGACGCGGCTGGCCGAGATGCTCGGACAGGCGGTCGAGGGCATGCCGTGGCTCGGCACCTTCCACTCGATCTCGGGCCGCATCCTGCGCAGCCATGCCGAGCTGGTGCAGCTCAAGTCCAATTTCACCGTGCTCGACGTCGATGATCAGATCCGCCTACTCAAGCAGTTGCTGCAGGCCGAGAACATCGACGACAAGCGCTGGCCGGCGCGCATGCTGGCCGGGCTGATCGACGGCTGGAAGAATCGCGGCCTGGCGCCGTCCCAGGTGCCCTCGGGCGAGGCCGCGGTGTTCGCCAACGGCAAGGGCGGCAAGCTCTATGCGAGCTATCAGGAACGGCTGAAGATCCTCAACGCCGCCGATTTCGGCGACCTGCTGCTCGAGAGCATCCGGCTGTTCCGCGAGAACC
Organism: Bradyrhizobium sp. HKCCYLRH3061; assembly: GCF_051168015.1. Taxonomy (NCBI): domain Bacteria; kingdom Pseudomonadati; phylum Pseudomonadota; class Alphaproteobacteria; order Hyphomicrobiales; family Nitrobacteraceae; genus Bradyrhizobium; species Bradyrhizobium sp. HKCCYLRH3061. The sequence continues at coordinate 397,338 of NZ_JBNPUE010000001.1, forward strand.
CGGACGTGCTCAGGCAATATCAGAGTCGCTTCAAGTTCATCCTGGTCGACGAGTATCAGGACACCAACGTGGCGCAATATCTCTGGCTGCGGCTGCTGTCGCAGGCGCCCTCGTCCTCCGGCTCGTCATTGCCGGGCTCGACCCGGCAATCCATCACGTCTTCGGAAGAAGATGGATCACCGGGTCTCGACGCCGCGCGTCGGCCCGGTGATGACGACAGAAGTGTTGCCGCGCCTAGCTCGGCCCCCGCCCTCAAGAACATCTGCTGCGTCGGCGACGACGATCAGTCGATCTACGGCTGGCGCGGCGCCGAGGTCGACAACATCCTGCGCTTCGAGCACGACTTTCCCGGCGCCAAGGTCATCCGCCTCGAGCGCAACTACCGCTCCACGGGGCACATCCTCGCCGCCGCCTCGCATCTGATCACGCACAACGAAGGCCGGCTCGGCAAGACCTTGCACACCGAGGACGTCGAGGGCGAGAAGGTCACCGTCACCGGCGCCTGGGATTCGGAAGAGGAAGCGCGCGGCATCGGTGAGGAGATCGAGGAGCTGCAGCGCAAGGGCGAGCATCTCAACGACATCGCGATCCTGGTGCGCGCGTCCTACCAGATGCGCGAGTTCGAGGACCGCTTCGTCACGCTCGGCCTGCCCTATCGCGTCATCGGCGGTCCGCGCTTCTACGAGCGCGCCGAGATTCGCGACGCGCTGGCCTATCTGCGCGTCATCAACTCGCCGGCCGACGATCTCGCCTTCGAGCGCATCGTCAACGTGCCGAAGCGCGGGCTCGGCGATGCCACCGTGCAGATGCTGCACGACCACGCCCGCAAGCGCCGCATCCCGCTGTTCGAGGCGGCGCGCGCGGTGGTCGAGACCGACGAGCTGAAGCCAAAGGCACGCGGCTCGCTGCGCGGGCTGATCCTGCAGTTCGAGCGCTGGCGCGCCCAGCGCGAGGTGACGCCACATACCGAGCTCGCCGAGATCGTGCTCGACGAGAGCGGCTACACCGAGATGTGGCAGAAGGACCGCTCGGCCGATGCCGCCGGCCGCCTCGACAACCTCAAGGAGCTCGTCCGCTCGATGGAGGAGTTCGAGAACCTGCACGGCTTCCTCGAGCACATCTCGCTGGTGATGGACCGCGAGGGCGCAGCCGACGAGGAAGCGGTGTCGCTGATGACGTTGCACTCGGCCAAGGGGCTGGAGTTCGACAACGTGTTCCTGCCGGGCTGGGAGGAAGGCCTGTTCCCGAGCCAGCGCACGCTCGACGAACAGGGCCGCGCCGGGCTGGAAGAGGAGCGCCGCCTCGCCCATGTCGGCCTGACCCGCGCGCGGCGTCGCGCCAAGATTTATTTCGCCACCAACCGCCGCATCCACGGCACCTGGACCACGACCATTCCGTCGCGCTTTCTCGACGAGCTGCCCGCGGCGAGCGTCGAGATCACCGAATCGAAGGGCGGCTCGGGCTGGGGCGGTGCTGGCGGCTACGGTCCGTCGCGCTTCGACAACGTCGAATCGTTCGGATCGAGCTATTCCACGCCGGGCTGGCAGCGCGCACAGGCGCGTCGGCCGGGCGCGGCACGCGGTTCGTCGGAGAGCGGCTTCAAGGAAGAGCCGTCGCCGTTCTCGGGCCGTGATCCGTTCGGCAGCGGCTTCGGCGGTAATTTCGGCCGCGGCAAGCGCGGACCGATGACCATCGAGGGCGAGCTGGTGGCGAAATCCACCGGCACGACGTCGGAATTCGCCCTCGACGACCGCGTCTTCCATCAGAAGTTCGGCTATGGCCACGTCGTCAAGATCGACGGCAACAAGCTGACCATCGCGTTCGACAAGGCCGGCGAGAAACACGTCGTCGACAGCTTCGTGCAGCGGGCGTGACCCGGCGGCCACGCCGCCGCACTTCGCCTTGGTTAGGCCTTGACCATGGCAGCGTGCATCGTATGAGATGCAATCATGGTCCGAGGATACATTCTGTTGAGTGTTGCGGTCGCGCTGTGTGTGCCCTCGCTGGCGGCGGCGCAGACGATGAGCTTTGGCGATTCCGCGGGGCTGATCGCCTCGAGCTGCGGCGCAGACATCACCGCCAATTGCCGCGGCGTCAACCTCGACTCCAACCGCCTCAAGGAATGCCTCTCGCGCAACCAGGACGTGGTCTCCGCGCAGTGCAAGGCGACCTATTTCAAGGCGTTCGAGGCGATCCAGAAGCGCATCGCGGCGCGGGTCACGGTCGCCAATGCTTGCCAGCGCGAGATCGTCAAGCTGTGCGGCGGCTCCACGAAGGAAACGAGCAAATCGATCCCGTGCCTGTTGACGGCCAATGGCGTGAGCGCGCGGTGTCAGCAGGCGATGGGCGAAGCGGGGTATCGCTGATGCGGCGGACCGCGAGATCACTGCTGTCGGGGCTGATCGCTGCTTCGCTGGTGGCCGCGAGCGCGCCCGCGTGGTCGCAGGAGCTGAGTCGCGAGGACATCGTGCGCCAGCTCGGCCGCTTCGAAACCGCGCCTGCGCTGGATCTTCCGGCGCTGAAGCAGCAGACGCAGGAGCGTTCCAGGTCGCGCGGGCGCAACGAGCCGCCGCCGCAGAAGCGCCCGCCGATCGCGCCGGAGCTGGTGAATCTGCCGGCCTTCAACGTCGACATCCAGTTCGACGTGGACACGCCGATCGTGCGTCCGGAATCCTACCAGACCGTCGCGCGGATCGCCGATGCGATGGTGTATTCCGACCTGCTGCCCTACACCTTCCTGATCGTCGGCCATGTCGAAGCCAACGGCAAGCGCGAGTCCAACGTCATCCTGAGCCAGCGCCGCGCCGACGCGATCCGCGACATCCTGGCAAACACCTTCAAGATCTCGGTCAAGCGGTTGCAATCGATCGGACTTGGCGAGGAGCAGTTGCTCGACCCGTCCAAGCCGACCGCCGCCGTCAATCAGCAGATCCAGATCATCCCGATCGCAAAAACCGTCGAAGAGGCCGCAGCGCCGCCTTCGCCCCCTGCTCCGACGACGCCCGGCAAGCAGGGCCCCCGCAAGCATCGCAATTGATGCAATTGGGACCCGCGCGCAGGCCATGAACCCGGAGCGCTGCGGGCGCGACTGTTGTTTCAGCAGGTGCCGATGCGCTCTTCCCGACAGGCGCGAATGGAACCGGTTTTCAAGTCGGGTTGCGCGCTCGTGCGGATGGGCCGCGATTGCCGGGTTTGTCGATGCAGCCGCTTGATGGTATAGCCCCCTCTTTGCGGCCGTCGATTGAGCGGCGGTGGATCTCATTGACGAGCGAGCCAGCCATGAACGCCATGTTCCGACGCCAGATGGTCGACTACGTCGAATATCATCGCGATCCGCGCAACGGCCTGATGCATGTGTTCGGGATCATCCTGTTGTTCCTGGGCGCCGTGCTGCCGCTGAGCTTGTGGCATTTCGACGCGTTCGGCATCCGGATCGGCCTCGGCGCCGTGCTGGCGCTGCCCGTCCTGCTCTACTGGCTGCTGCTCGATGCCGCACTCGGGGCCGGCATCCTGGCCTTCGCGGTACTGTTCCTTGCTGCGGCCATGATGATCGCCGATCACGTCCATGGTGTCGCCTTCTGGGCGCTGTTTGCCGCGCTCATCATCTTCGGCTTCGTCTCGCAGGCCGTGGGCCACAAGGTGTTCGAACGCAACAATCCGTCTTTGCTGGATCATCCGGCGCATCTCTTTCTCGGTCCGATGTTCGTGATGGCGAAATTGTACATGGCGTTGGGTCTGCGGCCTTCGGTGGCCGACCTCATCGCGCCGAATTGGTCGCCGGATCGGCTTGCATCGGACCGGCTTCAAGGCGATCAGCACTCGCGTCCCTAATGAAGATCCTCGTCACCGGCGGCAGCGGTTTCATCGGCCATCACCTCGTCTCTGCGCTCGTGACGCGGGGCGCAGAGGTGCGTGTGCTCGATATTCGCTGCCCCAGCCACATGATCGCTGACGTCGAGTACATCGAAGGCTCGGTGCTCGATGCGGGCCTGGTGAAGCAGGCGGTCGCCGGCGTCGATCAGGTCTATCATCTCGCCGGACTGCCCGGCATGTGGATGCCTGACCGCGAGGACTTCTATCGCGTCAACTGCATCGGCACGGAAACGGTGCTGGCGGCCGCACGCGCCGGCCGGGTGCGCCGGTTCCTGCACTGCTCGACCGAATCCATCCTGTTCGACTATCCCCGCTCGACCGGTGCCGCATCGGCGCCAACAGCACCGCCGGCCGAGGCGATGCCCGGGGCCTATACGCGCTCCAAGGCGCTGGCCGAGGCGCGCGCCATGACAGCCGCCGCGGAGGGCTTCCCCGTCGTGGTGGGCACGCCGACGATGCCGATCGGGCCGCATGACAGCAATCTGACACCGCCGTCGCAGATGCTGCGGCATTTCCTGGACAGCCGGGTCCAGCTCTATCTCGACTTCATCGTCAACCTGGTCGACGTCCGCGACGTCGCGGCCGGCCTGATCCTGGCGATGGAGCGCGGCAAGGTCGGTGGCCGCTACGTGTTCGGCGGCGAGAGCCTGCGCCTCAGCCGCATCCTCGATCTCATGGCGGCGATCAGCGGCCGCAAGCATGTCGCAGTCGCCGTGCCCGGCCGGCTGGCCGAGCTGTCGGCGGGCATGCTGGAGTTCGTCTCCGATCACCTCACCAAGCGCTGCCCGTCCGGCACCGCCGAGGGGGTGCGGATCGCCCGCGCGGCCTCGGATCTGTCGATCGACAGGGCCAAGCGCGAGCTCGGCTACGTCCCGCGCCCGATCGAGCCGACCTTGCGCGAGACCATCGCCTTCCTGCTCGGTTCCGAGCCGGGAAAGCGGCTCGACGGTAAACAACACCCTTTTCGCACTGCGGCCGAATAGCTAAGAGCAGCCGGTCCCACGTCCCATAACGGTTTTGCAGACATGTCCGGCGATGCCAGCCCCATCTCGTCAGTTGCGTTCAGCGGCTGGACCACCACTTGGCCCACCTCGCTGCTGGCCATCATCTGGCTGATCTGGCTCGCGAGCTGGGTCGGCGCCTCATTCTGGTCGGGGCAGACCCGCAAGCATGTGACGGTGATCAAGACCAGCCGCTATCACGCGCTGATCGTGCTCGGCGGCATCCTGTTCACGCCGTGGACCTCGCGCCTGCTCGGCGAGAAGCCGTTCTGGACTCCCGGCGAGACCGGCGTCTACCTGCTGACCGTCGTGACCCTGGCCGGCATCGCCTTCACCTGGTGGGCGCGCATCCATCTCGGCCGCTTCTGGTCCAACGCGATCACCCACAAGGAGGGCCACAAGGTCATCGACACCGGCCCCTACGGCATGGTCCGTCACCCGATCTATACCGGGCTGATCCTCGGCATGATCGCCACCGGCATCGCGGTGGGCACGATGACCGCCGTGCTCGGCGCCGTCCTGATCTCGCTCGGGATGGCCTGGAAGGCGAAGATGGAAGAGGTCTTCCTCGCTCAGGAGCTCGGGCCGGATTACGTCACCTACCGGCAGCGCGTGCCGATGATCATTCCGTTCCTGCCGCCGGGCTAAGGCCGCTCAGCGCCTGGCCTGGGCTGCCGAAGGCGGCTGCGGCGCCTGGTTTGCCGCCTGCGGCAACAGGTGGCGCGGCAGGATGACGCGCTGGCCCGGGACCAACGGCTGGGTGGCGAGGCCACGGTTGGATTGCTGGAGCGCCCAGAGCGGCACGTGATAATTGGCGGCGATCTGGTCCAGGGTCTCGCCCGGCCGCACCGCCAGAGCAGTGCCGCTGTCCCACAGCTCCACGGAGGCTGTCGGCGGCACCAGATATCGCAGCGGCACCGGATCCGCGTCGGCAGTAGCCGAGGTCTGCGACAACTGGCTGATCATGGTGACCAGCTGGGCGTGCACATCCTCCATCTTGTCGATGTTGATGTGCGTGACCTCGTCATGATCCTTCATGTCGAAGCTGGCGTAGTGACCGCGAAAGCCGGGCTCCGGCTTGACGTCGCCGCCGCCGAGAATGTTGTCGGACAGGAACAGGTTGATGAAGCGCTGCACGTTGGACGGCACGCTCTTGGTCGCATGCGCCGGATCGACGGTGACGACGAGGGCGACCGGGATGTTCTGCTCCTGCAGCGTGATCGCGATGCGCACGCTGCACAGCCCGCCCATCGAATGGCCGATCAGCACGATCGGGCCCGGCTCCTGGCGGTAATTCTTGGCCACCTGGAGCGCGATCAGGTCGCACAGCGTGAATTCATAGACACTGGCCCGGTAGCCGGCCGCCTCGATCTTTTCGGCCAGACGATCCATCCCGGTCGAGAACAGCGGCCCGAGCGCGCCGCGGAACAGGTACACCCGCGGCGGCGGCAGCGGCTGGCTGATCTCGGGCGGCGCAGCGGGTACGGCGCGGATCGCCGCGGGGATTACTGCCGGGGATGCCTTCGCGGATCTGGTCGGCGCAGGGGCGGAAGCAGCGCCGGGCTGGGCGGCCTGCGAGATGCTCGGCGCCGCAAGTCCGGCGAGGAAAGGTGCGGCGAGGAGGATCGCAAGCCGTCTCCTGCCGGCAGCCGCCTTGGCTGGGCCGAGCCACCGTCTCGCGATTTGCGCCACGCTGGTCATTCGCGCTCCCGGAAAGCTCACAAGCTCAGATCGAGCAGGGTCTCATCTCCCCCCTGCCATACCGCTTGTCGCCACTGAATGGGAGCATTTTGGGGCGCGCGCCCAGTGGCGCGGTCGTCGATTACCGGTAGCCGGCGACGTTCGCAGCGCGCTGCGGAGCGGCCATGCGGGTCGGCGGCGCCGCCGCCGGGCGGCCCCGCCCGCCGAACACCACGCCATCGATGGCACCGATCACCTTCTGCTGCATGATCTGGTTCTTCTCGATCGTGACGTGGCCAACACCGGGAACCGATTGGACGTCGACATTCTCGAGCTTGCCGCGGAAGCCGTCGTCGCGGCGGACCGGCTCGCCGGCGCCGCTGGCGATGTAGAAATTGATGTAGCGCTCGGCGTTGCCGCCGACGAGCTTGGTCTTGAACACCGAGTCCAGACCGATCGCGAGCTTCACGGGCACGCCGAGCTGGCCGAGCTTGTTGATCATGTCCGGCAGCGCGGTCGCGCCCGAGGAATGCCCCACCAGGATGATGGTCTTGATCCGGCCGGCGCGGTAGGCCGCCGCCGCCTCGTCGGCGAGCGACGACCACGACACGAAATTGGCGACCGTGTTCGGAATGCCCTGCGAATCCAGCTTGGCGGCGATGTCGTCGAGCCCGAGCGAGAAGATGTTGAGCACGCCGCGCAGCAGATAGACATGCGTGGTGCTGGCGGTGCTTGCGGCCGCCGGGCTCGGTGCCGCCCTGACCGATCCGGTGCCGAGCGGCAGAGCCAGCGCAACGGCCAGGGCCACCATGCCAAAGCAGCGCGCCGAGAGGCTGCGCTTGAAGGTGGGTCGAACGGTGCTGGCGCGTGGCGTCATCGGTCCTTCTCCGCGGCGGAAATGTCGAGACGGCGCGACCGTACCCAAGATGCTCGCGGACGCAACATCGTCGGACATCGTGAGCCGGCGTTCCTCCCCAGCCGTGGCTGAGCGGCAACACTCAGCCATGTCGGCCACGAAAAAGCCCAACAAGCGACACGATCAAGGGCCGCGCACATGATTGCGCGAACGCATCCCCGTTCCTATCTGAGCGCTTCGCTTGCGCCTGCGCCCCCTCCCCCGCGCAGCTCCCCGCTCTTTTCGAATCCCTCGCATCGAATCCCCCGTGATGGCTCCCGTCATTTCCGTTACCGGCCTGTCGAAGACCTATTCCTCGGGCTTCACCTCGCTCAACAATGTCGATCTCGCGATCGAGCGGGGCGAGATCTTCGCGCTGCTCGGGCCCAACGGTGCCGGCAAGACGACGCTGATCAGCATCATCTGCGGCATCGTCAATGCGTCCAAAGGAAAGGTCGCGGTCGGCGGCCACGACATCAACCGCGGCTATCGCGCCGCGCGGGCGCTGATCGGACTGGTGCCCCAGGAGCTGCACACCGATTCATTCGAGACCGTATGGGCCACGGTCAGCTTCAGCCGGGGGCTGTTCGGCAAGCCGAAGAACCCGGCGCTGATCGAGAAGATCCTCAAGGACCTGTCGCTCTGGGACAAGAAGGACGCCAAGATCATCACGCTGTCCGGCGGCATGAAGCGCCGCGTGATGATTGCGAAAGCGCTGTCGCACGAGCCGCAGGTGCTGTTCCTGGACGAGCCGACCGCGGGCGTCGACGTCGAGCTGCGCAAGGGCATGTGGGACGTCGTGCGCGAGCTCAAGGCCGCCGGCGTCACCATCATTCTCACCACGCATTACATCGAGGAAGCCGAGGAGATGGCCGATCGCGTCGGCGTCATCAACAAGGGCGAGATCGTCCTGGTCGAGGACAAGGCCAAGCTGATGGCGAAGCTCGGCCGGAAGCGGCTGAGCCTGCAGCTGCAGCATCGGATCGAGACCATCCCCGAGGCGCTCGCGCCCTATCAGCTCGCGCTGTCCGACGACGGCTGGCGGCTCGCCTACGACTACGACACCAAGGGCGAGCGCACCGGAATCACCAGCCTGCTCGGCGATCTCAGGACTGCCGGCATCCGCTTCGTCGATCTCGAGACCAAGCAATCATCCCTTGAAGACATCTTCGTGAGCCTGGTGCGGCAATGAATTTTCGCGCAGTCGCCGCAATCTACAAGTTCGAGATGGCCCGCACCTGGCGCACGCTGCTGCAGAGCATCGTGTCGCCGGTGGTGTCGACCTCGCTCTATTTCGTCGTGTTCGGCGCCGCGATCGGCTCGCGCATCAGCGAAGTGGACGGCGTGAGCTACGGCACCTTCATCGTGCCCGGCCTCGTGATGCTGTCGGTGCTGACCCAGAGCATCTCCAACGCCTCGTTCGGGATCTACTTCCCGAAGTTCATCGGCACGATCTACGAGATCCTGTCGGCGCCGATCTCGCATTTCGAGATCGTGCTCGGCTATGTCGGCGCGGCCGCGACGAAATCCATCATTCTCGGGCTGATCATCCTCGCCACCGCCGGGCTGTTCGTGCCGCTGCACGTCCAGCACCCGGTGTGGATGCTGTCGTTCCTGGTGCTGACGGCCGTGACCTTCAGCCTGTTCGGCTTCATCATCGGCATCTGGGCCGACGGCTTCGAGAAGCTGCAGATGGTCCCGATGCTGGTGGTGACGCCGCTCACGTTCCTCGGCGGCAGCTTCTACTCGGTCAACATGCTGCCGCCGACCTGGCACTCGATCGCGCTGCTCAACCCGGTGGTCTACCTGATCTCCGGCTTTCGCTGGAGCTTCTATGAGATCGCCGACGTCAGGGTCGAAATCAGCGTCGGCGTGACGCTGCTGTTCCTGGCGATCTGCATGGCGATCATCTTGTGGATCTTCAAGACCGGCTACCGGCTCAAGCATTGAGCCGGCGCCTCAGCTTGGTGGTGACAGCTCAGCGGTAGCAGTGAAAGCGGCCGTAGCCGTCGCGATATCCGCGGCAGTGATAGTGCCGGTGGTAATACGAGCGGTGCGGGACGCCGAGCACGCCTTCGACGGCGCCCACGGCTCCGCCGACACCGGCACCGACCGCGCCGCCGACGACGCCGCCCACCGGGCCGGCGATACGGTTGCCTTCGTGGGCCCCCTCATGGGCGCCACGGATGATGCCCTGGGCGTGGGCGAATTGCGGCAGCGCCAGCCAGGCCAACGCCAGGATGAACAGTGCGAGCGCAGCCAGCAGATAGGTCAGCTTATGCGGCGCGCGATCGTCGAGCACCGCCGTCTTGGCGTTCATCGTCAACATTTTGAGTCCTGGGAACCGCATGGAGGAATCCTTGAAACGCGGATGCGGCCGAAAAGTTGCGCGGTCGTGACAAATTGGACCGACTAGAGAAGTCCCAAACGCCGGAATGAAAGACCGTCCGCGGTCGCGAAAATGTCAGCGCCGATGAACGCGGGGAGCCTTTGTCCCGCCCCCGCCCGCCATTAAGGTTGAGGGTGCCCTCGGCTGGAACAAATCCGGCAATTCCGACATAGTGCAGGCCGAGGCGATGACCTGGGCGTTGACGTCCCGTTTTGAGGTCTCTCCACAGTCGAGGGCCCTGGAGGCCAGAGGTTAGATGCGTACCATCCTTTTTGCCGTAGCCGGCTTCGCCTTTCTGTCGGCCACGCCGGCTCTGGCCAAGATCGACATCACCGTCGACAAGAACAACCAGATCATGACTGTCGCCGTCGATGGCGTCGAGCGTTATCGATGGCCGGTCTCGACCGGCATTCCCTCGCGGGAAACGCCGAATGGCTCGTTCCGCGCCTTCCGCATGGAAGCCGATCATTTTTCCAAGGAATTCGACGACGCGCCGATGCCGCATTCGATCTTCTTCACGAAGGTCGGTCACGCGATTCACGGCACGGATTCGGAAAGCCGCCTCGGGACCCCGGCGTCCCACGGCTGCGTCCGGCTGTCCAAGGCCAACGCGACGACGCTCTATGACCTGGTACAGAAAGACGGCGTGCTGAACACCACGGTGACGCTGACCGGATCGGCCGAGGTGGCGCTGGCGCGCAATCCACGCCGCGGCACCGCCGTTGCGCGGCGCGAGGCGCCGCAGCAGTATGACGACAGTGGCGAGCCGGTCGTGCTGACGCCGCAGCCGCAGATGCTGCCGGGGCGCCCGGTCGTTCCGCAGCAGCGGCCCGATGACGGCTACATCTATCCCGCCGACGGCAGCGACAACGGTGCGCGCTATCCGGCACCGCCCGGCACGGCCCGCCGCGTCTATGACGCCCAGGCCTATCCGCAGCAGCAGCCGCAGCAGTACTATTACGACAACGGCAATCCGAGCTACGCCCAGCCGCGCTATTACCAGCCGCGGCCCTACTACCAGCCGCGCGGCTATTACACCTATCAGGACTGATCGCGCACTGATCCCAGCAACCGGGCGTGGCCACCAGGCGGCGCTCGGCCCGTTGCGATCTTCTCACTCGGCGTTGACGCGCCCGAGCGAGGCCGACGCACGATCGGCGCTGGCCTGCCCGCGGGCCGTCGGCATGCGCTTGCGCCGCTGCACGAGATACTGGTCGGCCAGCACGCCGATCAGGATCACCGTGCCCATCACGGCGAAATTGAGCGAGCTGGGGATGCCCAGCAGGTTGACCAGGTTCTGCAACACTTGCAGCAGGACCGTGCCGAGCACGACGCCGATGATCGAGCCTTCGCCGCCGCGCAGCGAGCAGCCGCCGAGCACCGCGGCGGCGATCGCATAGAGCTCGTAGAACGAGCCGTGCACCGCCGGCGAGATCGAACGGGTATACATCGCCAGCAGGACCGCGGCGAGCGCGGTCAGGGCCCCGCAGATCACATAGGCCGCGATCGTCACCCGGTCGGACCGGATGCCGGAATAGCGCGCCGCCTCCTCGTTCTTGCCGACGGCGTAGAAATAGCGGCCGTACACCGACCGGTGCAGCACCAGCCAGGCGATGCCGGCGACGATCGCGAGCGCCACGACGCTGTGCGGCAGCGGAAAGCCGAGGACATCGGTGCGGCCGGCGGCCAGCCATTCCAGCGCCGGGAAGCTCGCGCCATAGCCGAAGCCGGCCGTGGCATCCTCGGTGTAGTAGCGCGCCGCGCCGCGATAGATCAGAAGTCCGCACAGGGTCACCACGAAGGGCTGGATGCGCATCTTGGTGACCAGCGTGCCATGGACCAAGCCGATGGCGATGCCGCCGGCGAGGATGAGGAACAAGGCAGCGACCCAGTCGACGTCCCGGTTGACGATGAGGTCGATGAACAGCACGCCGAGCAGCGCGATCACCGACCCCACCGCAAGCTCGATGCCGCCGACGATGATGACAAAGGCCTCGGCGATCGAGAAGATGCCGAACATGCCGACCTGGTTGGCGGTATTGGAGAGGTTGCCGACCAAGAGGAAGCGTGGGTTGATGAAGGCCACGACGGCGCCGACCACCAGGATCAGGATCAGCAGGCTGAGATCTTTCTTCTGCACGGGCGCCCTCGCTCAGACGGTATGGCCGACGGCGAGCTGAAGCACGTTGTGCTCGCTGAACTCGTCTCTCGCCAGGAAACCTGAAATCATGCCTTCATGCATCACGGCGATCCGGTCGCTCACCCCGATCACCTCCTCCATGTCGCTCGAGATCATCAGGATCGCGACACCGGAATCCGCCAGCCGCCGCAGCATGTCGTAGATCTCCTGCTTGGCGCCAACATCGATGCCCCGGGTCGGCTCGTCGAAGATCAGGACCTTCGGCCGCATCGACAGCCATTTGGCGAGCACGACCTTCTGCTGATTGCCGCCCGACAAGGTGCCGACCGACACCTTGACGTCGGACGCCCGGATCTTGAGCCGTTCGCGCTGTCGATCGGCATTCTCGGCCTCGCGCCTGATGTCGACAAGTCCGAAGCTCAGATAGGAGGCGAGATCCGGCAGCGAGACGTTCTCGGCGATCGACAGGTCGAGCAAGAGGCCGCAGGCCTTGCGGTCTTCCGGAATGAGATAGATGCCGCGATCGATCGCCGCGCGCGGCGTCGAGATGCGGATCGGCTCGCCCTCCAGGCTGAGGCCCCCGGCCAGCAGCGGCTCGACGCCGAAGATGGCGCGCGCGAGCTCGGTACGGCCGGAGCCGACGAGGCCGGCAAGTCCGAGGATCTCGCCGCGCCGGAGCTGCAGGCTGACGGCCTGGTTGGGATAGGTCGCGGTCACGGCCTCCATGACGTCGAGCACGGCCTCGCCAGGCGGCGCGGCCGGCGGCACGTAGAGCGACCGCAGGTCCCGGCCGATCATCAGCCGGATCATCGCTGCAGGATTGAGCTGGTCTCGCGTCAGCGCGCCGACCATGCGACCGTCGCGCAGCACGATGGCGCGATCGGCGCATTGCATCACTTCGTTCAGGCGATGCGTGATGAAGATGACGCTGACCCCGTCCGACTTCAGGCCGGCGATGACATGCATCAGCCGCTCGGTTTCCGACAAGGTGAGGCTGGAGGTCGGCTCGTCCATGATGACGCAGCGCGCATCGAGCGACAAAGCCTTCATGATCTCGACCAGCTGGCGCTGCGCCAGGGACAGTTCGGCAAGCGGCGTATCCGGCTCGAAATCGGCCCCGAGACGCGCGATCAGCGGGCGCACCCTGGTCCGCAGCGTCGCGCGGTCGATCAGCCGCAGCGGCCCGCCATAGACCGGCTCGCGCCCGATGAAGACGTTGCCCGCGACGTCGAGATTGTCGAACAGGTTCAGCTCCTGGTGGACGAAGGCGATGCCGGCCGCGATCGCGTCCGCCACCGCATAGCTGGCCCGCGCCACGCCATCGATCCGGATCGTGCCGCTGCTCGGCTCCACCACGCCGCCGAGCACGCGCATCAGGGTCGACTTGCCGGCGCCGTTCTCGCCGACCAGGGCGATCACCTCGCCGGGCGCGACCGACAGGCTGGCGTGGTCGAGCGCGACCACGCCAGGATAGGTCTTGCCGATGTCGATCAGCTCGAGGAAGGGCTCGCGCACGCCGGCCGTCGCGTCACTTCTTCAGCATCTGCTTCATCTGCGCCATGAAGTCGTCGACGTTCGACTTCTCGATCACCTTGCCGGGCACGATGATGATGCCGTTGGCCGGCACACCCGACTTGTCGCCCTCAACGACCTTCGCCATCAGCTTCATGCCCTGATAGCCCCATTCGAACGGCTGCTGCACCACCGTGCCCTCGATCGCGCCGTCCTTCACGCCGCCGAGCGTGATCGGATCCTCGTCGAAGCCGATGATCTTGATCTTGCCGAGCTTGCCGGCTTCCTTCAGCACCTCGTAGATGCGCGGTGTGTTGTAGGAGTAGAAGCCGACCAGGCAGCTCACATCGGGCATCGCCGCCAGGATGTCCTCGACATTGCGCTTGGCCCGGGTCTGGTCGATCTCGTCGCCGCGCACGTCGACCAGCTCGACCTTCGAGCCCTTGATGGTCTCCTTCACGCCCTCGATGCGCTCGCGGGCGTTGTCGGCGCCGAGCAGGCCGACGAAGCCGACGCACTTGCCCCCGTTCGGCAGCGCCTTCAGCATCAGCTTGCCGGCGTCCTTGCCGAGCTCGGTATTGGAGGAGCCGATATAGGCGATGCGCTTCGATTGCGGCGCGTCGCTGTCGGTGGTGAAGAGCACCGTCTGTGCCGCGATCTTGTCGAGGTGCTCGGTCTGGTTCTTCGGATCGACGGCGCTCACCATGATTCCGGCGGCGCCGGCCGCGACGAGGTCATCCAGCATCCGCTGCTGCACGGCGGCGGCCGCCTGCTCGGGATATTTGAGCTGCAGGTTGTAGTTGGGCAGCTCGCCCTGCGCCTTCTTCACGCCGGCCTCGGCGATCTTCCAGAAGTCGGACGCGCCGTTGACGACGAAGGCGAGGACCTTCTTGTCGGCCGCTCCCGCCGAGCCCACACCGAGCGCCATCGCCAACAGAGCAGACGCGCCGACCATCCAAAGACGCTTCATCAAACCCCTCCCATGTCAGCCGGCCTGCTTGATGCGACCGGCGTTTTGTACTCATTGAAGACACGTTCCGCGCCCGGGACGAGGCCTGCACCCGCACGGCACTGCAGGTCTCGACGTGAACTCGACAAAACCCGAGGCGCACGGGCGTCGCCAAAATCGACGTCACCCCTCGAGTCGTGAAGATGTCGTGTGAGACTTACCGCGCCGCGTACCGAGCCGCCGCTTTCCTCCCGAGAGCCTCATCGTCGTGGAACTTTTATGAGGCACGCACCTCAAGGTAGCATGATCGTGACAGCTCCGCAACAAAGCCGCTGAAGAAAGCAGATCGTGCTATGTTCTGCGATGCAATATCGCTCCATCGCGATGAACCAAGCGGCGAACATTTGACGCGACGCAACCGGCGCCGATTCGGAATCGAGGAGCGCACCTCTTTCCGAACGCGCATGCCGCATGGCGCGCGCCACCCGAATCCTGACGGCCGCCCAACCGGCGGGAACGCGGCGTGCGCCCTCGCCTACTCGCCGTCGCGAAGCCGCCGATACACCGCGCCGAGAATATTCGAATAGTCGTCGGTCCAGACCCGCTCGCCGTCGGTCGGCTCGGTCTCGGTCCACTTGTCCGAGGAGGCGAGCTTGCCGACATCGGCATCGTCGCGCGCGCTGACGACGACGTCGGTCGGGAAGATGTACTCGTCGTCGCGGCCGGAGTCCTCGTTGTAGACCCAGCTCTTCAGGTCGTTGGCGTCGGCGATGCCGACCACGACGCTCTCCAGCTCCAGATGGCGATTGGAGACGTGCATCACGACAGCGCCCTGTGGCGCCAGCTTCGCCTTGTAGATCGCCATCGCCTCCTCCGTCGCGAGGTGGATCGGAATCGCATCAGACGAATAGGCGTCGACAATGATCAGATCGTAGACGCCGTCCGGCTCCTTGGCGAAGGTCAGCCGGGCATCGCCGATGACCGGCTTGAAGTCCGGCGCGCAGCTCCTGATGTAGCTGAAATATTTCGGATCGCTGGCGGTGTCGACCATGGTCTGGTCGATCTCGAAGTAATTCCAGCTCTCGCCGGGCTGGGCCGCGCAGGTCAGCGTGCCCGCGCCGACGCCGATCACGGCGACCTTGAGCGGCGCGCCCTTGCGCTCCCGGATCGCGGTGATGGCGCGGCCGATGCCGCCGTCCTTGTGATAGTAGGTGATCGGCTCGGGCCGCCCCGTCACCTTGGAGCCGTCGGCGTTGAGATATTTCTGCGCGCCGTGGATGGTCGTGCCGTGCATCAGCACGTGGTAGTGCCCGTCCGATGTCACCACGATCTTGTGCACGCCGAAGAAGCTGCGCACCGTTTCGACGCGGCCGTCATCGGCCGGATAGGCGCGGATCAGGACGAGCGCGAGTGCGGCCGTCGCGAACACCTTCCAGCGGCCGCCGTTCAGCAGCAGAGCGAGCAGCGCGGCGAGCACGCCCACGGCGCCCGCGACATAGACGCGGTGGTCCTCGAGATAGGTCGTGACCTTGCCGGTCATGCCTGAAGGCACCAGCAGCGCGACCGCAATGACCGCGAGCAGGAGCCAGTACCAGTGCGTGAGCCCGGGCAGGCGCTCATTGGCAGCCGGGCGGCACAACGCCGCCAGCGCCAGCAGGATCGGATACTCGGCGACCCAGGAGAAGGTGAACGGCGCGATCAGCCCGGCGAACAGGCCACCGACCATGCCGCCGAACGACAGCGCGACATAGAACCCGGTGAGATACTTGGCCGGCGGGCGCGTGCGCGCGAGCTCGCCATGGCAGGCCATGGCGATGATGAAGAAGCAGAGCTGATGACCGCCGAGCGTGAGCGCGAGATTCTGTTCGCCGCCGAAGGCGAGCAGCACGATCACGCCGGCGATCGCCAGCGGCTGCAGCGCCAGCATCCATTTGTGCGGCAGCAGCGGCCGCGACTGGAACACCAGCACCCAGGTGAGCAGATAGAGCGACAGCGGCAGTACCCACAGCAAGGGCGCGGCCGCGACGTCGGTGGAGATGTGCGCGGTCACCGCGATCAGCAGGCCCGAGGGCACCGCGGCCAGGAATATCCAGCGCAGGCGCAGCAGCCAGCGTGGCGCCGGGGCATGGCTGTCCTCGGTGTGCAGCAGGCTCGCGACGATCACCGGCGACCGCAGCAGCAGGACGCCGCAGCCGGCGATCAGCGCGATCAGGAGGCCATAGCCGCCGGTCCAGATCAGGTTCTGCATGCGCAGGCTGAAGATCGGCTCGATCAGCAGCGGATAGGACAGCAGCGCCAGAAAGCTGCCGATGTTCGACGACGCATAGAGGAAGTACGGGTCGGGCGCGGCTGGATGGCCCGTGCGTACGAACCACGCCTGCAGCAGCGGATTGTTGGCGGCGAGCGCGAAGAACGGCAGGCCGATCGACACGGTGAACAGGCCGAGCAGCCACAGCCCGTAGCCTGAGGTCGGCGGGTCGCCCCAACTGCTCGCGATCGACAACGGCAGCGTCAGCAGAGCGAAACCGAGCAGCAGCAGATGGATCGCGATCGGCAGCACCCGGCTGGGCAACTGGGTGAGAAAATGCGCATAGGCGTAGCCCGCCAGCAGCAGGGTCTGGAAGAACACCATCGCCACCGACCACACCGCCGGCGAGCCGCCGAGCCGCGGCAGCACCATCTTGGTGAACAGCGGCTGCACCGAGAACAGCAGCAGCGCGCTGACGAAAATGGCGGCGGTATAGACGACGAGCACCAGCCGGTTGCGTGCGGCGGAGGGCTGAGCGACGGCGGCGGGCGAGGCGATTGAGGTCATGACAACTCCGGCAGCAGCGCGGCCGGCATCAGATGCCGAGGCCGGACCGCGATGAGCAGACGAGACATAGCGGATCGCAGGGCGGTATGGCGAGGAGCTGAGGCAAAATGGAGTTTTCCTTGACGTCGCAGCCTTCCGGCGCGACAGCACCAGCCGAGGTTCCCGGTGCGGGTGATTAAACAGGGCTTTTTGAAGCTGACATGAATGAAACCGACGTCATCATCATCGGCGCTGGCCACAACGGCCTGACCTGTGCGGCCTATCTCGCCATGGCGGGCCTGCGCGTGCATGTGGTCGAGCGCCGCAAGGTGGTCGGCGGCGCCGCGGTGACGGAGGAGTTTCATCCGGGCTTCCGCAACTCCGTCGCGTCCTACACGGTGAGCCTGCTCAATCCGCGCGTCGTCTCCGACCTGAAGCTGCATGAGCACGGGCTCGAGATCGTCGAGCGCCGGACGCAGAACTTCCTGCCCTCGCCGGATGGTCGCTATCTGCTGACGGGCGAGGGTCGCACGCTGGCGTCGGTTGCGCGGCTGAGCCCGCGAGACGCCGACGCGATCGGCCCGTTCTCGGCCCGGCTCGAGGCGATCGCGGACGTGCTGCGCAGCCTCGTGCTGCGGGCGCCGCCGAACCTGGTCGCCCAGTTCGGGCTATCGGCGATCCGCGAGGCGTTCAACGCGCTCGGCACCGCCAACACGTTGCGCGCGCTGTCGCTGGAGCAGCAGCGCGACCTGCTCGACCTGTTCACGCGCTCGGCCGGCGAGATGCTCGACGAGATCTTCGAGACCGACCTGGTGAAGGCGCTGTTCGGCTTCGATGCCATCGTCGGCAACTATGCCAGTCCCTACGCCGCCGGCTCGGCCTATGTGATGCTGCATCACGCCTTCGGCGAGGTGAACGGCAAGAAGGGCGTCTGGGGCCATGCGATCGGCGGGATGGGGGCGATCACGCAGGCGATGGCCGGGTGCCTGAAGGAACTGGGCACGCTGGTCGAGCTCGAGGCCGGCGTGCGCGAGGTGATCGTCGAGCGTGACCGCGCGGTCGGCGTCGTGCTCGAGGATGGCCGCACCATCCGCGCCCGCCACGTCGTCGCCAACGTGAACCCGAAGCTGCTCTACACGCGCCTGGTGCCGGCCGGCGCCGTGCCCGAGCCGTTCCTGAGCCGCATCCGGAACTGGCGCTGCGGTTCGGGCACGTTCCGCATGAACGTGGCGCTCGACCGGCTGCCCTCGTTCAGCGCGCTGCCGGGCGACGGCGACCATCTCTCCGCCGGAATCATCCTCGGCCCGAGCCTCGGCTACATGGACCAGGCCTATCTCGATGCGCGCGCGGATGGCTGGAGCCGCGATCCCGTGGTCGAGCTGCTGATCCCGTCCACACTCGACCCGACGCTGGCGCCGGCAGGCCGGCACGTCGCCAGCCTGTTTTGCCAGCATGTCGCGCCCGAGCTGCCGGACGGCCGCTCCTGGGACAATCATCGCGACGAGGTCGCCGACCTCATGATCGCGACCGTCGACCGCTATGCGCCGGGCTTTGCCGCCAGCGTGCTCGGCCGGCAGGTGCTGTCACCGCTCGATCTCGAGCGCCAGTTCGGGCTGATCGGTGGCGACATCTTTCACGGCGCGCTGACCCTGAACCAGTTGTTCTCGGCCCGCCCGATGCTCGGCCACGCCGACTATCGCTCGCCGCTGAAGGGGCTCTACCATTGCGGCTCGGGCAGCCACCCCGGCGGCGGCGTCACCGGCGCGCCCGGCCACAATGCGGCCCGGGCGATCCTGGCGGACCATCGCGCCTTGTTCGGCTGAGGATAAGGGGTGGAAAGGCGGCGGACGTCCGTGTGGACAAGCTGAGGACGCACTGTGGATCGACTGCCAAACAATCAGTGCACGGCCGTGTGGATATGCTGTGGACCCGGCGGTTGATATGGCTTCAAGCAGAAAAACCGGGCGCTGAGGCCCGGTTCTTCGAGAACGCCGCGGCGGGCGGATTACTTCAGGGACGTGTTGATCGAGTCGAACTTGCTGCTGAGCGAGCTGCCCAGGCCGTTGACGGCGGCGATGATCGCCAGCGAGATGCCGGCTGCGATCAGGCCATATTCGATAGCGGTGGCGCCGGATTCATCACGCAAGAACTTCGACAGAATGGACTTCATCTGAACCTCGTTTCCCAACCCAGGAACCGAGGATCATCCGGTTCCCATGGCGGGAACATTAGGGGCCAAGACCCTAAAGTCGGGATAATCCCCCCAGGTCAAGTTGCAGAGATTCTTCGCTGCAATTGAACCTCAACTTTTATTCGGATGAGGAAAGGCATTATACAACCGCTGGATGCGCAGATCCGGCAGAATTGCGGTCCTATCGCTTGCGTTAGCAGGCAATTCCCTTAACCACGCCGTCAAATCTCGCCAGGATCCACCTTGATGACCTCAACGACCACGCCTGCCACCCACAAGGCCAGCTTTACGGTTGCCGATGAAGCGACCGCCCGCCCGGCGGTCGACGTCCTGACCGAAGTGTTCTTCGAGGGGGACGCGGCGGTTGCGGCGTTCGAGCGTCCGGACGGGCGCTGGGACGTCACGGTGCATTTTGCCGATCCGCCCGACCAGGCGCTGGTGCGCGAGCTCGTCGGCGGGGCGGCGGGCGCCGACGTGGCCCGGACCCTGACGTTCGAGGTCGTCGAGGCCAAGGACTGGGTCAAGGCCAGCCTGGACGACCTCGTTCCGGTCCCGGCCGGTCGTTTCATGGTCCACGGCAGCCACGACCGTCAGCGCGTGCCCGGCAACAAGCTCGGGATCGAGATCGAGGCGGCGCTCGCCTTCGGCACCGGCCATCACGGCACCACCCGGGGCTGCCTGCTGCTGCTCGATCACGTGCTCAAGACGCGCGCGCCGCGGCGCGTGCTGGATCTCGGCACCGGAACCGGCGTGCTCGCCATTGCCGCCGCCAAGGCAACGCGCCGGTCCGTGCTGGCGAGCGACATTGATGCGCCCTCGGTCATGGTGGCGCGGGAAAACGCCCGGCTCAACGGCGCCGGCCCCCTGGTCCAGGTGATCCGGGCCACCGGCTTCGCCGCCGCGGAATTTGCCGAAGCCGGCCCGTTCGACCTGGTGCTGGCGAATATCCTGGCCAATCCGCTGCGCCAGCTGGCTGCGCCGATGCAGCGCCACCTCGCGCCGGGGGCCTTCGTGATCCTGTCGGGCCTGTTGACCCCGCAAGCACGCGCCGTCCGCGCCGCCTATCGTGCCCGCGGCCTGGTTCCGATCCGGCATTTGAGAATCGAGGGATGGAGCAGCCTGTTGCTGCAGAAGCAGCAGTGAGGCGGATCAGCTCACGGCATGGATCGAACCTGCACGCTGGGTGCGGCAAGTTCGCGATTACGTCTTCGGCTGGCTCTGCTGCGAGGTGGAGTCGGACTGATTACGCGGGGCACGTCGACCGCGCGGCGCGACAAGACGATTGACGAGATCCGCCAGCGCGCTGCGCGGCTTCTCGGCCGGTGCGGACGCCGGTCCGCTCGGCGCGGGCGCCGATAATTTTTCGAAGGTAAAAGCAGGCATCGTGCATCCCCTCGCCGTTGAGTTGAGGCACTCCCCGGATCATGCGACCGTGGATGATCTTTACGATCGTGGTCGTCACGTCCATACGTTTCCTCGCCGCACCTCTTTCGGATGACTGGCATGCGACAGCAAATCTTTTTGCACAGGCGAATGCAAGGAGATTCTTCGTGCACTGCACTGTCTGCTGAAGGAGTATTCGCCGACGCGGCAGGATTCACTTCTAAAGTATGAGACCGATGTTCGAAGCTCTGTTCCAGACGTTCGAAGAACCCGAAACCGGCGTGGCACTGACCGCGCGGCTCGCCGCGCTCCGCGAAGAGCTGGCCAGACGCAAGCTTGCCGGCTTCATCGTGCCGCGCGCCGACCAGCAGCAGAACGAATATGTGCCACCCTCGGAGGAGAGGCTGGCGTGGCTGACCGGCTTCACCGGCTCGGCCGGCCTTGCGATCGTGCTGTCGCAGGCGGCCGCGATCTTCGTCGACGGCCGCTACACGCTGCAGGCCAGCAAGCAGGTCGACGGCAAGGCCTGGATGGTGGAATCACTGATCGAGCCGCCGCCGGAGAGCTGGCTGACGCGCCATTTGCAGAGCGGCGACCGCGTCGGCTTCGATCCGTGGCTGCATACAACGGCCGCGGCCGAACGACTGGCCGCCGCCTGCGCCAAGGCCGGCGCGGAGCTGGTTCCGGTCGAGCGCAACCCGGTCGACAGCATCTGGACCGAACGGCCGCTGCCGCCGCTCGGCGCCGTCGCCATCCACGGCGCGGAATTGTCCGGCGAGAGCGAGGCCGACAAGCTCGGCCGGATCCGCCAGGAGATCGAGCGCCTCGGCGTCGAGGCGCTCGTCCTGTCCGATTCCCACAACGTCGCCTGGACCTTCAACATCCGCGGCGCCGACGTCTCGCACACGCCGCTGCCGCTGTCCTATGCGTTGGTGCCGAAGACCGGACGCCCGACGATCTTCATCGATTCCCGCAAGCTCTCGAACCTGACGCGCGATCATCTCGAGCAGAGCGCCGAGGTGGCGGAGCCGGACGCGCTGACACCGCGCCTGTCCGAGCTCGCGCAATCCGGCGCGGCCGTCGCGCTCGACAGCGCCACGGCCGCCGATGCCCTGACGCGCCTGATTCAGGGCGCCGGCGGCAAGGCGGTGCGCGGCGCCGATCCGGTCAGCCTGCTCAAGGCCGCCAAGAATGCGGTCGAGATCGACGGCACGCGGCGCGCCCATCAGCGCGATGCGGTCGCGCTGGCCCGCTTTCTCGCCTTCATCGATCGCGAGGCGCCGAAGGGCTCGTTGACCGAGATCGATGCGGTCGAGGCGCTGGAGAGCTTTCGCCGCGACACCGGCGCGCTCAAGGATGTGTCGTTCCCGACCATCTCGGGCACCGGTCCCAACGGCGCCATCGTGCATTATCGCGTCACCCGCAAGAGCAACCGCCGCATCATGCCGGGCGATCTGCTGCTGATCGATTCCGGCGCGCAATATCAGGACGGCACCACCGACGTCACCCGCACGATCGCCGTGGGCGCGCCGACCGAGGAGATGCGCGATCGCTTCACCCGCGTGCTGCGCGGCCACCTTGCGATCGCGCGCGCGATCTTCCCCGACGGCACCACCGGCGCCCAGCTCGACACCCTGGCGCGGCAGTTCCTGTGGCAGGCCGGCATCGATTTCGAGCACGGCACCGGCCACGGCGTCGGCAGCTATCTGTCGGTGCACGAGGGACCCGCGCGGATTTCGAAGCTCGGCACCACGCCGCTGAAGCGCGGCATGATCCTGTCCAACGAGCCCGGCTACTACAAGACCGACGCGTTCGGCATCCGCATCGAGAACCTCGAGCTGGTGGTGGCCAAGGACGTCGCGGGCGCGGAGAAGCCGATGAACGGCTTCGAGGCGCTGACCCTGGCACCGATCGACCGCCGCCTGATCGATGTCGCCATGCTGAGCGCCGAGGAACGCGCGTGGCTCGATGCCTATCACGCCCGGGTCAGGGAAACCGTCCGTGCCGCGCTCGACGACAGCGACCAGCGCTGGCTCGACCAGGCGACTGCGCCACTGTAATCATCCGTACGGTCCAGCTACGAACTGTCCCGCTGCCCGCATGGGCGCATGCCGAAACAGGCATTTCCGTGAAATGGAAGGCCGCTACAGTCGGGGCGACCACCTGATTTGAGCGGCACCATGCATGGAATGATCAGCAGACCGCCGGGGGCGGCGCCGCCGCGCACGGCTCCCTCGCGTACGGTGCTGGTCCTGCTGGTCGTGATGACCGGGCTGGCGCCGATCTCGCTGTACCTGCTGGTGCCGGCGCTGCCGATGCTCGCGACCACCTTTGGCCGCGACGCCTCCGTCGTGCAGATGACGGTGTCGTTCTACATGGCCGGCATTGCGATCTCGCAACTGCTGCTCGGGCCGCTGTCGGACCGCTTCGGCCGCCGCCCCGTGATGCTCGCCGGGCTCGCGCTGTCGATCATCGCGAGCGTCGGCTGCATCTTCGCCGACACCCTGGCCCAGCTGATCGCGGCGCGCTTCTTCCAGGCGCTCGGCGGCGCCAGCGGCATGGTGATCAGCCGCGCCATCATCCGCGATCTCTATGCGCGCGAGCGCATCGGGGCGATGATCAGCCTCGTCGTCGCCGTCATGATGATCGCGCAGATGCTGTCGCCGCTGACCGGCGGCCTGATCGAGATCGCGCTCGGCTGGCATGCCATCTTCTATGTCGTCGCCGCGCTGTCGATCGTGATTGCGATCGCCGTGACCATGGCGCTGCCGGAGACCCGCCCTGCCCGCATCGAGGGCGCGAGCTTCCGCCGCGACGTCGCGATGCTGGTGAAGAGCCGCGCCTTCCTCGGCTACATGCTGTGCCAGGTGCTGGCGTCGCAGATCATCTTCGCCTTCGCCGGCGGCGGGCCGTATATCGTCGAGGTGCAGATGGGCCGCTCCTCGGCGGAGTATGGCGCGTGGTTTGCGACCACCGGCTTCGCCTATTTCGTCGGCAACCTGTTCTGCGTGCGCTACGCGCCGCGCCATTCGCTCGATCGGCTGATCTGGTTCGGCCTGGGGCTGCAGCTCACCAGCGCCGCGCTGAACTTCACGTGGAGCCTGTTCGGCTTCAATCAGGTGCCCTCGGTGCTGTTCGGCACGCAGATGCTCTTGATGTTCGCCAACGCCGCCGTGATGGCGAACTCCGCAGCCGGCGCCATCAGCGTCCGGCCCGGCGCGGCGGGCACCGCCTCCGGCGCGATGGGGTTCCTGCAGATGGGCGTGGGCGCGCTGACGTCGCAGCTCGGCGCCTATCTCGGCGGCCACTACGCAACGACGCTGCCGCTGACGTCGGCGATGCTCATGTTGTCGCTGGCCTGCGCCTGCAGCATGATCTTTCTGGTTCCTCGCACGCAGATGAAGGTGACGAAGGAGCTGATCGAGACGGCGGAAGAGGATGAGGCCGGGGTGATGTGAGACGGATCGCTGTCGTGCCCCGCGCAGGCGGGGCCCCCAGTGGGCCGGGACGTCCCGGCTCGACGATAGCCGCCTCTGAAATACGGGATCATCTGCTTTCGCGGATGATGACAGCGATGTTAGCCGCAACCAGCGCTACCCTCTACTCCCCGATCAACTGCAGCCACTCGTCCTCGGTCAGCACCTGGACGCCGTGCTTCTGTGCGTCCTTCAGCTTCGAGCCAGCGCCGGGACCGGCGACGACGTAGTCCGTCTTCTTCGACACCGAGCCGGAGACTTTCGCACCGAGCCGCTCGGCCGTCGCCTTGGCCTCGTCGCGCGTCATCTTTTCCAGCGTGCCGGTGAACACCACCGTCTTGGTCGCGATCGGCGAATTGCGCTTCGGCTTTTCCGCGTCGAGGATCTTCACCTCTTTCGTCAGCCGCTCGACGATGCCGCGATTGTGGTCCTCGCCGAAATAGGCGGCGACGCTCTTGATCACGGTGTCGCCGATCTGGTCGAGCGCATCCATCTCCGCGATCGCCTCCTCGTCGCCGCTGGCGACCTTGAGACAGGCGTCGTGGAACGCATCCCATGAGCCGTAGCCGCGCGCGAGCGCCAGCGCCGTGGTCTCGCCGACATGGCGCATGCCAAGTGCGTAGATGAAGCGCTCCAGCGCGATCTCACGCCGGGCGTCGATGGCATTGAAGAGATTGCGCACCGAGGTCTCGCCATAGCCCTCGACCTCCTCGAGCTTCAGCCTGGCGTTGCGCGCGGCCAGCGTGAAGATGTCGGCGGGCTCCTTGACCCAGCCCTGGTCGAAGAAGAACTGGATCTGCTTCTCGCCGAGACCGTCGATATCGAAAGCGCGGCGCGAGGCGAACAGCTTGAGGTGCTCGATCTTCTGGAACGGACAGGCGAACTCGCCGGTGCAGCGGGCGCGCGAGCCCTCCTCGCCGGTCGCGATCTCCTCCCGCACGACGTCGGTATGCAGCGGGCACGGGCACGTCTTCGGGAAATGGAATTCCTTGGCGTGCTTCGGCCGCTTGTCGATGAGGACGTCGACCACCTGGGGAATGACGTCGCCGGCGCGCTGGATCACCACGGTGTCGCCGATCCGGATGTCGCGGCCTTCGCGCAACACTTCGCCCTTGTTGGCGATGCCCTTGATGTAGTCCTCATTGTGCAGCGTCACATTCTGCACGATGACGCCGCCGACGCCGACCGGCTCCAGCTTGCCGACCGGCGTGAACGAGCCGGTGCGGCCGACCTGGATCTCGATGTCCTTGAGCACGGTCATGGCGCGCTCGGCCGGAAACTTGTGGGCAATGCCCCAGCGCGGCGTGCGCGAGACGAAGCCGAGCCGCTCCTGCCAGTCGATGCGGTCGACCTTGTAGACGACGCCGTCGATGTCGTAGTCGAGCTCGGCGCGCTGCTCCTCGATGTGACGATGGAACGCGATCAGTTCCTCCACCGAGTGGCAGAGCCTCGTGAGCGGATTGGTCGTGAAGCCGCAGCGTTCGAACCATTTGATCATGCCGCTCTGCGTCTCCGCCGGCAGCGCGCTCATCTCGCCCCAGGCGTAGGCAAAGAAGCCCAGGGGACGCGAGGCGGTGATGGTCGGATCCTTTTGCCGCAGCGAGCCGGCGGCGGAATTGCGCGGGTTGGCGAAGATGGTGTCGCCCGCTTCCTTCTGGCGCTCGTTGAGCGCGAGGAAGGCCTGCTTGGTCATGTAGACCTCGCCGCGGACCTCGCAGATGTCGGGCAGGTTGCGGCCGTGCAGCCTGTGCGGCACGTCCTTCAAGGTGCGGATGTTGGCGGTGACGTCCTCACCCTCGGCGCCGTCACCGCGGGTCGCGGCGGTGACCAGTTCGCCGCCCTCGTAGCGCAGCGACATCGACAGCCCATCGATCTTCGGCTCGGCGGAGAAATCGATACGATCGTCGGCAAGCTTGAGAAAGCGCGCAATGCGGCCGACGAAGTCGCGCACGTCCTCTTCGGCGAAGGCGTTGTCGAGCGACAGCATCGGCACCGCGTGTCGGACTTTCTTGAACCGGCCGGAGGGCGCAGCGCCGACCTTCTGCGACGGCGACTCGCTGCTGACGAGCTCAGGGAAACGCTTTTCGATCGCATTGAAGCGGCGACGCAGCTCGTCGTAGGCGGCGTCCGAGATCTTCGGCGCGTCATCCTGATAATAGAGCCTGTCGTGGGTCTCGAGCTCCAGCGCCAGCCGCTTCCACTCCACCTTGGCCTGCGCCTTGGTGAGATCGGCAACGTCGACGGGCTGCTTCGGTTTTGCTGTCTTGGGCATGCGTATGATCTGCTCGTCATTGCGGGACGGCCCGGAGGCCGTCCCGAGACGACGGTGTACACAATGCGCGCGCCGGAGCCAAAGCGTTCGGCCGCTCCGTTTCCAGCTATGCCGCCGCAGCCTCCAGCAGCCGGTCGGCGGCGGCGCGGGCTTCGGCGGTGACCTCGGCGCCGGCCAGCATGCGGGCGATTTCCTCGCGGCGGTGCAGGGTGGCCAGCGTATTGACCCGGGTGACGACACGCTTGCCGCGATCGAGCGCATCCTTGGAGATCAGCAGATGCTGGTCCGCCCTGGCCGCGACCTGCGGCGCGTGGGTCACGGCCATAACCTGAACCCCGTGCGCGAGCCGCGCCAGCCGGGCGCCGATGGCGTCGGCGACCGCGCCGCCGACGCCGGTGTCGATCTCGTCGAACACCAAGGTCGGCGCCGAGCCGCGGTCGGACAGCACGACCTTGAGCGCCAGTAGGAACCGCGACAGCTCGCCGCCCGAGGCGACCTTCATCATCGGGCCCGGCCGCGTGCCCGGGTTGGTCTGAACCCAGAACTCGACACGGTCGATGCCTTCCGGCCCCGGCGCCTCGGCGTCGCTGTCGACCTGGGTCATGAACTTGGCCCGCTCGAGCTTGAGCGGGCCGAGTTCCGCAAGGACGGCCCGGTTCAGCTTCTCGGCCGACTTGGTCCGCGCTGCCGACAGCTTGGCAGCCGCGGCGCCATAGCGCCCATCGGCTGCCGCCGCCGCTGCTTCCAGCTTCTTCAGCTGCTCGGCGCCGGCATCGATCAGGACGACGTCGGCGGCATATTTGGCAGCCAAGGCAGCCAGACCGTCCACCGGCGTCGAATATTTGCGCGCGGCCGCGCGCAGCGCGAACAACCGCTCCTCGATGCGCTCCAGCTCCAGCGGATCGAAATCGGTGGCCGCGAGTGCCACCGTCAGATGCTGATCGGCCTCCTCCAGGGCGTTGATCGCCGAATCGATCGCCTTGACCGCCGGGTCGACCAGCGCGGGCGAGCTGACCGCGCGGCGCTCCAACCGGCGGACCGCCGCGGCTAGCGCGGCGATCGGCGACTGGTTGCCGCTGACGGCATCCTGCGCGTCGCGCAGATCGCCCGCGATCTTCTCGCCCTGCATCATCGCCGTGCGGCGGGCGGCGAGCTGCGTCTCCTCGCCCTCCTTCGGCGCCAGCTTCTTCAGCTCGTCCGAAGCATGCCGCAGATAATCGGCCTCGCGGGCCGCGCGCTCCATGCTCGCCCGATGCTCGTCGAGCGCCGTGACCGCAGTCCGGCGCGCTGCCCACAGCGCTTCCACCGCGGCGACGTCCTTCTCCAGGCCCGCAAAGGCATCCAGCAGCCGGCGGTGGGTGGCGGCGTCGACCAGCGCACGTTCGTCATGCTGGCCGTGGATTTCGACCAGTGTGGCGCCGATCGCCTTCAGCGTCTGCACGCTGACCGACTGGTCGTTGATGAAGGCGCGGGTGCGGCCATCGCCGAACTGAACGCGGCGCAGGATCATCTCGCCATCGGCATCCAGGCCGTTGGCGGCGAGAATCCTGGCGGCCGGATGATCCTTGCCGATCTCGAACACGGCCGTGACCTGCCCCTGGTCGGCGCCATGGCGCACCAGGCTCGCGTCGCCGCGGCCGCCGAGAGCCAATGCAAACGCATCGAGCAGGATCGACTTGCCGGCTCCGGTCTCGCCGGTCAGCACCGCAAGTCCATTCGAGAATTCGAGATCGAGTCGTTCGATCAGGACGATGTCACGGATCGACAGTCGCGCCAGCATGGAACCGAAGTCCTTCGTAACGGGGCGGAACGCCCCTGAGCGAACGACTCAATGCTAGCAGCAAAAAGAGAACAAAACAAGAATATAGAACAAAGCCAGATCAGACGAGTGATCCGGCCGATCGCTCAGCCCAGGCCGAGTTTCTTGAAGGCGCGCGAGATGTAGGAGCCCTTGTTCTCCTCGGGCTCGACGCCGCCCGACTTCACGAGATTATAGGCGTCCTTGTACCACTTGCTGTCGGGGAAATTGTGCCCGAGCACGGCCGCCGCGGTCTGCGCTTCGCCGACGATACCGATTGTCATGTAGGCCTCGGTCAAGCGATACAGCGCTTCCTCGACGTGCCGCGTGGTCTGGTACTGCGTCACGACAGCCTTGAAGCGGTTGATGGCGGCGGTGTAGTCGCGCTTCTGCATGTAATAGCGGCCGACATCCATCTCCTTGCCGGCGAGCTGGTCGCGGGCGCCCTCCAGCTTGGCCTTGGCATTGGTGGCGTATTCGGATGTCGGATATTTACGCACCACCTCTTCGAGGGAGGCGATGGCCTTCTCGGTGCGGCCCTGGTCGCGGCTGATGTCCGGGATCTGGTCGTAATGCGAGGCGGCAATCAGGTACTGCGCATAGGCCGCGTCCGGGCTGCCCGGGTGCAGGGTCACGTAGCGGGTGGCGGCGCCGATGCAGCCGTCGTAGTCGCCGGCCTGATAGGAGGCGTAAGCCGACATCAGCAGCGATTTGCGGGCCCAGTCGGAATAAGGATGCTGGCGATCGACCTCCTCGAACTTCTTGGTCGCGCCTTTGACGTCCTTCTTCTCATTCATCAGGTACAAGCCCTCATTGTAGAGCTTGTCCGCGGGCTCATCGACGAAGGTGTCGTCCTTGGCCAGGAATTTGTCCCAGAGTCCGCCCGTTCCGCAGCCGCTCAGAGGCAGCGCCAGCAGGATCAGCGATGCGGCGAGCCTAAGCCGGCCGATGCTTGCTGCGGGATGACGGAGGTCGCGCGTGAGACGCTGTATCGACATGCTTCTTTGGAACCCGATGCCTGTGATCTGATCTACGCCGCGCACCATGAAGGTCGCTTCATGACCGCGAGGGAAGAGCCCCGCCGGTGGCACGCATCACGCGGCCCCGGCCTCTCTAGCCGAAAACACTTCATCAACCAACCGCATAGGAAGCCAATCCGCCCGGATTAAGGCAACACCGAGGCTGCCGCCACGCATCATGGTTACCGCTGAAGAAGCCGTTGGAAAACATCGAAATGCCGAGGGTGCAGCCGCTGAGAAGGACGCGGCCGGCAACAAACATTGACAAAAAAGCAGACGGAAAAATCTGAACCACGCCGAAAGCAAAGCTCCCGGCGATGTCGCGCGTTGCTTAGGTCAGCCGACGGAATCAGCCGATCGGGACGACGCCGCTCAGGACACGTCCGGGCCGTAGGCCGGGGCGACCATGCCACCGACCATGCCGCCGACGACCTCCGCGGCCACGCGGGGACGACGCACGGTCTCGCCTTCGACGATCCGCCAAGCGGTGCGATCGGCCATCAGAGCAGTCAGCACCGCATGGTTGAGCTTGTGACCGCCACGGACCGAACGATACGTTCCGAGCATCGGCAGGCCGGCCAGCGCCAGATCGCCGATCGCGTCCAGCACTTTGTGGCGGGCGCATTCGTCGGCGTAGCGCAGACCTTCGGGATTGAGCAGGCGGTCCTCGTCGAACACCAGCGTGTTGTCGAAGGAGGAACCGAGCGCGAAGCCGGCGCTCCACAGCCGCGACACGTCGCTCATGCAGCCGAAGGTGCGGGCGCGGGCAATCTCGCGGCGGAAGCGCTCGGGGCTGAGTTCGAAATGATAGGCTTGGCGGCCGATCACGGGGTTGGTGAAATCGATTTCAGCTTCGACCCGGAAGCCGGAGCTGTTCGGACGCAGCTCGCCCGTGGAGGCGCCCATGGTCACCTGGACCGGCTTGAGCACCTGAAGGTAGCGCCGCGGGGCCGACTGATTGACGATTCCGGCCTGGTCGATGGCAGCGACGAACGGCGCAGCGCTGCCGTCCATGATCGGAACCTCGGGGCCGTCGACCTCGATCAGGGCGTTGTCGACACCCATGCCGCGCAGCGCGGCGAGCACATGCTCGGCAGTGGACACCAGCGCACCGTGGCGGTCACCGAGCACCGTCGCCAACTCGGTGGCGATCACCGAGCCGAAGGACGCCTGGACCTCGCGGTCAGCGCCATCGAGGCCGGTGCGGAGGAACACGATTCCCGCATCGATCGGCGCAGGCCCGATCGTCAGGCTGACAGGCGCGCCAGAGTGGACGCCTACACCGGTGACGGTGGCTTGCGAACGAAGCGTTGTTTGCCGGCTGAATTTCATCGACGATCG
The DNA here is from genome assembly GCF_051168015.1 of Bradyrhizobium sp. HKCCYLRH3061. Classification (NCBI taxonomy): domain Bacteria; kingdom Pseudomonadati; phylum Pseudomonadota; class Alphaproteobacteria; order Hyphomicrobiales; family Nitrobacteraceae; genus Bradyrhizobium; species Bradyrhizobium sp. HKCCYLRH3061. The sequence goes on from NZ_JBNPUE010000001.1 coordinate 428,051, forward strand.
CCCAAGACCCCGCCTGATCCCTTATCGGCCGCCCCTCGCGAACCGACTCAGTTTCAGGCATCCCCAAGTCACGGCAGAACTTAACGAGAGCCCCAAAGAGCGCCAACTCACGCTTCTTTACGGATTGTTACCCCATCTCTGCCGTATTCGCGCCAACCCTTAACCAAACTGGAACGTGGCCTTAACCCTCCCGGTTCCCCATCTAAACACCGAAAGAATAATTAATCATTTAAAATCAGTTAGTTGAACGGCGATCGACGAGCCCCGGACAGCCATGGAAAAGGCCCGGCTCTCGCGAGCCGGGCCTGTTCAGCACCATCAGGGCTGTAACAATTCTCAGGTGGCCTGCCGGCGCAGGAAGGCCGGGATATCCAAATGGTCGTCTCCCTGTGGCGCCGGGGACACAGGCGCGGGACGGCCATGGACGTCCAGACCCTGGGGTGCGGGACGGCGGGCATATTCCGAGACAGGCGATTCGTGGCTCGCAACCTGCTGAGCAACGTTCCGCTGCGGCTTCCGTTCCGGCAGCGGCGGCATCTGCGGCATGGCAGGACCCGCGGTCCGCACCGGCAGCGGCGGCTCGGCATCCTCGTCGCGGCGGCCGAGACCGACATTGGCGAGACGCTGCAGCAGCGACATCCGGGTCTTCTGCGGATGCTCATCGCCCTCGTCGCCGCGCGCCTGCCGGATCTCGGCCTGGGCCGGCATCGGCAGGTCCTCGAACTTCGGCATGCGCGGCGCGCGCGACGGAACCCGCTCCGCGGCCTGCGGGATGAACGTCTCCGGCGGGGCCGCCGGCTCGATCGGGGCCGCGCGCTGCGCCTCCGGTTCCGGGAACAGCGACGGCTTCTGCGCGATCGGGCGCACCGTCACATCGCCATAGGAGGCGGGCTGGACCGGCGCCGACGCGGGCGCGGGCTCGCTGGCCATTGCGGCGGCAACGGCGGCCAGCGTGTCGCGCTCGAGGTTGGGAGCCGGACGCGGCGCAGGCGCCATCGGCGCGGGCGCGGCGACGGCCGGAGCCTGCGACGCCTGCTGCTCGAGCTTGGCGGCGCGTTCAGCCAGGCGCTGATTGTCGGCGCGCAGGCGCGCAGTCAGATCGGCGAGGCGGCTTTCAGGGAGACCCGCGGCAGCGGTCGGGGCGGCGGCAATCGGAGCGACAGCCGCCGCCGGCTGTGCAGTCGTCGTGACGCCGCGGTTGAACTGCGCCTGCTCGATGCCGGTGGCGACCACCGAGACCCGGATCAGCCCGTCGAGCGATTCGTCGAAGGTGGCGCCGACGATGATGTTGGCGTCCTGGTCGACCTCCTCGCGGATGCGGGTCGCAGCTTCGTCGACCTCGAACAGCGTGAGATCCTTGCCGCCGGTGATCGAGATCAACAGGCCGCGCGCGCCCTTCATCGAGGAATCGTCGATCAGCGGGTTGGCGATGGCGGCTTCGGCGGCGGTCAGCGCGCGCTTGTCGCCGGAGGCTTCGCCGGTGCCCATCATCGCCTTGCCCATCTCGCGCATCACGGCGCGAACGTCGGCGAAGTCGAGGTTGATCAGGCCTTCCTTCACCATCAGGTCGGTGATGCAGGCGACGCCGGAATACAGCACCTGGTCGGCCATCGCGAAGGCGTCGGCGAAGGTGGTCTTCTCGTTGGCGACCCGGAACAGGTTCTGGTTCGGGATGATCAGCAAGGTGTCGACGACCTTGTGCAGCTCGGAGATGCCGGACTCCGCGGTGCGCATGCGGCGCGCGCCTTCGAAGTGGAACGGCTTGGTGACGACGCCCACCGTGAGGATGTTCATCTCGCGCGCGGTCTTGGCAATGACCGGGGCTGCACCGGTGCCGGTTCCGCCACCCATGCCGGCGGTCACGAACACCATGTTGGCGCCCGAGAGATGATCGCGAATCTCGTCGATCACCTCCTGCGCGGCGGCAGCTCCCACGTCCGGCTGCGAGCCGGCGCCGAGGCCCTGGGTCACCTGCGTGCCCATCTGAATGATGCGCTGCGCCTTGGACATGGTCAGCGCCTGCGCGTCGGTATTGGCGACGACGAAGTCGACCCCCTGCAGGCCGGCCGTGATCATGTTGTTGACGGCATTGCCGCCCGCGCCGCCGACACCGAACACGGTGATCCGGGGCTTCAGCTCGTGGATATCAGGAGGTGTAATAGTGAGTGCCATGATTGCCTCTCGATCACGCGCGGGTGGGTTCGCCCCGGCCGCCGGCCGCGGTTGGTGTTGTTGAAAATCGCATGGGGTGGAAACCGGTCATCAGAAGCCCTCGCGTAGCCATCGTCCGACCTTTCCGAAGTAGCCGTCGGTTCCTGTCCCGACCTGCCGCGTATGCCGCGGTTCGACGTGTTCGAGGTGCGCGTATTGCGGATAGACCAGCAGCCCCGTCGGCACCGCGAAGGCGGCGTTCTTGGCCTCGTTGGGGAGACGACCGAAGCCGAGCGGGCGGCCGACACGCACCGGGCGGTCGAGGATCCGGGTCGCAAGCTCGACCAGCCCCGTCAGCTGGGAGGCGCCTCCGCTGAGGACGACGCGCGCCTTGGGTTCTGCCGCAAAGGGCGAATCCTTCAGCCGGTCGCGGACCATTTCAAAAATCTCCTCTGCGCGGTGCCTGACGATGTTCGCGATGGTGGCGCGGGACACGATCTGCGGAACATCCCGCTCGTTGTCACCGGCCGTCGGAACAGACATCAACTCACGCGCGTCGGACCCGCCAGTCAGCACCGTGCCATATAACGTCTTGATTCGCTCGGCATCTGCAATGCACGCTGATAGTCCGCGCGCAAGATCCATGGTCACGTGATGCCCGCCGAGCGCAAAACCGGAGGCATGGACGAAACGGCCGCCGGAATAGATCGCGATCGTCGTGGTGCCCGCCCCCATCTCGACCACGGCGGCGCCGAGATCGGCCTCGTCGTCGGTCAGCACCGACAACCCGGCAACATACGGGCTTGCCGCCATCGCCTCGACGTTGAGGTGGCAGCGCTCGACCACGAGCATCAGGTTCTTGGCCACGGTGGCGTCGGTCGTGACGACGTTCATGTCGACGCCGAACTGCCGCGCCAGCATGCCGCGGGGATCCCGGATGCCCTTCACGCCGTCGAGCGTGTAGCCGACGGGCAAGGCATGCAGCACCGCGCGCCCGTCGCCGGTGGCGTGGTGCATGCCGGTCGAGGTGACGCGGCTGACATCGGCCTGGGTGACGGCGCCGCCGCGAATGTCCGAGGTGGCCTCGATCAGGTGGCCCATGACGCGGCCGCCCGCGACCGGCAGCAGCACGGATTCGACCCGCACCTTCGCCATGCGCTCGGCCAGCGCGACCGCCTGCCGCACCGCCTGCTCGCATTCGACGGGATCGACGACGGCGCCGGCCTTGACGCCGCGCGACTGGATCTGGCTGTAGCCGATCAGCTCGACGGCGTGGGTGCGGCCGCGCAGCGCGTCGCTCGGCGGCGCCGGCTTCAGCCGCGCGATCATGCAGGCGATCTTGCTGGTGCCGACGTCGAGCGAGGCCACGAGCGCGGTGCGCTTCTGGCCCATCGGGCGCGTCTTCGGAGTCTGGCGATCGAAGCCGGTCATGCGTCACCGGCCTTCTTCTTGGACTTCTTGTCCTTGAACAGCTCGTCGCGCGCCTTGCCCGCATCCTCGGAGAGCTGCACCGTCAGCCGGTCCGGCAGCCGCAGGTCGATGGCGACGATGTCGCGCGAGAACAGCTTGTCGTCCTGATCGAGCTGGGTCAGGGTCGCGAGCGCGTTGCCGACATCATGTTCGGGCAGGCGAATGTCGAGGCCGTCCTTGGTCCGCAGGTTCCAGCGCCGCTCGCCGACGAACACGGCGGCCTTGGTGACCGCGCGCACCTGCGGGTAGCGGGCGAGCAGCGCCAGGAAATCGCGCGCGCGGCTCTCGGCTCCCTTGCCGACCACGAGCGGCAGCGTCAGGAAGCGGCGCGAGACATATTGCTCGAGCACGGCGCCGTCCTCGGCGATGACCGAGAGGCGACCGTCCTGCTGCCAGAGCGCGAACGCCTTGCGCTCGACGACGTCGATCTGCAGCTGGTTCGGAAAGAACTTCTGCACCGTGGCGTCGGCGATCCAGGGGTTGGCTTTGAGCCTGTCACGCACTGCGGCGGCATCCAGGAACAGCAACGAGGAGCGGCCGGTAACGCCGCCGACCGCGAGGATCTCGTCCTGGGTAAGCTGCTTCCGGCCGTTGATCGCAACAGCCGTGATGCGGAACCCGGCCGCATTGGCGAGCGCGTTGCGGGTGTCGGACAACGCCACGCTGACGTCCTGCGCATGGCCGCCCTTGACGATGCCGAGCCAGACACTGCCGAACAAGAGGACCACCGTCGCCACGGTGCCGAGCCGGCGCGGCAGATAGCGCTCGACGAGTTCGACCACGCGCGGCGGCGCCTCGCGCTCGACCATCGGCGCGAGCGCGGCCTGCGCCGGCGCAAGGTCTCGTCGGATGGATCGCCTGCCTTGCTTCGTGCCTCGCGCAAAGCGGACACGCGGAAGGCGGGCCGAGACATACTCGCGCAGCAGGATTGCCGCGCCAAGGGCAGCGGCTTTCAGGTCAGCTTGAGGCCTCTGCGATCGAGCGAGGCGTCCTGCACCATCCATTGCACGAGCTCATCAACTGTTGCGCCCGCAGATACTCGCGGACCCACGCCCACGGTCCCGGCCGACCGGATCCCTTCCGACCATCGCGACGCGGTTCGTCACGACGGCCCGACCTGGCAGCCGAGCACCACTGAGGCGCCAGCGTTAACCTTCGGACGTCCTGGTAAACAAAAAGTAAAATCAGTCCGAGGAGACGAATTTTTTCTCCGATTTATGAGGACCTTGCCCGGAATTCTTAAGCATTTTACGGGTTACAGGAACCACCGGGGGACGCCGGGCCGGGTTCTTCCGGTGCGCCTATCGCACGCCGGATCGGCGGCTGCGCCTCTCGGCCAGGGCGATCTGCTGATTGAGGAAATCGACAAAGGCGATGCCCTGGGCCGCCAGAGCCTTCGGGTAGAGCGAGGCGGCCGTCAGGCCCGGCAGGGTATTGGTCTCCAGATAAACCGGACCGTTGGCCGCGACGATGAAGTCCGTGCGCGAGTAGCCGCCGCAGGACAGCGCGCGATGCGCCTTGATCGCCTCAGCCTGGAGCGCCGCAGTGATCTCCGGACTGAAGCGGCCCGGACAGATTTCCTTCGTCGCCGCCGCGAGGTACTTCGCGAAATAGTCGAAGGCGCCATCGGCGGGGAGGATCTCGATCGGCGGCAGCGCGATCAGCGATCCGTCGGCCTGCTCGAGCACGCCGCAGGTCGCCTCGGTCCCGGTGACGAACGGCTCGATCAGATATTCCTCGGTCGCGGCCGCTGCCTTGACGGCGACGAGGTCCTGGCTGGCGTTGACGAAGATGAGGCCGAAGCTCGAGCCATCCTTCACGGGCTTCGCGATCAGCCGGCCGTAGCGCGCGAGCGCAGCCTCGGCATCATCCAGCGCGACACCCTCGGCCGCCGTGACACCGCCGAGCACGGCGAAGCGCTTGGCGGCAACCTTGTCGAAGGCGAGGTGCGAGGCCGCCGAGCTCGAGCCGGTGAACGGCACACCACGAAGCTCGCACATCAGTTGAAGCTCGCCATTCTCCGCCCGGCCGCCATGCAGGCCGAGCACCAGGACCCGATCTTCGGCCCCGGCGCGATCGATCGCCTCGCCGAGCGTGCCGATCCTGGCGCCATCGGCGGTGAACGGCTCCTCGAACGGCTTGGCATGCGCGGCCAGCGCTTGGCCGCTGGCCTGATGCACGCTGTCATCGGCGTCCCAGAACCACAGGTCCGCCTCGGGCAATGCCGCGTGCAGGGCTTTCGCGCTCGCGACCGAGACGAGACGCTCCTTGTTGGAGCCGCCGAACAAAATCGTGGTGCGCATCAATGTCTTCTCGATTGATCTCACAATTGCGGTCGCGATTGCGCTGACGTCACGTGAGCCTGCGGCTCGATCAGCTCGCCTTGATTCCGATCCGCTTGATCTCCCACTGCAGCTCGATGCCCGAGCTCGCCTTGACCCGCTCACGCACGGTCTCGCCGAGCGTCTCGATGTCGTCGGCGCTAGCGCTGCCGGTGTTGATCAGGAAGTTGCAGTGCATTTCCGAGACCTGGGCGCCGCCGACCCTGAGTCCACGACAGCCGGCGGCATCGACCAGCTTCCAGGCGGAATGTCCCGGCGGATTCTTGAAGGTCGAGCCGCCCGTCTTCTCGCGGATCGGCTGCGCCGTCTCGCGATGCGCCTGCACCTCCGCCATGCGCGCCCGGATCGCCTCCGGCGCCGAGGGCGTGCCGCGGAAGCGCGCGGCCGTGAAGATCAGCGCCGGATCGACGCCGCTCGCGCGATAGGTGAACTTCATCTCGGCATTGTTGAAGCGGTGCGTCTCGCCGTTTCGGTCGACAGCGATCGCTTCAATGAGAATGTCTTTGGTCTCGCCGCCATTGGCGCCGGCATTCATCCGCAGCGCCCCGCCGATGGTGCCGGGAATGCCGAACAGGAATTCCAGGCCCGCGAGGTTGGCCGACGCGGCGACCTCCGCGACGCGCTTGTCGAGCGCGGCGGTGCCGGCCGTGACGATGTCGCCTTCCGCCTTGACCTCGCCGAACGCGCGCGGCGCCAGCCGGATCACGACACCGGGGACGCCACCATCACGCACGATCAGGTTGGAGCCGACGCCGATGACGTAGAGCGGGATATCCGTTGGGAGGTGCTTTAGGAAATAGGCGAGGTCGTCGGCATCCGCCGGCGTGAACAGCACCTGCGCCGGTCCGCCGACACGAAACCAGGTGAGCGGCGCGAGCGTCTCATTGGCGAGCAGCCGTCCGCGCAGCTCCGGCATGGCCGTTTTGAGATCGGGGGTGATGTCGGGAAAGGTCATGCGGCGGCCTGCCTCGTTTGGGCCGACGTCGTTGCGACGTAGCACGCTCCGTTCCCTCCCCCCTTGTGGGGGAGGGCTAGGGAGGGGGGGACCACGCACTCCGGAGTCTGCGGCTCACCCCCCTCCCTGCCCCTCCCCCACAAGGGGGGAGGGAACGGAGAGGCTACGTCGAGTGGCCTGACTTTCTCGGTGAACGGCTGGTTCAACACCGCCCTCACCCCAGTGCCTTCAACTCGCCGGGCAGCGCGTAGGCCCATTGCGTGATGTTGCCGGCGCCGAGGCACACGACGAGGTCACCGGGCTTGGCGAGGTCCTTGACGATACGAGCGAGATCGGCGGCCTTCGGCAGCGGCACCACGTCGCGATGGCCGTGGGCGCGCAGGCCCAGGACGAAGTGGTCGCGATCGATGCCCTCGATCGGCGCCTCACCCGCCGGATAGACGTCGGCGACGACGACCGCGTCCGCGTCGTTGAAGCAGGTGCAGAACTCCTCGAACAGCGACTGCAGCCGGGTGTAGCGATGCGGCTGCACCACGGCGACGACCTTGCCGTTGGTCGATTCGCGCGCCGCCTTCAGCACGGCGGCGATCTCGACGGGGTGATGCCCGTAGTCGTCGATCACGGTGACGCCGTTCCACTCGCCGGTGCGGGTGAAGCGGCGCTTGACGCCGCCGAAGCCGGCAATCGCCTTGCGGATGGCCTCGTCGGACAGGCCGAGCTCGCGCGCGACCGCAATGGCCGCCGTTGCGTTCGAGGCATTGTGCCGGCCTGGCATCGGCAGCGCGATGTCGGCAATCTCGTGCGTCTCACCGCTCTTGCGGTCGCGGAACACGACCTTGAACGACGAGCCGCCGCCCATCGGCGCGAGGTCGACGAGCCGGACATCGGCCTGCGGGTTCACGCCATAGGTGATGATGCGGCGGTCCTCGATCTTGCCGACCAGCGCCTGCACCACCGGATGATCGATGCACATCACCGCGAAGCCGTAGAACGGCACGTTCTCGACGAAGGCGCGGAACGCGTCCTGCACGGCCTCGAAGGTCTTGAAGTGATCGAGATGCTCGGGATCGACATTGGTGACGATGGCGACATCCGCCGGCAGCTTCAGGAAGGTGCCGTCGCTCTCGTCGGCCTCGACCACCATCCATTCGCCGGCGCCGAGCCGCGCATTGGTGCCGTAGGCATTGATGATGCCGCCATTGATGACGGTCGGATCGAGGCCGCCGGCATCGAGCAGCGCCGCGACCATCGATGTCGTCGTGGTCTTGCCATGGGTGCCGGCGATCGCGACGCAGCTCTTCAGCCGCATCAGCTCGGCCAGCATCTCGGCACGCCGCACGACCGGGATGCGCTGGGCGCGCGCGGCCATCAGCTCCGGATTGTCGCGCTTGATCGCGGTCGAGACCACCACGACGTCGGCGCCCGCGACATTCTCGGCCTTGTGCCCGACGCTGACGGTGATGCCCTTCTCGCGCAGCCGCGCGACATTGGCGTTGTCGGAGGCGTCGGAGCCCTGCACCGTGTAGCCGAGATTGCACAGCACCTCGGCGATGCCGCTCATGCCGATGCCGCCGATCCCGACGAAGTGGATGGGTCCGATCTCGCGCGGCAGTCTCATGGGGCGTCTCGTCTCAAGGGTTCCGGGCGTCCCCACCGGAGGGGGCGGCCGCGAATCATCAGCCCTTCTTGCAAGACATGGCCGACCTGGACAAGTCCGCCTGGGCAGTAAGAAGTGCCAAATTCGCAGGCGTTCGACCGGTTTTAGCCGATTTTGGCAGCCCGGCCGGCGGCGATCGGCCAAGAGTTCCCTCCCTTCACGAATTATTAAGCGCGATCACATGCCGCCCCCTCCCAACGGGATACCTGCAATTTTTGCGCGCTCACTGCGTCAGTTCGCGTGGCATGAGTAGCCGTGCGGCCGGCGTGCCGGGCACGCATATTTCAATCTTTGATGGAGAACCCTCGCCGATGTGCTCGCTGTGTGAAACGCACCCTCCCGTATTGTCCCGCCGCCGGCTGCTCGGCGGCGGCGCAGTGCTGGCTGCCGCGGCGGTCGGCGCACTTCCGGCGTTTGCCAAGGAAGCCAAGCAGGCGAACGACAGCGCAATGCCGCCCAACGCCATCTCTCCGGATGACGCGATGAAACGCATCGTCGATGGCAATGCGCGCTACGTCGCCGGCAATCTCGACAACAAGGATTTTTCGGCCGGCCGGGCGGCGCGCGCCGCGGCCCAATACCCGATCGCCGCGATCGTGAGCTGCGCAGATTCCCGGGTCGCGCCCGAGCTGGTGTTCGATCAGGCGCCCGGTGAGCTGTTCGTGGTCCGCGTCGCCGGCAATTTCGTCAATGACGACGGCCTCGCCAGCCTCGAATACGGCGTCAAGTTCCTCGGCACGCCTCTCGTGCTGGTGCTCGGTCACAGCGGCTGCGGCGCCATCGATGCGACGATCAAGGTGCTCAAGGACGGCACCAAACTGCCAGGCCACCTGCCCGCATTGATCAATGCGCTCAAACCCGGCGTCGAGGCAGCGATCGCGAAGAAGCCGCAGGATCTGCTGGCCGAAGCCACCGCGGAGAACGTCCGCAACAATGTCCGGCGCCTCTCGACTGCCAAGCCGATCGTCGGCCGCATGGTCGCCGAGGGCAAGGTGAAGATCGTCGGCGGCATCTATGACATCGGCACCGGCCGGGTCACCATGATCTGACGCCTCAAGCCGGCCGCAGCGCGCGATCCGCACGCGCGGCTGCGGCCGCGAGCCAGCATACCTGATGGCAGAACCAGGCTTCCACGGAAGCCACGAAACCCGGCGTCAGCGTCAGATGCCGGCGCCCGTCGCCGAAGCGCAGCAGACCACGGCCCTCCATGGTCGCCAGCAGATTGCGGATATGGGAGCGCGAGACGCCGAGCGAGGTCGCAAGCTCCGCCGTCGAAATCGCGATGGCCTCGCGCCCAACCGCGGACCGGGCGACGAGCGTCAGGGCCAGATGGATGCCGCTGTCGTGCTCGTCGGTCCAGGCGAGATCGGGAAAGCCCGTCAGCGGCCGGTTGTCGCGGCAGAGCCAGCCCGCACATTGCCGGATCGTCTCCGCAAATAACGCGGCGTCGTCCTGCAGACGAAGGCTCAGTCCATCGGACTGCGTCAACCGCGCGTGGCAATCCAGGTGCATGGCAAGCCAGCCTCGCAGTCCCTCGAGGATGACGGGGCCAGGCACCAGATAGCGGATACGAGCGTCCTCGGGATCTCGCTCGACGGTCACCAGCGACAGACCGCGCAACACCGCGACGAACGCCGCCGTCTGCCGCGGACCCGGCAGCCGCATCTGCAGACGCGTCAGTGTCGGCCGCTCGACCGGCTTGCGCGCCGACATATGCATCATCACGATATGCGCAGCGATTTCCGTCGGAGCGCGCTGACCGAACAGCTTGATCATCAGGCGCTGGCCGCGCAGCGGCGCAATCAGCCGGTCGCAGAATTCCACGAGCACAGGCACGAAGGACGGATGCCGCCGCAAGCGCATCGGACGATCGTCGGGCAGGATGCCGCCATCGTCGGAGCTCCGGTTCATCTTGGGATCACCATGCGCTCGCGCGACTAGAGCGCCGCCGTCCTGATCACGAGATCGGCCAGACGTTCCGCGGCATCGAGCCGGCCGGCCGCGCGCGCGGCCTGCGCCATGGCGGCGAGGCGCGCGGGCTCGGCGGCGAGCGCCGAGATCTCGGAGGCCAGCCTGTCGGAGGTGAATTCGGTCTGCACGATCCGGATCGCGGCGCTCGCGTCCGACAGCACGCCGGCATTGGCGAACTGGTCCTGGTCGATGGCGCCGGGCAGCGGCACCAGGATCGAGGGCCGGCCGATCGCGGCGAGTTCGGCCACGGTACCGGCGCCTGAGCGCGAGATCACGAGATGATTGGCGGCGAGCCGCGCCGGCAGGTCGGTGAAGAACGGCTGCAGCTCGGCGTTGATCTTCAGCCGGTCGTAGACCGCGCGCACCCGCGCCATGTCCTCCTGGCGCACCTGCTGGGTCAGCATCAGCCGGCCCCAGAGCGCCGGCTCCAGCCGCTCGATCGCGCCGGGCACGATGTCGCTCATGATGCGCGCGCCCTGGCTGCCGCCGACCACGAGCAGCCGCAGCGGCCCGGCGGTCTCCGGCGGGACATAGGGCACGCCCGCGGCTTCGAGGATGGCAGGTCGCATCGGGGTGCCGACCGTGGTCGTCTTGGCCGACAGCGCGGGATCGCGGTCGAGCACACCCGGCAACGAGGTCGCGATCGCCTTCACATGCGCGGACAGGAAGCGGTTGGCGCGGCCGAGCACGGCATTGGCGTCGTGGATCAGGCTGGGCACGCCGGCGAGGCGTGCCGCCAGCAGCGGCGGCACGGTCGGATAGCCGCCGAAGCCGATCACGGCCGCGGGCTTGAGCCGCCGCATCAGGTTGAAGGCCGCGAGGGTGCCGGTGCCGAGCAGCAGCGCGGTCCGCGCGAGTGCGACCGGCGAGCGGCTGCGCACCGTCTCGCTCGGCACCACGTCGATCATGTCCTTGGTGAACAGGCCACTGTAGCGCAGCGCGCGCGCATCGGTGACGAGACGGACGCGATAGCCGCGCCTGATCAGCTCGACGCCGAGCGCTTCAGCAGGAAACAGATGGCCGCCGGTGCCGCCGGCCGCGAGCAGAATGAGAGGCGCGGTTGAGGTCATGCGGGCTTGTTTACAGGCAATGTGTCGTCATTGCGAGCAAGGCGACCTCAAGCGTAATTGCGCACCGCGCCGGCTGCGTCGCCTGCCTCGACCTCCATCCGCGGCCGCTGCCGGGTCAGCGCCAGCATCATGCCGACGCCATAGGCGAGCGACACGATCGAGGAACCGCCGTAGGAGATGAAGGGCAAGGTCATGCCCTTGGCCGGGATCAGCTGCAGGTTGACGGAGATGTTGATGGCCGCCTGGATGCCGAACAGGATCGCGAGGCCCGACGCTGCGAAACGCGCGAAGCTGTCCTCGGTCGCATAGGCGCGCGACAGCGTGCGGATCACGATGAACGCAAACAGCGCGACCAGCGCCAGGCACAGGATGATGCCGAACTCCTCGGCGGCGACCGCGAACACGAAATCGGTGTGACTGTCCGGCAGGCTGCGCTTGGCGATGCCCTCGCCCGGCCCAAGGCCGAACCAGCCGCCATTCGAGAACGCCTCCATCGCGGTGTCGACCTGGAAGGTGTCGCCCGAGGCCGGGTTCATGAAGCGCTTGATGCGGCCGGCGACGTGCGGGACCAGGAGATAGGCGCCGAACAGGCCGGCGGCGGCGGCGCCCGCGAGACCCGCGACCCAGATCATGCGCATGCCGGCGATGAAGAACAGCGAGCCCCAGACCATCAGGATCAGCATGGTCTGGCCGAAATCCGGCTCCATCACCAACAGCGACACCAGCATCAGCAGCAGCACCAGCGCCATGGTGGTCGCCGGCATGTCGGGCCGCCGCGCGGATTCCGAGAACAACCAGGCGGAAACGACGACGAAGGCCGGCTTCGCCGCCTCGGACGCCTGGATGTTGACGCCGATCAGCGTGATCCAGCGCCGCGAGCCCTTCACCTCCGGGCCGATCGCGAGCGTCAGCACGATCAGCACGATGGCGATCGTGAACACCACCAGCGCGCTGCGCCGGATCTGGCGCGGCGACAGGAAGGACACGCCGATCAGCACGATGAACGACGGCAACAGGAACAGGACGTGTCGGTTGAAGAAGTGGAACGGATCGAGCCCGATCCGGGTCGCCACCGGCGGGCTGGCCGCGAGCGACAGGATCACCCCGCACAGCATCAGCGCGAGGATGGAGCCGAGCAGCGGCTTGTCGACCGTCCACCACCAGTCGGACAGCGGATTGCGTTCTTCACGGGAGAGCATCGGGCGTCCACCTGAGCCGAGACATCGGCCCATTGGCGCCCAGGATGGTTATCGAAGGGTTAAGGGCCTCTCAACTGTCGTCCCGGACAAGCCGTGGCGCGCGCCAGCGCGTCGCGGCGCCGATCCGGGACCCATACGCCGTAGCCGTCGTGATGGGCAAAGAGCCAATGGCCGGCGTGCCTCAAGTTGCTCCCTGCGGGTATGGGTCCCGGCGTTCGCCGGGACGACAGCGGTGTTTGCGGCCTAGACAACCCGCTCCACACCCGGCAGCGCCTGCACCAGGTCGCGGAAATGCGTGCCGCGGATTTCGAAGTTGCGGAACTGATCGAAGGAAGCGCAGGCCGGCGACAGCAGCACGACGGCATCCTTTAATCCCGAGGCCTCCGCATCGGCGGCAGCCTGCGCGACCGCGACCTCCAGCGTGCCGGACATCTCGTGCGGCACCTTGTCGCCAAGCGTTCCGGCGAACTCGGAAGCCGCCTCGCCGATCAGATAGGCCTTGCGAATGCGCGGGAAGAAGCCGGCGAGGCTGGTGATGCCGCCCGCCTTGGGCTTGCCCCCGGCGATCCAGAAGATGTCGGCAAAGGACGACAGCGCATGCGCGGTCGCATCTGCGTTGGTGCCCTTGGAGTCGTTCACGAACAGCACGTTGCCGCGGCGGCCGACCTGCTCCATGCGGTGCGCCAGACCTGGGAAGCTGCGCAGCCCCTGCTGCAGCACATCCTCCCTGACCCCGATCGCGAGCGCGGCAGCGGCGGCGCAGGCGGCGTTCTGGGCGTTGTGTTGACCGCGCAGCGAGCCGATGCCACCGAGACGTGCGACCTCGCTGCGCGCGCCCCCCGCGCTGCGCACGATCGTCTCGTGCTCGACGTACAGCCCATCGGCCAGCGGGTTCTTCACCGAGATGCGCACGACGCGCTTGCCGCCCCGGTCGAGCCGATCGGCGATCGCCCGCGAAAAACCGTCGTCGACACCGACGATCGCGGTGCCTTTGGACTGGACACCCGCCACCAGCCGCTCCTTCACCGCCGCATAGTTCTCGATCGTGCCGTGGCGGTCGATATGGTCCTCGCTGACATTGAGCAGGATGCCGACGCCCGGATCGAGCGACGGCGTCAGGTCGATCTGGTAGGACGACATCTCGATCACGTGGACGCGGCCCATGCGCGGCGGCTCCAGCGACAGGATCGCGGTGCCGATATTGCCGCCCATCTGGGTATCGTAGCCGGCGACGCGCATCAGATGCGCGATCAGCGCCGTCGTGGTCGACTTGCCGTTGGTACCGGTGATCGCGACGAATGGCGCATCCGGCGCGTGCCGCCTGCGCTCGCGGCAGAACAGCTCGATGTCGCCGATCACCTCGACCCCGGCCTCGCGCGCCTTCAACACGCTCCAATGCGGGACCGGATGGGTCAGCGGCACGCCGGGCGCCAGCACCAGCGCGGCGAAGTTCGCCCAGGAGACGGTGCGCAGATCGGCGGTGATGAAGCCTGCCTTCGCCGCTTCCGTCATCCGATCGGCGCCGTCGTCGGCCGCGATCACTTCGGCCCCGCCGGCCCGCAGAGCATGACAGGAGGCCAGCCCCGAGCCGCCGAGCCCGAAGACGGCGACGGTCTTGCCGGCAAATGAGGTAACGGGGATCATGTCAGCGCAGCTTCAAGGTCGAGAGACCGACCAGGGCCAGCATCACCGAGATGATCCAGAACCGGATCACGATCTGCGGCTCGGTCCAGCCGAGCTGCTCGAAATGATGGTGGATCGGCGCCATCTTGAAGATGCGCTTGCCGGTCAGCTTGAACGAGGCCACCTGCACGATCACCGACACGGCCTCCAGCACGAACAGGCCGCCGATGACCGCCAGCACGATCTCGTGCTTCACCGCGACCGCGATCGATCCGAGCATGCCGCCGAGGGCCAGCGAGCCGGTGTCACCCATGAAGATCGACGCCGGCGGGGCGTTGAACCAGAGGAAGCCGAGGCCCGCGCCGAGCACCGCGCCGCACAGCACGGCAAGCTCGCCAGTGCCCGCGACATAATGGATCTGCAGGTAATCGGAAAACACCGCGTTGCCGGCGAGATAGGCGATCAGACCGAAGCTGGCGGAGGCGATCATCACCGGGACGATGGCCAGGCCGTCGAGTCCATCGGTCAGGTTGACGGCATTGCCGGCGCCGACGATGACGAACGCGCCGAAGATGACGTAGAGCCAGCCGAACTTGATGACGAGTTCCTTGAAGAACGGAATGGCAAGCCCGGTCGCGGACGGATCGCGCCCGAGCCGCACCAGCGCATAACAGGCGACCAGCGCGATCGCAGCCTCGATCAGCAGACGCAGTCTGCCGGCAAAGCCGGAATGCGACTGTTTGGTCACCTTCAGATAGTCGTCATAGAAGCCGACGAAGCCGAAGCCGAGCGTCACCGCGAGCACGATCCAGACGTAGGGGTTGAGCGGATTGGCCCACAGCACGGTGGAGACGACGAGGCCCGACAGGATCATCAGGCCGCCCATCGTGGGCGTGCCCTTCTTGCTGATGATGTGCGATTGCGGGCCGTCGGTGCGGATCGGCTGGCCCTTGCCCTGGCGCAGGCGCAGATGATCGATGATCCACGGCCCGAACAGGAACACGAACAGCGCCCCGGTGACGACCGCGCCGCCCGTACGGAACGTGATGTAGCGGAACACGTTCAGCAATCCGCGAAACACGGACAGGCTCGGAAACGTATTCGTCAGCTCGATCAACCAGTAGAACATCCAACCCGCCTATGCCGCCTCACCGAGACCGCGAACACGGATTCGCTCGCGAATCCGGTCCAGCCTCTTTTAACCATGATCGGGGCCGGGTGCGAATCATAGGCCGGCGGAAAGACCCGTCCGGCACGATCGCTTCGACCGCCAGTGGAAAATATCGTTCTGCCGCGCCGCGATATCGCCCGATTTTCAAGCGGGCCGCTGCAGCGCCGCGGCGAGCTTCGACACGAACTTGTTGACCCAGAAGATCTTCTTGCTGCCCTTGATGACGACGACGTCGCCCGGCGCCAGCAGCGCCGCGACCCGGCCGGGATCCAGCGTCACCGGATCCTCGTGCCAGCCGAGCCGCTTTGCGTGCGGCAGGCTGTCGAACAGGTGACGCATCAGCGGACCGACGCAATAGACGCCATCGACCCCGGCGAGATGAGCCACCATCCCCTGATGATAGGCCGGCGCCTCGGCGCCGAGCTCGAGCATGTCGCCAATCACGGCGATGCGCCGCCCCCGCACCGGTCGCGCCTGCAGACTGTCGAGCGCTGCCGCCATGCTGGCCGGATTGCCGTTGAAGCTGTCGTCGATGAGAACGATGTCGCCGACGGTCTGCTCGACGCCACGGCCCGTCATGATGCCGACATGGCCGAGCGTCTGCGCGAGCAGCGCCGGATCGAGCCCGGCCGCTGCGATCGAGGCCAGCGCCGCCAGCGCATTGTGCAGGCGATGCGGCGCACCGGGCGTCAGCGCGAATGCGACGCGACGACCGGCGACATCGGCGATCACATCCCAGGCTTCGCCGCGCGAGTTGTGCGAGAGCTCGCGCACCTCCGCATCGCCGCCGAAGCGGATCACCTTGCCCGTCCATTCCGGCGCCGCGAGATCTGAGGGAAGCACGAGGACGCCATCGGCTGGCAGACCGCGCGCGATCGAGACCTTCTCTTTCCTGATCGCTTCCAGGCTGCCGAGCTTCTCCAGATGCACCGGCTGGACGTTGACGACCAGCGCCACCGTCGGCTGCGACAGCTCCGTCAACCGCGCGATCTCGCCTGTCTGGTTCATGCCCATCTCGACGACCCAGACCGAAGCGGAGGGATCGGCGTTGCACAGCGTCAGCGGCACGCCCCAGAAATTGTTGAAGCTGGACGGACTCGCGGACGCGCCGGGATAGGCGGCGATGAACTCCTTGGTCGAGGTCTTGCCGGCGCTGCCGGTCAACCCGATCACCGGGCCGTGGAAGCGCGCCCGCGCGGCGCGCGCCAGCGCCCACAGCCCATCGATCAGCGTGTCCGGCACCACGAGCTGCGGCACGGTGACGCCATCGATCCTGTGCGGCACGATCATCGCCACCGCGCCAGCCGCTTCGGCGTTCGCCGCAAACTCCCAGCCATCGCGGCTGGAGGCAAAGCTCGACACGAAGCCGCCACTCGGCGTGCCGCTCAGCGCCACGAACAGGCTGCCGGGCTTCACCGCGCGGCTGTCCTGCGTGACGAAGTCGATTCGAGTCTCCGGATAGTCGCCGGTGAGGCCGAGCGCGCGCGCCGCCTCTGCCACGGTCCACAGCGCCTTCGTCATGATGTCCTCGATGCCAACGCGTCCGCGACCGCTTCATGATCGCTGAAATGCAGAATATTGCTGCCGATGATCTGTCCGGTCTCATGGCCCTTGCCGGCGATCACGAGCGCATCGCCGAGCTGCAGCTCGCCGATGGCGACCCGGATCGCCTCCGCCCGGTCGCCGATCTCGCGCGCCCCGGGTACGGCCGCCAGGATCGCGGCGCGGATCGCAGCCGGATCCTCGCTGCGCGGATTGTCATCGGTGATGATGACGCTGTCGGCCTCTTCGGCGGCGATCGCGCCCATCAAGGGACGCTTGCCGGTGTCACGGTCGCCGCCGGCGCCGAACACGACGACGAGTTTTCGGGCGGCATAGGGCCGCAGTGCATGCAGCGCCTTGGCGAGCGCGTCCGGCTTGTGCGCGTAGTCGATGAAGATGGGCGCACCATTGTGCTCGCCGACCAGCTCAAGCCGGCCCTTGGCGCCCTCGAGCTGCTCGAGCGCTTCGAACACGGCCTGCGGATCGCTGCCGGTGCCGATCGCAAGGCCCGCTGCGACCAGCGCATTCTCGATCTGAAACGCGCCGACCAGCGGCAGCCGGACCGCATGCATGCGGCCGCAATGCTGGATCTGGAGCTGTTGCGCAAAGCCGTCGATTGCAGCGGCCACGAGACGGATGCCCTCGCCCGCGCCATCGCCATGGGTCCCCACCGTCATCAGGCGAAGACCGCGCGTCTGCGCCGCAGCGATGACCTCCGGCGAGCACTCATGATCGGCCGAGATCACCGCAGGCCCGCCCGGCGGAACGAGATCGCGGAACAGCCTGAGCTTGGCGTTGAGGTAGTGCGTGATATCCGGATGATAGTCCATGTGGTCGCGCGACAGGTTCGTGAACCCGCCGGCCGAGACCCTGACACCGTCGAGCCTGAACTGATCGAGCCCATGCGACGAGGCCTCGAACGCCAGATGGGTGACGCCGTCCTGCGTGATCTCGTCGATCTGCCGATGCAGCGCGATCGGATCGGGCGTCGTCAGCGAGCCGTAGACGGTGCGCTTGTCCGACACCAGCCCGACGGTCCCGATGCTGGCCGAGCTGTGGCCGAGCTTCTGCCAGATCTGCCGCGTGAAGGCGGCGACCGACGTCTTGCCGCTGGTGCCGGTGACGGCGGCAATCGTTGCCGGCTGGCGCGGATAGAACCGCGACGCAGCCAGCGCGAGCGCCCGCCGCGGGTTCGGCAGCGCGATGAATGGAACGGCCAGCCCTGCTCCAGATCCCGCCGCGCCGGCCACGGCGACCGCGCCGGCCGCGATCGCCGCCGCAATGAAGCGGGAACCATCGGTCTTGGTGCCGGAGAGTGCAAAAAACAGGTCGCCGGGCCGCACGGCGCGGCTGTCGACGGCGAGGCCGGATATCTCGACTGCGGCGATGGGAGCGTCGAGCGTCGCCTGATCGCCCAGGAGGTCGTGAAGTTTCATCCTGGTTCCGTGCCAGTCCTGGCCCCGCCCGGGGATGGCGGCAGCTCCAAAGCCTGCGATTCGACGACGGCTTACTGTGTCAGCCGCGATGCCGCAAGAATTTGGCGGTCGGACGGCGGCAGGTCGAACCGGGGCTCGATTCCCAGCAGCGGCCCGATCCGGGAGATCACGTTGCCGGCGGTCGGCACCGCGTTCCAGCCCGAGGTGATGAAGCCATAGGTTTCCTTCAACGGCTGCGGCTCGTCCAGCATGATCAGCAGCTGGTATTTTGGCTTGTCCGCCGGGATCACTGCGGTGAAGAGGGTCAGCACCTTCTTCTTGGCGTAGCGGCCGTTGATCACCTTCTCGGCGGTGCCGGTCTTGCCGCCGATGTAGTAGCCCTTCACGTCAGCCTTGCGCGCGGTGCCGATCTCGGCGTTCAGACGCATCAGATAGCGCATCTTTTCGGAGGTCTCCGGCTTGATCACGCGCTTGGCGACCTGCATCGCCTCCGCCTCGGTGCGCTTCATGAAGGTCGGCGGGATCAGATAGCCGCCATTGACCAGCGCGCTGACGCCCATCACGCCCTGCAGCGGCGCCACCGCCATGCCGTGACCAAACGCGATCGTGATCGTGTTCAATTCGCTCCAGCGCTTGGGCAGGATCGGCGAGGCACTCTCCGGCAACTCGGTGCGCAACCGGTCGAACTGGCCCATCTTGCGCAGGAATGCCTTGTGGCCCTCGACGCCCTGAGTCAAAGCGATCCTGGCGGCGCCGACGTTGGAGGAGAAGGTGAACACCTCCTTCATGGTAAGGAAGCGGCCCTTCGGCTCGTCGTCGTGAATGGCGAACTTGCCGTAGTGCAGCGGCCCGCGCGCATCCCACAGCGAGTTGAGATCATACTTGCCGGTGTCGAGCGCCATCGCGAGGGTGAACGCCTTGAAGGTCGAGCCCATCTCGTAGACACCCGTGGTGAGGCGGTTGATCCGGTCTGGATCGTGCGCTTCCTTCGGGTTGTTGGGATCGAAATCCGGCAGCGACACCATGGCGATGATCTCGCCGGTCCTGACATTGACGACGAGACCGGAGGCCGCCTTGGTCTTGAACTTCTCCTTGGCCTTGAGCAGTTCGTCGCGCAGCGCATGCTCGACGCGTAGGTCGACCGACAGTTCAACCGGCCGCTGCAGTCGGTCGGTGGCGAAGCCGGCGCGATGCAGGTCGGCGAGACCCTGATTGTCGAGCCACTTCTCCATGCCGGCGATGCCCTGGTTGTCGATGTTCACCAGGCCGATCAGATGCGCCACCTCGTTGCCGGTCGGATAGACACGCTTGTTCTCGCGCAGGAAGCCGATGCCCGGCAGGCCGAGGCGATGAATGTCCTGCTGCTGCTTCGGCGTCATCTCGCGCTTCAACCAGACGAAGCCCTTGCGCGACATCAGTCGGTCGCGGACCTCGCCCGTATCGAGATCCGGCAAGGTCGCCGTCAGTAGCTCGATCGCCTCGTCCTTGTCGATGAGGCGACGCGGCTCGGCGAACAGGCTCGGCGTCTTCACGTCGGTGGCGAGAACGGCACCGTTGCGGTCGACGATATCGGGGCGCGCGGTGGCGATGGCGTCCTGCTGCGCGGCGCGCCGCGCGCTCGGACCATCCGAGCCGATCGCGAACATCACGAGGCGGCCGCCGATCACCGCGTAGACGGCGGCAAAGGCAATGATCGCGAGGCCGACGCGCGCGCGCGCCTTGGCAGTCCGATCGACATCGCGCCCATACAGCAGCGTGCGCACCAGACGTTGCCGCCAGGGTTCCTGCGGCTTGACGTCGGGCCGAAGCTGATCGGTCATTGCTGATCCTCCGGGCGACGCACTGACCCGGTCACGGGGGGCTCTTCGTTGATCGCGTCGATCGCATCGATCATCGATCCGATCGGATCCGGATTGTCCGGTCGCGCAAATCGCGGGGGCCGCTCCGGCAGATTCTTCAGGCTGTCGTATTGCGTGGCGTTGAGCGGCTTCAGCGGCAGATGCCGCTCGACCAGCCCTTGCAGCCGCAGCGGCGCGTCGAGCTTGGCCCATTCCGCGCGCAACACTGCGATGGCCTCGCGCTGCTCGCGGATCTCGGCGCGCAATTGCAGCACGCGCTCGACCCGTGCCGTGGAGTCCATCTTGATGCGATAGACATAGGCCGCCGCGAAGATCAGCGAGCAGATCACGACGAGGTGCAGGAGGCGCATCGGTCAGCCTCCTCGCAGGACATCGGCCAGGCGCGGCCAGGGCGAAGAAGATGCCGAAGCGTGCGCCGGCGCGGCCGTACGCTCGGCACCGCGCAGCTTGGCGGACCGCGCCCGCGGATTGGCGTCGGTCTCGGCCTCCGCGGCCACGACCGGCTTGCGGTTGAGCAGCTGGAAGCTCGGTGCCTCCTGCGCGATCTCGGGCAAATGGCGCGAGCCGCCGCCGGTTCTGCTGCGCTCGGCGAGGAACGTCTTGACGATGCGGTCCTCGAGCGAATGGAACGAGACGACCGCCAGCCGGCCGCCCGGTGCCAACACGCGCTCCGCGGCCGACAGCGCCTGTTCGAGCTCGAAGAGCTCCTCGTTGACGAGAATGCGCAACGCCTGGAACGTGCGCGTTGCCGGATGGATGTCGCCAGGCTTGGATCTCACCACGCGCGCGACGATGTCGGCAAGCTGCCGCGTCGTCGTGACCGGCTGTTCCTTGCGCGCGGCCACGATGGCCCGCGCCACGGCGCGCGAGTGCCGCTCTTCGCCAAAGATATAGATGACGTCGGCCAGAGCGCGCTCGGCAGCGTGGGCGACGACATCGGCGGCCGTCGGTCCCGTGCCGCCCATCCGCATGTCGAGCGGGCCGTCGAACCTGAACGAGAAGCCGCGCGCGGCGGAGTCGAGCTGCATCGAGGAGACGCCGACATCCATCACGACGCCGTCGACATGCGTGAGGCCTTGCGATGCACAGATGTCGGCCAATGCCGAGAAGCGGTTCTCGACCAGTTTCAGGCGATCGCCCGCTTCGGCGAGGAGACCAGCGCCGCCGGCGATTGCAGTGCTGTCGCGATCGATCCCGATGACCCGTGTTCCCGCCATCGCCAGGATCAGGCGCGTATAGCCGCCGGCGCCAAAGGTCGCATCGACGTAGGTTCCGCCGTCGCGCGGCGCCAGCATCTCGACCGCTTCGGGGCCGAGCACCGGGACGTGTCGCTGGTCAGCCGTACTCACGCGGCCGCTCCGCGAGCGCGCCGTTGCTTCAGACTGATTTTGGTCGGCAGCGAGCCCATCGCGCCTTCGATCCTCGCGCCCCGTCAATTCGCCAAGCCATCTCTCGGGACGCTCCGTCATCCGTGGAGCCGTCACGACATCAGCAGCACGATCCGGCCACGTCGAGACCCTCGATCCGACAGCGATCGCACGGCGCCGGAGCGCCCCGGAACCGGTTTCGATCGTAATCTGCCGTGCAGGACCTTGCATCGTGGCGGCTTGCCGTCCCGAAAGCCGGCTTGGCTCTTCACCACTCAGTAACGGCGTTTAGCGTTAACAAACCGTTGACGGTCTGTGGCGGATGTTAGGTACTTGGAGTGCGAAGCAGAGCCGGCGCGCCGGTCGGCGGACGTGCCGTCGCGATACAACGGTCGGCTCAATATCGAGGGCTCGCATGCGATTTCGATTGCGGCTGGGACATGTAAAAGAGTAGTGCCTGCCCATATCCGGTTTGAGCCATCGCCGCCGCCGTCCGCTTCGAGTCGTTCATGCCCAATCCCTCCGACAAGCCGGAATCGAAGCGTTCCCGTGCGCTGCCGATCCCCAAAGGCGTTGCCGACCTGCCGGTCTTTACGCCGGACTCGTCGGTCGCCTCCGACGTCATCCCGTCGGCCAATTTCGGCGAGCGCAAGGGCGGGCGCCAGCCGGACATGATCATTCTGCACTACACCGGCATGCCGGATGTCGAAGGGGCGATCACCAAGCTGTGTACCGCCGGCAGCGAGGTCTCCGCGCATTACGTCGTGCTCGAGGACGGACGCATCGTCCAGTGCGTGCCGGAGGCCTTGCGCGCATGGCACGCGGGTCTCTCGTCATGGGGCGGCGAGGAGGACATCAATTCCTGCTCGATCGGCGTCGAGATCGTCAATCGCGGCCACGATTGGGGCTATCCGGATTTCCCACCGCGGCAGATCGCGGCGGTGATCGCGCTGTGCCGGGGCATCATGCTCCGCCGCAACGTCCCGGCGCATCGCGTGCTCGGGCATTCCGACGTCGCGCCCGCGCGCAAGAAGGATCCGGGCGAGAAATTTCCGTGGCATTCGCTGGCGAATTCCGGCGTCGGCCATTGGGTGCAGCCGGCGGCGATCACCAAGGGCGAGACGCTGAAGCTCGGCAGCATCGGCGACGACGTCAAGGGCCTGCAGAAGGCGCTCGCCAAATACGGCTATGGCGTGCCGATCACCGGCAAATTCGACGGCATCACCATGGATGTGGTCACGGCGTTCCAGCGACACTTCCGCCCCGAAAAGATCGACGGCATCGCCGACCGCTCGACCTTGTGGACGTTGCATGCGCTGCTGACGAGCCTGCCGGCCGAGGATCAGGCGCCGCGCGTCTGACGCGTCAGGCCTCCGCGTCGAGCTCCCCGAGCCGGCGTGCATAGAGACGCCTGAGCGGCGCGAGCTGCGTGGCCGCGCTCGCCTCGCGATAGGCCGCGCGTGCCTCGTCGCGCCGGCCGAGCCGCCGCAGGAGGTCCGCCCGCACTGCCGGCAGCAGATCGTACTGCTTCAATCCGCCACGCGCGGCCAGCGCATCAACCAGCGCCAGCGCCCGCTCCGGACCGTCGACCATCGAGACGGCTGCCGCATGATTGAGCTCGATCACCGGCGAAGGCGCGATCCGCAGCAGAACCTCGTAGAGGCCCACGATCTGCCGCCAGTCCGTTTCAGCGTAACTGGACGCCTGGGCATGAAGCGCGGCGATCGCCGCCTGGACCGTGTAGGACTGCGGCAGCCCCTTCATGCCCAGCGCCTGTTCGACCAGCCCCAGCCCTTCGGCGATCTGCTCGCGATTCCACAGCGAGCGGTCCTGCTCCTCCAGCAGGACCATGTCGCCCGCCGCATCGGTTCGGCCGGCGCGCCGCGCATCGTGCAGCAGCATCAACGCGAGCAGGCCCTTGATGTCGCGCGCCTCCGGCATCAAGCCAAGCAGCAGCCGACCCAGCCGGATCGCCTCGCGCGCGAGATCCTCGCGAATCAGCTCCGTGCCGGAGGTCGCGAGATAGCCCTCGGTGAACACCAGATAGATCACGGTCAGGACGCCGCGCAGCCGCTCCTCGAGCGCCTCGCGTCCCGGCACCTCGTAGGGAATGCCGGCAAGGCGGATCTTCTGCTTGGCGCGGACCAGGCGCTGCGCCATCGTCTCCTCGCCGGTGACAAAAGCGCGGGCGACCTCGGCGGTGGTGAGGCCGCAGACCGTGCGCAGCGTCAGCGCGACCTGGACCTCCGGCGCGAACGACGGATGGCAGCAGATGAAGATCAGCCGCAACATGTCGTCGTCGAGATCGGCCGGCGCGTCGGCGTCGTCGCTGGCGGCATCACGCTCGATCGCATGAACGATCTCCGCCTCCTTGTCGCGAAAATTGCTCCGCCGCCGGATGCGATCGATGGCCTTGTTGCGGGCGACATTGACCAGCCACGCCCGCGGGTTGGCGGGAGCGTCGGACCCCCGCCATTTGAGCAGCGCCGCAGCGAACGCATCCTGCAGCACGTCCTCGGCCAGATCGAAGTCACCGACGAGCCGGATCAAGGTCGCGAGTGCGCGGCCGGCCTCATCGCGGAACACCTTGTCGATCGCATCGGGCGTCATCGGTGACCTTTTCGGCAGCGAGCCGCACCGGTCTCAATGATTGTATTGCCAGACCGGCCGCACCTCGATCGAGCCGAGCCGGGCGCCGGGAATCCGCGCGGCAATCCCGATCGCCTCGTCGAGATTCTTGGCCTCGATCATGTAGTAGCCGCCGAGCTGCTCGCGGGTCTCGGCGAACGGACCATCGGTCGTGAGGATCTTGCCGTCCCGCACCCGCACGGTGGTCGACGTCGTGGTCGGCTGCAGCCGATCGCCGCCCTTGTAGTTGCCGCTCGAGATGATGGACTGGGTGAAGGCCTGATATTCCGCCAGCATCTTCCCTTCGGCCGCCTTCTCCATCTTCGCGTATTCGACCTCGTTCAGATAGATCATCAACAGATACTGCATCGGACTTGCTCCTCATGTTCGGCTGGATCGCCGACATCCAGTCGAACGGCGCCGACATGGAACGACACGCGAAGGATAGTATTTTTCGCCGGCATGGCGATGGCTTGACGTGCTGCTCGGAAAGCCCCATTCAGGCCGCATCAGTCGGCCGGACGGCCGCTCCGGCAAGCGCCGAAAGGCCGCCGGGGAGGAAAGTCCGGGCTCCATCGACATGCGGTGCCGGATAACGTCCGGCGGGGGCGACCCCAGGGACAGTGCCACAGAGAACGAACCGCTTCCTCCCGCGAGGGAGGCAAGTAAGGGTGAAAAGGTGCGGTAAGAGCGCACCGCGGGGCCGGCAACGGAACCGGCATGGTAAACCCCACCGGGAGCAAAACCGAATAGGGACGGCCACGCGGAGACAATCGCCCAGGCACTTTGTGTCAGGCGATGACGTCCGCGGGAGCGATGTCAGGCTCGCCGTCCGGGTAGGTTGCCCGAGGTCACGCGCAAGCGCGATCCCAGAGGAATGGCCGTCGCGTATCGTCATGCGCAAGTGTGGCGGTGCCCTACAGAACCCGGCTTACAGGCCGGCTGATATGTTCATGAGGGGCTCGGCGCCGACAGCGCCGGGCCCCTCACCATTTGTGTTATCCCGCCGCCGAGAGCTGGCCGAACTCGATGGCCTGCCGCTCGAACAGGCTGCGATAGAGTCCGCCAGGCTTGCCGACCAGCGCGGCGTGGCTGCCCTGCTCGACGATGCGGCCACGATCGAACACCAGGATGCGGTCGAGGCTGCGCACAGTTGCCAGCCGATGCGCGATCACGATCGCGGTCCTGCCCTTCATCAGCCGCTCCATCGCCTCCTGGATCAGCGCCTCCGATTCCGAATCCAGGCTCGAGGTCGCCTCGTCCAGGATCAGCACGCGCGCATCCGCCAGGAACGCGCGCGCCAGCGCCACCCGCTGCCGCTCGCCGCCCGACAGCTTGACGCCGCGCTCGCCGACGAGCGTACCGTAGCCCTTCGGCAGCCGCGTGATGAACTCATGCGCGTTCGCAAGCCGCGCCGCCTGCTCGATCTCCGCCTGGCTGGCGCCCGGCCGGCCATAGGCGATGTTCTCGGCCAGCGAGCGGTGGAACAGGATCGGCTCCTGCTGCACGATCGCGATCTGGCTGCGCAGCGAGTCCTGCTTCGCATGGGCGATGTCCTGCCCGTCGATCAGGATCCGGCCGCCGCTCACGTCGTACAGCCGCTGTACCAGCTTGACGAAGGTCGTCTTGCCGGAGCCGGAGCGCCCGACGAGGCCGATCCGTTCGCCCGGCCGGATGTCCACCGACAGCCGGTCGTACAGCGGTGCACGATGACCGCCATAGTGGAACGTCACCGCGTCGAACACGATGTGGCCGCCCGTCACGGCGATCGGCCTGGCATCGGCGGCATCGACGATGCCGATCGGCTCGCCATGGATCGCCACCAGCTCGTCCATGTCGTTGACCGCACGCTGCAAGTTGTTGATGTGCATGCCGACGTCGCGCAGATAGGCATGGATCACATAGTAGCTGGTCAGCACATAGGTGACGTCGCCCGGCGAGGCCCTGCCCGCCATCCACAGCAGGACGGCGCCGCCGATCACCGAGGAGCGCAGGCACAAGAGCACGCCGAGTTGCGTCGCAGCCGTGGTGTTGTAGCGCAGCCAGGTACGGTTGACGCGCCGGGACCAGCGGCTGACGACGCGCATCAGCCTGGAGTCCTCGCGCGCCTCGGCGCCGAACGACTTCACCACCGCATTGCAGCTCAGCGCGTCCGCCAGGGTGCCGCCGACCTTGGTGTCCCAGGCATTGGAGATGCGCGCCGCGGGCGCGATGTACCGGGTCGAGAACGCCACCGTCATCGCGACGTACAGCACCGCGCCGACGGCGATGACCCCACCCAGCGCGCCCCAATGCAGGCCGAGCAGCACCATCGAGCCCAGCAGCACCGACAGCGACGGCAGCAGGGCCAGCAGGATAGTGTCGTTGTAGAGGTCGAGCGCCCACATTCCCCGGGTGATCTTGCGCACCGTGGAGCCGGCGAAACTGTTGGCGTGCCAGTCGGTCGAGAACCGCTGCACGCGCACGAAGGCGTCGCGCGCCACGTCGGACATGATGCGCAGGGTGAACGGCACGATCAGTTGCAGGCCCGACAATCGCAGCACGATCGAGGCGAAGCCCAGCGCGACGATGCCGGCGAATGCCACCAGCGCGGCATGTCGCGCATCGCCGTTTGCCGGGCCGAGCGTCAGCGCATCGACGAGCTTGCCGGAGAACACCGGCATGAACAGGTCGGCGGCGGTGGCGCCCAGCAGCGCGCATGCAATGCCGAGGGTCATGCGCGGCTGCTTCAGCCAGTGGCGGAACACGAACGGCATCACGACGCGGATGGCGGCGGGACGCTTGTCGGCCTTCAGGCCGGAGACGTCGACGGTCATGGCATCATCCGGCCGCGCGCGCAGCGCCAGCCGGCTCCAAATAATGCAGACGTGACGCGGCGCGCGGTCTGCGGATGAGTAATCAGGCGTTGGGAAGTTAGGCGGTGGTGCTCAAAGCGAGCGGCCGAACACCAGAACAGGCATCGAGCGGGTGCACGCGATCTGCAGATGCGATTCAGTCATGCAAATCTCCCCGGTTCGAGCGACAATTCTTGCTCCATACCATCGAGGGTATGATTTGGCAACCCGCAGGCGCCCGCGGGCCGCTCACGTCAATGTGCGTCGCCGCCGCCGGCCATCGGCGAGCTCGGCTTGTTGAGCAGCATCACCATGAAGCTGAGCGCGATGTAGAAGCAGGTCAACATGAAGAACGCATCGCCATAGCCCATCACCACCGCCTGCCGGTGCACGATCTGCGACAGCTGCTTCATCGCCATCAAGGCCGAGTCGCCCATCCCCTGCAGCTTCTGCTGCAGCATGTTGAGGGTCTCGACCGCGGTGGCATTGCCCCAGTTGACGCGCTCGTGCAGGCGGGAGATGTGCAGGTCGGTGCGGTCGTTCAGCACCTGGTTGATCACGGCAAGGCCGACGGCGCCGCCGAGATTGCGCATCAGGTTGAACAGGCCGGAGGCGTTCTTGACGCGGTCGGGCGCAAGCGTGCCGAGCGCGATGTTGTTGGTCGGCACCATCGCGAACATCATGCCGACGCCGCGCAGCACCTGCGGCAGGAACAGTTCCCAGAAATCGTAGTCGCGGGTGATGCCGGTCATCTGGTAGGAGCCGATCGCGAAGATCACGAGGCCGAACGCGATCATCAGGCGCATGTCGACCTTCAGCATCAGCCGACCGACCACCGGCGCCATCAGGAACATGGTGACGCCGGAGACGAACATCGTCTCGCCGATCATCAGCGCACTGTAGCCGCGGACCTCGGCGAGATAGCGCGGATAGATGTAGGTCAGGCCATAAAGGCCGATGCCGATGCAGAACTGCAGCAGGCAGCCGACCGCGAAGTTGCGGTTGCCGAACGCGAAGAGGTCGACGATCGGCTCGTCGGCCGTCAGCACCCGCCAGAAGAAGCACACCGCCGAGACGGCACAGACCGCAGCGAAGATCGCGACCGAGGTGTCCTGCAGCCATTCATATTGCGGCCCCTCCTCCAGCACGTATTCGAGCGAGCCGAGGAAGCCGGCCATGAACAACAGGCCCCACCAGTCGAAGCGATCGAGCAGCTCGAAATGCGGCTCGTCGAAATCGACGAGCGCCAGCACGCCGATCGTGATCAGGATGCCCGGCGGGATGTTGACGAAGAACAGCCAGTGCCAGGACATCGCATCGGTGATGTAGCCGCCGACGGTCGGGCCCACCGTCGGCGCCAGCGTGGCGACGAGGCCGATGATCGGACCGACGATGTGGAATTTGGTGCGCGGAAACACCGTGTAGGCCGAGGCGAACACGGTCGGGATCATGCCGGCGCCGAGGAAGCCCTGCAGCGCGCGCCACAGGATCATCTGCTCAATCGAGGAGGCGAAGCCGCACAGGAAGCTGGAGATGGTGAAGCCCGCCGCCGAGATCGCGAACAACAGCCGCGTGCCGAGCGCGCGCGACAGGAAGCCGGACAGCGGGATCGCGATCACCTCGGCGATCAGATAGGCGGTCTGCACCCATGACACTTCGCTGGAGCTTGCCGACAAACCCGCCTGGATCTCGGTCAGCGACGCCGACACGATCTGGATGTCCAGGATCGACATGAACATGCCGAACACCATGATCAGGAACGCGATCAGACGCCGCGGCGCGATGCGGTCGGACGGCGCCGCCGGCGCGCTCATGGTGGGGTTGGCTGTGGTGGCGGTGGCCATGGTCAGTTAGTCCGCTTGGATCGAGGACCGCGCCGCATTCCCGGTGCGCTCCCCTCCCCCTTGTGGGGAGGGGCTGGGGGAGGGGGCCCACAACGGCGGTCTCGCCCGGAGTACCCCCCTCCCCAGCCCTCCCCCACAAGGAGGGAGGGAGCTGACTTCCGATGACGCGACAGCTCGTGCCCTCGCATCAGTTCAAAATACTTTCCCTGTCCAACTACTTCCCCTGCACCGTCGCCGATGCGTCGAGGTCGGCGTCGGTGTCGGCATCCTTGGCGTCGGTGGTGTCGACGGTGACGTAGACCGACATGCCGGCGCGCAGCAGGTTCTGCCGCGCCACATCCTTCGGCACGCGGATGCGCACGGGCAGGCGCTGCACGATCTTGGTGAAGTTGCCGGTGGCGTTATCCGGCGGCAGCAGGGTGAACACCGAGCCCGAGGCCGGCGAGATGCTGTCGACCACGCCCTTGAAGCCGCGCGCGCCATAGGCGTCGACCTTGATCGTGACCGGCTGGCCCGGACGGATGCGCCGGAGCTGGGTTTCCTTGAAGTTCGCGTCGATGAAGACCTCGTCGAGCGGCACGACGTTGCCGAGCCGCTGGCCGACCGCGATGAAGTCGCCGGTGTTGACGAGGCGGTTGGAGAAGGTGCCGTCGACCGGCGCGCGCACGGTGGCGAATTCGAGATCGCGCTCCGCCTTGGCGAGCGATGTCTTGAGCTCGGCGAGCTGCGCCTGGGCCTCGACCTGCTGCGCCTTCGTCACCTCGACATTGTCGCGCGCGGCGTCGTACGCGGCGCGGGCGGCGCGGACCGCGGCCATGCCCTGGTCGCGCGCGGCTTCCGACTGCTCGAAGGTCGCGTGCGAGGCAAAGCCCTTGCTGCTCAGCGCCTGCTGGCGCTCATAGTCGAGCCCGGCGCGCTTCATCGCGGCTTCGGATGAGGTGAGATTGGCCTGCGCCTGCTCGGCGGCGCTCTGCTGCGCGGCGACCTGGCGGCCGATGCGCGCGATCGTCGCCTCCTGCGTGGCGATCTTGCTGCGGGCGGCGTCGACCGCGATCTTGTAGTCGCCGTCGTCGATGCGGAAGATCACGTCGCCCTTGCGGACCACCGAATTGTCGCGCGGCACGATCTCCTGGATGTGCCCGGAGACGCGCGCGCCCAGCATGGTGTTGTTGGCGCGGACGTAGGAATCGTCGGTCGAGACCATGAAGCGGCCGACCAGATAATAGTGCGTGGCATAGCCGGCGGCGGCGAGCGCGAGCAGCACGCCGATGCTGGCCAGCACCCGCTTGCGCTTGCCAGACTTCGGAGCGGCGGCGGGCGCGGCTTGCGGCGTCGCGGCTGTGGGAGCGCCGGCCGGCGCGGGCCGTTCGGGCTGAGCCTCGGTGCTGACGTCGGCCTTCGGGTCGGCCGGCTTGGCATCAGCAGGCTTGCGCTGCGCCGTGTCGCTGGCCTGCGGCCGCTCAGACCTCGTCTGTTCCGGAGTTTCCTCAGCGTCCGGACGGCGCGCCCGCACAGCCTGATCTCTCGCAGCGGCCATCAGAGACTCCCACCCATGACAGCGGGGCCGCCCAGGGCCCCGAAAATTCCGACCGAACCGTTCGGTCAATCCACATCTACCATTGACCGAACCGTTCGGTCAATCTATATCTTCGCGACCGCAACATATCCGCGCAGATGCTTTCTGTGACGTTGGCACCGGCCAAATCTTCGGGAACAGCCTAAACCAATGATTGAGCCGGACCACGCCACCACCCAAGCGACGACGGACGACGATTCCTCGAAGCGTCGGCAAATCCTCCAGGGCGCCCGCAAGGTGTTCATGGACATGGGTTTCGACGGCGCCAGCATGGGCGAGATCGCGCGCGTCGCCGGCGTCTCCAAGGGCACCCTTTATGTCTACTTCGCCGACAAGTTCCGCCTGTTCGAGGCGATCGTCGAAGAGGAGAGCGTGCATCGGGGCGCCTCGAACTTCAGCTTCGATCCCGCCCGCGATGCCGCGACCGTGCTGTATGAGTTCGGTACCGCCTGGATCGCGGTCGTCTGCCGCCCCGGCGGCGGATCGGCGATCCGCACCGTGATGGCGATCGCCGAACGCATGCCGGAGGTGGGACGGCGCTACTATGATTGCGTCATCGAGGGCACGATCGGCCGGCTTGCCGCCTATCTGCAGGCCCGCGTCGATGCCGGGGAGCTCGCCATCGACGATTGCCACCTCGCCGCATCGCAATTCCAGCTGATGTGCCAGGCCACGCTGTTCCTGCCCTTCATCTTTCAGGGAGCCCCCGCGCCCTCGGCCGACGAGACGCACAAGGTGGTGGCGAGCGCGGTGCGCATGTTCCTCGCGACCTACGGCATCAAGAGTTGAGACGCCGCTGACCGCCGCGATGCGCAAGCCGATGTCGGCACAACAGATGTCGGCGCCAGACATGTCAGCCCGAGATATTTCAGCTTGAAACATACGCTCTCCTTCTCGCGGCTGGTGACGCCCGAGCTCTGCAATCGGATCACCCTCGAATCGATCGGAGGGTGCAGGGAAGGCCGGGCGCTGGCCGCGCCCGTGGCCCGCCTGCTCAAAAAAATGCAGGCGGCAGGTACCACAGGTTCAGCCGAGATCACCCGGCCCTCCCTGCGCGATGGGCTTACGATTTATACGTACTCTCCCCGGTGTCCGGGCTTGTAGCCACCGTCGCCGTCCGGCTCATCACCGAACGACTTAGCGCCAGCATCGGGGCGCCAGGACCATACGACTTCACCGTCCTGCCGGTCGCGTTCGTCCGCTCGCGATTTCAGCGCGCTGCGCGCCGACAGGCCACCGCTCCCCGCCTCCAACGCTCGTGACGACCGCGAAACGTCCCTCTTCGATCGAGGCGGGATGCGGAGAGAGAACCATGAAATTCGGAAAAATGGAAGCAAAATATTTTTCGCGCGGGGACTGGACAGGGCAAATCAGGTTGATGGGACTGACAAATTTAGTTTTTTGCGCGCACATGGTCTTTAAGGCGCATGACAGCAGCAGCAGTGCGGCATCATCGCGAGCGAAGCGACGCGATCCAGGGGCCGCACCAATAGTCTGGATTGCTTCCGCCTACGCCCGATCGGCTTCGGCGGACACGTCGGGCGCAAGGGCGCCCTGCAATGACGTGGACGATGCAAGGCGCGCAGGGTGGACAAACGGCGCCTTGCTCCGCTGCAGCCGCGGGCGACGATGCCTAATGCTGGTCCAAAATACGCCTCAGCTCCGACGAGGGTCGACGAATTGCTCGCTTGGCGCGTCGGCCAATCGATCTGCTGTGTCGGAAAAACGCATAACCAGCGAGCAGAATTGCAGTGACGCCAGAAATCACGTGACCAGCCGCTAGAGTCGCAAAGCAGAGCGGCCCACCGACGCAGATCACACCGGTCCATAGTAGACAGAATCCAAGGTAAGTCTTGCCCGTCGGGATACCGCTGCTCATGGTCACAACCGTAGCGCCTTTATGATCTCTCGGCCCGGCAAAATCGTCCGCGCCGCATCCGCACGTGGCCAATGGTGAATCTAGGATTGACGCTATCTGCCATTGTCCCGGTCGGACCAGGCGCTAGGTGTTTCGCCAACGGCATCCGCAGGCGCAGGACCGGGCGCTGGCCGCCGGCTCTGGGAGCGCTCGGAGCAGTTGCTCGACGCAGCCTCGACGATGTCACGCGCAGCCGTGCCGGCCATCTGATGGGTATCGGAAACATCAGTTGTAAGGTGGGCAAAGTAGGCGCCTGCAGGTCGGTCGCGTGCCCACCATCGCTCCGCGCACGAGAAAGCGGAATGGGGGGCACCGCGCGACGCATCACGTATGATCAGCGGCATCGGGGCGGGCCTTTGCCCACCCTACCCTGTCGCCAACACAAGCGAAGCAATCAGAGGCGCGGGAAGAGTCTGGATTGCTTCGGCGCAAGAGCGCCTCGCATTGACAGAGAGTGGGCGGGCTCCGCGCCAAAACCTCAACTGTCGTCGCCCGGCTCGACCGGGCGATCCAGTATTCCGCGGCGGCTGTGATGACACGCGACGTCACGGCGTACTGGATGCCCGCTGGAGCCTGCTCTCGGGCTCGCCAAAGGCGAGACCCGGGGGGGCGGGCATGACATTGGAGGATTTGGCCGGCGGTGTGCCAAATCTCTTTCTGCTCTACTTCTTCCCGCTCTTGGTCGTGTGGGAATGCGAATGGCTGTGACTATGGGCGTGGCTATGCGAATGCGCATGCCCATGATCATGCGCCGCCTCGATCGGCATCATCGCGACGTGGCCGTGGCGGACGCCGCGTTCGGCGATGACGTGGTCGGCGAAGGCCTTGACCTCGCGGCGCTCGCCCTTGAGCACGGTGACCTCGAGGCAGCTCTCCTGGTCGATGTGGACATGCAGGGTCGCCTGGGCGAGGCCGGAATGGTCATGCGCCTCCTGGGTCAGCCGCTTCGGCAGCTCGCGCGCGGCATGGTCGTAGACGTAGCTGAGGGTCGCGATGCAGGAACGGCCGTCACTGGCGCCGGTATCGGCGGTTTCGAGGCCGCTGCGCAGCAGATCGCGAAACGCTTCCGAGCGGTTGTCGTAGCCGCGCCGGGCCATGAAGGCGTCGACCTCGGCGAGCAGGTCGTCGTCGATCGTGATCGTCAGGCGCTGCATGTCCCGTCTCCCTGAGCTGCGCGGCAAGCGCCTATCCACCGCATGAGTATGATGTATTCACGTTGACATCATACCGGTGTCACCTTAGCGTTCTTTAACATTCGACAGTGGGGCGATCCAAGCGAGCATGTCGCGGGCCAACGAAGGCGCGCGGCAGTTGATGATGCATGCCCTGTGGCGAGTTCTAGGGGCGTGACGATGCGGTGGTGTGGGGCGAGTGTTGGCGTGCTGATGGCGGCCTTGGCGCATCAGGCACAGGCACATCCGGAACGGCCCCCCGCAGAGCTGCCGACAGTCGATGTGGATGCGCCCAAACGGACCGCCAAGCCCAAGC
The DNA here is from genome assembly GCF_051168015.1 of Bradyrhizobium sp. HKCCYLRH3061. Taxonomy (NCBI): domain Bacteria; kingdom Pseudomonadati; phylum Pseudomonadota; class Alphaproteobacteria; order Hyphomicrobiales; family Nitrobacteraceae; genus Bradyrhizobium; species Bradyrhizobium sp. HKCCYLRH3061. Next base: position 462,152 of record NZ_JBNPUE010000001.1, read on the forward strand.
CGCAGGCGCGACGCACGGCACAGCGGCCGGTTTCGGATGCACTACGCCCGCGCATCGGAGCGACGCCGGCCGCGACAGCCGCGGCAGCGACGCCCCCATCCGGCACGCCCAGTGCCGGCTCCGGTGCGCCGCACCCGCAGGGCATGGCGAGCGAGGTCGTCATATCAGGCGAGGAGATCAACGCCCGCCCAGCCACGCGGCCCGGCGAGGTGCTCGAAGCCGTGCCCGGCCTGATCGTCACGCAGCACTCCGGCGAAGGCAAAGCCAACCAGTATTTTCTGCGCGGCTATAATCTCGATCACGGCACCGATCTCGCGTTGTTCGTCGATGACGTGCCGGTGAACATGCGCACCCATGCGCATGGCCAGGGCTATGCCGATCTCAACTGGCTGATGCCGGAGACGATCGGCCGGGTCGACGTCCGAAAGGGCCCCTACTTCGCCGACGAAGGCGATTTCGCCTCGGTCGGCAGCGTCCATATCGGCCTGGTGGACAGCGTGCCGAAGGCGATCGCACAGATGACGGCCGGCAGCTTCGGCTATCGCCGCTTCTTCGGCATGGACTCGGTGCATGTCGGCGACGGCCATCTGCTGATCGCCGGCGAGGCCGGCCGCTATGACGGTCCCTGGACCACGCCCGACGACGCCAAGAAGCTGAACAGCCTGGTGCGCTACTCGCAGGGCACGGCGACTGACGGCTTCTCGATCACCGGCATGGCCTATGCGAACCGCTGGACCTCGACCGACCAGGTGCCGGAGCGCGCCATCACCTCGGGAACACTCGGGCGCTACGATTCCGAAGACCCGACCGACGGCGGCAAGACCAACCGCTTCGCGCTGTCGGGCCGCATCGCCGGCACCGACGAGGCCGGCTCCTGGAAGGCCAACGCCTATGCGGTGAAGAGCCAGCTCGATCTCTACAACAACTTCACCTACGCGCTCAGCAACCCGACCTACGGCGACCAGTTTCACCAGCATGACGACCGGCTGATGCTCGGCGCCAACGCATCGCGCACCTTGAACGGCAGCTTTGCCGGCCGGCCAATGGAGACGACGTTCGGCGTCCAGACGCGCTACGATGACATCGCGCTGGCGTTGACCAACACCCGCCAGCGGGTGCTGCTCTCCGACATCGATCCCTTGAGCACCGGCGTCGTTCGCGCCGACAAGGTCGGCGAAGGCAGCGTCGGGCTGTATGTCGAAAACACGGTGCGCTGGACCGACTGGCTGCGCACCACGGTCGGCTATCGCGGCGACTATTATCAGACCCACGTGTATTCGCTGACCAATGGCAACAACACCGGCGATGCCGCAGCCAGCCTCGGCAGCCCGAAGTTCCGCATGGTGATCGGGCCGTTCGACAAGACCGAGTTCTTCCTTGGCGCCGGCTACGGCATGCACAGCAACGACGCCCGTGGCGCGACCACGACCGAGGATCCCGCCGATCCGACCAACAAGCTCGCCTCCTCGCCGCTGCTGGTACGCACCAAGGGCGCCGAGGTCGGCGTGCGTACGCGCATCATTCCGGGACTCGATTCGTCGCTGAGCGTGTTCATGCTCAACCAGGATTCCGAGATCCTGTTCTCCGGCGACGCCGGCGACACCGAGGCGAGCCGGCCGAGCCGGCGCTACGGCTTCGAGCTCACCAACCACTATCGCCCGGCATCTTGGATCGACATCGACGCCGATCTGGCGATGACCCACGCCCGCTTCGTCGGTGACAATGCCGACCAGGCGGCGGTCTACGCCTCGCTCGCCGGCTACCCGCAGGCCCAGCTCGGCAATGCGCCGGGCAACTACATCCCCAATGCGCCGTCGATGATCGCCTCCGCCGGCATCACGCTCGGCGAGAAGACCGGCTGGTTCGGGTCCTTGCGCTGGCGCTATCTCGGCGCGACGCCGCTGACCGAGGACAACTATTTCCGCTCGACCGCGACCAGCGTGTTCAACGGCCGCATCGGCTTCCGCGACGCCAATGGCTGGCGCATCCAGCTCGACGTGCTGAACCTGCTCAACACCAGGGCCAACCAGATCTCCTACGGCTACGGCTCGCTGCTGCCGACCGACCAGCTGTACCAGGCGTGCTACGGCAACGCGCCGACAGGGGTGCCGGCCCAGGTCTGCCAGACCGGCGTCATGGACCGCGTCCTGCACCCGATCGAGCCGCTGACGTTCCGGGTGACGGTGGCGGGGACGTTTTGAGGCCGACCGCTATCGCCGCAACAGCGGTCGACTCCCCTCCCCTTGCGGGCAGGGCGATCGCACATGGTGAAAGAGGCCGGGCGCGCAGTCTTTCCGCGACCATCCTTCGAGACGCCCGCCTTCGGCGGGCTCCTCAGGATGAGGGCCTTTCTCCGCCGCAAAGCTGTTGATCCTCATGGTGAGGAGCGTCGCTCTTGCGACGCGTCTCGAACCATGAGGCCATGAAAGGTCCGCCCGGGAAAACCATATGCGATCGCCCTGCCGCAAGCGGGGAGAGGTCGGATTGCATCCGTCAGATGCAATCCGGGTGAGGGGCTACAGGTCTATCCACGTGCGCTTCCCGTGCGTCTGCCCTTCACCCCAGCCCTCTCCCCGTAAAGAACGGGGAGAGGGAGCCCACCGTCCTCGCCGCAAGAGCCTGCGTTACATCTCAGACCGCTCGGATTTCTTCGTGCAGCATTCGCAGCCTGCGACGATATTGCGAACTCATGATAGGATGAGCCTCCTCTGCACCAAACGGCCATACCATGCCCGACCGCGCCAGCCATTGGCAGAACGTCTACACCACCAAGGCCGAGACCGAGGTGAGTTGGTACCAGGACGATCCGGCGACGTCGCTGCGGATGATCCGCGAGGCCGGTGCGACGGCGGCGTCGCGGATCATCGATATCGGCGGCGGCGCCTCGCGGCTGGTCGATGCGCTGCTCGCGGCCGGCTACGGCGCGCTCAGCGTGCTCGACATCTCCGACGCCGCCCTGGCGACGGCGCGCGGCCGGCTCGGCGCCGCGGCGGCCGGGGTGACGTGGATCGCGTCCGACGTCACCACCTGGACGCCGGACGCGCGCTACGACGTCTGGCACGATCGGGCCGCCTTCCATTTTCTCACCGCACCTGAAGACCGCGCCGCCTATGTCGATCGCCTGCGCGCGGCGGTGGTGCCCGGCGGGGCCGTCATCATCGGCACGTTCGCGCCCGATGGTCCGGAGAAGTGCAGCGGGCTGCCGATCGTGCGCTACGACGCCCACGGCCTGGCCGCAACGCTGGGTCCTGCCTTCACGCTCGAGGACAGTTGCACCGAGGCGCATCGCACGCCGTGGGGCGCGACGCAGCAGTTCCAGTTCTGCCGCTTCCGCGCCGGTTAGAGCATGATCCGGAAAAGTGGAAACCGGTTTTCCCTCGCGACAAACGCCGAAGGCGTTTGCGCGGAGATGATGCTCAAACAAGGAGATGAGATCATGATGCGATTCCGTGGAATCGCATCATGATCTGGTCAGCAGCACAGAGGCGGGCCATCCGACACGACGAGGACCTCGGTGTCGGCATCCTCGCTGTGCGCGGCATCGTCCGCGCCGCCGGCGGAGGTCTCACTCTCCGGCGGCACACGCCAGGGGATCGGCCTCGGCGGCATCCGCTCCAGGCGCTGCGCATCGGCGACGGCGCGGCGTGCCGTCTTCAGCGAGCGGCAGACCAGCACGGCCTGCTCGGCGGTGCCGACCTCGAAGCCCGCCCCAATCGCCTTGATGCGATACGATGCCATCTCCGCCTCTCCCAATCCGGCAGCAACCAGAACCCCGCGCGCCTTTTTCCTGGCGACTGTGGCAGGTCTAGTGTCGGCCAATGGCGGACGGCAAAACTGGTCAACGGACTCCTAATGCGCAGCGCGCGACATCGGCGTTTCCGTTTCGGGGCGGGACAGAGCGCCTTCAGGCGCGGCTGACGGCGAAAGAAATCCACAGCCGCGCACAACGCGAAGCGAATGGCAAAGGGTGAGGAGATGGTCGGGCCGGGAGATGCGACGCGCTATTCGCCATTGCCACTCAATCGTCCCGGAATTCGTCTTCCTCGTTGATCAACTGACCAATCGACTTGGCTTGCTTGCGCGGCGGGATCGAGCTGGTGACGTCCGGCCCGCGCTGGCCGTAGCCGTAGCGCCGCTGCTGCGCGCGCGCCGCCACCGCCTCGCCGGATTGCGCGGCCGGCTGACAGATCAGGCGGCGGCTGGCGCGGCGCATCAGGTCCACATGGATGTGGTCGTAGTGATAGACGTTGGAGCCCGGCGCCAGCACCGTGGTGAACTGCTGGCACGCGCCGCCCTGGACGTCGCGCAGAAAACCCTGCTCCTCCGGCAGGCCGATCCAGCCGTCCTTGACGGTGATGCGGCGACCGTCGGCGAGCATGAAGGCGGAGATGTCGAGCGCGTTGCCGAAGGCGTGCTCCGAGATGTGCGCACTCGGATTGCCGTTCATGCCGCGGCAGGAATAGGCCGAGATCTGCTTGATCTCGACGACCTTGGTGCCGAACCAGCGCTGCGCCGCCGGCTGCACCGATTCAGCGATCCAGCGGTCCAGCGCCGAGACGATCGGACAGGCGAGCGTCGCGGTCGGCTTCACCGCGACGGGGCCGACGGTGCCGACCGGATCGCGCGACGGTCCGAGCCGCGGCGGTGGTTCCTGCTGCGGATAGGCGGTGCGCCCGGCAGGCTGCCCGCGATAGGGCGCGGCGGGATAGGACGCGTCGGCCGGCTGGTCGACGTCGTCCTCGCCGGCCGGTGGATCGAGTTGCAGCGGCGCGCCGGGCGGGACGCCGTAGGACGGCGATGCCGGACCAGGATAGGCCGCGTTCGACGACGGATAGGCCGGCTGCGGCGCGGCCTGTGGCTGATAGGTCGCAGGCGGGGCATAGCGTTGCGGCGGCGGGTTGATCGGCCAGCGCGGCTGGCCGCCGATCGCGGCCGGCGGACGCAGGCTTTCGTCGGCGAAGCCGTAGCTCGCGGTCGATTCGCCGAGCGCCGCCACCTTCAGCGGATAGTCGGCGCCGCACATGCCGGGGCCGGTGATCGGGTCGATGCGGACGATGTCCGCGCTCTCCTTCACCGCGCCCGATTTCAGGCAGGCGATCTCGGCCTCGGCCCGCCACGGCTCGCGCTCCTGGAAAAATCCACGGCCGCAACCCGCAAGCGAGACAAGGACGATGGAGCCGACGAGATACAAACGAACTCCGCGCGTCATATGCAGAGGTTTGCGGCAATTTGCTTAAGGACCTGTCAATGCCGTCCCTTTACGGCACGCAAACCATCGCGACGTGAAAGGCAGTCGTTTTACGGGGAAGCGACAGCCGCGCTGTCTTTTTTGCCGATGCCGATCTTGTATGTGTGGCGCGCGCTCTGCGGAGCGCAGGCGTCAAGAGCCAGCGCACGCCAGGTGCGCGAGAGATGCGAAAACGGGAGCCGTCCCATGAGCCTTGCCGATCGGCTGAGCATGGTGGTCACGTATGTCGTGTTTGCATTTGTCGGCGCGATCATCGTCGGGATGATCTGATCGCCGCGATCCGATCGATCAATTGACGGGCCGCGTGCGGCCCCGGCCCCATCGTCTCTTCGGCTCTCCGGCTGTGACCCTCGTCACAGATCGCGCGGTCGCCCGCGTCTAAGAGTTCCCTCAGGTTCACGACGCCGTCCGAGGGAGCTCATTCATGAAGACCGTGTATCTGGCCGCAGCAGCCGTTCTGATCGCGAGCAGCGCCGCGCAGGCCGGCAGCTCGATCGCGTTCAATTTCGACGGGCACAAGATCCGCGTCACCGTGCCGCGCAACTGCCAGTCACTGTCCTGCCTGCAGGTGTCCGGCATCGACCTCAGCGGGCTGAAATCCTCCAAGCTCGACGATGACGATGCGCCGGCGAGCGGCGCGCCTGCGACCGGCGCTCCGGCCGCAGCGGCGCCCGTGGCGGCTCCGCCGGTCGTCAACGCGCCGGCGCCTGCCGCCGCCGCGCCGGCCGCGGCTGCACCGGCCCCCGCAGCGCCCGCTGCCGTCGCGCCATCCACGACGGTGCAGATGCCGGTGCCGCCGGCACCGGTCGCCGAGACCGCGCCTGCTCCCCAGGTAGCGCCAGCACCCGCGCCGGTCACCGTTGCCGAGGCGCCTGCCGCAGTTCAGCCGGCTCCGGTGCCGGCAGTCGATCCGAACTCGCCGCTCGGCCTGTGGGCCACCGAGGGCGGCAAGGGCAACGTCGTGATCGAGCCGTGCGGCGCCAACATCTGCGGCTTTGCCGAGAAGACGCGCGAGAAGATCCTGATCAACATGAAGCGCAAGGACAGCAAATGGGTCGGCCGCATCCACGATCCGGACGGCGGCGGCAACTACGACTCCACCGTCGTGCTCAAGAATCCGAACACGCTGCGGGTCCAGGGCTGCGCCTTCGGCGGCCTGTTCTGCGGCGGCCAGACCTGGAAGCGCGTGAGCTGACCGCCATCCCTCGACATCGGCGAACGCAAAGGCCCCGCCGGGATCAGCACCGGCGGGGTTTCCTGCGCGTGGCGCCCGCTACGCCACCTTGGCGGGGATCGCCGCGGGCATCGCGAGGCGCAGCGGCAGCGACAGCCGCACCCGCAGGCCGCGCGGCGCGTTCGGCATCAGCGCGATGCCGCCGTCATGTTTCTTCATGATCTCCTGCGCGATCGACAGGCCGAGGCCGAAGCCGCCGGCGGAGCGCGCCTGGTCGAGCTTGACGAATGGCTCCAGCGCGCGCGCCTGCAGCGCCTGCGGAATGCCGGGACCGTCGTCGGCGACCTCGATCGCGATCATGCCGTCGGCCAGGGTCGACAGGCTGACCACGACCTCGCTGCCGTGCTTGACGGCGTTCTCGACCACGTTGGTGACGGCGCGCGACAGCGCCCGGGCCCGGCCCTCGCAGACCAGCCGCGACGGTCCATCGAAGCTGACGGCGTGGCCGACATCGGCGAAGTCGCAGCAGATCGTCTCCAGGAGGCTCGACAGCTCGATCCGCGCCGGCTGCTCGGCCTTGGTGTCGTCGCGCAGATAGTCCAGCGTCTCGTCGAGCATACGACTGACCTGGTCGATGTCACGCAGCATCGCGCCGCGCATCTCGCCCTGGGCGATCCGCTCCGAGCGCAGCCGCAGCCGCGTCAGCGGCGTCCGCAGGTCGTGGCTGATCGCCGCCAGCATCCGCGTGCGGTCGTCGAGCAGCGCGCGGATGCGCGCCTGCATCTCGTTCAGCGCCTCGGCGACCTGGGCGATCTCCCGCGGGCCACGCCGGCTCAGCGGCTCCTGCGCACCCGGCGAGCGGCCGAATGCGGCGGCCGCGCGCGCCATCTCCGACAGCGGCCGGATGATCGCCCGCGCCGCGTAGATCGACAGCAGCACGCCCAGGATCAGGATGAGGAACAGGAACACCGCCGCCGGCTTCAACACCATCGACCAGAATTCGAGCCGCGGCACGTCGTCGAACACCAGCGCGCGCTCGCCGTCGACCTGGACGATGATCTGGGTCGGCGGCGCCGCGCCATAGCCGACGCCGTGGAGCAAGGTGACATCGCGCAGCACGCTGAGCTGGCGGCGCGCCAGCCGCGAGGTCCATGGCACGTCCCTGACCGGCTTGGCGAGCAGCGTCAGCGAGCTCAGCGGCACCAGCTCGACCTGGATGCCGGAGCTGCGCAGGCTCGACAGGCTGCTCTCGACAGCCACGGGGTCGTTCGCGGCGCGGACGAAGTGCACCGCCTCGGCGACGCGCGCGATGCCGTAGGCCGGGGATTCCTGCTCGTCGGGCGGATCGAGAAACAAAAGCGCGGCCGCGATCATCAGCACCATGCCGAACAGCACCGACAGCGACGCCAGGGTCACGATCTGCGTGGTGAGGCCGAGGCGCGGGCACGGCTTGCTATCAGGCGTCATCGATGGTCTCGACTCTTGGCGTGAAGACGTAGCCGCCGAGGCGCACGGTCTTGATCAGGGTCCAGCTCCTGGCGCCGGGCTCGATCTTCTGGCGGATGCGGCTGATGTGAACGTCGATGCTGCGCTCGACCGGCCCGGCCTGCCCGCCATGCGCCAGCTCGATCAGCTGCTCGCGCGACAGCACGCGGCCGGCGTTGCGGCAGAACGCCAGCAGGATGTCGAACTCCGCGCTGGTCAAGGTGATCTTGACGCGGTCGGGATCGAACAGCGTGCGCGTCGCCGGCTCGATGCGCCAGCCGTCGAAGGTCATCGGCGCCTGCCGCGCCGCGATCACGGCGGGGTGCAATTGCGACCGGCGCAGCAGCGCGCGGATGCGCGCCACCAGCTCGCGCGGATTGAACGGCTTGACGACGTAGTCGTCGGCGCCGAGCTCGAGGCCGAGGATGCGGTCGATGTCCTCGCCCTTCGCCGTCACCATGATGATCGGCACCGTCGATATCTGGCGCAGGCGGCGGCAGATGCTCATGCCGTCGTCGTCCGGCAGCATCACGTCGAGCATGATGAGGTCGACCTGCTCGCGCTGCAGGAGGTCGTTCATCGCGGCCGCGGACGACACGAAGCGCGGCGCGAAGCCGTGCTCCTGCAGGAGCTCGGTGAGCAGCGCCGCGATCTCGCGATCATCCTCGACGCAGAGGATCCGCGCGGCGGCCGGCATGTTTGCGTCTGCGGCCACGACGGTATTGTGTGACGACATCATGCGCGGAACATGGTCGATTTTGGCCAAAAAGAACAGCCCGAAGCGACGCGCGATCGTGGCGAAAGTAAGCTGTATTGTTAAGGCGGAAACATTTCTTCACGCGACTTAACCCCGCGCAATCGTTAACCTGCCTAGGCTCTGCGCATCAAACAAACACCAACGGGGAAGTCCTGCGGCGTGGCCGACCAGCCGGCGCGGCCTCCTGTCGAACCGCGATCGTATCAGCCGCCGTGAAGCCCGTCCTGCTCGCACTCTGCCTCGCCACGCCGCTGCTCGCCGGCTGCTCCGTCGGCCCCGACTACGTGACGCCGGAGTTCGGCGTGCCACAACGTTGGAGCAGCGACCGCAACCAGCCGGCGCAGACGCTAAAGCTCGCGCAGTGGTGGCGCAACCTCCACGATGGGCTGCTCGATCAGCTGATCAGCGAAGCGGTCGACGGCAATCTCGACGTCGCCGCCGCCAAGGCGCGCATCCGCGAGGCGCGGGCGACGCAGCGCCAGGCCGTCGGCGCGCTGTTCCCCACCGTGAGCGGCACCGGCACGGCGACGGAGACCCGCAGCGCCGGCAGCACCACGAATGGCATCGCGATCGCTCCGACCACCTATAGCCAGTACCAGGCCGGCTTCGATTCGAGCTGGGAGCTGGATCTGTTCGGCGCCAATCGCCGCGCTGTCGAAGCCGCAAGCTACGGCGTCGACGCCGCCGAGGACGATCTGCGCGCAACGCTCCTCACGCTGATCGGCGACGTCGCCTCCAACTACATCGATGCCCGCGCCTATCAGGCGCGTGCGGCGCTGGCCCGGCGCACCGCGGCCTCGCAGCGCGAGACCGCGGCGCTGACCGAGCGCAAGCAGAATGCCGGCTCGGCCTCGGCCGTCGACACCGCCAAGGCGAGCGCGCTGGCCGCCAGCACGGAAGCAACCATCCCGACCTATGAGAGCAGCTATCAGCAGGCTGTCCATCGGCTCGGCGTGCTGCTCGGCCGCGACCCGACGGCGCTGAACCTTCGCCTGTCGCTGGTGACTCCGATCCCGTCGCCGCGCCTGCCGCTGCCCAAGGGCATCCCGGCCGACGTGCTGGTCATGCGCCCCGACGTGCGCAAGGCGGAGCGGCAGCTCGCGCAGTTCACCGCCAAGATCGGACAGGCGACCGCCGCGCTGTACCCGGATGTCAGCCTGACCGGCACGGTGTCGACCACGGCGTTGAAGCTCGGCGATCTCGGCAAGAGCTCGACGATCGGCTGGTCGATCGGCCCGAGCCTGTCGGTGCCGATCTTCAACGGCGGCAAGCTGCAGGCCGCGGTCGAGGTCGCCGAGGCGCAGCGCGACGAATACCACGTCGCCTGGCGCAGCGCGGTGCTCAGCGCGCTCGAGGACGTCGAGAACGCCATCGTGAGCCTCGGCCAGGAGCGCATCCGCATCCGCAGCCTGAGCGAGTCGGCGCGGCGCTATGGCGAGGCCGCACGGCTGTCGCGCTCGCTCTACCAGACCGGCTCCAGCACGTTCCTCGACGTGCTCGATGCCGAGCGCTCGCAATTCACGGCCGAGGACAGCCTGCTCGCGAGTCGCGCCACTCTGGCGAAGAACTACGTGGCGCTGGCCAAGGCGCTCGGCGGCGGCTGGACCGGCGCAGTCGACAGCTCGGTTCCCGAAATCGTCGACGGCGGCACCGGCCCGCATCTCGCACAGGTCGGCGCGCCCAGGTAATTTCCGCAGCCCTTTCGAAGTCAAGGCGATGAACGCACCCCTGCCCCACATGCCCCGACCGTCCGCTACGGAAGACGGCGTCCCGCCGGTGCTGAAGCCGAAGCGTCCGCGCCGCCGGGCTGTGCTGATCATCAGCCTGCTCGTCGCGCTCGCGCTGGCCCTCCTGTTCGTTACCCGGTTCACACGCAATCCGAACGCCAACCTGGTGACGGCGCCGGTCACCCTCGGCGACATCGAGCAGACCGTGCTCGCCACCGGCACGCTGAAACCGGTCAAGCTGGTGGCGGTCGGCGCCCAGGCGTCGGGACGGCTGGTCGCACTCAACGTCAAGCTGGGACAGAAGGTCAAGGCCGGCGATCTGATCGCGGAAATCGACTCGCTGACGCAACAGAATACGCTGCGCACCAACGAGGCGAGTCTGCGCAACGTCCGGGCGCAACGCGACGAGAAAGTCGCCACCCTGGCGCTCGCCGAGGCGAACCTGGCGCGGCAGCAGGTCACGCTGGCGCAGAAGGCCTCGTCGCGCGCCGACTACGACAGCGCCGAGGCGACCGCGAAGCAGACCCAGGCCCAGATCGCGCAGTTGGACGCACAGATCGTCGAGGCCGAGGTCGCGATCGAAACCGCGCGCGTCAATCTCGGCTACACCAAGATCACGGCCCCGATCGACGGCACCGTGCTGTCGATCGTCACCCAGCAGGGCCAGACCGTCAATGCGGTGCAGTCGGCGCCGACCATCGTCGTGCTCGGCCAGGTCGAGACCATGACGGTGCGCGTCGAAATCTCGGAGGCCGACGTCGTCCGGGTCCGGCCGGGACAGAACATCTACTTCACCATCCTCGGCGATCCCGACCGCCGCTACGAGGCCACGCTCGGCACGATCGAGCCGGCGCCGGAATCGATCAAGAGCGATTCGAGCTTCTCCTCGAGCTCGACCACGACATCGAGCAGCAGCAGCACGTCGTCATCATCCACATCGTCGGCGATCTACTACAACGGCGTGTTCGACGTCGCCAATCCTGAGGGGCGGCTGATGACCTACATGACGGCCGAGGTCCACATCCTGCTCGGCGAAGCGCGCAACGTGCTGACGATCGCCTCGTCGGCCCTGGGCAATGCCAATCCGGACGGCAGCTACAACGTCCGCGTGCTCAATGGCGCAGGCGCCCTGGAGAAACGCGCGGTGCGGATCGGCCTCAACAACAAGATCAGGGCCGAGGTGCAGTCCGGCCTGCGCGAGGGCGAGCGGGTCGTGATCTCGGCGCCCGAGCAGGGCCCGAAGCAAACCGTGATGCCGCCGCCGCCCGGAGGCGCATGATGACCGAGGTCCTGATCGACCTGCAGAATGTCGGACGGTGCTACGCGTCCGGCGAAGGCACGGTCCACGCTTTGCGCGGCGTCGACCTCCGGATCGCGCGCGGCGAGATGGTGGCGATCATCGGCCAGTCGGGCTCCGGCAAGTCGACGCTAATGAACATCCTCGGCTGTCTGGACCGTCCGACGTCCGGCAGCTACCGGATCGCCGGACGTGAAATGAGCTCGCTCGATCCGGATGAGCTGGCGGCGCTGCGGCGCGAGCATTTCGGCTTCATCTTCCAGCGCTATCATCTGCTCGGCGAGCTCACTGCCACCGAGAATGCCGAGGTGCCCGCCGTCTATGCGGGGCTTGGCCCGTCGGCCCGGCGCCGCAAGGCCGAGGCGCTGCTGCAGCGGCTCGGCATGGGCAGCCGCACCGATCACAGGCCGGGACAGCTCTCCGGCGGGCAGCAGCAGCGCGTCTCGATTGCCCGCGCGCTGGTCAACGATCCCGACGTGATCCTCGCCGACGAGCCGACCGGTGCGCTCGACCGCGCCAGCGGCGAGGAGGTGCTGCGCATCCTCGACGAGATCAGCGCCTCCGGCCGCACGGTCATCATCGTCACGCATGATGCCGGCGTCGCGCAGCGCGCGCGCCGCATCATCGAGCTGCAGGACGGCCGCGTCATCTCGGACAAGCCCAATCCACTTTCGCCCGGGCCGGCGGCTGCCGCCGCGGCCGAGGACGCCGGATCGCCGGCGCCGTCATGGTGGCGCAGTCATCTCGACCGCTTCCGCGAGGCGGCACGGATGGCGCTGCTCGCCATGAATGCGCACCGGCTGCGCGCCTTCCTCACCATGCTCGGCATCATCATCGGCGTCGCCTCCGTCGTCATGGTGCTGGCGCTCGGCCGCGGCTCGCAGGCGCGGGTGCTGGAGAACATCAACCGGCTCGGCACCAACACGCTGGAATTCTTTCCCGGCAAGGATTTCGGCGACACCCGTTCCAGCAAGATCAGGACGCTGGTGCTCGCGGATGCCAAGGTCATGGCTGAGCAGCCTTACGTGGATGCGATCTCGCCGACGGTCTCGACCACCAGCACCTTGCGGTTCGGCGCCGTCGAGGTCAGCGCCCAGATCTCGGGCGTCGGCGAGCAGTATTTCCGCGTCAAGAACACCGAGCTCGCGGAAGGCAGCTATCTCGATGCCGACACCGTGCGATCCTACGCCCAGGACGCCGTGATCGACGACAATGCGCGCAAGGCGCTGTTTCCGGATTCCGACGTCAGTCCGCTCGGCAGCGTCATCCTGATCGGCAAGGTGCCCTGCCGCGTCGTCGGCGTCACCAAGCAGCAGCAGGCCGGGTTCGGCTCCAGTTCCACGCCGATCGTCTATCTGCCCTACACCACGGTGCAGGCGCGCTTCCTCGGCAACCAGGTGCTGCGCAGCATCAGCGTCCGCGTCGACGAGGCGACGCCGATGGCGGCGGCCGAGCGCGCCGCGACGGCGCTGCTGACGGCACGGCACAACGCCAAGGACTTCTTCGTGCTCAACACCGACGACATCCGCAAGACCGTCGAGAGCACGACGCAGGTTCTGACCCTGCTGGTGGCGGCCATCGCCGTGATCTCGCTCTTGGTCGGCGGCATCGGCGTCATGAACATCATGCTGGTATCGGTGTCCGAGCGCGTCGGCGAGATCGGCGTGCGCATGGCGGTCGGCGCGCGGCGCAGCGACATCCTGATGCAGTTCCTGATCGAGGCCGTGCTGGTCTGCCTGCTTGGCGGTGCGCTGGGCCTGGCGCTCGCGGTCGGCTTCGGCACGGTCTTCAACGCGCTCGACGTCGGCTTCCAGCTGATCTATTCGCCGCTGGCCATGGTCGGCGCCGCGGTCACGTCGATGGCGATCGGCATCGGCTTCGGCTACATGCCCGCCCGCGGCGCCTCGCGGCTCGATCCGGCAACGGCGCTGGCGAGGGAGTAGGTTGAGGCGCGCATGAGCGACCGGCGGAGTAGGTGCTCGCCACGACGGTAGTGCGCTCCCTCTCCCCGTTCTTCACGGGGAGAGGGAGCCTGCCACGCTCTGCCGAACTAGCTGCTTTCCATCGCTGCGAACGACAGCAGCCATCCTACTTCACCGGGCGCTTCTCCAGCTTGCGCGCCAGAGTCCGGCGATGCATGCCGAGCCTTCTTGCGGCTTCGGAGATGTTGAAGTCTGTCTCGATCAGGGTCTGGTGGATACGCTCCCACTCCAGCGTCTTGATCGAGGTGGAACGCTCGGCCAGCGCCACTTGCGCATTGCCCTGCGCCTTGCGGAACGCTTCCTCGATGTCGTCGGTGTTCGACGGCTTGGCGAGATAATGGCAGGCGCCGAGCTTGATCGCCTCCACCGCGGTGGCGATGCTGGCAAAGCCGGTCAGCACCACGATCAGCATCTCCGGATCATGCGCGTGCAGCTTCTCGACGCAGACGAGGCCGGAGGCGCCGCCGAGCTTGAGATCGACGACGGCATAGCCGAACGTCTTCTGTTTGAGGATCTCGTCGACATCCTCGAGCGACGCCGCGATCACGGCCTCATAGCCGCGCCGTTCGAACGAGCGCTTCAGGGTGCGCGCAAAACCGTCGTCGTCCTCGACGATCAGGAGGGACAGGTCATTCGCCATCGCGCTCTCCAATCACAAGCGTCGACAACGGCAGTGACAGCCGTACGGTCGCCCCACGTCCCCGGTGGTTCCAGGCCGAAACGCTGCCGCCCAGCTTGCGGATCACGTTGACCACCAGGAACAGGCCCAGACCGCGCCCCGGGCGGCCCTTGCTCGACTGATAGGGACGTCCGAGCTGGCCCAGCATCGCCGGATCAAAACCCGGCCCGCGATCGCTGACGCTGAGCAGCAGCTGATCGCCGTCCCGTTCGGCGACGAACTCCACCCACTCGCGCGAGACTTCGAACGCGTTGTCGAGCACGTTGACGATCGCCTGCTTCAGCGCGACGTCGGAGACGATCGTCGGATCCGAGCCGAACTCGTTGCGGAACGTCAGATTGCGCGCCGAGCGCGCCGCGCTCCATTCGGCGACCAGCGTCGTCAGGAACGCCTTCAACGTCGTGGGCGCCGAGCCTTCGCCCCGCGCCTGGCCGGCCGAGACCAGGATGTCAGTCACGATCGACTTGCAGCGCTGCACCGCCGCTTCCATTTCGGTGAAATCCTCCGCGAGCGTCGGATCGGCAGAGATCGCGGTCATGCGCCGCCAATCGTTCAGGATCACCGAGATCGACGCCAGCGGGGTCCCGAGCTCATGCGCGGCACCTGAGGCGAGCAGGCCCATGCGGATGATGTGATCCTGCTCGACGGCGTGCTGGCGCAGATCGGCGAGCTTGGCGTCGCGCTCGCGCAGGTTCCGGTTGATCCGGGTGACGAACACGACGAGCAGCACGGCGTCGAGCACGAAGCCGACGAACATGCCGGTGATGTGCAGGGTGAAGGCATCGCTGACGTGATGCTGCGGCAGTTGCAGCGGGCGGTACTCGATGGTGAGCCAGATGAAGCTGAGCACCGTCAGTGCGACCAGCGACCAGGACGAGCGCGCATCGAGCAGCACGGCCCCCAGCGTGACCTGCAGCAGATAGAGGCACGTGAACGGATTCGACGCGCCGCCGGTGAGATAGAGCTCCGATGTCAACGCCACCACGTCCAGCATCAGGGCGATCAGCAAATGGCGATTGCCGACGTCGTCGCGCCTGCGCAGCCAGATGTGGCTGGCGACGTTGAGCGCCACCAGCGCGCAGATGATCGCCACCATCGGCAGCACCGGCAGCGCGATGCCGAACCAGGTGGTCACGAAGCCGATGGTGACGATCTGGCCGACCACGGCGATCCAGCGCAGCTGGATCAGCAGCACCATGTTCTTGCGGTTGGTCGCGTCCCTGGTCGGCAGCGGCGCGTTGATCTCGGGTGTGGCGATCGCGGCCACGGCTCCGAACGGCAGGTTGGGCGCCTCGCTTCTCATGAGGCCACGTCCGGTCTCCGCCGCCAGAACGGGAAGCTTCGATCCCTCAACACGTCACCCCGCATCCACCCATGTCCTGCCGCCGCTGATCCCATTCCACATCCTGCGCCGCCGGCGCTTCGGGTCACGCTGCGCGCGGCGGAGCCGCTGCAGCCCGGCGCCGGCCAGCATGAGAGCCAATGTAAACCAGGTGAGCGCGTAAACCAGATGGTTGTTCGGAAACGAGATCACGGTGAGTCCGCCGATCGGAAGCCCGCCGGGATTCGGGGTCGCATCGGCATCGACGAAGAATGGCGCGACGTCGGACAGACCGCGCGCCGCCGCGATCGCCCCGACGTCACGTGAATACCAGCGATTCCCCGCGGGATCGTTGTGGCGCAGGAAGCCGCCGCCCGGCTCGGAGAGCCGCAGCAATCCCGTCACGCTGACCGTGCCATCCGGGTTCCCGGCGCTGCGGCTTGCGCGGGCGCGGCGATCCGCGGGCACGAAGCCACGATTGACGAGCACGGTGCCGCCGGCGGTCCGCAGCGGCGTCACCACCCAATAGCCGGAGCCCTCGACCGTCAGCGCCTGCACCAGCGTCTCGCGATCGTTGAGAAAGCGGCCGCTCAGTGTCACCCGCTTGTACTCGTCATCGCTGCGATTGATCGCCGGCCAATCCGCCGGGCCCGGCGCCGGCACAGGTTCGGCATGAACGCGGCGCTCGACACGATCGATCAGGTCGAGTTTCCAGGCCCGCCGCTCGATCTGCCAGACGCCCAGCGCCAGCAGAATCGCGACGCACGCAACCCACGCCGCGCCGATCGCGAGCCGCAGCGCGCCGGATCGCCCGCGGCCGGCCTCATCGCGTTCCCCTGCCCCGTCGGCAGGAGCCGACATCACGGCGTCTGGCCCATCTCGTGCACCGGCATCATGTTGGTGGTCAGGTGATGCATGACCCAGAGCGAGCCCGAGAGCGCGATCACCACCATGATGATGGTGAAGATCAGCGCCATCATGGTCCAGCCGCCCTCGGCCTTGGTGTTCATGTGCAGGAAGAAGATCATGTGAACGACCACCTGCACGGCCGCGAACGCCATGATGATCAGCGCGGTGGCCTGCCTGTCGAGCGAGCCGTTCATCACCAGCAGAAACGGAATCGCAGTGAGGACGACGGAGGCGCCGAAGCCGATCAGCTGGCCGGAGCGCGTGCCGGCATGGTCGTCGGCCGAGCCGTGCGCGTGTGCATCAGAGCTCATCGCAGCATTCCCATCAGATAGACGAAGGTGAAGACACCGATCCAGATCACGTCGAGGAAGTGCCAGAACATGCTGAGGCAGACCAGCCGGCGGCGGTTGGCCTCGATCAGGCCGTGGGTCCTGACCTGCACCATCAGCGTGGCCAGCCAGACCAGACCGAACGTCACATGCAGGCCGTGGGTTCCAACGAGCGTGAAGAACGACGACAGAAAGGCGCTGCGTTGCGGCGTCGCGCCCTCATGGATCATGTGCGCGAACTCGGTCAGCTCGATGCCGAGGAAGGCGAGGCCGAACAGCCCGGTCACCACGAGCCAGGCCTGCATCGCGCCAACGCGGTTCTGCTGCATCGACAGCATCGCGAAGCCATAGGTGAGCGAGGACAGCAGCAGGAACGAGGTGTTGACCGCGACCAGCGACAGGTCGAACAGGTCCTTCGGCGCCGGACCAGCGGCATATTTGGCGCCGAGCACGCCATAGACGGCGAACAGGATCGCGAAGATGAGACAGTCGCTCATCAGATAGATCCAGAAGCCGAGCATGGTGCTGCTGCCTTCGGCGTGCTCGTGCTCGTCGACGACGTAGAAGACCGGTTCCCCCGCCTTCATCGTGCCCATCGCGACCGTCATGACTTGGCTCCTGCCGCGAGCAGCTCGGTGCGCGCACGCTCGGCGCTGACGACCTCATCGGCCGGGATGTGGAAGCTGCGGTGATAGTTGAAGGTGTGGCCGATCGCGACCGCGAGCAGCGCGACGAAGCTGCCCGCCGCCATCCACCACATGTACCAGATCAGGCCAAACGCCATGGTGGTGCTGAGCGCTGCCAGGACCACGCCGGTGCCGGTGTTGCTCGGCATGTGGATCGCCTTGAAGCCGGCGAGCGGACGGGTGTAGCCACGGCGCTTCATGTCCCACCATGCGTCGTTGTCGTGGACGACAGGCGTGAAGGCGAAGTTGTAGGCCGGCGGCGGCGACGACGTCGCCCATTCCAGCGTACGTGCATTCCAGGGATCGCCGGAGACGTCGGCGAGCTGCTCGCGGCGCAGGATGCTGACCGCGATCTGGATCAGGAAGCTCGCGATGCCCAGCAGGATCAGGAACGCGCCGATGCCGGCGATCACGAACCAGATCTGCAGGCTCGGATCGTCGAAGGTGCGCAGGCGACGTGTCACGCCCATCAGGCCGAGCACATAGAGCGGCATGAAGGCAAAGTAGAAGCCCACCGTCCAGAACCAGAACGACAGCTTGCCCCAGAACGGATCGAGCCTGAAGCCGAACGCCTTCGGGAACCAATAGGCGATGCCGGCGAACAGGCCGAACAGCACGCCGCCGATGATCACGTTGTGGAAATGCGCGACCAGGAACAGGCTGTTGTGCAGCACGAAGTCGGCCGGCGGCACCGCGAGCAGCACGCCGGTCATGCCGCCGATCACGAAGGTCAGCATGAAGGCGACCGTCCACATCATCGGCAGCTCGAAGCGGATGCGGCCGCGATACATCGTGAACAGCCAGTTGAACATCTTCGCACCCGTCGGGATCGAGATGATCATCGTGGTGATGCCAAAGAAGGAGTTGACGCTGGCCCCCGACCCCATGGTGAAGAAGTGGTGCAGCCAGACCAGATAGGACAGGATGGTGATGACGACGGTGGCGTAGACCATCGAGGTGTAGCCGAACAGCCGCTTGCCCGAGAAGGTCGAGGTCACCTCGGAGAAGATGCCGAACGCCGGCAGGATGAGGATGTAGACCTCGGGATGGCCCCAGATCCAGATGAGGTTGACATACATCATCGGATCGCCGCCGAAATCATTGGTGAAGAAGTTGGTGCCGACGTAGCGGTCGAGCGACAGCAGCGCCAGCACCGCTGTCAGCACCGGGAAGGAGGCGACGATCAGGACGTTGGTGCACAGTGACGTCCAGGTGAAGACCGGCATCTTCATCATGGTCATGCCGGGGGCGCGCATCTTGACGATGGTGCAGATCAGGTTGACGCCGGATAACAACGTTCCCACGCCGGCAACCTGCAGCGCCCAGATGTAATAGTCGACGCCGACATCCGGACTGTAGGACAGGTTCGACAGCGGCGGATAGGCCAGCCAGCCGGTGCGCGCGAACTCGCCGACGAACAGCGAGCACATCACCAGCACGGCGCCGGACGTGGTCATCCAGAAGCTGAAATTGTTGAGGAACGGGAACGACACGTCGCGGGCGCCGATCTGCAGCGGCACGACATAGTTCATCAGGCCGGTGACCAGCGGCATCGCCACGAAGAAGATCATGATCACGCCGTGCGCCGTGAACACCTGATCATAGTGGTGCGAGTTCAGGTAGCCTTCGGAGCCATTGAAGGCGATCGCCTGCTGCAGGCGCATCATCAGCGCATCGGCGAAGCCGCGCAGCAGCATGACGATGCCGAGCACCATGTACATGATGCCGATGCGCTTGTGGTCGACGGTGGTGAACCACTCTTTCCAGAGATAGCCCCACAGCCGGAAATAGGTGATCGCGCCAAACAGCGCGAGACCGCCGAGCGCGACCATGGCGAAGGTGCCGACGATGATCGGCTCGTGCAGCGGCAGCGACTCCAGCGTCAGCCGGCCGAAGATGATCTTTGTGAGCTCTGCTGTATCGAACATGATGGACCCTCACGAATCCGACTTTGAGGTTGGCCCCGTGATGAAGGATGCCTTGGACGGCCGCAGCAGGCCGGGCCGCGCCAGCCCGCGCCCCTGCAATGGCGTCCAGTCCAGCGGCGCCAGCACGGTCGGCGAAGAATCGTCGGCCATCCGCGTGACCTGATCGCCCGGCAGGCAGACGCCGCCGGCAACGAAGCTCGGCTCGGCGCCGAACACGGCGCCGCGGCCGGCGAACTTGTCATAGGCGAGCGGCAGCGTGTTGCGCACGCCGGCCATGCCCATGCCGCCCTGCGCGTCGATCGCCATCATCTCGCTCATGCACATCTTGCCGGGCTCGACGCACATGTTGAGGATGGCGCGGAACAGGTCGCTGTCAACCGAGGCATAGTGGCGAACCGGTTCATTGGCGCTCGGACGCTCGAGCGCAAGATAATCCTGCTTGTTGAGCTCCTGCCCACTCGCCTTGGCCTTGTCGACCCAGCCGGCGAAGTCCGCATCCGACAGGCCACGGAAAGCGAAGCGCATGCCGGAGAAGCCGGAGCCGCTGTAGTTGGCCGAGAAGCCGCGATAGATGCCGGGCTTGTTGATGACGGCGTGCAGCCGGCTCTGCATGCCCGGCATCGCATAGATCTGGCCGGCGAGTGCCGGAATATAGAACGAGTTCATTACCGAGGACGAGGTGATCCTGAAATCGAGCGGCCGGTTCACGGGAGCTGCGAGCTCGTTGAGGCTGGCGATGCCGTATTCGGGATAGATGAACAGCCACTTCCAATCGAGCGCGACGACGTTGACCTCGAGCGGCTTGTCCTGCGGCGTCACCGCGCGCTCGGCGGAGATGCGTCCGAGCGTGCGATAGGGATCGAGCAGATGCGTACCCATCCACGTCACCGCGCCCAGGCAGATGATGATCAGCAGCGGCGCCGCCCAGATCAGAAGCTCGAGCTGGGTGGAGTGATCCCAATCCGGCGTGTAGGTCGCCGCCTTATTGGACTGGCGGTAGCGCCATGCGATCATGGCGGTGGCCGCCATCACCGGCACCACGATCAGCAGCATCAGCACGGTCGCGATGATCACGAGATCGCGCTGCTGTGCGGCCACGTCACCGGAGGGCGAGAGCACGACCAGATTGCAGCCGCCCAGCGCGAGCCCCAGCGGCAGCATGGCTAAGAATTTCCAGTAACGCACGCTCAACCTCGTCGCACGGCGGACCTCTGAACGAGGCCTCACCTAGCGATCGGGCGACACGGCCGACATTGGACAATTTGTCCAATACCGGAGCGGCGCCGAGGACGACAATTACGGGGCGACAATAGAGTGCGAGAGGACTGCAGGCAGCGCGATGACACAGGCAGCGGCGACCGCCGACGGCGAAACCCATCTCTCCCGCACGCATGAGGCGCATCCGGGCGAGATCGCGATCGGCGTGATCGTCGGGCGCACGTCGGAATTCTTCGACTTCTTCGTCTACGCCATCGCCTCGGTGATCGTGTTTCCGCGCCTGGTGTTTCCGTTCGCCGACGAGCTGACGCAGACGCTGTATTCGTTCGCGCTGTTCGCGCTCGCCTTCATCGCGCGCCCGTTCGGCAGCGTGATCTTCATGGCGATCGACCGCCGCTACGGCAAGAGCGCCAAGCTGATCACCGCATTGTTCCTGCTCGGCACCTCGACGGTCGCGATCGCGTTCCTGCCGAGCTACCACACCGTCGGCGTCGCGGCGATCTGGCTGCTGGCGCTGGCGCGGATCGGCCAGGGCCTCGCCTGGGGCGGCGCCTGGGACGGGTTGGCGTCGCTGCTTGCCATGAATGCGCCGGAGCACCAGCGCGGCTGGTATGCGATGATCCCGCAGCTCGGCGCGCCGCTCGGGCTGATCGTCGCCAGCGTGCTGTTCGCTTTCTTCGTCGGCTATCTCTCGGCGGCCGACTTCTTCGACTGGGGCTGGCGCTACCCGTTCTTCGTGGCGTTCGCCATCAACGTCGTGGCGCTGTTCGCGCGGCTGCGCATGGTGGTGACGCCTGAATATGACGAGCTGTTCCAGTCGCGCGAATTGCAGCCGGCGCGCGTCATGACGACGATCCGGCACGAGGGCCGCAACATCGTGATCGGCGCGTTCGCGCCGCTGGCGAGCTTCGCGCTGTTCCACATGGTGACGGTGTTTCCGCTGTCCTGGGTGTTCCTGTTCACCAAGGAGACGCCGGCGCGCTTCCTCGTCATCGAGGCGGTCGGCGCGGTGTTCGGCGTCGTCGCCATTGTCGCGTCCGGCATGCTCGCGGACCGCATCGGCCGCAAGTCGCTCCTGATCGGCTCGGCGATCGCGATCGCGGTGTTCTCGGGCTTCGCGCCGCAACTGCTCGATGCCGGCCCGATCGGCGAGACCATCTACATGGTGCTCGGCTTCATCCTGCTCGGCCTGTCGTTCGGCCAGTCCTCCGGCGCGATCGCCGCCAATTTCGCGCGCACCTATCGCTATACGGCATCGGCGCTCACGGCGGACCTCGCCTGGCTGTTCGGCGCCGGCTTCGCGCCGCTGGCGGCATTGGTGCTGGCCGCCAATCTCGGCCTGCTGTCGGCCGGCGGCTATCTGCTGTCCGGCGCCGTCTGCACCCTGCTCGCGCTGTGGCTCAGCGCGCCGCGGCAGCTGCAGCAGGTGTGAGGCCTCACACGCCGCGCCACTTGCGCTCCGCCTCGTCCCACGCTGCCAGCGGCTGCAGATCCGGCACCCATGCGAGCCCGGTCTTGGCATCCGACGACACCGCTTCCGGCGTCACCACCAAATCGAGCAGCGCCGGGCGATTCGCGAGCGCGCGCTGGATCGCAGGTCCGAGCTGCTTCTCGGTTTCGACCCGCTCGGCATGCATGCCGAAGGCGCGCGCCATCGCGGCGTGATCGGCGAATTGCAGCCTGGTGCCGACCACCTTGCCATGGGTCACGGTCTGGTCGTGCACCTCGATCTGCCAGGCGCCGTTGTTGGCGACGACGATCAGCACCGGCGCCTTGTGGCGCACGGCGGTGTCGACCTCGATCGCGTTGAAGCCGAAGGCGCCGTCGCCGGTCGCGACCACCACGGGCTTGTCGGGAAAGGCGAGGCTCGCGGCGATGCCATAGGGCACGCCGATGCCGATGCAGCCGAACGGGCCGGGATCGAGCATCAGCGGCGCGCTCAGGCCGACGCGGGCGAACGAGAGAAAGTCGCCGCCGTCGGTGATGACCACGGCATCATTGCCGATCGCCTCCTGCAGGGCCGACAGCACGCGGTTCGGATGCAACCGTCCGTCGCTGCCGGCCGACGCTGTCGCCATGCTCTGGCGCAGCTTGGCCGCGCGCTCCTGATGCGCGGAGCGGAGCTTGCCAGCCCATTGCTTGTCGACAGCCGACTCGCGATTGCCCGCGAGCGCAACCATTGCCCGGAGAGTTTCCGCAGGTGATGCGAGGATTTCGGCTGCGCCGCGGCGATTGTCGCGCAGCTCGCTCGCGGTGTCGCTGATGCGGACGAATTTGGCGTCCTTGAACACGGCCGGCGAGCCGTAGGCGAGCTGGAAGTCGAGCCGGCGGCCGACCGTCAGCACCACGTCGGCATCGCCCATGACAGCGCCGCGCATCGCGCCGACCACCGAGGGGTGATCGTCGGGCACGAGGCCCCTGCTCTCGCCGGTGTCGAGATAGACGGCGCCGAGCCGGTCGAGCAGCGCGATCAGCTCAGGGCCGGCGCCGCGCGCGCCGCGGCCGGAGATGACGAGCACGCGCCGCGCCGACCACAACAGCTCGACCGCCTTCTCGACCTCGGCCTGGTCCGGCCGCGGCGCCGCCCGCGGCTTCGGCGCGAGATGCTCCTCCAGTTGCAGCGCCTTGGGCACGATGCCGCGCAAGGTGTCGACCGGGAAATCGATGAACGCAGGTCCTGGCTCGCCGCCGTCGCCGAACGCGCGCGCGATCGCCTCGTCGAGCTCCTGCAGCACCAGCGACGGCTCGCGCACGGTGCGCGCGTAGCGCGTGATCGAACGCACGAGCTGGGTGTGGTCCATGTCCTGCAGGCCGCCGCGGTTCTCCTGCGGACGCGGGTTGCCGCCCGAGATCACCAGCACCGGCGCGCGCGAGACGTGGGCGTTGGCGATGCCGGTGATCGCGTTGGTCATGCCGGGCCCAGCCGTGACGAGGGCGACGCCGAGCTCACCAGTCAGCTCCGCATGCGCCTGCGCCATATGCACGGCCGCGCGCTCGTCGCGCACGTCGATGATGCGGATGCCTTCCGCATCGAGCCGCATCCAGATCGGCATGATATGGCCGCCGCACAGCGCGAACACGCGGGCAACGCCGCGGCGCTTGAGCAGGCGGGCGATCAGGTCGGCGGCACTGTCGGGGGAGATCTTCATCGGACCACTCCAGCGAATGAAGTTGCGATCAGCCCGGCGCGAGCCAGGCCACGAGCAGCGAGACGGTGAGGACGGCGAAGATGTGCGAGACGAGGATCGAGCCCGACGTGACACCCGCCTCGAGCCCATACAGTTTGGCGATCGTGAACGGCCCCGAGCCGATCGGCAACGCGCTGAGGATGACGGCCGAGTGCGACCAGAGAGGCGGCATCGAAAAGACGTGGAAGGCGAGCAGCGCGGTCACCGCGGGCTGCATCAGCAGCTTCAGCGACACCAGGATCGCGATTGATGTCGCATCGTGCGTGACGACGCGCTCCTGCGCCAGGAACAGGCCGATGCAGACCAGAGCGGCCGGCGAGGCCGCGCCGCCGAGCAGGCTGGTGAAGCTCATGAACGGCGCCGGCAATGCGAAGCCGCTGAGGCCGACCGCGAGTCCGGCGACGGGCGCGATGAACAACGGACTTGTCAGCAGCGAACGCGCCACCTTGGCGATCGTTGCGCCCAGGGTGGCGCCCTTCTGCAGATCCATCTCGACGACGACGATCGCGAACAGGAACAGCACACAGGCCGTGAACAGGGTGGCGATGATCGAGGCCGGCGCGCTGTCCGGGCCGAACACCAGGAGGCACATCGGAATGCCCATGAAGCCGACATTGCTGTAGCCGGCATCGAGCCCCTCGATGCTGGCATTGGCGGCGCGGCGGCCGCGCAGACGGCTGATCACGAAGCCGGTCGCGAAGGTCGCGGCGATGCCACCGCAGAACGCGCCGATGAAGCCGAACTGGCCGACCTGCTCGAGGCCGATCTTGGACATCGCCGTGAAGATCAGCGCCGGCAGCGCCAGGTACACGGCGAAACGATTCAGATTGTCGGTCGCGGTGCGGTCGAACACATTGAACCAGCCGCACAGGAACCCCGTGAGGATCAACGCGAAGATGGGAAGAGCGGAATTGAGGACAGCCTGCATCGCAGCTACATATCAGACGCGCCGCGCATTGCAGCGACCAACTCACGAAAATCTCTTCTTCAGCTCGCGATGCAGGATCTTGCCGGTGGCGTTGCGCGGCATCTCAGCGTCGGTGATGAAGGCATAGGACCGCGGCCGCTTGAAACCGGCCAGACGTTCCTTGGCCCAATCGACCAGCTCGTGCTCCTTCACCGTCACGCCGTCGCGCGGCACGATCACGGCGTGGACGCGCTCGCCCCATTTGTCGTCGGGCAGGCCGATCACGGCGATGTCCTTGACGGCCGGATGGGCTCCGACCTGCGCTTCGACCTCGGAGGGATAGATGTTCTCGCCGCCGGAGATGATCATGTTGCTCTTGCGGTCGGCGAGATGGATATAGCCGTCGGCATCGCGGCGGGCCATGTCGCCGACTGAGCAATAGTCGCCGCGGAACGCCTCCGCGGTCTTCTCCGGCAGGCGCCAGTAGCAGTCGAACGTGTGCGCGTTGCTCGAATAGAGCTCACCCGCCTCGCCGTCCGGCACCTCGCGGCCTGCCTCGTCGAGGATGCGGATCGGCGCGGCGCCGACGCATTCGCGCCCGACCGAACCCAGCTTGGTGAACTGCTCGTGCGGATGCAGCATGGTGACCCAGCCGGTCTCGGTCGCGCCGTAGAGCTCGTAGAGGCCGGACTTCGGAAACATCTCCATCACTTCGCGCTTGGTCTCCGGGCGCGCCGGCGCCGAGGAGATCATCAGCTTGGTGACCGCGCTGAAATCGTGCTCCGCGCGCAACCCTCGCGGCAGATCGAGCATCATGATGTAGTGCGTGGGGACCAGCGAGGTGAAGGTGGAGCCGCCATCGGCGAGCGTCGTCACCGCGTGC
This sequence comes from Bradyrhizobium sp. HKCCYLRH3061, assembly GCF_051168015.1. Lineage (NCBI taxonomy): Bacteria > Pseudomonadati > Pseudomonadota > Alphaproteobacteria > Hyphomicrobiales > Nitrobacteraceae > Bradyrhizobium > Bradyrhizobium sp. HKCCYLRH3061. The sequence continues at coordinate 487,870 of NZ_JBNPUE010000001.1, forward strand.
TCGGGATCGAAGCTCTTGCGCGAATAGATCGAATTGACGCCGCCGATATAGCCGAACGCGCCGAAGAAGTTCAGCGAATTGGCATGGCACATCGGCATCACCAGCAGCGCGCCGTCGTTGCGGCTCAGCTTCAGCTCGATCTCGGTGACCATCGACAGGAGGACGGCGCTGCGATGGCTGCGCAGCACGCCCTTCGGCTTGCCGGTGGTGCCCGAGGTGTACATCAGGGTCCAGGGATCGGACAGCGCGACCTGCTGATCCGGCTCGCGGTCCGCAGCCGCGGCGATGATGTCCTCGTAGCCGCGATAGCCTGCCGGACGCGGCTTGGTGCCAAAGTGGATGAAGCGGTCGTCGGCGATGCCGAGATCCTTGCGCGCCTCCTCGACCAGGCCCACGAGTTCGTCCTGCACGATGACGGCGGCCGCTTCGGCATTCTGCACGATGAACTGCATCTCGGGCGCGGTGAGGCGGAAATTGATCGGCAGCGCCACCAGCCCGGCTTTGGCCGTGGCCGCATAGATCTCGCACCATTCGACACAATTGTAGGCAAGGATCGCAACGCGATCGCCCTTGGCAAGGCCGAGCCCGAGCAGCGCGTTGGCGAGCCGGCACGCGCGCTCGTTCCACAGCGCAAAGCTCATCGCACGTTCGAGATCGCGGGCACCGGTGCGCTGCGGCGACATGCGCGCATGGGCCGACAGCATCTGCCCGAAATTCAAGAGATCCCTCATCGTCGTTTCCTCCCGGCGGCCGGGTTCACGACGCCGACTGGCGCGCGCCTCCAGCGGAGCGCGATGAAGATCGGCGACGGACTAGTTGATATCCTTCGTGATCCGCACCAGCGTCTGATCGACGAAGCTCTTGATGTCCTGGTCCGGCTTGCGGAACAGCTCGCGCTCGACCGTCAGCGTCCGGCCGGGCACCGTCTTCTTGCAGACCTCGCGGAGGAACACGCCCCCGACCGGCTGCTCGCCTGCGGTCGGCTGCTGCTCCTTGCACTCCCAGCCCTCGGCGCCATAGCGCGACTTCACCTGGTTGCCGAGCAGGAAGGCCTTCTTGCGAATATAGAGCCGCGCCTTCGGGTCGGTCTCGATCGTCAGGCCGGTGACGGTGCCCTTGTCGTCGACCAGGACCGTCAGCAGCACGGGATGACCGGCCACCTTGGTGCCGTCTTGGCTGGTCTCCGGATCGAAATCGAAGCGCACCGCGTGCCGCGCCTGCTCGTCCGCTGGACAGTCGCGCCACGCCGACCACGCATTGAGCTTGCGATTCGGATCCTTGGCGCAAGTCAGATTGACATAGCCCTCATTGGGCAGGTCGCCGACGGGCATGCCGACGGTGATGTCGCGCAAATCGTAGTTCGGTACGGCCTGCGCCGAGGCCGCATGCATCACGAACGACAGCACGAACGTGGCGAAGATCGCAGCGCAGGTTGACCGCTTCATTTCGATGGCTCGCTTGCAGGCTTGGCGGCATTCGTCTTGTAGATGTCGCAGACCCGCGACGTGTTCCCGAAGAACGCGGTACACTCGTCGTAGTTCGGCTCGCCGCGGCCCTTGATGTGCGCGAGCACGTAATCCGCGACCGCCTGGATATCGTTGGGCCGCAGGAACACGCCGCCCTCGGGCGGCATGCGTTCGCCGACATCCTGGCGGCTCATGTCGTAGCACTTCGCCGTGTCATAGGAGTCGCGCGCAAAGTACGGCATGCCCGTCCCGGGCCGGCCGCAGGTCACGGTCTCGATGATCTGGTCACGGGTGAGCTGCGTCTTGCGCAGCGACAGCGCGTCGCCGCCATAGCCGCCACCGCCATTACCATGCCATTTGTGGCAGCCGACGCAGTTCGCGCGCTTGAACACGGCCTTGCCGGCCTCGGTCGGATCCGTCGGCGCCGCGGACTGCGCCGACGCGAGCGAAGCAGAACCGAGGACGAAAGCCGATGCCACAGCGAACGTGATCGCACTGAGTTTCATCTGATCTTCTTGTCGAACAGGGGATAGGGGCGGAGCGGAGGCGACGCCTCCGCTCCGCTGTCGACTTCACAGCGAGAAGACGTAGAGCATCGAGCCGGGCTGGATCTTCTTCAGCTCGGGCGTGGATTCGATGAACCACTTGTCCCAGGCGCCGCCGAGACCGACCAGGATCGCGACGTATTGCTTGCCGTCGACCGAGAACGTCACGGGAGGCGCATTGACGCCGCCGCCGGTGTTGAACTCCCACAGCTTCTGCAGGGTCTTGGCATCGAGCGCCATCACCTCGCCCGAGGGCTGGCCGGTGAAGACGAGATCAGGCGTCGACAGCATGCCGCCGAGATTCGGGAACGGCGTCTCCATCTTGCCGGCGATCTTGCCGGTGGTGACGTCGATCGCGGTCACGCTGCCCGTGATCTTGAATGGCTGGCTCGGTCCGCCGCCGGTCCAGAACTCACGCGGCTTCAGCTTGTCCTTGGTCGCTTCTTCCACGGTGATCCGGTTGCAGCTCTCGATGACAGGGATGTACCAGAGCTTCAGGTCCGGATTGTACGAGGTCGGCGGCCAGTTCTTGCCGCCCATGTTGCCCGGGCAGATGTCCGCGACCTTGTTCTCACGATGCGGCGACACCGACGCATTGTAGCGCTGCACCGGGTTCTTCGGATCATACTCGATCGGCTTGCCGGTCTCGGCATCGAGCCCCTTGGTCCAGGTGACCTTCTTGACGAAGGGCAGACCCCAAATGAACTTGCCGCTGGTGCGGTCGATCGCATAGGCAAAGCCGTTGCGGTCGGCCTCGAGCGCGAGCTTCAGGGTGGAGCCGTTCGGCGCGGGCACATCGACCAGGACGTTCTCGGCGACGCTGTCATAGTCGAAGGGATCGTTCGGCGTGTGCTGATAGTGCCACTTGATCTTGCCGGTGTTCGCGTCGAGCGCCAGCGAGCTGTCGGTGTAGAGGTTGTCGCCGGGACGATAGGCGTTGTCCCAGTCCGGGCCGGGATTGCCGACGCCCCAGATGATGGTGTCGGTCGCCGGATCATAGGTGCCCGTGACCCAGGTCGAACCGCCGCCGGCCGCCGCCGCGTCGTTGCTGTCCTTCCAGGTCTCGCTGCCGGGCTCGCCCTTGGCCGGAATGGTGTGGGTGCGCCAGACCTCCTTCTGCGTGGTGAGGTCGGTCGCCGCGATCCATCCGCGGATGCCGTATTCGGCGCCGGCGACGCCCGAGATCGCCATGTTCTTCACGATCAGCGGCGCGCCGGTGATCACCTCGCCCTTGTCGGGATCGGCGACCTGACGCTGCCAGGCAACCTGCCCGGTTTCCTTGTTGGTCGCGATCAGGCGGCCGTCGAGCGTGTGCGACACGACGAGGTTGCCCCACAGCGCGACACCGCGATTGTCGACGCCGCAGCAGGCGATCGCGCCGGCCCAGTCGTGATCCGTCTTCGGATCCATCTTCCAGACCATCTGGCCTTTGCCACCGCGTGCATCGATCTTGTACACCGAGCCCCAGCCGTCGGTGACATAGATCATGCCGTTCTCGACGATCGGCGTGCCTTCGAGACCGCCGTGGCTCCAGATGCCGCCGCCCTCGACGCCGCCGAGATGCATGGTCCAGGCGACCTTCAGGTTCTTGACGTTGTCCTTGTTGATCTCCTTCAGCGCCGAGAACCGCGTGCCCGAGTAGTTCTTATGATGGTGGAGCCAGTTGCCGGCCTCCTTGTCGGCGTTGAGCAGCCGCTCGGGGGTCATCTCGTCGGCGGCCTGCGCCGGCGACGCAAGCTGGAAACAGGCGAAGGCTGCGCTGGCCAGCAGCACCGCCCGCAAGGTTGACCTGACGTTTATCCTCATCGTTTCCTTCTCCCATTATTGATTATGAGTTGGAGCGAATACCGCTCCGCCGATCCCGAAGGCGGAGAGCAGCAGGCGACAAACACGCTTCAAGGGGACTTGCGAACCTCGACCTCCGTTTCGATGGATCCTGCTTTCTGGAACACGATCGTGCAGGTGAAGCGCCTGCCTGGCTCGAGCGGCTCCCGCGTCTGCAGCAGCATGACGTGATAGGCGGTCGGCAGCAGCACCAACGTGCTGCCTGCAGCGATGGGAATGTTGGGAATGGAGCGCATCGCCGGAGCGCCTTCGCCGCGATCGACGGTGTGCCGCTCAGAGAAATTGGCGACCGGACAGCGCACGCGCATCAAGGCTTCCGGCGCGGTCGTGTCGTTCTTGATCGTGATCAGCAGCGGGATGTCGCGCCCCACCTCGGGCGCCGCCGGCACCCAGGCATCGGACAAGGTCAACCCTTCTCCGGCCGCGGCGAGCGCAGGCGTCATCGCGCCGAACGACGTAACCGACGCCACCAGCAATGCGCGCGACACCGCCGACATCACACCGGCGCGCACGCTGCCCTCCGGGCGCACGGACCAGACCTGACCGCACTCCCGACTGGTCGGATCTTCCGACAACGGAGTCCCTCCCCTGTTTGGCCGCTTTTTAACTTGCCTTAGTGCGGCGCCTTTTCTGAATTCGTACTCTGAATTCGAATGCATCGCAAATCGATTTTCGGACTTGACATGCTAATGTCCGGCAAAATGTGATGGCCCATGCGAATCGTGCCCGCCGCTCCCTCTCTGGTCGACCAGGTCGTCGAGGCGATCACTGACGAGATCGTCAGTGGCGTTCTCACGCCGGGCTCGCGGCTGATCCAAGATGATCTGGCTCAGGCTTACGGGGTGTCGCGCCAGCCGGTTCAGCAGGCGCTGATCCTGTTGCGCGGCTGCGGGCTGGTGCAGAGCGCGCCGGGCCGCGGCCTGATCGTGGCGCCGCTGGACCCCGCCTTCGTCCGGGATCTCTATGAGATGCGCGCCGTTCTCGAAGGCCTCGCGGCGCGGCTGGCCGCCGAGCGCGCGAGCGAGCGTGCCGCGCGCGAAGGCCCGGCCTACATCGCGGCCGGCCACGAGGCGGTGAAGAGCGGGCTCGTCAACCGCAAGATCGAGACCGACATCGCCTTCCATCAATTCCTCGGCGACCTCTCCGGCAACGCGCTGATCGGCGAGACGATGGCGCCGCATTGGCCATGCCTGAAGCGGGTGATGTCCGACGTGCTGCAGAAGGAGCAGAGCATGTCCCGGATGGTCTGGGACGAGCACGAGGACATTCTTGCAGCCGTGATCGAGGGCCGCAGCACCGAGGCAGAACGGCTGAGCCGCGAGCACATTTCGCGCGCGGCCAGTGTGTTCATCCATCACCTCAAAATCCAGCAGGACAGCAACTCCAAGCAGCGGCGGACGCTCGCCGCGCGGAAACTCTCGGTATGACCCCATTCAGACCGACCTCGTCCGCCATGCGAGCGCCGGGCTCCGGGACGGCAGTCTCACACGCGCGACCGGACATCACACCTGATCCCGTGGAGGCCGTGTGCCACCGCTGAAGACACAGCCGAGCCTGACCGAACGCGTCTACGAGCGCATTCTCTCCGACATCGTCGGCGGCGAGCTGCCGGAATCCGCCCGCCTCATCCAGGACGATCTCGCCCGCGACCTCGGCGTCTCGCGCCAGCCGGTGCAGCAGGCCCTGCTGCTGCTGCGCAATCAGGGGTTCGTCCGCGACGCGCCGGGCCGCGGCCTGGAAGTCGCGCCGATCGACACGGACTTCATCCGCAACCTCTATGAAATACGCGCCGTCGCCGAGGGCCTCGCCTGCCGGCTCGCGGCGACGCGCGGCGCCGAGCGCGCGGCCGAGGAGGGCCCCAAGCTGATCGAGCAGGGCCGGCGCGCCGAGCGCGAGCATTCGGTCGAGAAGCTGATCGAGGCCGACGTCAAGTTTCATGAATTCCTCTACGAGATCTCCGGCAACTCCGTCATCCAGGACACCACCCTGCCGCATTGGCTGCATCTGAGGCGCCTGATGGGCGAGGTCCTGATGCGCGACGAGACCCCGCGGCGGATCTGGGACCAGCACGAGGACATCCTGCGGGCGGTGATCGCAGGCGATGCGCAGACAGCCGAGGATCTTGCCCGGCAGCACATCACGCGAACCGCCACGGTGCTGCTGGCGCGGCTGTCGAAGCAGCGCGAGCCCGTGCCGGTCGCGACGGCGTCCTGATCACGTCGGACTTGGCCTTTGCCGGCGACGTCCGGCAACCCCGCGTCAGGAATCCCGGCATCGCCTCGGACGTTCAAGGAAGATGAGGACGCTCAGCATCCCATGTCGGCGTCGGCGGCAGCCCCTGCGCGCATCGTCAAGCCGCCGGCAAGGTGAAAGAGAACGTGGCGCCGCCCTGCGGCTCGTTGCTGGCCAGCAGTTCGCCGCCGTGCTCGCGAACGATGCCGTAGCTGATCCACAGCCCGAGCCCCGTCCCCTCCCCGACGCGCTTGGTCGTGAAGAACGGCTCGAAGATGTGGGTCAGATGATCCTTGTCGATGCCGGGGCCGTTGTCGGTGATGCGAAAGGCGATCTCGCTGCCCTGGCGCGCCACCGCGACCAGAAGGCGCGGCAGGTCGGTCGATCGCATCGCGTCGATCGCGTTCTCCACGAGGTTGACGATCACCTGATGCAGCTGGCCTTCGTTGCCGGAGATCCACAGATCCGGCTCGACCTCGATCTGGATGTCGACACGATGCTGCTTGGTGCGCCCCGCCCACAGCACGGCGGTATTGATCAGTCGCTCGATGTTGACGCGCTCGACCTCGCCGAGCTTCGAGAACGACAGGCGGCGTAGGTTCTTGACGATCTCGCTGATGCGCACCGCGCCTTCCAGCGTGCCATCGATCAGCGGGCCAAAATCCTCCAGGATGGCATCGATCCTGAGATCTTTGCGAAGCGCAGCGACATCATCCGCGACCGGCTGCTCGTGGATGGCATCGAGATAGCCGACCAGCGAGGTGCGGTAGCGCATCAGGGTGTGGATGTTGCCGTAGACGAAGCTGATCGGATTGTTCAGCTCGTGGGCCACGCCGGCGACGAGGCGGCCGAGGCTCGCCATCTTCTCCTGCTCGACCAATTGCCGCTGCGCCCGCTGCAGCTCCTGATGCGCCTTGTGCAGGGCCTCATAGGCGCGGCGCAGCTCGCCGATCGGGCGTCCCGTCAGCACCACGCCGATGAAGCGGCCGCGATGGTCATGCCGCGGCGAGCTGTTGATCGCGAACAGATCGGAGCTGACTCCGGCGGCCGCGGCAAAGCGCAATTCACCGTCGACCACATCGGCGCTGCTGCGCGGCGTCAGCAGCGCGGCGAGCTTGGGCCGATGATCGGGATCGATCATCTCGGCGATGTTGCGACCTGCGATGTCGGCCAAAGCCCGTCCCGATGTCTGCAGAAAGGCGGAGTTGGCCTGCTGTACGGTGCCCCTGGCGTCACAGACGACCAGGATGTCGGAGACGGACTCGATGACGTTGGTGACGAACGCCTGGGCTTCCTCGAGCTCGGCGTTCTTGTGCTCGAGATCGACCTCGTAGCGCAGCAGGTCGGAATAGACCTCGTCCATCTTGCGGATCACTTCGATCCACACGCCTTCGCGCTCGCTGTCGAGTTCGAGCGTGCTGCTGCTCGCGATCAGCTTGAGCAGCGTGTCAGCCCCGGACTCAGGAGAGTGAGTGGCCTTTGCCATGCTTCTTCAGATCGTATCTCGACAATTTGTTCCGGAGCCCCACTCGGGACAGGCCGAGCTCGCTCGCGACGCGACTGATGTTACCATCATATTTCTCCAGACAGTGAACGATGATGGTCTTTTCGAGATCCTCGACCTTGTCCTTCAGGCTCCCGGAACCATTGAGCTTGCCATTGGCGATCGCGGGCGCGGCGCGGCGGCCGCTGCGCCGGCCGGCAAACGGCGGACAGCGCAGTTCGTCGGCATCGGCCAGCACGGCCATGCGCTGGATCTCGTTCTGCAGCTCGCGAACGTTGCCGGGCCAGTGATAGCGGGAGAATTCCTCAAGCGCCGCCGGTGCGAACCGCAGATGCGGCCGGTTGAACGATGTCTTCACCGCCGATAGCACGCCCTCGGCGATCAGCGGAATGTCCATCGGCCGTTCGCGCAAGGACGGCATGTGCACCGGAAACGCGGCGAGCCGGTAGTACAGATCGCGCCGGAAGCGGCCCGCCTCGACTTCGGCCTCGAGATCCCGGTTGGTCGCGGCGACCACGCGCACATCGACCTGGCGCACGCGCTGCGCGCCGAGCGGCCGGATCTCGCTCTCCTGCAGCACGCGCAGCAGCTTGACCTGAAAGGCGGGGGATGTCTCGCCGATCTCGTCGAGAAAGATGGTGCCGCCGTCGGCGACCTCGAACAGGCCGATGCGGTCCTGATAGGCGCCGGTGAACGCGCCCTTCTTGCAGCCGAACAGCTCGCTTTCGAGCAGCTCATCCGGCAGCGCGCCGCAATTCTCGACCACGAAGGCCTTGGTGGCGCGCGCAGAGCCATAATGAATCGCACGTGCGAGCAGCTCCTTGCCGGTGCCGGATTCGCCGGTGATCAAGACCGAGATGTCGTAATCGGCGGCGCGCCGGCCGAGCTCGATCACGTTGCGCATCGGGCTCGCGGCCGAATGCACGATGCGGTCGAAATCATAGAGCTGTTTGGCGGCGCCGCGCTTGACCGACACGACCTTCTTGATATGGGCCGGCGTGGCCTTCACGTCGACGCCGGCGGTCTCCGTCTCCTTCTGCAGCCGGTAGAGCTGCACGGCCTCGCGGACGATCTCGATCAGGCGGTCCGGCTGCCAGGGCTTCGTGATATACTGATAGATGCCGGCCTCGTTGAGGCCGGCGATGATGTCCTCGGAATCCGAATAGCCCGAGATGATCATCCTGACAGGGTCGGGCCACATCTCGCGCACGCGCTTCAGGAAGCTGACGCCGGATTCCTGCGGCATGCGCTGGTCGCAGATCACCGCATGCACGATCTCGCCTTCGAGCAGCTTCTCGGCATCGTTGGTGTTGCCCGCACACAAGACCTCGAAATCCTGGTTGAGGACGCGCCGCAGCGCCTCCTGTGACCGGACCTCGTCGTCCACGACCAGTATCGTTCCCTGGATGCCCATCGCGCGTCTCAGCAGATCCGCGGCAGCTGCTCGCCCGACAGCCAGTCGACGATGCGGCCGCCGCCGAAGCTCGTCGCCATCTGGACGAAGCGATGATCATCGGCCACAGCTTCGCCGATCTCAGCCGCATCGCGGCCGAGCGGATGCGCCCTCATGGCGGCGAGAACGGCGCCGGCCAGCTCAGGCGCGACGATCGCGACCAGCTTGCCCTCATTGGCGACGTGGAGTGGATCGAGCCCGAGCAGCTCGCAGGCGGCCGCGACCGCCGGCTTCACCGGAATCGCTTCCTCCTGCAGACGGAAGCCCAGATTCGACTGCTGGGCGATCTCGTTCATCGTGGCCGCAACCCCGCCGCGCGTGGGATCGCGCATCAGCCGGATGCCGGCGCCGCCGGCTGCGACCATGTCGGCGACGAGACCGTGCAGCGAGGCCGAGTCGGAGACGATCTCGGTGTCGAAGGTGAGGTTCTGCCGCCGCGACATGATCGCCACGCCGTGGTCGCCGAGGCTGCCGGACAGCAGCACGCGGTCACCGGGCCTGGCCTTGTCGGCAGAGAGATCGAGGCCTTGCGGCAGCACGCCGACACCGGCCGTCGAAATGAACACGCCATCCGCCTTGCCGCGCTCGACCACCTTGGTATCGCCGGTGATGATCGCGATGCCGGCCTCGCGCGCCGCCTCGCCCATCGCATCGGCGATCCGCTTCAGGTCGGAAAACGGAAACCCCTCCTCGATGATGAAGCTGGCCGACAGATACAGCGGCCTGGCGCCGGCCATGGCGATGTCGTTGACCGTGCCGTGCACCGCGAGCGAGCCGATATTGCCGCCGGGGAAGAACAGCGGCGAGACGACATAGCCGTCGGTCGTCATCACCATGCGGCCGGCCGCGACGTCGAACGCCGACTGGTCGTTGCCGCGCGCCAGCCATTCGTTGCCGAACGCCTCGTGGAACAGGCCGGCAATCAGTTGCGCCATCGCGCGGCCGCCGGCGCCGTGCGAGAGGTCGATGCAGCCGCTCTTGATGTCGAGCCGGCGCTGGTGAATGCTCATGATGCGAGCCTCCGCTGATGGTCGCGGAAGCGGCCATAGGTCCAATGCGCCGCGCAGGCGCCTTCCGACGACACCATGCAGGAGCCGATCGGCGTCTCCGGCGTGCAGGCGGTGCCGAACAGCTTGCAGTCCACCGGCTTTTTCAGGCCACGCAAAATGGCCGGACATTCGCAGGCCGGGTTGTCGGCGACGACCAGCTCGGACATCGCGAAGCGCAGCTCGGCGTCGAGATGCGCAAAGGCGGGCCGCAATTTCAATGCGCTCGCCGGAATGCTGCCGAGCCCGCGCCATTCGAACTGATCGCGCAGCTCGAAGATCTCGGCGACCTCGCGGATGGCGCGCTGGTTGCCGCTGCCGGTCACCGCGCGGCGATACTGGTTCTCGACCTCGTGACGGCCGTCATTGACCTGCTCGATCAGCATCAGGATCGCCTGCATCATGTCGAGCGGCTCGAAGCCCGCGATCACGACCGGCTTGCCGTCATCGCGCGCGAACGGCGCGTAGGGCTCGGTACCGATCACGGTAGAGACATGCGCCGGTCCGACGAAGCCGTCGATCTCGATCGGCGTGTCGCTGTCGAGGATCGCGCGCATCGCGGGCGGGGTCAGCACGTGGTTGCAGAACACCGTGAAGTTCGACAATTGCTTCTTCTCGGCGGCCCGGATCATCACGGCGGTCGGCGGCGTCGTCGTCTCGAAGCCGATGGCGAAGAACACCACCTCGCGACCAGGATTCTGCTCGGCCAGCGCGATCGCATCCAGCGTCGAGTATACCATGCGGATGTCGGCGCCGCGCGCTTTCGCCTTGAGCAGCGAGGACCCGCGCGAGCCCGGCACGCGCATCAGGTCGCCATAGACGCAGAGGATGACCTCGGGGCGTTCGGCGAGCGCGATCGCCATGTCGATGCGCCCGGCCGGCAGCACGCAGACCGGACATCCCGGGCCGTGGATCATGCGCACATTGTCCGGCAACATGTCCTCGAGGCCGTAGCGCGCGATCGCATGGGTGTGGCCGCCGCAGAACTCCATGAAGCGATAGGCGCGCGCCGGATCGGCCTTGGCGCGGATGGCGCGCGCAAGCCCGGTCGCCAGTTCCTTGTCGCGAAACTCGTCGGCATATTTCATGGTCTGACCTCCGCCACAACCTCGCCCATCTGCCGGAGCAGGTCGAGCGTCTCGCGCGCCTCCTCCGGATCGATCCTGGCCAGCGCATGGCCGACATGAAGAATGACGTAGTCGCCGACGGCGATCTCCTCGATCAGCGCGATCGAGACCTCCTTGCTGACGCCGTCGATCGAGACGATCGCCATGTCGTCAGGCAAGAGCTTGATCACCTCGGCAGGAATGGCCAGGCACATCAGACGGTCCCTCCAGACACCATATTGTTTTGCGTGAGATGCAGACCCGCCACCCAGGCCTGCCCGAGGCTGAGGCCGCCATCATTGGGCGGCAGCCGGCGCGGCAGCAGCGGGTCGAGGCCTGCGGAACGGCAGCCGCGCACGATCTGTTCGGCCAGATGCGCATTGAGGAAGCAGCCGCCGCTCAGCACGATCGTGCCGATGCCGGTCGCGCGCGACGCGCTCGTGATCCATTCGACGCAGGCTTCGGCCAACGTGCCGTGAAACAGCCCCGCCGCTTCGACGGCGCCGGGATCACCCGCGATCAGATGCGCGAGCAGCGGCCGCAGCGACAGCACGCCATCGGCAATGGTCCAGCCGCGCTCCAGCGTCGCCGGTTCCCGCACCAGCGCCTCCAGCTTCATCGCCGCCTCGCCTTCGTAGCTCTGCACCGTGTTGACACCGAGCAGGCCGGCCACGGCATCGAACAACCGGCCGGCACTGCTGGTAACCGCGGCATCGGCACGATCCAGCAGCATCGGCATGTTTCGCGCCTGCGGCTGGGTCGCAAAACGCCACCCGATTTCGTCACCGCGACCAATATCGTGCAGCACGGAAGCCGCCATCCGCCACGGCTCCCGTGCGGCCCGGTCGCCGCCCGGCATCTTCAATAGAGCGAGATGGCCGAGGCGCTGGAAGCCCGCTCCGTCGCACGACAGCAACTCACCGCCCCAGGCGCCGCCATCGCTGCCATAGCCATAGCCATCCAGCACCAGCGCGAGGGCGGGGCTGGTCACGCCATGCTCGGCCATGACCGAGGCCGCATGCGCATGGTGATGCTGCACCGGCAGCGTCGGCAGACCGTGTGCCAGCGCGAACCGCGTCGACGCCATGTCCGGGTGCAGGTCATGCGCGATCGCGACCGGCTCGACGTCCAGGATGGAGGTGAGATGCGCGATCGTCTCCTCGAAGAAGCGGATCGCAGGCCCGGTGTCGAGATCGCCGAGATGCTGCGACACGAATGCCTCGTCGCCGCGCGTCACCGTCACCGTCGCCTTCAGCTGAGCGCCGACCGCGAGCACCGGCGGCATGGCGCGCGCGAGCCGGATCGGCTCCGGAACATAGCCGCGCGCGCGCCTGACGAAGCGGGGAACGCCGGCCACGACAGCAAGCACGGAATCGTCGGCGCGGATGACGATGTCGCGATCGTGGGTGACGATCAGATCCGCAATGTCGGCGAGGTCCGCGCGCGCCTCGTCATTGTCGGTCAGCAGCGGCTCGCCACTTGGATTGGCGCTGGTGCAGACCACCGCCCATGGTCCATCAGCGGCCGGCCGGCGCGCCTCCAGCGCATGGAAGATCAGATGATGCAGCGGTGCGAGCGGCAGCAACACTCCGATCTTCGAAAGGCCCGGTGCGACCGAGGACGCGACACGTTGGCGCGAGCGCAGCAGCACGATCGGTCGCGCCACCTGCTCCAGCAGCGCGCGCGCAGGCGCATCAATCTCGGCAATCTCGGTTGCAGCGTCGACCGTAGCGAGCATCACGGCGAACGGCTTGCCATCGCGCTGCTTGCGCGCGCGCAGCCGCTGGACGGCCTGCTCATCCCGGGCGTCGCACAGCAGCTGATAGCCACCGAGACCCTTGATGGCCACGATCCTGCCATTCGCGAGCACGGCTGCGATATCATCGATGCCATGGCTGAGCTGCGGACCGCAGCGCGGACAAGAGATCGCTTCGGCATGAAAGCGGCGCCCGGCGGGATCTTCGTAGTCGGACCGGCACGCCTCGCACATCGGAAAGCGCTTCATCGAAGTGGACGCGCGATCGTAAGGCAGGCGCTCGGCGATGGTGAAGCGCGGGCCGCAATGGGTGCAGTTGACGAAGGGATAGAGATGGAAGCGGCTATTGCGATCGAACAGCTCGGCCAGGCACGCGTCACAGGTGGCGGCGTCGGGCACGATCCGCGTCGTGACGCGCCCGCCCGTGCTCTGGGCGATCCGGAAGCCCGTGCTGCAATCGGCCACGATCGGCTCGACGGCGATGTCGTCGATGCGGGCCAGCGGCGGCGCCTGCTGCGGCAGCGCCGCGACGAAGTCAGCGACCTCGTCGCCCTCGACCTCGATCAGCACGCCATCAGCGTCATTGGCGACGAAGCCGCCGAGCCGATGGCGCGTGGCCAGGCCGTGGACATAGGGACGAAAGCCGACGCCCTGCACGGCGCCGCGGACGCGGAGCCTGAGGCGCGCATGGTTCGCCGCCGATGTCCGGCCGGGCGTGCTCATCCCCGCACCGCGTTCGCTGCGCTCGCCCGCATCCGCTCAGACTGCTTCCTGATCCAGGCGTAGAACGCAGAAAGGCCCTCGCCTGTCTTCGCGGAGATCGTCAGCACCTCGATCTTCGGATTGACGCGGCGGGCATATTCGATCGTCTGCGCAAGATCGAAATCGAGCACCGGCGCCAGATCGATCTTGTTGATCAGCATCAGCGATGATGCCGCGAACATGTCGGGATATTTGAGCGGCTTGTCTTCGCCCTCGGTGGTCGAGAACACGACGATCTTGCAAGCTTCGCCGAGATCGAAGGCGGCCGGACAGACGAGGTTGCCGACATTCTCGATGAACAGCAGCCCGCCGCGCAAAGACGGCAGCCGGCCAAAGGCTTCGCCGACCATGGCCGCGTCGAGATGACAGCCCTTGCCGGTGTTGATCTGGATCGCCGGCACGCCGGTGGCGCGGATGCGCTCGGCATCGTTGGAGGTCTGCTGGTCGCCCTCGATCACCGCGACGGGCCGGCTCTGCTTGAGATCGGAGACGGCGCGCACCAGCAGCGAGGTCTTGCCGGCGCCTGGGCTGGAGACGAAATTGAATGCCAGCACGTCATGCGCGGCGAAGCGCGCGCGGTTTTTTGCCGCGAGCCGGTTGTTCTTGCCGAGAATGTCGCGTTCGATCTGGATGATGCGCCCGCTGGAGAGACCGGCAACCTCCTGTCCGGCCGGATTGGCCGAACAGTCGACGTGGTCGGCAGCATGATCATGATGATGATCATGCGCGCGACCGTGATCATGATGGTGATCATCGTGATGGTGACCATGCTCGTGATCATGATGGCCGTAATGGTGATGATGTCCGGACTGATCATGGCTGTGATCATGTCCATGAGCATGATGATGCTCGCCGTGATCGTGATCATGATCACCGGTCTCGATGGAGGACTTGCCGTCACTGCAGCCACACACCGTGCACATTACTCGACCTCCAGCTCCTTGACCCGCATGTCCTCACCGCCCGTGACCTGCAGCTGATGACTGCCGCAGACCGGACAAGGCTGATAGCGTTGGCTGATCTCGACGCTGCGCGAGCAGCCCAGGCACCATGCCGTGCCCGGCTGTTCGATGATCTCGAGCGCTGCCCCCTGCAACAGGGTCTTCGCGGTCACCGCCTCGAAACAGAATCGCAGCGCCTCCGGCGCGACATGGCTGAGCGCACCGATCTCCAACCATACGGTCTTCACCGTGGAGAAGGCGCCCTTGCGTGCCTCCTGCTCGACGATCTCGACGATGCCTTCGCACAGCGCCATTTCATGCATCGGCCATCCCCCGGAACGCCAGGTGATAGCCGACGCAGGGATCGAACGATCCGACCATCGTATGGACGGCGTGGCGATCGACGGTGCCGCGCAGCGCAACTCCCGTGAGGCTCCTCACGACAGGACCGCGCGGGTGAAAGTTCCATTCCGTCGGCGCCAGATACTCGAAACGCGAGACCGTGCCGTGCGCATCCAGCTCGATCGCGTGATGCAGCCGGCCGCGCGCGCATTCGACCGCGGCGGCGCCGCGCCGCGGGCCAAGCCCGTAGCTTGCGACGGCATGCGGGTCGGCCGCGGCGGCCTCCGCCTCACCCGCCTCGATCAAGCGGAGCAGCTCGGCAATCTCAGCGATCTTGGCTGAGAGGCGTTCGACGGGGCCGGCTGATGCCAACTGATGGCGCTCCGCATAGCGGGCCCAGACTCCGGTCTCCGGAACGCGGCCGTCAAGTTCGGGAGCCTCAGCAAAGGCAGATCCCACGTCGATCAATCGCGTGACGATGGCGCCATCATCGGCGGCCGACAGGATGTCGTGCTCGGCCGGCATGTGGCTCCATCCTCCATCATCGGCGGCCTTCCGGGCCGCGTCCATCATCGATGCAAGCGGAGTTCCCGGCAGAACCGGCTCCGCTGGCCAGCCTATGCCCAGAGCCACCATGCCCATCTTGATTTGAGACAAGGTTGCAGCGCGAGATTGCTGCGGGGCATCAGCGTCGGAAGGCGTCTGCAGCGAGGCGATCGCCTGCAACAGCCGTTGCACCGGCTGCGCGACACTGCGATTGTCCGCCATTGAAGCAATCAGCAGACCGCGCATGAGTTCGGCGAACCGTTCCGCCAGCACGGCCTGGATCCGACGATGGCGCGTCGACGGCGCAGCCTGCTCGCCGCGGGCCGCCTCCAGCGCCGAGAGCAGCGCGACCTGGTGTGCACCGGCGCACAGCGAGAACAGCCGCGGCAGGGCCGCAAGCAGCATCTCGGCCGGCTTGCCGGCGAACAGCCGTTCCAGCGGCGGCCGCGTGCGCGGCTGAATGTCGACGCCGACGATCAGCTGATCAGCGACCGACAGCGTGACGTCGATGCGGTTGCGGAACGTGAGGGTCATGCGCGGCCCTCGGAAAGGGTCCCACGCAGGAACGCCCGGCGATCGATCGTGCTCGACGCCTTCGCAGCGCGTTCGGACGACAGGTCATCCTCCGGCGCCGTCATCAGCGCGGCCAGAGCGGCCTCAGCCGCCGCACGCGCCGCGACCATGTCGTCGAACTGGAACATCGGCGAGAACAGCGAGCAGCTCGCGATCCGCCCGATCCCGGCGATATCGCCGATCGTGAACTCGAACGAGCCGGCCGGAAGCACGATCTTGACGACGGATCCCGCGGAGCCCTGGGCGGCCGGAGTGACCACGTTCATGAACCACGGCGTGACGACGATGCCGAGGATGCGGCCCTCGACAACCGAAAATCCAATCGCCTCGACGTCGAGCGCGTCGTGATAGATCGGCAGATCGCGCATCGCACGCGCGCCGATCTCGCGATAGAAGCCGGCGAGACGCTCGCCCCACGCGACCGGCGTGACGTCAGACGTGCCCTGCCCGGCCGCCTCAGCGCTCATGGCTCGACCACCATGAACTTGGCTTTCGGCGCATCGCAGTTCGGGCAATGCCAGTCGTCCGGCAGCGCCGCGAACGGCGTCCCCGGCGGAATCTGCGCGACGCCGTCACCTTCGGCCGGATCGTAGCGCGTCCAGCAGATGCCGCACTCCAGCAACACGTCATCAGCGAGATCGCTGCGGACACCGAAATTCTCGAAGCCGCCGCTCATGTGAAATAGGCCTCGATGATCTGGGTCAGGCGCTCGGCCGAATCCTCGAAATCCTCAGCCGCGGCGAGCGCGACCACCGGCACGCCGCCGACTTCGAGGGTGTCGAGAATGATCGTATCCATGGCGTTGAAGAACTGCACCGACCAGACATGGCGGATGCCGGTCGCGAGCACGCGGCAGGTGCCGTAGCCGCGCGACATCAACTGGATCGGGCCGTTGCCGAGCGTCTGCTGCAGGAAACTCATGTCGGCCGGGCTCATCGGCAGCAGCGTGAAGTTGATGGTCTGCGAGCGCTGGCCCGGTCGCCAGGACAGCGCGCGCTCGCGGATCTCGGCGAGCACCGGCAGCGCGTTCATCGTGCCCTCGGGCACAGGGCCGATCACGATGTCACCCGCGGTCAGATCGGCGGCGGCGCGCGACACGATCTCCGGCACGGCGCCGACCTCGATGTAGTCGTGGCGCTCATCCGCTTCCAGCCGCACCCGCCAGATGCCGGCGAGCACCGATTCCTGGATTTGAGCCAGCGTCCCGTCGGGAAGAGCCACGACGCCCGCGACCTCGCCCTCGCCCAGCACGTCGTCGATCAGCCGCCGCTCGAGATCGTTGAGGCCTTCGAGACGGAATAATTGCGTCGGTGCGCCGGCAGTCTGCGCCGCGATGGCGGATGCAATCGTCGACAGCAATTCGACCGCGCGCGGGCAGCTCCGCGCCAGCGCCTCCGAGTCGAGCGAGGCCAGCTTGGCCAGCGCTCCGGAAGCGGTCAGTCCCTTGTGGGACGTATCGAGCGCCTCTTCGCCGATCGGAAAGATGTTGACCGGCTCCTCGGCTCCTTCAGGCGCGATCCAGAATCCCGGCTTCATCGCTCGACTCCCGCAGGCTGATGGACTGGGACGATGCTGGCGACGACCGCCGCCGTCGCGCCCTGCGGCCGGTCGATCAGCCGCGAGATGCGGTCGACATAGACAGACCAGTCCTGGATCTTGGCGATCAGGCCAAGCGTCTCCGCGCCGCGGCACAGGATCAGGCTCGGCTGCACGCGCACGCCAAATCGCGCCCCGAGCTCGGCCTCCGCGTCGCGCGCGATGATGGCGCCACGCAGCCGGCCCTGAAACGCCGTGATCAGCTCCGGCAGCACGATGGCCACGTCCAGCGCCTCCGGAAATCGCGCGGGATCCCCGGCCGACAGCAGCACGGCGACAAGCCCGGCGCAATCAGCCTCGGCGAGAAAGGCATCGACGGTGCCGGCATCGACCTCCGGCAACCCGCCTCGCGCGCGCGCGGGATCACGCTGCTGCATTTCCATCGGTGTTTCTCCCTGACCAGTTATCGTTGCCATATTCCCCATGATCAGCAATCGACGTGCCAGACACCCACGCGGGGCCGGTAGCATCCAAGACATTGAAACATATTCGGTTTTTATTGCAACTAAGGATTGCGCAAGAAATCGGAAAGGTGCTTTCCAGACAAAGCCTGCAAACTTACTTCATCTATGGAAATTCTGTTATCAGCAATCCGGCGCTGCCCGAGGGCATCACGCCGCTACCGCAAATGCTCCGGCAGCTCCGGCTCGCGCCCGATCAGATCCGCGAAGAAGTCATCGCAATTCTCGCCGTTCACGGCCGCCTGCAGGCCGCGCAGCGCCTCACCGATCAGCCGCGCTTCTTCGTCATCGAGCAGGCGAACGGCGTTGTCGATATAGACGAGCACCTTGGCCCCCACCGGCGGGTTCGACAGCAACAGCACCGAGACGCGGCGCTCCTCGCCGTCGAAGCTGCACAGTGCCGAGACGCCATCGGTCTCGAGGATTGTCATCGGCAGGCCAAGACACATGGCGGATTTCCTCGCGGCGCGGTCACTCGGCCGGGCGCGCCCGCAGCTCGTAGCTGTGATGGTCGATGTCGTTCGCAAGCAGGCGTTCGTCGCCGGCGAGCGGTTCACGCCGCGGCACGGCGGGTGCGCCCCATTCCGCCAGCAGGGCGCAGGCCAGCTCGATCGACGGCCCGATCTGCGCGAGGACAGGCGCGGTCAGCGGCCCGCCCCAATCCTCGAGGTCGAGCGGCTGGCAGCCGATCAGCGCAAGCCGTTGCGGATAACGGCCGAGCAGGTCGGCCGCGCTCAGCACTTCCTGGAAGCCCGTCTGGTGCAGGCTCATCTTCTTGGCGCCGGTGAAGCGCGGCACCTCGTCGTCCCGGACGAGCTTGAGCTCGCCCGGCACGAGGCCGTAGTCGATGGCGTCGAACACGATCAGACTATCGGCTTCCTCGACATAGTTGACGAGGTAGAGCCCCTGCGTGCCGCCATCGAGGATCGTGACGTTGTCGGGCACGGTGAAGCGGCGGTGGAATTCCTCCACCACCCGCACACCGAAGCCTTCGTCAGCCCAGAGAATGTTGCCGATCCCGAGCACCAGAATGCGGTCGCGCCCGCGCTCATCGACCATGCCGGCCCTCCTGTCAGTCGCGGAACTGCCGCTCGCCCGAGATCATCGAGGAGATGATGCTCTGGCGCGACATGATGTCTTCGCGAATGGCGGCATAGACGTGCACCATCACGAAGGTGACCAGCGCCCACATCCCGAGATGATGCCAGGTATGGACGTCCTGGCTGTTCGGCCAGATCGCGAATACCCAGCCGAACAGCTTGTGCTGCCAGCTGTCGATCCCGGTGCCTTCCGAATAGAGCGCAAAGCCGGTGACGATCATGAAGGTCACGAACAGCGTGAAGCCGGTGAACATCGCCGTCTGCGCCAGCGGATTGTGGCCGACATACATCTTCGGCTCACGCTCCAGGAACGCGTACCAGCGGATCTCGTGCAGCACCTCCTTCCAGAATTGCTTGCGATGCACCGGAATGTAGAAGATCTGCCGGGAGTGGTGGTTGCCGACGAAAGCCCAGAAGATGCGGGCGAGGAAGAACACCGCCAGCACCTGTCCGGCCGCGAAATGGGCAAAGCGGATGTAGCCCATCACGAAATTCGCCGACGCCTCCCCCGACACCGTCGGCAGCGGTGATCCGATCAGATAGCCGGTGATCATCAGAACGATGATCGCGAACGCGTTGACCCAGTGGCAGATGCGCACGGGCGCTTCGTAGACATAGACCGTGGGCCGGCCGACCGCATGCTCGCCGGCGGCGTCGGCTGCGATCGCGGCGATGTCCGTCCCCGACTCGGGCGGGCGTGCAACTGCATCCATCATGACCCTGCTCCCCGTACTACCTGACCTTGACCTCGGCCAGCTCCTGGCCATCCGGACTCATGACGTGCGTCGAGCAGGCCAGGCACGGATCGAAGGAATGGATCGTGCGCAGGATCTCCAGCGGCTGCTCGGGATTGGCCATCGGGGTGTTCATCAGCGACGCCTCGAAGGCGCCGATGTTGCCCTTGGGATCCCTCGGCGAGCCGTTCCAGGTCGTCGGCACAACGCACTGGTAATTGTCGATCTTGGTATCCTTGATCTTGATCCAGTGCGCGAGCGCGCCGCGCGGCGCCTCGGTGAAGCCGACGCCCTTGGCCTCCTTCGGCCAGCTCTCCGGCTTCCATTTGTCGACATTCGCCGTCGAGCTGTCGCCGGCCTTGATGTTGGCGATCAGCTTGTCCTGGAAGTAGCGCATCTGCCGTCCGGCCCAGACCGATTCCAGCGCACGTGCCGCGGTGCGGCCGAGCGTCGAGAACAGCGCCGTCAGAGGCAGGTCGAGATCCTTCAGGAACTTGTCGACCGGGTCCTTGAACTCCGCCTTGTTCTGCGCATAGCCGACGACCCAGCGTGCGAGCGGCCCGACCTCCATGGCGTGGCCGCGCCAACGCGGCGCCTTGATCCAGGAATATTTGCCGCCCTCGTCGAGCTCCTTGATGTCGGTCTTGGTGCCCTTCGCGTTGGGGCCAAGCACGTAGTTCGGCTCGGTGATGCCGTCCCAGGGATGCAGCCCCTTGGTCTCGTCGGGATATTTGTACCAGGAGTGAACCACGAACTCCTGGATCTCGTCCGGATTGGCATGATCGACCGGAAACACCTCCGACAGATTGCCGTTGATGATCGCACCGCGCGGCAGCTTCAGGCTCTTGGCCGAGTAGTCGTTGGCATGCTCGGGCACGTCGCCATAGGCGAGCACGCTCTTGCCGGACAGGCCGCCGCCGTAGAGCCAGTCCTTGTAGAACGAGCCGATCGCGGCCACGTCGGGAAGATAGACCAGCTCGTTGAACTCGATCAGGCGATCGATGATCGACGAGACGAGATTCAGCCGCTCGATGTTGATGGCGCCGACCGCGCCGGTGCCGTCGATGTTGATCGGACACGGCACGCCGCCCACCAGCCAGTTCGGATGTGGATTCTTGCCGCCGAAGATGGTGTGGATCTTGACGATCTCCTTCTGGAAATCGAGTGCCTCCAGATAGTGTGCCACGGCCATCAGATTGGCCTCAGGCGGCAGCTTGTAGGCCTTGCTGCCCCAATAGCCGTTCTTGAACGGACCGAGCTGGCCGGACTCGACGAACTTCTTGAGACGGGTCTGCAGGTCCCTGAAATAGCCGGGCGACGACAGCGGCCAGCTCGAGATCGACTGCGCCAAGGTCGACGTCGCCTTTGGATCGGCCGAGAGCGCCGAGACCACGTCGACCCAGTCCAATGCGTGCAGATGATAGAAGTGCACGACGTGGTCGTGCACCTGCAGCGCAAGCTGCATGAGGTTACGAATGGAGTTGGCATTCTCCGGAATGGTGATGCCGAGGGCGTTCTCGACCGCGCGCACCGATGTGAGCGCGTGCGTTCCGGTGCAGACGCCGCAGATCCGCTCGGTGAAGGCCCAGGCGTCGCGCGGATCGCGGTTCCTGAGGATCACCTCGATACCGCGCCACATCGTGCCGGTGGAGACCGCATTGCGGATCACGTTGTCGGAATCGACGTTGACCTCGACCCGCATATGTCCCTCGATGCGGGTGACCGGATCGACGACGATGCGCTTGCCGGAATTGTCGAGATTGAAGCCGTTGGGAGTCTGGATGCCCATCGTTGCCTGTCCTGAATTCGATCAATGATCTTGCTTGGCGTTTTCCTTGGCGTCGTCGCGTTTGGTCGCGAGACGCTTGACCGCCGTGACCGCCGCATGCGCTGCGACCGCCGCACCTACCGTGCCCGCGGCCACCATGCCGACCTGGTCGGCGTTGTGCTCGATGCCGAACTGCTTGATGTTGGTGAGGCGGTCGTAGAACGAGCCCTTGTCCCAGAAGCCGTCCTCCGAGCAGCCGATGCAGCCATGACCCGACTGGATCGGGAACGATACGCCGCCATTCCATCGCACCGTCGAGCAGGCGTTGTAGGTGGTGGGGCCCTTGCAGCCCATCTTGTAGAGGCAGTAGCCCTTGCGCGCCGCCTCGTCGTCCCACTCCTCGACGAACTGGCCGGCGTCGAAATGCGGCCGGCGATAGCACTTGTCGTGGATGCGCTGTGAGTAGAACATCTTCGGCCGGCCCTGGCGGTCGAGCTCTGGCAGCTTGCCGAAGGTAGTGATGAAGGTGACGACGCCGGTCATGACCTCGGCGATCGGCGGGCAGCCCGGCACCTTGATGATCGGCTTGTTGGTGATGACCTTGTCGATCGGCGTCGCCTGCGTCGGATTCGGCTTCGCCGCCTGCACGCAGCCCCAGGAGGCGCAAGCGCCCCAGGCGATGATCGCCATCGCGTCCTCGGCCATCATCTTCAGCTTCTCGACGAACGGCTTGCCGCCGTCGATGCAGAACATGCCGCCTTCGTTCAGCGGCGGATTGCCCTCGACCGCGAGAATGTACTGTCCCTTGTACTTCGCGCGCGTCTCCTCGAGGATCGCCTCGGCCTGGTGGCCGGCCGCCGCCATGATCGTGTCGTCATAGTCGAGCGAGATCATCGACAACACGGCATCCTTCACCAGCGGATGCGCCGAACGGATGAAGCTCTCCGAGCAGCAGGTGCATTCGAGCCCGTGCATCCAGATGACCGGCGTGCGCGGCTTGGTCTCCAGCGCATTGGCGATGCGGCTCGCCGCGACCGGCCCGAGCCCGAGGCTCGTCGCCGTCAGGCTGCAGAATTTGTGAAAGCTGCGCCGCGTGATGCCCTGACGCCGGATGACGCTGTAAAAAGTTTCCGTTGCCGCGCCCATGAGTCCTCCCCCTGATATCGCGTTGGCGATCGTGTGATCGCGTTCTGGCGAGAAGGACAGCAAGATGCGGGCCAGCATCATCCCTGGATTTGAATCATAATGATTCCAGATGCTTGAAGCAGTGAGGCCGCAGCGGCTAAGGCTTCGACAGCGGATCGCGCGCGATAATCGGAAATCACGCGCTTTGCACCGACAAGCTTGTTTCCGCTTGCTGCCTACCTGTGTGCAGCGCGCTCAATGCGCCGTGCAGACCATGCACGGATCGAACGACCGCACGACGTGCTGGATGCCGACCGCACGAGCGCCGGCATCGCCGACCTCGGTGCCGACCAGCGCCTGTTCGAGCGGACCGGCTATCCCATCCGCGTCGCGCGGAGAGAAATTCCAGCTGGTCGGCGCGATGATCTGATAGCGCTCGATGCGGCCGGAGCGCACCGCGAGCCAGTGGCCCAGGCTGCCGCGCGCAGCTTCCACGAGCCCGACGAAATTGCCGTCGGCCGTACTGGCGCTGTTGTCGCAGAACGGCTCGTTGAGACGCAGTGCCTTGATCCAATGCTCGATCGCCAGCGCGAGGCGCGCGGTCTCGATCAGCCGGGCGATGACACGATTGCGGACATTGCTGCGACCGCCCGCGAGCAGCGCGGAGATCAACGGCTGACCGTCGATGGCCTGCCTTGCGAGAGCGCCGACCTCGACCGGTTCTCCCGCAAGCCGCGGCGCCTTGCACCAACTATAGGCGTCGGGCTTGTCGGCGTCGGGCTCGGTCCGGCTCTCGGCCGGATCGAGCGAGGTCGCACGCATCCAGGCGTGCGACACGTCCTCCGTGATCCGATTCGACGGCAGCGCTTCGATCGTTCCATCGCGGGTGCGAAGCCCGGCCCGGAAGTGCGCACTGTCAGATTCGTGATAAGCGCCGAAACTCATCAGCAGGCTGGAGCCCGGGCCAAGATGCGCCAGATCGAGCGCGTCGGCGATGCGCAGGAAATGCGCGAAGTCGCCGGCGCGGCCCTCGCGCCAACGGTCGAGCTCGTCCGACGTCGACAAGGCGAGCACATTCTCCAACCTGTCGGCAAACACGGCGCGTTCAAGAAAACCGCGAAACGACGCCGCGATCGCGTTGAGGCGCACGCGCTCGCCGAGCTCGATCGCGCGCGTCGTCCCGCCCGGCTGGAAGGCGAGACTGTGCGGCCATTTGCCGGCGATCAGGCCCATGATCTCGAGCAGCCGCGCGCGCGCCGGCAACGCTTCGCGAGCCGCGCTGCCCTTCGTCGCCGCGAAACGCTCGGCCGCAGCCGAATGCCAAGCGTGCGCGACGTAGGCGTCGCGGGCGAAGTCCGGCATGAAGAAGATGTAGAAATGCGTCAGATGGTCCGCCGCGTTCTCGGCCGCATGGGCAATGTTGGCCGCGAGGATGCCGTTTGGCGCTGCCGCAATGCCCATGGCCTGGCGCAACGCGGCGGCGGCGGCGATCGATTGCGACACCGAGCAGATGCCGCAGATTCGCGGTGCGATCACCAGCGCGTCCAGCGGCGGCCGCCCCTCCAGGATCTGCTCGAAGCCGCGATAGAGCGGCGCCGTCACTTCCGCCCTGGTGACGCGGCCGCTCTCGATATCGAGCCTGACCTCGAGGTCGCCTTCGACACGATTGAACGGCCCGACCGTGATCCGCGTCATGGACGGCGCTTGTCACTGGGCCGGCCCGGCGGCACCACGACATGATCCGCCGTCGCATTGACCCGCACGCGGCGCGGCGTGGCCGATTTCGACAGCGCGGCAAGCGCCACGAACCAGGCTTTCGGCATGTCGGTCGGAAGGCCTACGGGAATGCCCGCGAGCTTCGCCGTCTCCAGATAGTTCTGCGTGCTCTCGAAGCCCGGCGAGGTGCAGGCGATGCAGGCGTACCCGCCCTTGGTGCAGGAGCCGCCGCCATTCCAGGAGCGCTGATTGCAATCGCCGACCGCCTGCGTCGCGCGGCAACCGAGATGCTCCATCAGGCAGCCGCGCTCCGACATCGTCTCAGCGCTCGCCTTGAACTCGTAGAACTCATTGCGTGAGCAGCCGTGATGAGCCAAGTGATTGGCGATGAAGGTCGGACGTCCCACTGCGTCGAGGCCGTCTGCCGTCAGATCGCCCGAGGTGAGCGCCAGCAGGCTTTCCATCATCCAGCCCGGATGCGGCGCGCAGCCTGCGACGTTGATCACCGGCAGCCCGCGTTTCGAGCGGAATCCCGCGCCGAGCGCGCCGCCGATGTCACTGCCCTCGAACTGCAATCCGACCGCGTCGGTCGGGTTGATGCCGGCAGCAGGAATGCCGCCATAGGCCGCGCAGCTGCCGACGGCGACGACGTAGTCGGCCAGCGGCGCCAGATCGAGCAGCCAGTGATAGATCGAGCGGTTGGTGCCGGCGAGCATGTTGAAGCGGCCGCTCAGATGCGGCCCGCGTGCGACCGAGCCTTCGAGCACCAGCAGATCGAGCCGCTCGCGGCCGTCGCGGATCGCCTCCAACAGTTCGACGACTTCGTCCCCGGTCTCTTCGCTGACAGAGGGATGCCAGATCAGGTCAATGCCGGACTGGCGCAACTCGTCGAACCAGCCGGACGCACCGCTTTCCAGGATCGACATCGTGCAGCCGCCGCAGCTCGCGCCCTGCAGCCACAGCATCCTGGTCATTTCGTCCGAGCCGGCCATCATCCGTACCCGCGCGCTCGATCCTATTTCGTTCTCGGGTTTAGCGCCCCGGCGCGAACGCTGGCAAGCTCCTCACCCGGCGCATCCTCGGAACCGCCCGGACGGCGGCCAAGCAGCACGGCGCCCGCCCAGATCAGGCCGAACAGTCCGATGGCGACGATCCCGAGGTTGGCGAGATCATCGCCCAGCGCAGTGACGACCTCGGCCCATCCGCCGGTGAAGCCAAGCCGGGGCGTCAGCAGCGCGACCGCCTCGACGCCGCCGATCACCAGCGCGATCGCGACCGAGGCGCCGGTGATGACCAGATTGTAGCGCCGCTTGCGCGCGGGATCCGTGAGCGCCCAGCGATAGGCGCCGGCCATCAGCACGCTGTCGGCGGTGTCGACGGTGGCCATCGCCGCGGCGAACAGCGCCGGGAATACCAGCACATGCGCCAGGCTCGCCCCGCGCGCCGCCTCGGTCGCCGACAGGCTGAGCAGCCCGATTTCGCTGGCGGTGTCGAAGCCCAGGCCGAACAGGAAGCCGAGCGGGTACATGTGCCAGGCGCGGGAGACGACGCGGAGCACCGGCCGCAGCAGACGAATGAGCAGGCCCCGCCCGGCGCTACCGGCGGCATCCATGTCGGAATGGGGGTGGGATGGGCGGCGCCAGAGGTTCACGAACAGCACCAGATTCGCGAAGGCGATCAGCAGCAGGAAGCCTGCGGAGACCGAGGTGCCGATGGTGCCGCCGATCGCACG
Organism: Bradyrhizobium sp. HKCCYLRH3061; assembly: GCF_051168015.1. Classification (NCBI taxonomy): domain Bacteria; kingdom Pseudomonadati; phylum Pseudomonadota; class Alphaproteobacteria; order Hyphomicrobiales; family Nitrobacteraceae; genus Bradyrhizobium; species Bradyrhizobium sp. HKCCYLRH3061. Next base: position 514,219 of record NZ_JBNPUE010000001.1, read on the forward strand.
GATGGCGCTGTCCTCACTCAACAGATCTGCGCCGGCCACCAGGCTCACCACGATGGTGGCGATGACGACGACGCTGGAATGGCCGAGCGCAAAATAGAGGCCGGCGGCGCGCGGGGCGCGACCGTCCTGCACGAGCTTCCGCACCACATTGTCGATCGCCGCGATGTGGTCCGCATCGACGGCATGGCGCAGTCCGAGCAGCCAGGCCAGCATCGCGGTGCCGACGATGGCGGGCCGGTCGGCGTAGAGCGCGAATGCCCAGGCCCAGGCCACCGCATTGGCCGCGACCAGCCCAGCGACGAGCGCAACGGTCCTGCCGGGCTGCGACCGCCACCACAGCAGCCGCGGGGCACGAGGATGATCAATTGGAACAATCGTCATACTCGAACTATAGCAAGAGCCAGGCCAGTTCGGTAAAGCCCCGCTGCAGGCGAAAGCTGCAGGAAAAAATCGGCTGCACTTGCCGGATCGCCCGCTCGCTTGGCAACCCGCTATCCAGTCGCGCACAGATCGTGACCAGCGGCGGGACCTCTCTCGTCCCCTCCCCCTTCACCGCGCCGAGGCACTCTGCGCCGCAATCTCGCGCCGCACGACGGCCTCGAACTGGCTTGCGGGCGCGGCGAACATCAGCCGGGTCTCCTCGTGGAACGCCGAGAAGATGCCGACAACGGTCGGCTGCCCGCCGACCTCGGCCAGGATCGGCGAGCCCGAATAGCCGAAATTGGCGAGGCAATGCACCGTCAGCAGCCGGGCATCGCTGGTCATGCCGGCGCTGCAATTGCGCTGGCCGGTCGGCGAATAGCGCCGCTCCTGGCCGTAGCCGATCTCGGAAATGGCGCCAGCCTTGGTCGCAGCCTGCAGTTCCTCGCGCGTCAGCGCCTTGACCGCGACCGGCTTCGACGGCAGCGCATCCTTCAGCACGATCAGCGCCCAATCGGCGGGCGAGCGGTCGAGCGACCATCTGTCGTGCCGGGTCGGGACGAAGTCCGGCGCCACGATCAGCTTGTCGGCGACCGACGATGCCGCCGGCGTGCCCCTGTTCATGCCGGCCAGGAAGCGGACATTGCCGGGGCTGACCTGCGCGACGCCGTTGAACACGCAATGCGCGGCGGTGAGCACGACGCGCGGCGCGACCAGAGTGCCGGTGCACCAGCCGCCGGTCGAGTATTGCGCGACGGTGACGACGCCGATCGACGACGCCGGCCACGAGGTGGGATCGACGACCTCGCCGATGTGGCGGTCGAGCCCGAGCAGTTGCTCCGGACGCGGAGCGGCGACGCCCGCCTCCGCCGATTCCGGCTTCGGCCGCCAGGCCGCAATGGCGCTCTGGGCCTGGACGCGCTGCGGCTCGGTCAGCTTGACCCTCTGCACGTCGCGGCCGGCCGATCGCACGCCGCTGCGACCCGCCATCACCAGCCAGGCGTAGCCCTGCACGACGTCCTGCTTCACGCCGCGACCGTCGAGCAGCATCAGGCCCAGCATGTATTGCGACTGGGCGAAGCCCTGCGCTGCCGCGCGGCTGAACCAGCGGCCGGCTTCGCCATAATTGCTCGCGACACCTTCGCCGTTGACATAGGCGATGCCGAGATAATGCTGGGCGACGGCGAGGCCCTGATCGGCGGCCTTGCGATACCACGCCAGCGCCTCGGCGGGGTTGCGCGGTTGGCCCCAGCCGAAGGCCTCCATGAAGCCGACGTCGAACTGCGCCCGCGCATCGCCCTTGGCGGCCAGCGGCAGCAGGCGGCGCATCGCCGCGGCGTGCTGTCCGTTTCCCGCCGCGGCGACCGCGTCTTCGAGCTCGGCGGCCGCGGCGCCCGCCGCGCTGCCGAGCAGCACGGCTAGAGATATGATGATGGTCTTGATCAAGGGCGTCCGCTGGGACCGAAACATCGTGACGGGCCACGAAGCAGACACGATCAAGACGGCGGCGGCGTGGCGGAAAGCGGACCGCGATCTCCTCAATCGGGCCCCCTCGCGCCTCACACCTGCTTCATCCTCACGCCCGATCGCCCCTTACACCTGCTCGCTCTTGGCGAAGCGATCATCGAGCGCATAGCCGGCGCCGCGCACGGTGCGGATCGGGTCCTGCTCGCGGCCCGGATTGAGCAGCTTGCGCAGGCGGCCGATATGGACGTCGACCGTGCGCTCGTCGATATAGATGTCGCGGCCCCAGACGCTGTCGAGCAGCTGCTCACGGCTGAACACGCGGCCGGGATGCTCCAGGAAAAACTCGAGCAGGCGGTATTCGGTCGGGCCGAGATCGATCGGCCGTCCCGAGCGCGCCACGCGGCGCTTCTCGCGGTCGAGCTCGATGTCGCCATAGGACAGCACGGTCGCCAGCCGCTCCGGGCTCGCCCGCCGCAGCAGGCCCTTCACGCGCGCCAGCAGCTCCGGCACCGAGAACGGCTTGACGATGTAGTCGTCGGCGCCGGTCGCGAGGCCGCGCACGCGCTCGCTCTCCTCGCCGCGCGCGGTGAGCATGATGATCGGCAATTGCCGGGTCTCGGACCGCGCCCGCAGGCGGCGGCACAGCTCGATGCCGGACAGGCCCGGCAGCATCCAGTCGAGCACGACGAGATCGGGAACGCGCTCCTTCAGCCGTGTGTCGGCCTCGTCTCCGCGCGCCACCGTCTCGACCTCGTAGCCTTCGGCCTCGAGGTTGTAGCGCAGGAGCGTCGTCAGCGCCTCCTCGTCCTCCACCACCAGAATTCGGGCGCCCATGTCAGAACCGTCTCTCTCAGTTGCCGGGGATCGTCGATGCGAAGCTCGTCATGTCGCCCTTCGGGCGCTTGTCCATGATCTGCTGGCCTTCGATCATATAGAAGACGGTCTCCGCGATGTTGGTCGCGTGATCGCCGATGCGCTCGATGTTCTTGGCGCAGAACATCAGATGGATGCAGAACGAGATGTTGCGCGGATCCTCCATCATGTAGGTCAGGAGTTCGCGGAACAGCGAGGTGCAGATGGCGTCGACCTCCTCGTCGCCCTTCCACACCGTCATCGCCGCCGGCAAATCGTGCGCGGCATAGGCGTCCAGCACCGTCTTGACCTGCGACTGCACCAGGTCGGTCATGTGCTCGAGCCCGCGGATCAGCTTGAGCGGATGGAAGTCGCTCTCCAGCGCCGCGACGCGCTTGCCGATGTTCTTGGCGAGATCGCCGATGCGCTCCAGATCGGTGGCGACCCGCATCGCACCGACGATCTCGCGCAGGTCGACCGCCATCGGCTGTCGCCGGGCGATGGTAAGAACGGCGCGCTCCTCGATGATGCGCTGCAGCTTGTCGACCTCGGCGTCGGTGGCGACCACCTTCTGGCCGAGTGCGATGTCGCGCCGCACCAGCGCATCGACGGAATCGACGATCAGACGCTCGGCGAGGCCGCCCATTTCCGACACCAGCCGGGTGAGATCCTGCAGATCGCTGTCGAACGCCTTGGCGGTATGTTCACTGGCCATGATGATCTCCTGAAGTCAATGTCGTCGGCGTCAGCCGAACCGGCCGGTGATGTAATCCTGGGTCCGCCGATCGCTCGGCGAGGTGAAGATCTTGCTGGTGTCGTCGAACTCGATCAGCTCGCCGAGATACATGAAGGCGGTCTTGTCGGAGACGCGCGCCGCCTGCTGCATGTTATGTGTCACGATGGCGATCGTATAGTTTTCGGCGAGCTCCTGGATCAGCTCCTCGACCTTGGCGGTCGAGATCGGATCGAGCGCCGAGCACGGCTCGTCGAACAGGATCACCTCCGGCCGGACCGCCACGGTGCGCGCAATGCACAGCCGCTGCTGCTGGCCGCCTGACAGCGACAGGCCCGAAGCGTTGAGCTTGTCCTTGACCTCGTTCCACAACGCGCCGCCGCGCAGTGCCTTCTCGACCCGGTCGTCCATCTCCGACTTGGAGATCTTCTCATACAGCCGGATGCCGAAGGCGATGTTCTCGTAGATCGTCATCGGGAACGGCGTCGGCTTCTGGAACACCATGCCGACCCGGGCCCGCAGCAGGTTGAGGTCGAGCTTGGGATCGAGGATGTTGGTGTTGTCCAGCATGAGCTGGCCAACGGCGCGCTGGCCCGGGTAGAGATCGTACATCCGGTTGAAGATGCGCAGCAGGGTCGACTTGCCGCAGCCGGACGGGCCGATGAACGCGGTGACGCGGTTGGTCCCCAGCGACAGGTTGATGTTCTTCAGCGCGTGGTGATCGCCGTAATAGAAGTTCAGGTTGCGCGCGGTCACCTTGGCGGGGGCTTCCGGCAAAACCTTGCCGTTCAGCGCGGCGGGATTGGGCTGGCTGACGGATACGGACAGGTCGGTCATTTTGCGTTCCTCTCGGCGCCGAGAATGCGTGCACTGACATTCAGGGCGAGCACGGCCAGAGTGATCAGAAGGGCTCCGCTCCAGGCCAGTTGCTTCCAATAGGCATAGGGGCTCTGGACGAAGTTGTTGATGGTGACGGGCAGGTTGGCCATCGTCTTGGAGAGGTTGAGGCTCCAGAACTGGTTCGACAGCGCGGTGAACAGCAAGGGCGCGGTCTCGCCGGCGACGCGGGCGGTGGCCAGCAGCACGCCGGTGATCAGGCCCGAGCGCGCCGCGCGATAGGCGATGCGCCGGATCACCAGCGATCGCGGCAGGCCGAGCGCCGAGGCCGCCTCACGCAGCGGGTTGGGCACCAGCAGCAGCATGTCCTCGGTGGTGCGCAGCACCACGGGGATGACAATGACCGCCAGCGCCAGCGAGCCTGCGAGCGCCGAGAAGCCGCCCATCGGCACCACGACAGCGCCATAGATGAACAGGCCGATGATGATCGAGGGCGCCGACAGCAGGATGTCGTTGATGAAGCGGATCACCGAGGTCAGGCGGTCGTTGCGGCCGTACTCGGCCAGATAGGTGCCGGCGAACAGGCCGAGCGGCGCGCCGATGCCGACGCCGATGACCGTCATGATCAGAGAGCCGACGATGGCATTGCGCAGTCCGCCTTCGCTCGAGCCCGGCGGCGGGGTGTCGGCGGAAAACACTTGCAGGCTGAGGCCGGCGAGGCCGTTATAGAACAGCGTGAACAGGATCAGCGCCAGCCAGGTGACGCCGAACAGCGCGGCGGCGACGCAGAGGCCGCGGATCACGATGTCCCTGCGGCGTCGGCGCGCATAGATCGGATTGACCGGCGTATCGGCGGTGAGCGAATCTGCGCTGGACATGGCTTATTTTCCCGCCTTTGCTTGGAGCCGCATGAGCATCAGGCGCGCGCTCGCCAGCACGAAGAAGGTGAGCACGAAGAGCAGCAGGCCGAGCAGGATCAGGCTCGACTGGTGCAGGCCGTCGCTCTCCTGGAACTCAGAGGCAATGGCGGCCGAGATCGTGGTGCCCGGCGCGAAGATCGACGATGAGATCCGGAACGAGTTGCCGATGATGAAGGTCACCGCCATCGTTTCGCCGAGCGCACGACCCAGCGCCAGCATGACGCCGCCGATGACGCCGACACGGGTGTAGGGAATGACGACGCTGCGCACGACCTCCCAGGTGGTGCAGCCGACCCCGTAGGCCGCTTCCTTCAGCACCGGCGGGACGGTCTTGAACACGTCGACCGAGATCGAGGTGATGAAGGGCAGCACCATGATCGCCAGGATCAGCGAGGCGTTGAACAGACTGAGATAGGACGGCGGACCGGCGAAGATGTCCTGCAGCACCGGGATGCCGGAGCAGAGATTGATCATGAACGGCTGGAACGTGTAGGCCAGGAACGGGCCCAGAACGAAGAAGCCCCACATGCCGTAGATGATCGAGGGAATGCCGGCGAGCAGCTCGATCGCAATGCCGATCGGACGGCGCAGCCATTGCGGGCACAGCTCGGTGAGGAAGATCGCAATGCCGAGACCCACCGGAATCGCGATCAGCATCGCGATGAAGGACGTGACCAGGGTGCCGTAGATCGGGCCGAGCGCCCCGAGCACCGGCGGATCGGCCGACGGCGCCCAGCGCCGCGTCCACAGGAATTCGAAGCCGTAGGCCTTCATCGCCGGCCAGGCGCCGATGATGAGAGAGATGATGATGCCGCCGAGGATCAACAGGACCGAGATCGCGGCGAGCCGGGTGATCCAGTAAAAGGTGACGTCGCCAAGCTTGAAGGCACTGAGCGCGCGCGCCCGGTCGTAGGGCCCGGCAGCAGCCGCGATGTCGCCGACTTCGGTCTGAACCGCCATCTCTGCCAATTCCGCCCCCTGTTCCTTGGACACGCCTCAACCCCGGTAGCACCCCTCCCCCGGCGGCCGGGAGAGGGGAATTTTCGATACGTCCAGCTCAGCTCTTGATGTCGGCAGACCAGGTCTTCTCGATCAGCTTCACGACGCTGTCAGGCATCGGGATGTAGTCGAGCTCCTCGGCCATCTTGCCACCCTTCTCGAACGACCACTTGAAGAACTTGATCGCCTCGGCGGACGCGGCCTTGTCGGTCGGCTCCTTGTGCATCAGGATGAAGGTCGCAGCCGTCATCGGCCAGGACTTGTCGCCGGGCTGGTTGGCGAGAATCACGTAGTAGCCGGGGGCCTTGGTCCAATCGGCATTCGCGGCGGCGGCCTGGAAGGCCTCGACGGTCGGCTGCACGGTCTTGCCGGCCTTGTTCACCATGGCCGTGTAGGTCAGCTTGTTCTGCTTGGCATAGGCGTACTCGACATAGCCGATCGAGTTCTTGGTCTGGCCGATGTTGCCGGACACGCCCTCATTGCCCTTGGCACCGACGCCGACCGGCCACTCGACCGCGGTGTTGAAGCCGATCTTGCTCTTCCAGTCGGCGCTCGCCTCGGAGAGATAATAGGTGAAGTTGAAGGTCGTGCCCGAACCGTCGGAGCGGCGGACGACAGCGATCGCGTCGGACGGCAGCTTGACGCTGGGGTTGAGCTTCTTGATCGCGGCGTCATCCCACTTGGTGATCTTGCCGAGATAGATGTTGGCGAGCGTCTCGCCGTCCAGCACCATCTCGCCCGGCTTCACGCCCTCGAGGTTGACGACCGGCACGATGCCGCCCATCACCATCGGCCACTGCACCAGGCCGTCCTTCTCGAGCTGCTCGGCCTTGAGCGGAGCGTCGGTGGCGCCAAAGGTCACGGTCTTGGCCTGGATCTGCTTGATGCCGCCGCCGGAGCCGATCGACTGGTAGTTCAGACCGTTGCCGGTCTCCTTCTTGTAGGCGTCGGCCCACTTGGAATAGATCGGGAACGGGAACGTCGCGCCCGCACCGGTGATGTCGGCAGCGAACGCCGACGTCGATGCGGCGACCAAGCCGGCAGCGACGATAGCTTTGACGAAATTCATAGCTGGTCTCCATGCTCGGGAAGCGAAGCGCCATCTGCGCCCGATTGCGCTTCCCCGGCCGCTTTACGGGGCCTCAGTGTGGCTTTTATAAAGGTTCGATGACAGTCGGATGACAGTCACAAGCCGTTGATAATTCTTGATATTTAGAATTTGACCCGAGTTTTTACGGAGCGCGGGCGGGGTTTCATGCGGGCCTCCGCCCCTCGCCGTTTGCGAGCACTGCTCAACCAGATTGGAGGACCCGGCTATGCCGCGCGCAACCTCATCGACCCCATGCGGCCGCTGCGCCCGACGTGGAAGTTGCCACAAGGGGCCGCCAAATCATCGGTGTCGTTCCAGGCAAGGTCGGCGACGGGAAGCGGTGACGGCCGCCGACCCGGGACCCACTCTGCAGCGGTTGTGGCTTGGCGGCCGGTCCATCATCGTGCCTCGAACTCCTCCCTGGGGTTATGGATCCCGGATCTGCGCGCGCTTTGCGCGCTTGTCCGGGACGACAGCGGAAAGGTTGGTTGGCCGCTCCGCCGCCTCATGACACGCGTCATCGCGCCCCACGGCACACCGTGCCCGAGGTGATGCATCGATCATATCGCCCTGAAACGAGAGGGCGCGAGGAAGGCCGGACCTCGGCTGAGGCCCGTGGCCCGCCTGCTCAAAAGAATGCAGGCGGCAGGTACCACAGGTACAGCCGGACAGACCCGGCCTTCCCCGCGCGATGGCTTTACGGTGTCCTTCGTGCTCTCCCTGGGGATCGGCTTTCTTGCCCCCATCGCCCGCGTGTGCCGTCAGGCAACCACCGCAGACTTGACCTCAGCGTCGAGAGGCCAGGACCACACGACTTCGCCGTCCGTGCCAACCGCGCTCGTCTGGCGCAGCCGTCACGTCCATCGCAGCCCACCTCAACGTATCGTGACGACGCGTACGTCCCTCTGCTCGAGGCGGGTTGCACGCAAGAGAACATGATTTCAGAAAAATAGCAAGCTATTTATTTTTTTCGGAACACCCCCTCCCCCCGGCACGCGGGGCATCGGCTCAATCCGGCTTCGGCGGCTCGATCCAGATCCCAGGGTCGGAATGGGTCCGGATGTGGTCGACGAGGAAATCGGCGAACACCCTGATCTTGGCCGGCAGCCTGACGCGGTTCTGGTAGGCAATGTTCATCGTCAGGAGCGGCAGCTCCCAGTCGAGCAGGACCGGCACCAGCCGGCCGGCCAGAATGTCGCCCTGCACGATGTAGAGCGGCTGAATCAGGATGCCGAGCCCGGCCAGCGCCGCGCCCCTGATCACCTGGCCGTCATTGCTGTCGAGCGTCGGCGCGATCCGGATGCTCTGGGCCGTCGTTCCGTTGCGCAGGGACAGGGAATAGGGATCGTTGGCAAGGTTGTAGATCAGCATGTCGTGGCGCACGAGATCGGCGGGAACGACGGGGCGGCCGCGGCTGGCGAGATAGGACGGCGCCGCCGCCAGCACACGCCGCATCTGCCCGATGCGGCGGACGACGATGCCCGAGTCCGGCTCATGCTCGCGGGTGCGGATCGCGACGTCGATGCCCGCCTCGATGAAATCCGGATAGCGGTTGGCGGCGATGATCTGCAGGTTCAGCTTCGGATACATCGCGCGGAACGCCGGCAGCATCGGCGCGAGATAGATCGTCGCGAACGACAGCGAGCTGGTGACGCGCAGCATGCCCTGCGGCGACAGCGCGCGGTCGCTGACGGCGTCCTCGGCCTCGGCCAGCTCGTTGAGCAGCGTGCCACAGCGCTGCAGCAGCTCCTGCCCGGCTTCGGTCAGCCAGAGACGGCGGGTGTTGCGCTCGATCAGGCGCACCGCGAGCCGCTCCTCCAGCGCGCTAAGATGCCGGCTCGCCGCTGCGTTGGACATCCGCAAGGACTCGGCGGCCTTGGACAGGCTGCCCAGCTCCGCCGTCCTGGAAAACACTTCGAGCTGGAGCAGACGGTCCATTGTTGCGCCGAATTGTTACGCTGAGCGGAAAACAGAGTTACAATTTTTGGGCTTTATTTCCATTTCCTGCAAGGCAAAATCGCCCGACAAGAACAAGGCACAGGTGAGGACGCACGAATGACGGGGCCGATCAGGCACATCGTGATGTGGCGGCTACGCGCCGAGACGGCCGCCGAGCGCGCCGCAGCCCGGCTCAAGGTCAAGACCCTGTTCGAGGGCCTCAAGGGCCGGATCGACGGCCTCACCCACATCGAGGTCGGTCTCGATGTCAGCGACGTCGACTACGCCTGCGACGTCGTCCTGTTCTCCGAATTCGCCAGCAGTGCCGCGCTGCACGCCTATGCCTCGCACCCCGAGCACCTGCGCGTGCGCGAGCAGCTCGGCGACATCAGGATCGGCCGCTTCCAGGTCGACTATCCCATCGCTGCGGCGACCGGCGCGTGACCGGGGCGTTCATCTTCGACGGCCTGCCCGGCCGCCCCCTGCCCGGCTCCAGACCACATGGCAGATCAAGCCAATGACGGACGGCATCGATGCCCCTTCCTGACCAACGCCTCGCCTTCATCGGCATCGGCAAGATCGGCCTGCCGATCGCGGCGCGGCTCGCCAAGGCCGGCTATGACGTCACGGCGTTCGATCCCAACGCCGAGCGGCTCTGCGAGGCGCGCGCGCTCGGCATCGTCGCTGCAACGTCCGCGACGGAGGCGGCGCGTGACCATGCGGTGGTCATCGCGTCCCTGCCCGACGACACCGCGCTGCGCGCGGCGATGCTCGGCGACGGCGGAGTGATCGCGGCCATGGCACCGGGCGCGATCCTGATCGAGACCAGCACCGTGGGCGTCGACGCCTCGAGCGCAGTCGCCGCGGCCGCCGGCGCGCGCGATGTCGCTTATCTGCGCACGCCGATCTCCGGCAATGCCAGCATCGCCCACACCGGCGAGCTGACCTGCTTCGTGTCCGGGCCGAAAGCGGCCTTCGCGCGGATCACGCCGCTGCTGCAGGCTTTCACGCGCGCGCAGACTTATCTCGGCGCGGCCGAAGAGGCGCGCTATGCCAAGCTCGCCGTCAACCTGATGATCGCGACGACCGCGGCGATGATGGCCGAGAGCCTGGCGCTGGCGCGCAAGGGCGGCATCGCCTGGCCGGACATCCTGCAGGTGCTGCACGACAGCGCGGTCGCCTCGCCGATGGTGAAGTACAAGACCGCGCCGCTGCTGGCGCGCGACTTTGCCGCGACGTTCTCCTGCGCGCAGATGGCCAAGGATCTCGATCTCATTCTCGGCGCCGGTCACGCCGTCGGCGTGCCGCTGCAGCTCGCGGCGCAGGTCCGCGAGACCTATGCCGCGCTGATCGCGCAGGGCGAGGCCACGACCGATTTCCTTGCCACTGTCCGTCATGTCGAACGGCTGTCCGGGCTCGGCGAGCCCGTCTGAAAGGAGCCGCCTCGTGCGCAACTTCAACGAGACCACGATCACGGATGCCGTGCTCGACCGCCTAGCGGGCGCGAGCGATGCGCGCATCAAGCAGATCAGCGAGGCGCTGGTGCGCCATCTCCATGCCTTCGTGCGCGAGGTCCGTCCGACCCAGCAGGAATGGGAGTTCGGCATCGACTTCCTCACCCGCACCGGGCAGATGTGCGACGACAAGCGCCAGGAATTCATCCTGCTGTCTGACACGCTCGGCGTCTCCATGCTGGTCGACGCCATCAATCATCCCGTGCCTGAAGGCGCCACCGAGACCACCGTGCTCGGCCCGTTCTTCGTCCAGGCCGCGCCGGAGCGCGCCAATGGCGACGACATCGCGGGGCCGATGAAGGGCGATCCGCTGCTCGTCACCGGCTCGGTGTCGCGCACCGACGGCCGGCCGCTCGCTGGCGCCGTGGTCGACGTCTGGCACTCCGACGATGACGGCTATTACGACGTGCAGCGGCTCGAGCAGATCGGCGATCTCGCCATGCGCGCGCGCTTTCGCACCGATGCCGGCGGCCGCTTCCATTTCTGGTCGATCAAGCCCGCCGCCTATCCGATCCCCGATGACGGGCCGGTCGGCGACATGCTGGCGGCGCAGGGACGGCATCCGTGGCGGCCGGCGCATGTGCATTTCATGATCTCGGCGCCGGGCTTCGAGCGGCTGGTGACCCATGTGTTCGTCGCCGGCGACCAGTATCTCGATTCCGACGTCGTGTTCGGCGTCAAGGACAGCCTGATCCGCGACTTCACGCGCTGCCCGCCGGGCCGTGCGCCAGATGGCCGCATGGTGGCGGAGGGATATTTCCATCTCAACTACGACTTCGGCCTGAAAGCGCTTGCGGAGCGCGGCGATCGGGCTTGAGCTGAGCGGACGACAAGGACCGTCAAGAGTCCTGTCGTCGTCGAGGAAGCGGACGGGAGGAACGATGGAGTTGCGGGTCGGCACCGGCGCATTGGCCGAGCGGCTTTCGTGCCTGATCGGACCACGCGCGAGCGTCGCGCGCGGCGTGCTGGATCAGCACGGCCGCAGCGAGTCGTATTATCCCGCGATGCCGCCCGACATCGTCGTATTCCCGGAGACGACGCAGGAGGTCAGCGCCATCGTCGGGCTGTGCGCCGAGGCCGGCATGCCGATCGTGCCGTTCGGCGCCGGCACCTCGCTCGAAGGCAATGCCGCGGCGGCCGCGGGTGGCGTCTGTTTCGACTTCGCTCGCATGAACAAGGTGCTGGCCGTGCATGATGCCGACATGGACGTCGTGGTGCAGCCCGGCATCACCCGCAAGCAGCTCAATGCGGAGCTGCGCACGACCGGCCTGTTCTTTCCGATCGATCCCGGCGCCGACGCCTCGATCGGCGGCATGAGCTCGACCCGAGCCTCCGGCACCATGGCGGTGCGCTACGGCACCATGAAGGACAACGTCCTCGCATTGGAGGTGGTGCTGGCCGACGGCCGGGTGATCCGCACCGCGAAGCGTGCGCGCAAATCGGCCGCCGGCTATGACCTGACGCGGCTGTTCGTCGGATCGGAGGGGACGCTCGGCGTGATCACCGAGATCACGCTGAAATTGCATCCGCTGCCCCAGGCGATCTCGGCCGCGACCTGCAGCTTCCCGACCCTGCACGACGCGGTCGACACCGCGATCGCCCTGATCCAGTCGGCGGTCCCCGCCGCCCGCATCGAGCTCGTCGACGACGTCATGATGCGCGGCATCAACGCCTACTCCAAGCTCGGCTATCGGGAAGCGCCAACCTTGTTCCTCGAATTCCACGGCTCCGAGGCGGCCGTCGCCGAGCAGGCGCAGACGGCGGAGGCGATCGCTTCCGAGCATGGCGGCCGCGGCTTCGCCTGGGCCAAGGCGGCCGAGGACCGCAGCCGGCTGTGGCACGCGCGCGACAACACGCTGTACGCCGGCCTGGGCCTGCGGCCAGGCGCGCGCGCGGTCATCACCGATGTCTGCGTGCCGATCTCGCGGCTCGCCGAATGCCTGACCGAGACGCGCCGCGACGCCGACGCCAGCGGCTTCCTCGCGCCGATCGTCGGCCATGTCGGCGACGGCAATTTCCACATGCTGATCCTGGTCGATCCCAGCGATGACAGCGAGCTCGCCGGCGCCAAGGCGCTGCAGGCGCGCATGGTGGCGCGCGCGATCGCGATGGACGGCACCTGCACCGGCGAGCACGGCATCGGCCTCGGCAAGATCGACTATCTCGAGGACGAGCTCGGCGGGGCCGTCGCCGTGATGCGCGCCATCAAGGCCGCGCTCGATCCCGCCGGCCTGATGAATCCGGGCAAGATCTTCGCCGGCGGAGCACCGTCATGAGCGCGGCGGCCGCCATCGCAGCTCCATCGCCCGCGCCGCTGCTGGAGCTGCGCGGCATCAGCAAGTCGTTTCCGGGCGTCAAGGCGCTGGACGACGTGTCGTTCGCGATCTACCCGGGCGAAGTCCACATGCTGCTCGGCGAGAACGGCGCCGGCAAATCCAGCCTGATGAAGGTGCTGTGCGGCGCCTACAGCGCCGATGCCGGCGAGATCATCTCCAAGGGCGCGAAGGTCGAGATATCATCGACGGCCGACGCGCAGAAGCTCGGCATCGCCGTCATCTTCCAGGAATTCTCGCTGGTGCCGTTCCTCGACATCGCGCAGAATATCTATCTCGGCCGCGAACCCAGAGGCCGGCTCCCCGGCACCATCGACCGCCGCAAGATCCTGGCCGACGCCAAGCGCGTGCTCGACACGATCGGCTTCGACATCGATCCCTCCGTCATCGTCGACACGCTCGGCGTCGCGCAGCAGCAGATGGTCGAGATCGCCAAGGCGATCAGCCAGAACGCGCGGATCCTTGTGATGGACGAGCCGACCGCGGCGCTGTCCGACCGCGAGGCGGAGCTGCTGTTCGCGCTGATCAGGCGGCTGAAGGCCGACGGCGTCGCCATCGTCTACATCTCGCACCGTATGGCCGAGGTGTTCGCGCTCGGCGACCGCATCACCGTGCTGCGTGACGGCCGCCGCATCGACGATCTCAGGCCCGCCGACGTCACCCCCGACCAGCTCGTGCGCATGATGGTCGGGCGCAATATCGACATGAGCTATCCGCGCCATTTCGCGGAAACGCCCGGCGAGCTCGTGCTGGAGGTCAGGGGACTGAGCGCGCCGAGCGGGATTGCCGACATCAACATCGAGGTGCGGCGGGGCGAGATCGTCGGCCTGTGCGGCCTCGTCGGCTCCGGCCGCACCGAGGTGGCGCGCGCGATCTTCGGCGCCGATCCGGTCAGCGAAGGCGAGATCATCTTCGACGGCAAGCCGATCGCGGGCGAGCCCGACATCGCCGCGCGCCGTGGCATCGCGCTGATCCCCGAGAGCCGCAAGAGCGAGGGCCTGGCGCTGCTGCGCTCCGTCGGCGACAACCTCGTGGTGTCGGCGCTGAAGAAGCTGTTTCCGAGCGGGCTGTACGATCCCCGCGGCGCGCAGCGCACGGCCGACGGGCTGATCCGGCAGTTGCGCATCGCAACGCCCACGGCGCGGCAGACGGTCGGCCTGCTCTCAGGCGGCAACCAGCAGAAGGTCGTGATCGGCAAGTGGCTGGCGGCCGGCGCCAGGCTGTTCATCTTCGACGAGCCGACCCGCGGCATCGACGTCGGCGCCAAGTCGGAGATCTTCGCGCTGATTGACCGGCTGGTCGCCGACGGCGCGGCCGCGCTGATGATCTCGTCCGAGCAGATCGAGATCTGCCACGTCTGCGACCGGGCCTATGTGATGCGCGAAGGCCGCATCGCCGGGCATTTGTCACGGGGCGAGCTGACCGAGGAGAATATCGTGCGACTGGGGATGCATGATGACTGACACCGCCATCGTCTCGCCGATCCGAACCTTGCAGCGCATTCCGGGCGTGGCGATCGTGCTAGTGCTGCTGATCGCGCTGTTCGGCGCGATCGCGCCCGGCTTCCTGTCGGCCGCAAACCTCTCCAACGTGCTGGTGCAGTCGACGATCCTGACCATGCTCGCGCTGCCGATGACCCTGATCATCATGACCGAAGGGCTCGACCTGTCGATGGGCGCGGTGCTGACCTTGACCTCGCTCTGCGTCGCCATCGTCTCGCTCGCGACCAAGTCGGTGCTGCTCGGCCTCGGCGCCGCGGTGCTGGCCGGCGCCGCGTTCGGCACCGTCAATGGCTGGCTGGTCGCGGTCGTCGGGATTCCGCCGTTCGTGGCGACGCTCGCCACGCTCGGCATGGCACAGGGACTGTCGCTGATCGTGAGCGACGGCCAGAGCGTGGTCGGTATTCCCCACGGCGTCCGCGACATCTATGCGGCGACGCTGCTCGGCATCCCCGTGCCGATCGTGATGGGGCTTGCCACCTACGCCGTGTTTCACGGCCTGCTGTATCATACCAGGTTCGGCACCTACATCTTCGCGCTCGGCGGCAACCGCGAGGCGCTGCGCTATGCCGGCCTGTCGCCGACAAGGCTCCTGATCGCGGTCTATGCGATCGGCGGCACGATGGCGGGCATCGCCGGACTGCTGATGACCGCACGGATGAATTCGGGACATCCGACCGCGGGGCTCGGGATGGAGTTCGACGCCATCGCGGCGGTCGCGGTCGGCGGCACCTCGTTCGAGCGCGGCAATGGCTGGCTGCTCGGCACCGTGCTCGGTGTCATCGCCGTCGGCGTGCTGCGCAACGGGCTCAATCTGGTGTCCCTGCCCTCCTCGGTGCAGGTCGCCAGCGTCGGCGCGCTGGTCATCGTCGCGATGTTCCTCGACGGCCTGCGGAGCCGATCATGACCGACATCGCCAAGGACACGCTGCCGCCGCCGCGCTCGCTCCTGTCGCAGAACGCAGCGCAGGTGTTCTATCGCATGCTCGCCGCGCTGTTGATCTGCGCGGCGCTGACCGTGCTGAGCGACTCCTTCCTCAGCCTCGGCAACATCCTCAACGTGCTCAGGCAGGCGAGCCTGACCTTCTTCATCGCCTCCGGCCTGACCCTGGTGGTGCTGACCGCCGGCCTCGATCTGTCGGTCGGCGCCAACGTCGCGCTGTCGGCGTGTCTCGCCGGCACCGTGATCCATCAGACCGGCTCGCCCGTGCTCGGGATCCTGACCGGGCTGCTCGCGGGCGGCAGCGTCGGCTTCCTCAACGGCTTCATGGTCACGGCGCTGCGCATCCCCTCCTTCATCGCCACCTACGGCATGCTGTGGGTGCTGAACGGCGTCACCTATTGGTACATGGCGGGCGAGACCATCCACGGCTTTCCGGCCGGCTTCCGCCAGATCGGCAGCGGCTATCTGCTCGGGCTGCCGATCCCGGTCTATCTGCTGCTGGTGTTCCTCGCGATCGGATCGTTCTTCGCGCAGCGCACGATCTGGGGCCAGGAGATCTACGCCATCGGCGCCAATCCGGTCGCGGCGCGGCTGTCCGGCATTCCGGTCGCGCGCCGGCTGCTGCTGGTCTACACGGTGTCCGGCACCATGGCCGGGCTCGCCTCCATCATCTTCCTGTCGCGGCTCAACTCGGCCGAGGCCGACATCGGCGAGAGCCTGACCTTGCCGGCGATCGCCGCGGTGCTGATCGGCGGCACGTCGCTGTTCGGCGGCGTCGGCACCGTGTTCGGCACCTTCATCGGCGCCCTGATCCTGACGCTGGTGCTGAACGGCATGAACCTGCTCGCGATCAGCGCCAACTGGCAGCCGCTCGTCACCGGCATCATCGTGATCATAGCCGTCTGGCTCGACATGAAGACAAGGCGCCCGACGCAATGAACTGGAAGACAACCAAAAAACGAGGGAAGGAAACGACATGCAACACCGGATCACGCGCTGTCTCGCGCTGTCACTGCTGATCGCCGCTGGCGTGACGCAGGCCCGCGCCGACGGCGAGACCATCGCCGTCTTCACCAAGAACCAGACCAATCCGTTCTTCCAGACGGTGCGGGTCGGCGCCGACAACATGGCGAAGGTGCTGAACGCCAAGATCCTGCACTACATTCCGACCAAGCCGGATTCGATCCCCGAGCAGCTCAGTCAGATCGAGGACGTCGTGGTGAAGAAGCCGAGCGCGATCGTGTTCACGCCGGTCGACTACAAGGCGATGGTGCCCGGGGTCGAGAAGATCAACGACGCCAAGATCCCCGTCGTCAACATCACCGACCGCTCGGCCGGCGGCAAGTTCATAGCCTTCGTCGGCGCCGACGACTACAGCCTGGGCCTCGAGACCGGACGTTTCCTGCTCAAGACGCTCGGCGGCAAGGGCAACATCGTCATCATCGAGGGCGTCAAGGGCTCGCTGACCAATGTCGACCGCGTCCGCGGCTTCAACGACGCGCTGAAGGAAAACCCCGGCGCCAAGCTGCTGGCGTCGCAGCCCGGCAACTATCAGCGCCTGCAGGCGCTGCAGGTGATGGAGAACCTGATGCAGTCCAACCCGCAGATCGACGGCGTGCTCGCCGCCAACGACGCGATGGCGGTCGGCGCGATCGAGGCGCTGGACGGCGCCAACCGCAAGGCGCAGGTGATCGGCATCAACGGCACCAAGGAGGCGATCGACGCGATCAAGTCCGGCAAGCTGCTCGCCAGCGGCGACTACAACGGCTTCGCCCAGGGCTGCCTCGGCACCATGATGGCCGTCCGCGCATTGCGCGGCCAGCCGGTGATCAACGAGATCGTGCTGAAGCCGACTGTCATCACCAAGGACAATTATCAGCCGTTCGACGTGGCGCTGGAACAGCGGACCTGCCCGAGCTTCGAGGATGCCGGCAAGCTCGGCGCGAAATAGGATCAGCCATCAGTCCGGAAGCAGGACAGCACGCCGCCGTCCTGCTTCGACTTGCGGAGAGAATTCATGCTGTTTGCGATTCATGCCCTCGACAAGCGCGACGCGCTGCCGGTCCGGCTTGCCAACTACGACGCGCACAAGGCCTATCTCGGCGACAGTGCCCGCCTTCCGGTCACCATCGTGATGTCCGGTCCGCTGGTTTCCGACGAAGGATCGAAAATGATCGGAAGCCTGTTCCTGGTCGAGGCTGCCGGCCGCGCCGAGGTCGAAGCCTTCAATCGCGCCGACCCGTTCGCCGCGGCCGGGATCTGGGAGAAGGTGACGATCACCGGCTTCCTGCGGCGCCAGGGGTAGTCAGCCCTTCAGCTCGACGCCGGCCAGCGCCTCGCTCAGCTTCGCCAGCGCCGTGTGGTCCTGGCCCGGTCCGAGCAATCCCTGCGCGCTGGCGCTCAGTTCGCGGCAGAGATTGGAGAACGGTGCAGCGACGCCGCTGGCGCGCGCGACCTCGAGCGCGATCGACAGGTCCTTCACCATCAGGTCGAGGCCGAAGCCGCTGTTGAACTGGCGCGACAGCACGAACTGCCTGAACTTCTTCTGCGTCGAGTTGTTCATGCCGGTCGAGGCATTGAGCACGTCGGTCATCAGGCCGGGATCGATGCCGAACTGCTGGCCGATCAGCAGCGCCTCGATGCCGATCAGGAAGCCGCCGGCCGAGACGAGGTTGTTGAGCGCCTTCATCGCCTGGCCGGAGCCGAGACTGCCGATGCGGTGGATCGTGGTGCCCATGGCGCGCAGCAGCGGCTCGACGCGGTCGAGCGCGGCCGCATCGCCGCCGGCCATGATCGCGAGCTGGCCGGTCACCGCGCGCGGCACGCCGCCGCTGACGGGCGCATCGAGCATGGTCACGCCGAGCGGGGCGAGATCGGCCGCAATCGCCTGCGTGGCCGCCGGCGCGCCGGAGCTCATGTCGATCAGGATGTGATCCTGCTTCAGGCCCGCGCGCAATGCCGCGACCGCGTCCGCGACATGTTTGCTGGTCGGCAGCATCGTGATGATGACATCGGCATCTGCCGCTGCCTCCGCAAGATCCCCCGCCGTGATGCCGCCGACCCGGCGCGCGAAATCTTCGGCGCGACCGGGCACGGCATCATTGACGGCGACCGCGAAGCCGGCGCCGAGCAGGCGCGCGGCCATCGGCCAGCCCATGTTGCCGATGCCGACGAACAGGACCTTTTGCGGCACGCTCATGCGCCGTCCTTCTTGGCGATGGCGCCTTCGGCGAGGAGCACCTCATGGGCCGCCTTGAACGCCTCGAGGCCCGCGGGAATGCCGCAATAGACGGTCGCGTGCAGCAGGATCTCCTTGATCTCGTCGACCGTGACGCCGTTGGTGAGCGCGCCCTTGACGTGCAGCTTCAATTCGCTCGGCTTGCTGAGCGCGGTCAGCATCGCGAGATTGATGATGCTGCGGGTGCGGCGATCGAGCCCGGGCCGGGTCCAGGCATAGCCCCAGCACATTTCGGTGGTGATGTGCTGGAACGCCATCATGAAGTCGTCGGCCTTGGCGAGGCTGCCATCGACATAGGCCGCGCCGAGCACCTCGCGGCGCACCTTCAGGCCCTTCTCGAACAATTCCTTTTCGTCACTCATCCGCTCGTCTCCCTTGTAACACCTGACGTCATTAGCGCTTCGCCGCGCGGACTGACAACAACGCCGCACGGCATGCGTCGTCGCGTCCGTGCGGCGGAATTGACCGGAGCCCCGGCTCCACTGATCTAGCCGTGCTTGACGATCAGGGTCTTCATCGCGGCGAGCTCGTACAGCGCCTCGAAGCCCTTCTCGCGGCCGTGGCCCGACTTCTTCATGCCGCCGAACGGCAGCTCGATGCCGCCGCCGGCGCCGTAGCCGTTGACGAACATCTGGCCGACCTTGACCTTGCGCGCGACGCGCATCGCGCGCGAGCCGTCGCGCGACCAGACGCCGGCGACCAGGCCGAAATCGGTGGCGTTGGCGAGCCTGACGGCGTCGGCCTCGTCGTCGAACGGCATCGCCGCCAGCACCGGACCGAACACCTCCTCGCGCGCCAGCTCGGAGTCGCGCGCGACGTGCTGATACAGCGCCGGCGCGACGTAGAAGCCCTCGCCGGGCACGCCTTCGGCGATCCTGCCTGTCGCCACGCGCCTGGCCCCGCCGCTTTCGGCGCGCGCCAGCATGTTTTCGATCCGCGTCTTCTGGACCGCGCTGATGACCGGGCCGAGATCGAGGTCCATCTCCGGCGTACCGGCCGTGATCTTCTCGAAGCGCAAGGTGAGGTCGGCGAGGAAGCGGTCCCAGATCGAGCGCTCCACCAGCACGCGCGAGCCGGCCGAGCAGGTCTGGCCGGCGTTCTGCACGATCGCCGCGGCCACCGAAGTCAATGCCGCATCGAGATCGGCGTCGGCGAACACGATCTGCGGCGACTTGCCGCCGAGCTCAAGCGTGCAGCCGATGTGATTCCTCGCAGCCGCGGTCTGCACCAGCGTGCCGACCTCGGGGCTGCCGGTGAAGGAGATGAAGTCGATGCCGTCATGCGCCGACAGCGCCGCACCCGCCTCCTCACCGAGACCCGGCACGACGTTGATCGCACCGGCGGGGAAGCCGGCTTCCGCCGCGAGCTCGGCAAGACGCAGCGGCACCAGGCAGGCCTCCTCGGCCGGTTTGATCACGGTCGCGTTGCCCATCGCCAATGCCGGCGCGACGGTGCGGCCGAACATCTGCCCCGGATAATTCCATGGAATGATATGGCCGGTGACGCCGAGCGGCTCGTAGACGGTCGTGACGAAGAAGCCGTCCAGGAAAGGAATGGTGTCGCCATGCACCTTGTCGGCGGCGCCGCCGTAATATTCGAAATAGCGCGCGACGGCGACGACGTCAGCCCTGGCCTGCTTCATCGGCTTGCCGGTATCGGCCGCTTCGAGCTTCGCGAGCTCCTCGGCATGATCCTCGACGAGGCGGCCAAGCTTCGACAGCAGGCGCCCGCGCTCCACTGCGGCGAGCCGGCCCCACGGCCCTTCGAGCGCACGGCGCGCCGCCGCTACGGCAAGATCGATGTCCGCTGCGTCACCGGCGGCAATCGAGGCGATCACCTGGCCGGTCGCCGGCGCCAGCATCGCGATGGTGCGGCCCGACTGCGCGGGCTGCCACTTGTTGTCGATGAAGACGCCCTTGGCGGCAGGCAGTTTGACATTGGCGTTCATGGCAGCTCTCCGACTTCCTTTGCAGCTCGTCCGCGGGTCATCTCAGACCTTTGCACGGCGCATCCCCTCAAGCTGCGCGACAGCCGAGGCAAAGAAGGCGTGTGACCATGGCCGGATTGGCCGGCCGCTCCTCGTTTGCGCTGCAGCGGTGATGATGCCCGATGGATGCGTCCGACGTTTCTGTCAGACAATCCGGGAGCCGTCCAGAACCGGACGTGGGGTGCACGCGAACGTGCGGCGCGCGGCCCTGCGGGGCTCGCGCGCGATCGGCCGCGACATCATCGTCGCAAGACTCGTCATCTGGCTTGCCGCCTGGTCCGGCAAGCGGTCGGGAACGCTCGTGGCCGGCGCGCGACTACGCGCCGGTTCTCGCCTTGCTCGCCGCGATCTGGTGCAGCGCCCATCTCGCGTTCTTGCGAACGTCGGGATCGAGATCGTCGGCGACCAGCGCGAGGTACGGCTCGCCGTCGGGCGCGGCGATCTCGCCCAGCGCAGCCGCCGCCTCCTTGCGCAGATTGGCCTGCTCGTGGGTGACGCATTGGCCGATCGGCCGCACCGCATGCAGCACCTTCATGCGTCCGAGGCTGCGGATCGCCTTCAGGCGCACCTGCCAGAACTCATCCGCCAGGCAGGCGATCAACGGATCGGCGGCGACGGCACCATTGACATTGAGCCCGAGCGTCTCGGCCGCCATCTCCCGCACCATCCAGTCGGAATCCCTGAGTGCGCGGGTGATGGTCTCCGCGGCGATCTTCATGTGCGAGAAGGCGAGCGCACTGACCGCCGCGCGGCGGACATGCGCATCGGGATCTCCGATCAGCGCCGTCAGCGCCGGAATCGACTCCTCGAGCTTGAGGAAGCCGATGACGCCGATCGCCTGCACGCGGACGGCGGCATCCGGATCCTGCAGCGCCTCCAGCGCCGGCTTGAGCGTGTCCTTGCGCCGCAGCTCCTTCAGCGCGCGCAGCGCGCCCATGCGGACGAAGGCATGCGCATGCGTCACCAGCGGCAGGATGGCGTCGGCCGAAGCGGGATCCTTGAACTCGGCGAGACTGTCGGCGGCCGCCGAGGCGACGATCCGCTCGGGATCGACGAGCAGCTGGACCAGCGCCTCCGCCGCCTCCGGCCCGTCGAACTCACCGAGCGCCATGGCGACCTGCTGGCGCACGCCGGCGTCGGGATCGGCGACCATCTTCGCCAGATGCGCGACCGCGGCGGGATCGCCGGAATGTCCCAATGCGATGATCGCGACCCGCCGCTCCGCCGGATCGGCGGCGCCGAGCCGCTCGTCGGCGTCGTCGAGATCGTCATAGGCTTCGAACGGGCTCGACATGATCACCTCAACAGATAGGGAATGTTGACGGTGACGGCGCCGGTCGGGCAATCCGCTTCGCAGGGCATGCAGTACCAGCATTCATCATAGGCCATGAAGGCCTTGCCGGTCATGTCGCTGATCCTGAGCACGTCGAGCGGGCAGACGTCGACGCAGACCGTGCAGCCCTTGTCGGCGATGCATTTGGCGTCGTCGACGACGACCGGAACCGACGTCTGATAGGTGGCAAGAGGCATGTCTCGTTCTCCGTCTGATCGTCAGGCGCTGGCGCGGATGCGCTGCTTGTCGTAGAGGTCCTTCTCGTCGTCCGCGATCGGCACGACATAGGGCTGCACCGCCCGCTTCTCGCTGGTCATGCGGCCGTCCTGCTTGCTCAGCAGCGTGTGGCAGAACCAGTTCTCGTTGTCCTTGTCCGGAAAATCGGTGCGCCAGTGATAGAGCCCCCAGCGGCTCTCCTCGCGGAACAGCGAGGCATGGGCTGCCATGTCCGCGCAATCCATGATCGACTGCACCTCCAGCGCACGCAGCAGCTCGTGCGCGTTGCGCGCGATCATGCGCTCCTGCATGTCCTCGCGGACCTCGGCGAGCCGGCGCATGCCGAGCTCGTACTTCCGCGTCACCTTCGGCGGCTGCAGATAGTCGTTGACGAGCCTCCGCGTCTTATACTCGATCTGGTTCGGCGGAATGCCGTCCTCGCGCTTGGTCGGCGCCAGCACGCGCTCGCGCTCCAGCGCGACCTCGGCGGCATCGATTTCGCCGAAATCATGGTTGTCGGCGAACTCCATCGCGTCGAGCCCGGCGAACGACCCGTTGGTGAATGCGCCCAGCATGTAGTTGTGCGGAACGCTGGCCATGTCACCGGCCGCATAGAGCCCGGGCACGGTGGTGCGGGCATTGTCGTCGACGAACACGCCCGACGCGCTGTGGCCTGAGCAGAAGCCGATCTCGGAGATGTGCATCTCGATCGATTCCTTGCGGTAGTCGACGCCGCGGCCCTCCTGGAACAGCCCGCGCGTGGGTCGCTCGACCTTGTGCAGGGTGTGCTCGATCTCCTCGATGGTCTTGTCGTGCAGGTGCTTGAGCTGCAGGAACACGGGCCCCTTGCCCGACAGCAGCTCGTTGTAGAACTCCAGCATCATCTGGCCCGACCAATAGTCGCACTCGATGAAGCGGCGGTCCTCGTTGTTGGCGGTGTAGGCGCCGAAGGGCCCGGCGACATAGGCGCAGGCCGGGCCGTTATAATCCTTGATCAGCGGATTGATCTGGAAGCATTCGAGATTGGCGAGCGCGGCACCCGCGTGATAGGCCATCGCATAGCCGTCGCCGGAATTGGCGGCGTTCTCATAGGTACCAAACATGTAGCCCGACGTCGGCAGGCCGAGCCGGCCGGCAGCGCCCATGCACAGGATCACCGCCTTGGCCTTGATCACCAGCATCTCGGCCGTGCGGGTGTTGACGCTGACGGCGCCGGCGATGCGGCCATCGCTCGACTTCAAGAGCCGCGTCGCCATGTAGCGGTTGGAGATCAGGATGCGCGCCCGCCGCAGCTGACGATACAGCGCCTTCTTGACGGTCTCGCCGTTCGGCATCGGCAGGACGTAGGTGCCGATGTGGTGCACCTTCTTGACGGCATAGTCGCCGTTCTCGTTCTTGAGAAAGCGGATGCCGAAGCTGTCGAGCTCCTCGATGATCCCGTAGCAGCTCTGGGCGTATTTATACACCGCCTTCTGGTCCACGATGCCGTCATTGGCGATCGTGATTTCCTTGGTGTACTGCTCCGGCGTCGCGTAGCCGGGGATGACCGCGTTGTTCAGGCCGTCCATGCCCATCGAGATCGCGCCGGAGCGCTTGACGTTCGCCTTCTCCAGCAGAACGACGTTGGCCTTCGGATTCTTCATCTTGGCCTTCAGGGCGGCCATCGGGCCGGCGGTGCCGCCGCCGATCACCAGCACGTCGCAGGACACCTCCGAGAGGCCGTCGACGATCTCATCCATTGCCATTCTAAGCTCCTGCTTGGCCGGACCCACCGGTCCGGGTCAGAGTTGTTCAGCGGCGCGCCCGGCGATAGCAATTAGTTGTCGCCGGGACGCAATTCTTCCGCCGGCGCTCAGCGCTCGACGAACGCCTTCTCGACCACGAAATGGCCGGGCGTGCTGTGGTTGCCTTCGACGAAGCCGCGGTCCTCCAGCATGGTCTGGAGCTCGGCCAACATCGCCGGGCTGCCACAGAGCATGACGCGGTCGGTCTCGACATCGAGGTCGGGCCCGCCGATGTCGGCGAACATCTGGCCCGATGCGATCAGATCGGTGATGCGGCCGCGGTTGCGGAACGGCTCGCGGGTCACCGTGGGGTAATGGTGCAGCCGATCTCGGACCAGGGGGCCGAAGAAGTCATGGCCGCGCAGGCTGTCGACGAGCTGCTCGCCATAGGCGAGCTCCGAGACCTGGCGGCAGCCATGGGCCAGAATGATGGTCTCATAGGTCTCGTAGATGTCGGGATCCTTGACCAGGCTGGCGAACGGCGCCAGCCCGGTGCCGGTCGACAGCAGCAGCAGACGTCTGCCGGGAATGAGGTTGCCCGCGATCAGCGTTCCCGTCGCCTTGCGCCCGACGAGGATGCGATCGCCCTCCTTGATCTTCTGCAGCCGTGAGGTCAGCGGCCCGTCCGCCACCTTGATGCTGAAGAACTCCAGCTCCTCCTCGTGATTGGCGCTCGCCATGCTGTAGGCGCGCATCAGCGGCCGGCCGTCGACCTCCAGTCCGATCATCGCGAACTGCCCGTTCTGGAAGCGGAAGCCGGGATCCCGCGTGGCGGTGAAGCTGAACAGCGAATCGGTCCAGTGCCGGACCGACAACACCGTCTCAGTCTGAAAAGCGCTCATCGTCGTCTCCTGAGGCGCGGGGCGCGCCGTGTGGCGGTTGCTGAGCACGATCTCGCGGAAACGGCGCAGTCCGGCAATTTCGAACGTGCTGCGACGGTGGATTAGTTGCGAAGATTGTTCCGAGGAAAGCCAGCGCGCCTAACGAAGCAGCAGCGCTCGACATTCCGTCGAACGAGGCAATTAGTTGCTGGGTGCTCCGAACCGTCTCCCCTAGCGTGATGACACCGGCCTCGGCACAACCAGGAGGAGCCATGATTGCAGCCGACATCGCTGACGGCGAGGTCAGTCCCGACCTGGCATCATTGCGGCTACGGAACGCGAGCGGCCCGCCCGCGGTGCTGTCCGCCGAACGGCTGCGCCTGTCCTGCATGTGCGCGCATTGCAGGCGGGCCCGCTTCGACGGCCGCTTCCCGTCGCAATTTCCCGGGATCGGCATCGTGGGGGTCGGTGACCTCGGCTACGGCCTGAACATCGCGTTTTCCGACGGCCATAATCGTGGCATCTATCCGAAATCATACCTCTGGGAACTCGCTGCCGTTTGAGGCCCTCACGCGGCGACGGATGGCACGAACATTGCTCCGCTTCTGATCAGTATGATCAATGCGGAGGCAAGACATGTTGCTGCAGGCGGCCAAATCAGCTGCGGAAGCCGTGCCCTCTCCCATGACCTCAGCACGCGCGGTGACCAGTTCGTCGCTCCTGCTCACCGAAAGTCAGCAATCCATCGGCGGCCCGCCGTCGCTGATCGAAAGGCTCAGCCTGCGCGAGCGTGAGCAGGTGCTGAAGCAGGGCCGCCGCAAGGTCCTGAACCGCGGCCAGACGCTGTTCAGTCAGGGCGCCCGGCACGACGGCATTTTCCTGGTCGAGAGCGGCCGCATCCGCGTGTTCTACACGTCCCCGCAGGGGCGCGAGATCACGCTGGCCTATTGGCATGTCGGCAATTTCGTCGGCGGTCCCGAAGTGTTCGACACCGGCGTGCATCAATGGTCCGGCATCGCGGCCAGCAATGCCAGCGTGATCCAGCTTCCGGGCAAGGAGCTGCGAACGCTGGTGGCGGAGATCCCCAATCTGGCGATCGGACTGATCGAAGGGTTGAGCTTCAAGGGAAAATGCTACTCCGCCCTGGCCCAGATGCTGGGGACACGTTCGATCACCGAGCGGCTCGCCCACCTGCTGCTGCATCTCGTCGATCTCTACGGGGTGGATGATCCCGACGGCAAGGTCATTGCCGCGGCCTTCACCCATGCCGACATCGCCCACATGGTCGGCGCGACGCGGCAGTGGGTGACGATCAGCCTCAAGCGGATGCAGGAAAAGAATATCGTCCGCACCAGGCGGTCGCAGATCGTGGTCTGCCGGCCCGACGTCCTGGACGAGATGCGCGGCCAGGCCGCGGATTAGCCGGCCTGCTCATGCAAGCGGCTGTCATGAGCGAAATTGCCCAAGGAGTACGCAACCGGATTTTGACGGCAACTAATCCACCCGCTGCCGAACTCCGGATTTGCGCTCGTGGACGCGGCCTTCATCATGGCGCCATCAGCCATCCAACCGAACGGGGATGAGAATGGTCCGCTGCCGTCACGCGCTATTACTATCCGCCACCTGTCTGTCCCTGATTGCGGCGCAGCCTGTCGCAGCAGAGACAGTCACGATCGGCATAGGCACCCAGGACACCACGACGAACACGGTGACTGCCGGCACCATCGTGCGGCAGCTTCACCTGCTGGAGAAGTATCTGCCCAAGGACGGCAAATACGCCAACATCAAGTTCGAAATCGAGTGGCAGAACTTCACGTCCGGCCCGCCCGTCACCAACGGGATGATGGCGAACAAGCTGCAGTTCGGCATGATGGGCGACTACCCGCTGATCGTGAACGGCTTCACCTTCGAGAACAATCCCGAGAGCAAGAGCCGGCTGATCGCGGTCGCCGCCTACAGCCTCGCCGGCTCCGGCAACGGCATCGTCGTTCATAAGGACTCGCCCTACTATGAACTCTCCGACCTCAAGGGCAAGCTGGTCAGCGTGCCGTTCGGCTCGGCCGCACATGGCATGGTGCTGAAGGCGCTTCAGGACGCCGGCTATCCGGCGGACTTCTTCCAGCTCGTGAGCCAGACGCCGGAGGTCGGCTCGACGAACCTGCAGGAAAAGAAGATCGACGCGCACGCCGATTTCGTTCCGTTCGCCGAGTTGCTGCCGTTCCGCGGCTATGCGCGCAAGATCTTCGACGGCGTCCAGACCAACCTGCCGACCTTCCACGGCGTCGTCGTCCGCACCGACTTTGCGGAGAAGTATCCCGAGGTCGTCATCGCCTATGTCAAGGCAGTCATCGCCGCCAACCAGTGGCTGCGCCAGGATCCGAAAGCGGCGGCCGAAAAGATCCAGGAATGGACCGGGATCAACAAGGAGGTCGTCTACATCTTCCTCGGTCCCGGCGGCAACATGACCACGGATCCGACGATCAAGCCGGCGCTGGTGGATGCCGCCGCGACTGACGTCAAGGTGCTGCAGAGCCTCGGCCGCATGAAGGAGTTCGATCCGAAGAAGTGGGTGGACGACAGCTACATCCGCAAGGCCTATGCCGAGCTGAAGCTGGACTATGACAAGGATCTCGCCAGCACCGCGAACTACGAAATCTCCGGCGAGGACAAGTTCTGCAACAGGCCGATCACCGAGCCGCGCAAGGCCGGCGAGGTCTGGATCGACGGCGAGGGCATCACAGCCTTCAGCAGCGCGACCTGCACGCTCGGCGCCTATGCCGACTACAAGGCCAAGGGCAAGAAGATCAACGTCGCCTACGTCTTCGACACCGCGCGCGGCATCAAGCTGTTCGCCGACCAGGCGTTCTTCGCCGCCGCCAATGGCGAGATCGCGCCGTTCCTGCTGAAGAAGGATGCCGAGGCCTATGCCGCCAAGATCGGCGGCAAGGTGATGGGACTTGATGACGCCGTGAAGCTGGCGGTGGCGGGAGGCAAGACTTGAGCAGCCCCGCCCTGATGACGTCGCCCGACCAGGCTGCGGCGGCCGCCGCGCCTGGCACCGCGCCCCCGCCGAGCCGGCCGCACGTCTCCGCCCGCGCGGCACGCTGGTTCCGGCTGAACCAGGACCGGCTGCAGTCGCTGCTGATCGGCACCGCGTCGCTGATCCTGTTCCTGATCGCCTGGCACCTGCTGACGACCTACCGCGTCGTCTTCTTCGTGAAGTTCACCAACGTGCCGGCGCCGCTGGCGGTCTATGCGAGCTTCACCAAGGCGATCCACGATCCGAAATTCCTGATGCACATCCTGCTCAGTTGCCGCCGGATCTTCATCGGGTTCTCGCTGGCCGCGCTGGTCGGCGTGCCGCTCGGCCTGATCATGGGCCGCTTCAAGCTGGTGCACGAGATCGTGTTTCCGGTCGCCGAGGTGCTGCGTCCGATTCCGGCCATCGCCTGGGTCCCGATGGCGATCATGCTGTGGCCGACCAACGAGCAGAGCATTGTCTTCATCACCTTTCTCGGCTCGTTCTTTCCGATCCTGGTCAACACCCTGCACGGCATGACGCTGGTCGATCCCGTGCTGGTGCGCGCCGCCAAATGCCTTGGCGCCCGGGAGGCGTCGATCTTCCACGAGGTCTATTTCCCGGCGTCGCTGCCGCACATCTTCACTGGCCTCACCGTCGGCATGGGCGTCGCATGGGTGTCGCTGATCGCGGCCGAGATGATCTCGGGACAGTTCGGCATCGGCTACTTCACCTGGGAAGCCTATTCACTGGTCCAGTATGCCGACATCGCGCTCGGGATGATCGCGATCGGCGTGCTCGGGCTCGGCTCGAGCCTCGTGATCCGCGCAGCCGGACAATTGGTGATGCCCTGGAGGTCGCGATGAGCCAAGCCGCAGCGGATACGAGACAGGGCCATATCGAGGTCCGCAACTTCGCCCTGAGCTACGAGACCATCGACGGCGCCGTCGAGGCCGTCACCGACACCCAGATCCATGTCGAGCCCGGCGAGTTCGTCTCGATCGTCGGACCGTCGGGTTGCGGCAAGTCGACACTGCTCAACGCTGTCGCGGGCTTCCTCAAACCGACCAGCGGCATCGTCACGGTCGACGGCCAGGCCGTGACCGGACCCAGCGCCGAACGCGGCATGGTGTTTCAGCAATATTCGCTGTTTCCCTGGAAGACGGTGCGCGAGAACGTCGAGTTCGGGCTGAAGATGCGCGGCATGGCGAAGTTCGAGCGCGCACGCGCGGCGCGGACTCTGCTCGGCCTCGCCGGTCTCGAGGCGTTCGAGAACCATTATCCCGAGCGTCTCTCCGGCGGCATGAAGCAGCGCGTCGGCATCGTGCGCGCGCTCGCCACCGGCCCCAAGGTGCTGCTGCTCGACGAGCCGTTCGGCGCGCTGGACGCGCAGACCCGCATCATCATGCAGCAGATCCTCACCAACATGTGGCAGCGGCTGAAGATCTCGGTGCTGTTCGTCACCCACGACATCGACGAGGCGATCTTCCTGTCCGACCGCGTCTACTGCATGACCGCGCGCCCCGGCTCGATCAAGGCCGAAATCCAGATCCCGCTCGAGCGCCCACGCCAGCAAGCGATGATGATGTCGTCGGAATTCCTGGCGCTGCGGCGCGGGCTGATGTCGTTGATCCGCGAGGAGAGCCTGAAGGCGATGGGCGGCGAGATCACCGATCTCGGCATGCAGGGACTGAGCATCGAGTTGCAGGGCCAGTCGATCTCCGAAATCCTCTGAAGGGTTTTGCGCTCGACCGACGGCGGCCGGTCCAGCTCCGAAGAAGGCGCCCGATGGTCGCACCCGAGCGGCGCAACAGATGCTGGCGTCCCGGCCGGTCCTGGCGCAGAATGCCGGATAGCAAACAACGACGTCGCAGGGGGAACGCCCGGCTCCGTCAGCATCGACATCGGGCGTGAGGGTTGCTCGCAGGCGCACATCGAGGGGTCCAGCCGGACGCACCGGCCGTGCACAGCACGGACGACGTCCGCAATGCGGCCGGTGCCATCGCGCGCAGCCGCTCTCCAGGCGCAACTGAGAGGAACCAATGCAGGGCACCATCTACCCAAGCCTCAAGGATCGGGCCGTTCTCGTGACCGGCGGCGGCTCCGGCATCGGGGAAGCGATCGTCCGCAATTTCGTCGGCCAAGGTGCGCGTGTCGGATTCATCGACATCGATCTGGAGGCCTCACAGCAAGTGCTGGCGAGCCTGCCTGCGGAGGCCAAGGTGCACTTCGCGCATGCTGATCTGCGCGACATCGCCGCGCTGAGGGCTGCGGTCGGCGGCGTCCGCGAGGCGCTGGGGCCGATCACCATCCTCGTGAACAATGCGGCGCGCGACGACCGCCACGCGATCGAGGACGTCACGCCGGACTATTGGGACGAGCGCATCGCCGTGAACCTCAAGCATCAGTTCTTCGCGGCCCAGGCGGTTGCGCCGGACATGATCCAGGCGGGAGGCGGCGCGATCGTCAATCTCGGCTCGGTGAGCTGGGTGCTCGGCCAGGGCAACATGCCCTGCTACACCACGGCGAAGTCGGCGATCCAGGGACTGACGCGCGCTCTCGCCCGCGATCTCGGCCCCAGCAACATCCGGGTCAATTCCATCCTTCCGGGCTGGATCATGACCGAGCGCCAGCAGCGAATGTGGCTGACGCCCGAGGGCGAGGCCGAGCTGATGCGGCGCCAATGCCTCAAGCGCAAGCTCGTGCCGGACGACATCGCCCGCGTAGTGCTGTTCTTCGCCGCCGACGACAGCGGCGCCTGCACCAACCAGAACTACATCGTCGACGGCGGCTGGGCCTGAGACTCGTCTATCATCACGACGCAACGAGATGCGGTCCGGTGCTGCCGCGTGCGGCGATCTCGAAACCGACGTCGATCTAATGCGTTCTCGGCCGCTTGCCCGCGGCGCGCCCGAGCGAGATCGTCGCCTGTGCCGGGAGCCAGGCAACCAGCGGCATCGATCCGCTTGCGCAATTGCGGCGAAACCATATCGGGCCGCCGCAGCACCCGCGACACGGTGACAGCGCTGACATTGGCGATGCGTGCACCGTCCTCCAGCGTCATGCGACGCTTCTGAGACATGATCCTGGGAATGTTCATTTACGCGGATTTGTCCGAGCCGCAGACATGACACACGGCCGGCCGCTTGGCATAAAGCCGCGCGACGGTAATTGACAGCGCTATCATTGATCAGTAACGCTTGGCGGGTCGAGACGACGAGCATTGCTCGCACAACCTCCGGAAACAAAGAGGCGTCTCGCACATGCGTCATTGATCTGGCGCCACAACAACAGGGGAGGTCACGAATGTCGTCCAAGTCGATGAGGGCGCGATGCCTTGCCACGTGTGCATCGCTGATGCTGGTCACCGCGTTTGCCAGCAAGGCGCTGGCGGAGCCGGAGATGGTCAAGGGACCGGCGAGCGAGCCTGAATGCATGGTGCCGTGGACCAAGGACACCAAGTTCTTCAAGTTTCCGGCCAAGAAGGGCCCCTACCGCATCGCACTGGCGAACGGCTACATCGCCAACACCTGGCGCATCCAGATGATCCAGACCGCGAAGGCCTATGCGGCGCAGCCCGAGGTGAAGGCCAAGCTCAAGGAGTTCAAGGTCGTCTCGACCGGCGAGGACGTTCCGGCGCAGATCTCGGCGATCAACAACTTCATCGACTCCGGCTATGACGCCATCGTCGTCAATGCGCAGAACCCGACTGCGTTCGGGCCGGTGATCAAGCGCGCCAAGCAGGCCGGCGTGATCCTCGTCGCCTTCGACAATATTCTCGCGACGGAGGACGCGATCAACGTCAATGTCGACCAGAAGGGTCTCGGCGAGCTCTGGGCGAAGTGGCTGGTCAAGAACGTGCCCGGCGGCGGCAAGGTGCTTGAGGTGCGCGGCGTCGCCGGAACCTCGGTCGACACCGACCGTCACAACGGCTTCCACTCCGTTCTCGACGGCTCCGGCAAGAAGTGGCAGGTCACCGAGGTCGTCGGCAAATGGGACGACGGCGTCGCCCAGAAGGCCACGGCCGATGCGATCGCGACCAACGGCCCGTTCGATGCGATCTCCGGCCAGGGTGGCGACACCGGCATCGTGCAGGCCATGCTCGACGCCAAGCACAAGATGGTGCCGTTCGGCGGCGAGACCGAGAACGGCTTCCGCAAGTTCTGCGCCGCCAAGGCCTCGGAAGGCCTGAAATGCTCGTCCGCTGGCACCGGACCTGCGCAGGTCGCGGTCGCGATCAAGGTCGCGCTCGCCGCCCTCGAAGGCAAGGTCGTGCCGCAATCGGTCAAGCTGCCGCTCGCGGTCGTGGAAGATCCGAACTTCAAGAAGGATCAGGACTACTTCCCGGCCCAGTCCGACAACTTCTTCGTCGGCAACTCCTTCCCGACCTGCGGCATCAACTTCACGGCGCAGGAGATCATGGGCCAGTCGAAGGAAAACCAATAGGCCGATGGATCGCTGGTCCGCGGGTTCTCTCGCGGCCAGCCCGTCCCTATTGCCCAAACGACTGGGGAAGCAAGCATGATCGCGGCTGAGCCGCTGTTTCGCGCCGTAGGACTGTCCAAACGCTACGGCGGCGTGATCGCTCTCGACGGTGCGGACCTGGAGGTCCACCCCGGCCGCATCCACGCCATTCTCGGCGAGAACGGCGCCGGCAAGTCGACGCTGATCAAGCTGATGGTCGGCGTGGTCGCACCGGACGAAGGCCGGATGACGCTCGAAGGGCGCGAGGTCGCCTTCAGCGGTCCCTCCGCCGCGAATGATGCCGGCGTCGTCTGCATCTTCCAGGAGCTGTCGCTGATTCCCGACCTATCGGTCGCGGACAACATCATGATCTCGCATCCGCCGACGCGGTTCGGCATGATCGACCGGCGCGCCCAGCGCCGGCTTGCCGAGGAGGCGCTACACCGCGCCGGCGCCGGCGACATTCATCCGCGCGCGCTGGTGAAGGACCTGCCGCTGTCGCGCCGGCAGATGGTCGAGATCGCGAAAGCGCTGTCGCGGCGGCCGAAGATCCTGATCCTCGACGAGGCGACCTCGGCGCTGACCGCCTCCGACGTGACCAAGGTATTTACGGTACTGAAGCGCCTGCGCAGCGAGGGGCTGGCGCTGCTCTACATCTCCCACCGCATGCACGAGATCGCCGAGCTCGCCGATGAATGCAGCGTATTCCGCAACGGGCGCCGCATCTCGACCTTCCCGGCCGGCACCAGGACGGATGCCGAAGTGATCGAGCTGATGATCGGCCGCGAGTACAAGCACGCTTTCCCGGACAAGCCGCCGCGCAAGACCGATGGGCGGCCGCCCGCGCTGCAATGCACGAGCATCAGTTGGGGCGACCGGCTGAAGGACATCTCGTTCTCGCTGCAGGCCGGAGAGATCATCGGACTCGGCGGGCTCGACGGCCAGGGCCAGCGCGAGCTGCTGCTGGCGCTGTTCGGCGTGCTGCGCGACTGCCGCGGCGACATTCTGATCGACGGCAACAAGGTGACGATCGACAGCCCCGTCACTGCCAAGTCGGAGCGCATCGGCCTCGCGCTGATTCCGGAGGACCGCAAGACCGAAGGACTGATGCTGCCGATGTCGGTGCGCGACAATCTCTCGGCCGCCGCCTTCGACCGGTTCGCGACATTCGGCATCATCGACCGGCAGCGGCAATCGGCCCTGATCGAGGAGATGATCCGCCTGATCGAGATCAAGACCGCCTCCCCCGATCTCGCCGTCAGCGCGCTCTCCGGCGGCAATCAGCAGAAGGTCGTGATCGCGAAATGGCTGATGAACAAGCCGCGCATCATCCTGCTCAACGATCCGACGCGCGGCATCGACGTCGGCACCAAGCAGGAGATCTACCGGCTGCTGCGCCGGCTTGCCGACGAGGGCGCCGCGATCCTGCTCTATTCGACCGACTATGACGAGCTGATCGGCTGCTGCGACCGCGTGCTGGTGATGTATGATGGCGCGATCAGGCGCGAGCTTGCGGGCGCCGAGATCACTGAGCGCGCGCTGGTCAGCAGTGCGCTCAATGTCGACGAGGGCGAGCGAGCGGAAGCGAGTCTGGCATGACCGAGTGGCGGTACTGGCTCGCTGAACAGCGCGGCACCCTGCTCGCGATCGGCATCTTCGTCGCGATGTTCGTGCTCTATGCGACCAATCATCCGGCCGGCTTCAGCGCCAACATGGTGCAGACCGCGGCCAACAAGGCGACGCTGCTGGCCTTCGTCGCCATGGCGCAGGCGATCGTGGTGATCACCGCCGGCATCGATCTGTCCGTCGGCATGATCCTGACATTGACCAACTGCCTCGCGTCCTGGATCGTGGTCGGCACCGCCACCGAGACCGCGCTCGGCGTCGCCGGCGTGCTCGGCACCGGCATCGTCTGCGGCATGATCAACGGCGCGATCGTGATCTTCGGGCGCCTGCAGCCGATCGTGACCACGATCGCCACCGGGGCGATGTACTACGGCATCGCGCTGTTCCTGCGGCCCAATCCCGGCGGATCCGTCAACGAGACGCTGGCGGATGCCTTGACGGGACGGTTGTTCGGCGTGCTGCCCACGAGCCTCGTGGCACTGGCTGCGGCGGCGCTGCTGATCTGGGTGCCCTATAGCCGCTCGGTCGTCGGCCGCGCCGCGTTCGCGACCGGCTCCTCCGAGGTCGCAGCCTACATGTCCGGCGCGCCGATCCGCGCGGCCAAGTTCGTCGCATACACCTTGGCTGGCCTGCTGTCGTCGATCGGCGGCCTGTTCCTGACGTTCTTCTCCTACACGGGCGAGGCCGCCTATGCGAGCGGCAATGCCTACACCCTGTTCTCGATCGCGGCCGTGGTGCTCGGCGGCGTATCTCTGATGGGCGGACGCGGCAGCGCGATCGGGGCGATCTTCGGCGCACTCGCGTTCCGCACCATCGGCGATCTGCTGTTCGTGTTCGATTTCGATCCGCTGTGGCAGCCGCTGTTCCAGGGGCTCGTGCTGATGCTCGCGGTCTCGATCGGCGCGTTCGGCCTGGTGCGGGTGCGCAATCGGCTGGAGTGGTTCGGATGAGCGACGCAACGGCACCACAACCGGCCCATCGCGGGATCGCCATGCTGCGTCGGATCGATCCGGCGGTGGCGGCCTCGTTCGGCTGCATCGTGCTGCTGCTGCTGGTCGGCAGCCTGTATTCGCGCAGCTTCCTGTCGCCGGATTATCTGCTGCAGCAGTTGAAGGTCGCGAGCTTCCTGGGCGTGATCGCCACCGGTATGATGCTGGTGATCCTGCTCGGGCAAATCGATCTCTCGGTGCCGTGGGTCGTGACAACGGGCGCGATGATGGCCTGCGCGGCGGCCGCTCATGGCACGACGGGCGCCATCATCGCGATTCCCTGCGGCATTCTCTGCGGCGCCGCCATCGGTGTCCTGAACGGCATCGGCGTCGCCTATCTGCGCATTCCCTCGATGATCATCACGCTGGCGACCAATGCGGTCGCGCAAGGCCTGATGGTGGCCTACACCGGCGGCTTCGCGCCGCAGGATTCCGCCTCCAGGGCGATGCGCTATCTCGCCACCGGCACGATCGTGCCCGGCCTGCCCAATGCGGTGCTGGTCTGGACGATCATCGGCGGCGCCGCGATCTGGCTGCTGTCACGGACCACGTTCGGCCGCGCCATCTATGCCATCGGCAATCGCGAGCGCGCCGCTTATCTCTCGGGGATCGACACGCGCCGCATCACCATGCTGGCGTTCGCGCTGTCGGGCGCACTCTCCGCCTTCGGCGGCGTGCTGCTCGCAGGCTACGCGTCGAAGGCGGCGCAGTCGATGGGCGATGCCTATCTCCTACCCTCGATCGCCGCCGTCGTGCTCGGCGGCACGCACATTCTCGGCGGCCGCGGCAGCTATCTCGGCACCGTCGCCGGCGTCGTGCTGATCACCCTGCTGCAGTCCATCCTGTCGGTGATGCAGATCAGCGAGGCCGGCCGCCAGCTGATCTACGGCGCGGTGATCATCCTGATGCTCCTGATCTACGGCCGCCAGAAGCTGTGATCGAACAGCGACTGGTCCCGCAAGCCGGCCGGTGATCTGCGACGGATGCCGCTGCACCTCACACTTCGAGCCACTCCTGCCGGACCGCGGTGTTGGCCTTGAGCTGATCCGGCGTTCCTTCGAACACGACGCGGCCGTGGCCCATGACATAGACGCGCTTCGAGATCCGCATCGCGATCGAGAGCTTCTGCTCGACGAGCAGGATCGCGACGCCAGCCGCCGCAATCCGGGCGATCAGGTCGCCGACCTGCTGTACGATCAGCGGCGCCAGACCTTCGGTGGGTTCGTCGATCATGATCAGGTCGGGGTCGCCCATCAAGGTCCGGCAGGTGGTCAGCATCTGCTTCTCGCCGCCCGACAGCACGCCCGCCGGCGTATCGGCGCGCGCGGCGAGATTGGGAAACATGTCGAGCATGTCCTGGAGGCGCCACTTCCCCGGCCGCCGGGTGTCCTTGATGCCGAGCACGAGATTTTGCCGCACGGTGAGGCTCGGAAAGATGTCGCGATGCTCGGGCACATAGCCAAGCCCAAGGCGCGCGATCTTGTAGCTCGGCAAGCCGGCAATGTCCCGGCCCTTGAAGCGGATCGTCCCCTGCGGACTGACCTCGCCCATGATCGCCTTCACGGTGGTCGAGCGGCCGACGCCGTTGCGGCCGAGCAGGCTC
Source organism: Bradyrhizobium sp. HKCCYLRH3061 (assembly GCF_051168015.1). NCBI lineage: Bacteria > Pseudomonadati > Pseudomonadota > Alphaproteobacteria > Hyphomicrobiales > Nitrobacteraceae > Bradyrhizobium > Bradyrhizobium sp. HKCCYLRH3061. Next base: position 550,843 of record NZ_JBNPUE010000001.1, read on the forward strand.
ACCACTTCGCCGGCAGCGACGTCGAGGTCGACGCCCTGGAGGACGTGACTCTTGCCGTAATAGGCGTGGAGGTTCCTGACTTCGAGCATCAGTGGGCCTCCTCGCCGAGATAGGCTTCCCTCACCTTCGGGTCCCGACGGATCTCCTCCGGCGTGCCCGACGCGATGATGTGGCCGTAGACCAGCACCGAGATGCGATCGGCGAGACCGAATACCACGCTCATGTCGTGCTCGACGATCACCAGCGTCCGCCCCTCGGTGAGCCGCCGGATCAACGAGACGGCGCGCTCGGTCTCCGCATGGCTCATCCCGGCCGTCGGCTCGTCGAGCATGACGACCGTCGCACCGCTCGCAATGGTGACCCCGATCTCCAGCTCGCGCTGCTCGGCATAAGTCAACAACCCCGCGGGGATGTCACGCCGATGCGTGAGGTGGATGTCATCGAGGATCTGGGCGGTCCGCTCGCGCACCTCCGGCAGGCTGTCGACGTTCTTCCAGAACGCGTAGCGATGTCCTGTCGCCCACAGCACGGCGCAGCGGACGTTCTCCCACACGGTCATGCGGGCGAACACGTTGGTGACCTGGAACGAGCGCGACAGGCCGCGCCGGTTGATCTCGAACGGCCGCAGGCCCGAGATGACCGCGCCGTTCAATCGCACTTCGCCCGAGGTCGGCCTGATATGCCCGCTGATGAGGTTGAACGTGGTGGACTTGCCAGCGCCGTTCGGGCCGATGATGGCGTGACGCTCGCCCTGGGCGACGCTCAGGTTGAGGTCGCGGATGACGCCGACATTGCCGAAGCGCTTTTCGACGGCACGGACTTCGATGGCCGCGGTCATGCCAGATACCCCCGATCACGCGCCACGGTGGCGGCCCCGTCCCAGGCTCCGGCAATCCGCTGCCACGTCGACCGCGCGACGAAGAAGCCGGCGACCACCAGAATCGCGGCGACGCCCCATGTCACGGGGGATTGCGGATTGAAGGCCACGCCGAACAGGTTGATGGCGTCGCCACCCGAATAACGCGCGATCGTCTCGATGGTCAGGATGACGCCGCAAGCGAACGCCGCGGTCGGCACGATGGCAACGAGATAGGACGGGATCACCATTCCGAGCGTTCCGGCACGGACCAGCGGCCGGTGCATCATCAGCAGACCGGCGATGCCACCGGGTGAGAACATGACGATGCCGATGAAGATGATGCCGAAATAGAGCTGCCAGACGCTGGTGAGGCTCGTCAGCCCAAGCTGGAGATAGGTCACCAAGATCGCGCCGAGGATCGGACCGAAGAAGTAGGCCGTCCCACCGATGAAGGTCGCGAACAGCACGAGGCCCGACTGGATTGCACCGAGATAGGCGGAGTTCGCGATCTCGAAGCTGATCGCCGCGAGGCCGCCCGCGACGCCGGCGAAGAATCCGGCGAAACAATAGGCGAGATAGCGGACGACGTGCGGATCATAGCCGATGAACTGGACCCGTTCGGGATTGTCGCGCACCGCATTGCTGATCCGCCCCAGGGGCGTCCGGGTCAGCGCATACATCGCGATTGCCGATAGCACCAGCCAGAACGCGATCAGGTAATAGACCTGCAGCTGCGGCCCGAAGGTCCAGCCGAACATGCGCGGCAGAGCGGTGCGGTCCGTGGTGATGCCGGCTTCGCCGCCGAACACCGAGCGCAGGATCAGCGACGACGACGCCACGAGCTCGCCGATGCCGAGCGAAATCATCGCAAACACCGTGCCGGCGCGCTTGGTCATGACCCAGCCGAGGATGATCGCGAAGGCGAGGCCGCCCAGCCCGCCGAACAGCGGAATGAAGGGCAGCGGAATCGGCCAGCCATGCGCCACCACCGCATTCATCATGTGACAGGCCGCGAAGCCGCCCAGGCCGTAGTGAACCGCGTGACCGAACGATAGCAATCCGGTCTGACCGAGGAGGATGTTGTAGGAGAGCGCGAAGACGATCGCGATCCCGATGAGGCTGAACGAGGTCAGCGATCCGCCCGAATTGAAGAGCAGCGGCAGCACGATCAGCACGGCCACGCCGACCACCCAGACGGCATAGAAGCGGAGACGGGATCCGGCGGGATGAGACGCGGAGGTCACTGCTGCGGTCATGATTCGCGAGTCCCCATCAGGCCCACGGGGCGCACGATCAGGACGAGCACCAGCAGCAGGTAGGGAACGATCGGCGCGACCTGTGCGATCGTCACGTTCCAGATGTCGGTGAGCACCGATGGCCCGGCGGATGGATCGAGCGGGCCGAAGGCGCTCGCCAGCGAGCCGTTCAGCGCCACGGCGAAGGTCTGCACCAGGCCGATCACCAGCGAAGCGATGAAGGCGCCCGGCAGCGAGCCCAGGCCGCCGAACACGATCACCACGAACAGGATCGGCCCGAGCGCCGCGGCCATGTCGGATTGCGTCACCAGGGCGGGACCGGCGATGACGCCGGCGAGACCGGCCAGCGCGCTGCCGACCCCGAACACCACCATGAACACGCGTCCGACATTGTGGCCGAGATGGCCCACCATGTGGGGATGGGTCAGCGCCGCCTGAACGATCAGGCCGACCCTTGTGCGCTTGAGCACGATCAGCAGCGCCACGAAGATCGCCACCGACACCGCCAGCATGAACAGCTTGTAGGCCGGATAGTTGGTCGAGAAGATCGTGAATGCGGGAAAGTCCAGCAGCGCCGGGACGCGGTAGTCGAGCGGCGTCTTGCCCCAGATCATCGAGACGATTTCCTCGATCGCGAATGCGAGGCCGAAGGTCAGCAGCAGCTCGGCGACGTGACCATGCTTGTGCGTGTTGCGCAGACCGTAACGCTCGACCGCCATGCCGATGGCCCCGACGAGGAGCGGCGCGAGCAGGAGGGCTGGCCAGAAGCCGACCCATTTCGTGAGCTGGAAGCCGAAGAAGGCGCCGAGCATGTAGAAGCTGGCGTGAGCAAAATTGAGCACCCCCATCATGCTGAAGATGACGGTCAGCCCGCTCGACAGCAGGAACAGCAGCATGCCGAACAGCACGCCGTTGAGGGTGGAGATGACGATGAGTTCAAGCACGGTGCACCCGCGAATGTCCGGGGCCTCGATGCCCCGCCGCTCATTCCCTAACAGATCGACGCAGGGCCGACGCCGCTTCCCGCACGGTGAGGCCGTGCGGGAAGCCAGCGCGGATCGGTTACGGCCGCGCCATCTTGCACGTCGTCGACACCATGGCCTGGGGCGTATCGACCCTGGAGACCAGGTGCCATCCCCAGCCGGTGTTCTCCTCGTCGAACGGCTCGTTCGCCGCGAGCTTGCCGAACGACGAGACGTAGATCGGCTGGAAGAACTGGTGATCGTCCTTGCGCATGAAGCCGGTGCCGCCATCCAGCACCTCGAGCTTGAGGTCCTCGAGCGCGGCCGCGACCTTCACCGGGTCGATGGAGTTGGCCTTCTCGGCCGCCGCCTTGAACATGCGCATCTCGTTGACCGCCCGCGGATACCACAGCGACATGTTGACCTTGGCGCGGAACGCCTTCTCGTAATCCATCGCAGCCTGATGGCCCGAATTGGCGAAGCCTTCGGTCAGCTGGAAGACCTGATGATCCAGGCCCGTCTGCTTGATGGCGGTCGGGCCGCCGGCGCCGCCCGCGTAATAAGTGTACCAGTTGACCTTCAGGCCGGCATCCGCGGCGGCCTTGAGCAGCAGCGCGATGTCCTGGCCCCAGTTGCCGGTGATGACGCTGTCGGCGCCGGACGCCTTGATCTTGGCAATGTAGGGCGAGAAGTCCGTGATCTTCAGCAGCGGATGCAGCTCGTCGCCAACGATCTGGACATCGGGTCGCTTCGCCGCCAGCATCTTGCGCGCGTCGCTGCGGACCGACTGGCCGAACGAATAGTCCTGATTGATCAGATACACCTTCTTGATGGACGGGATGTCCTTCATGTAGTTGGTGAGCGCCTCCATCTTGATGTCCGAGCTGGCGTCCCAGCGGAAATGCCAGTAGCTGCATTTCTCATTGGTCATGCTCGGATCGACGGCGGCATAGTTGAAGTACAGCACTTCCTTGCCGGGGTTGCGCGTGTTGTGCTTGTTGACGAAATCCTCCAGCGCAAGCCCGACGGACGATCCGTTGCCTTGCGTGATGTAGCGGACGCCGGCGTCGATCGCCTTCTGGGCCTGGACCAGGCTCTCTTGCGGATTGGTCTTATTGTCGAACGGCACGATCTCGACCTTATGGCCGAGAATGCCGCCCTTGGCGTTGAGCTCGTCGGCCAGGTACTGGAACGTCTTCAGGCCGCCCTCGCCGACGCTGGCACCGCCGCCGGACAGCGGATCGATATAGCCGATCTTGACGGTGTCTTCGGCCTGCGCGGCATGACCGAGCATCGGGACGATCAGGGCAATGGCTAAAGTTAACTTGCGCATAGTTTTGTTTCCTCGCTGGCTGTCGACTTCAGTCGATCGATCGATGCGCATGATCGCGCAATTTGAAGAAGCACTGAGCAGAATAACGGCCGGATGACAAGCTCGGCATGAGATGAAGCCGTGTTTGCCGCTCCGGCAATGGGCCGGCAAGCAGCTCACCGCCGATCGGACGTTTCATCGAGCGGAATGTGGCGTCCACATCGTGGACATATTCTCCCATCTCTCGGAGATGACGGCACTTGCCGGTCATGTCGCTTGTTCCACAATGTGGGACAGCGCGGCGTAGGTTCCCCGCTGATAGACGGGAAGAGCACGGCGGCCGGCAGCGCCCCGCCCAGTGGCAATCGTGGCCCCCGTCCCCGCCGAGACCGGCACGTGATGCTGAATCAGATAGATCATGATCAGGTCATTGACCGGATCGGCCTGCCACCAGGTGCCGAAGATGCCGGGCCAGGTCATCGAGCCCGGTGCGCCACAGGCATAGGGATTGCCGACGGCCTCCTCGGCGATCGCCAGTCCGAGCCCAAATCCGGAGGTCTGCCACAGCGGCATGCCGGCGAAGGGAATCTGGCGCTGCCCATCGGTCAGCCGATTGGTTCGCATCAGCTCCACGGTTGCGGGCCGCAGCAACCTGACGCCGCCCAGCTCGCCTCCTCCGAGCAGCATGCGCGCGAACCGATGGTAGTCCGGCGCGGACGAGATCAGCCCGCCGCCACCCGGCGTATAGGCCGGCGGCTCGTCATACATGACCGGCTCGACCTTCGCGAGCCGCCCCGTCGTCTCGTCATATCCGTACAGGCTCGCCAGGCGATTTCGCTTGGCGAGCGGCAACCAGAAATCGCTGTCGTCCATGCCGAGCGGCGCGAAGATGCGCTCCTGCAGTACCTGCCGGAACGGCTTGCCTTCGACCCGGCCGATCAGGAAGCCGAGCACGTCGGTCGAGTGGCCGTAGTGGAATCGGTCACCGGGCTGATAGGCCAGCGGTAGCGCGCCGAGCGCCGCGAGCCATTCGTCCGGCGTCGAACGGTTCATCGCGGGATCGCCGAGCGCGCGCTCATAGGCGACCTTGAGCGGGCCTTCCGAGAAGAACGCGTAGGCGATGCCCGAGCGGTGCGTGAGCAGATCCTCGATGGTGATCGCGCGCTGGGCGGGCACGGTCTCGTCGAGCGGGCCGGCGGCGTCGCGCAGGACCCGTAAATCGGCCAGCTCCGGAATCCACTGGGAGACGGGGTCCGCCAAGGCGATCCTGCCTTCCTCGACCAGCATCATCGCCGCCACCGAGGTGATCGGCTTGGTCATCGACGCGATCCGGAACAACGTATCCGGGCGCATCGGACTCCTGCTTTCGACATCGCGCCAGCCGATCGTCTCGGCATGAACGATCTCGCCGCCGCGCGAGGTGAGAGACACGATGCCTGCGAGCTCGCCGCGATCGACGAATTCGGCGAGCGCCGGGCCGATCGCTGCAAGCGCCGCAGGATCGAAGCCCCGGCGGCGGCGGACGGCTTCACTGATCATGAGCGGCGCTCCGACGGACAGGGTTCAGCTTTCGGCGCCGGCCGGCGCGGATGACGGAGAGACAGCTGGGCATCCTGGCGCGCAAGCGACGCCCGGACAGGCCATGGCCGACGAGAGCATCAGTCCGCCTTGAAGTCGTCGGTCAGGATCGGACCCGAGATGATCCAGCGCTGACCGTCGAATTTCATCATCTGGAATTGCTTGCTGATGCGGTAATCGTCGGGCGTTGTCGTCACCGACATTCCAGGCAGCCCGAGATCGGGAACGAAGCCCTTGATGTTGGTCGCCTGCTTCATGATGTTGGCGCGCGTCAGCTCGTCACCGCATTGCCTGAGGATGTGGACGAGGAGAGCGGCCGTCGAGTAGCCATAGGTCGCAAAGCCGCTGTTGGCGTCCTCGCCGGGCGCGTATTTCGCCATGAACGCCTTGTAGCGCTTCATGCCCTCGTCATCGGCCCATTGCGGATCGAGCGGATCCTTGCCGTAGGCGACCGAGATGATGTCCTTGGCATTCTCGAGCCCCGCGGGCACGAGCACCTGACCGACCGCCGTCGCATTGACCTCGAGGATGTGGACGGGCTTCCAGCCGAGCTCGGCGGCCTTCCGGATCGACTGCGCCGCGAATTTCGGCGTCGACATGTTGTAGAACAGATCGGCACCCGACGCCTTGAGCGTCACCAGCTGGGAATCGATCGTCGGATCGGACAGCTCGTAGGACAGCTCCTTCACGATCATGCCGGCCTTGGCGCCGAGCCCGTCCTTCAGCCCCTTGACGTAATCTTTGCCGAGGTCGTCGTTCTGATACAGGATGCCGATCTTCGCGTTCGGATGGTTCTCCAGAATGTATCTTGCGTAGATGTGCGCTTCCGACTGGTAGTTCGGATTGGCGGAGATCGTCCACGGATAGTTCTTCGGATCGGTGAAACGGGACGCTCCACTTCCCGCCAGAAGCTGCGGGACGCCCTTGCCGTTCAGATATTTCTGGACCGCAGCGTTCGGGGGGGTGCCGATGATCTGGAACGTGGTCAGCACCTCGTCGCTTTCGACCAGCTTGCGCACCTGCTCCACCGTCTTCGGCGGACTGTAGGCGTCGTCATACTGGATGAGGTTGATCTTGCGCCCGTTGACGCCGCCCTGCTCGTTGATCATGCGGATATAGGCCGCTTCCGCCTTGCCGATGGACCCGAAAGCAGAAGCCGGCCCACTGAGCGGGTTGGTCTGGCCGATCTTGATCTCGGTGTCGGTGGCGCCGACGTCGTATGTCTTCTGCGCGAACGCCGGGCCAGAAAGGGCCACGCCGAGCATCAGCAGGGCGGCCGCCGTCGACTTGAGCCGTGTCATGTGTCCTCCCGTGTGCGGCTGTTTCATCGCCAGCCGCTTGTCTTTGATGATGTCCGCGCACGACCAGACTGGCTGCCCGCCGCCCGATCGTCGACCGCTTGCCATCAGGTCTCCGAGACCTACCGTTCGGCCGGCCGCCGGTCAAGTTCATTCATTTATCACTAAATGAAAATGTTGGAAGCCCGAAGTCCCGCTTGACCGGGCGCGCCCACCCCCTCATCGTCAAAATGACAACGGCGCCGTTCCTGCGCGCGCCGATCAGGGACCACGGAGAGCATGCCAGCAGAGCCGAAGCCCGAGGGGCGCCGCACGCGCGCGGAACAGCGCGCGATGACGGTGAAGCTCATCCTCGACACCAGCGAGGAGCTGTTCGCGCAGCTCGGCTATTTCGGCGTGACGATCAAGGATGTGGCCGACAGGATGGGCATCCATCCTGCGCTGATCCATTACTACTTCGAGGGCAAGAAAGCGCTGTTCGACGCCGTGTTCGAACGCCGCATGGAATACGCTGTCACGGTGCGCACGGCCGGGCTGGATGCCTACGAGGCCAAGGTCGGAGATCGCCCGACCGTGGAAGGCGCGCTGCGCGCCTATTATGACGGCGCGTTCGACGTCTACGTCAACGAAGAGGACAACTGGCGGCACTTCGGCCGTATCTTCGCGCAGGTCGCCAACGCGCCGGGCTATGGCGTGGAGATGATGGACACCTATCTCGATCCGCTGGTGCTGCGTCTCATCGGTCTGCTGCAGAAGGCGCTGCCCGACGCCAGGCCCGAGGATCTGTTCTGGAGCTTCCAGTTCACCTCCGGCGCCTATTCGCTGATCCTGTCACGGACCGGCCGCATCGACCGCCTGTCCGGCGGTCTGTGCAAGTCCGACGATTTCGTGGCCGTCCGCGAGCGGTTCGTGACCTTCATGGCCGGAGGCTTCAACGCGCTCTACAAGCGGCGGAAGCAGAAGTCGAAATGAGCGCCTCGGCGTCTCCCATCGGTCGATGCACGCAAACAACCAGCCGGAACCAATGATGACAGCTCCCTATATTCCGCAAATGGCCCTCTATCGCCAGTGGCTGAAGGATCATCGCGGCCTCCACTTCGAAAGCTTCGAGAAGATGCGGCAATGGTCCATCCGCGACCTCGACGGATTCTGGCGCAGCATCTGGGACTATTATGACCTGCAGTCGCCGACCGGGTTTTCGACCGTCCTGGGCAAGCGCACGATGCCGGGAGCGGTCTGGTTTCCGGGCGCTTCGGTCAACTACGCCCGGCAGGTATTTCGTCACGTCGAAGCCGCCGATGCGGCGGGCCTGCCCGCGATCGTGAGCAGTCACGAGGACGGCCGGTTCACTGAGACGACCTGGCCGGAGCTTCGGCGAAAGGCAGCCGCCCTGGCGCTGCATCTGCGCGAGCAAGGCGTGGCGCCAGGCGACCGGGTCGCCGCCTATCTGCCCAATATCCCCGAAGCCATGATCGCGTTTCTCGCTGCCGCGAGCATCGGCGCGATCTGGAGCGTTTGCGCGCCCGACATGGCCGCGCCCGCCGTGATCGACCGGTTCAAGCAGATCGAGCCCAAGGTGCTGATCGCCTGCGATGCGGTCACCTATGCCGGCCGCCGGCACGATCGCCGCGATGTCGTCGAGGAGCTGCGGCGGTCGTTGCCAACGGTCGGTCACGTCATCCTGCACAGCGACGATGCCGGCGCGCCGGTCGCCGGGGGCGTCCATCTCTCGGATGTCCTGTCACGAACAGGCCCTGGCGTCGATGCCTTCGAACCGGAGTGGCTTCCCTTCGATCATCCGCTCTGGATCGTGTATTCGAGCGGCACCACCGGATTGCCGAAACCGATCGTGCATGGTCACGGCGGCATCATCATCGTCACGCTCGCGCTGCTTGGGCTGCACAACGACATCGGCTGCTCCTATCAGCCGAATTCGTTCGGCGAGCGCTATCACTGGTACAGCTCGACCGGCTGGATCATGTGGAACAACCAGGTCGGCGCGCTTCTCAACGGCACCACGTGCTGCATCTTCAACGGCAGCCCGGCCGGGCCCAAGGATCATCCGGACTGGACCACACTGTGGCGGTTCGTGGCGAACTCGAAGTCGACCTTCTTCGGCGCCGGCGCGGCGTTCTTCGCGAGCTGCGTCAAGGCGGATATCAACCTGGCCGACGCGGGCGATCTGTCCCGACTGCGTTGTCTCGGGTCCACCGGCTCGCCGCTCAGTGCCGACACGCAGGCCTGGTTCGATCAGCGGTTCGCGGAGCTGTCGCGGGTCAATGGCAGCCGGGCGCAGGCGCAAATGTGGTGGTCCAACATCTCCGGCGGCACCGACTTCGCCGGCGCCTTCATCTGCGGCAACCGCGAATTGCCGCAGATGCCCGGAACCATGCAATGCCGCGCACTCGGCGCGGCCGTCGAGGCCTTCAATGACCAGGGCGAGCCTGTTATCGGCGAAGTCGGAGAGCTCGTCTGCACCGCGCCGATGCCGTCGATGCCGCTGCGGTTCTGGAACGATTCGGGGAATGCGCGCTATCTCGCGAGCTACTTCGACGCCTTCGAGGCGCGCGCGGGCGGGCCGGTCTGGCGACATGGCGACTGGCTCAAGGTCAATCCGGATGGCTCCTGCATCATCTATGGCCGCAGCGACGCGACCATCAATCGCCACGGGCTGCGCATGGGAACGAGCGAATTGTACTCGGCCATCGAGGCGCTGCCGGAGATCCTGGATTCGCTGGTCGTCGATCTCGAATATCTCGGCCGAGACAGCTACATGCCGCTGTTCGTGGTGCTGCGCGACGGGGTCGCGCTCGATGCGGCGATGAAGCGGAAGATCAACATGGCGGTCGAAGCCGGCCTGTCGCGGCGTTTCGTGCCTGACGAGATCTTTGCGGTTGCCGAGATCCCGCGCACGTTGTCCGGCAAGAAGCAGGAGCTGCCGATCAAGAAGCTCCTGCTCGGGCAGCCGCTCGACAAAGTCATCAACCGCGACGCCATGGCCAATCCCGGTTGTCTCGACTGGTACATCGCGTTCGCCCAGGGCCGTTTGCAGAGCGGCTCAGGCTCGACATAGCAGACGCGCCCGAGCGAGCAGCTAGACCATCAGCTGATCGAAATCGACCGCAACATGGCTGTTGGTAAAAATCTCCCGCGCCTCGCCGAGGATCTCCTCGTCGGGATAGCGGCCGGAGATGTGGTTCAGGACAAGCTGCCCGACGTTGCTCGACGCCGCGAGCCCGGCAGCCTCCGCGGCCGTCAGGTGGCCGTAGTCACGAGCCATGGCCGAATCCCGCCGGAGAAAAGTGGCCTCGATCACGAGCATGTCCGCGTCGCGAACATGCTCGTGCAGACCCTCGGTCGTTCCAGCATCGCCGACGATGACGAGCTTTTTCGGTCCCTGCGGAGGCCCCAGAACATCCTCCGGATCGATGGTTCGTCCGTCCTCCAGCGTGACCGGCCGGCCCTCCGCCAATGCCTTCCGCACGGGCCCATTAGGGACCGCGAGCGCCGCCAGACGGTCTGGCAGCAGATGGCGGCGAACTTGACCTGCAAATTCGAAGCCGAAGCTGTCGGTGTCGCGGTGCCGGACGGGAAAGCAGTTGATCGTAAACTCGCCGGCATCGAGAACCGTCCCGCGCCCGAGCGGAACGAGCTCGAGCGGGATCGGCGCGCGGCCCTCGCCCCACAGCCCCGCGAGCATTCGGACCACCACATCGAGCGTGTCGGGGCCGCCGTGTATGCGCATAGTGTCAGCGCTCCTGCGCAGCCGCAGGGTGGAAAACAGTCCGGGAATGCCGAGGACATGGTCGAAATGGCCGTGGGTGAGCAGGATCCGATCGAGCCGGCGAAAGCCTGCCCCACTGCGGAGCAGCTGACGCTGGGTCCCCTCGCCGCAATCGACGAGAATACGATGCCGGCCTGCTCGAACGAGAAGGGCTGGATGGTTGCGGTCCGCCGACGGAACGCTCGCCGAGGTCCCCAGGAAAGTGAGCTCGAACATCACAGCCGCTTCAGGCCCATGGTCGCAGCGTCGTGAGCGGCTTTGACGACAGGTCCCGGCTGCGCTGCTTCGTCTCGATCACGGTCGGCGATCCCTTTTCTCATGAGCGTGTTTCCGTCGTCGCCGATGAAAGGCCGAGGGCGATAGACATTGCACCGTCCTTGTAAGGGACGTTGCTGGTAGCCAGCACTCGGCTGTGCAGACTTCATCGCCTCGCTCTGATAGAGCTTGACCATGCCAAGCTCCGGTCCGGAACAGGATGCCGCACCGCCGGCAACCCGCAAGATCATCCACATCGACATGGATGCATTCTACGCGTCGGTCGAGCAGCGGGACAATCCCGAGCTGCGCGGCAAGCCCGTGGCCGTGGGAGGCTCGCGCGAACGCGGTGTCGTGGCAGCCGCAAGCTACGAGGCTCGGGCGTACGGCGTGCGCTCGGCAATGCCGTCGGTGACGGCAAAACGCCAGTGTCACGACCTGATATTCGTCAAGCCTCGCTTCGAGGTCTACAAGGCCATCAGCCAGCAGATCCGCGCCATCTTCGCCCAGTACACGCCGGTCATCGAGCCTTTGTCGCTGGACGAGGCCTATCTGGACGTCACCGAAAATCTGCAAGGCATTCCGCTGGCACGCGACATCGCCTTGCAGATCCGGGCCAAGATCAAGGCCGAGACCGGACTCAATGCCTCCGCGGGAATCTCCTACAACAAGTTCCTCGCCAAGCTGGCCTCGGACCATCGCAAGCCCAATGGCCAATACGTCATCTCGCCGGAGATGGGTCCGGCCTTCGTGGAGGGGCTGCCGGTCGGCAGGTTTCACGGCATCGGCCCGGCGACCGCCGCGAAATTCAACGCGCTCGGAATTCATACCGGGCTCGACATCCGCAATCAGACCCTGCCCTTCCTCCAGCAGCACTTCGGCAAGGCCGGCCACCACTACTATTGGATCTCGCGCGGCATCGACAATCGCCCGGTCCGCGCCAATCGCATCCGCAAATCAGTCGGCGCCGAAAACACCTTCTCGACCGACCTGACCGACTTCGAGCCGATGCTGGCGGAGCTGCAGCCGCTGATTGACAAGGTCTGGCAGCATTGCGAAGCCAGCGGCAACCGAGGCCGGACGGTCACCTTGAAGGTCAAGTTCGCGGACTTCGAAATCATGACGCGCAGCAGGTCCGTCGCCAACCTGGTCGCGAGCCGGGAGGACCTGGCACGCTTGTCCGCCGCTCTCCTTCAGAACGAGATGCCCCTGGCCAAGCCGGTGCGCCTTCTCGGCGTCTCGCTATCATCCTTGCAGCAGCACGACACCGGCGTGGACGCCCAGCTTCCCCTGCTGATCTGAGGCGGGTCGGCCCGACAGCGATCGCGACGGCCCCCGATCGTTCCAGCAATGGGACGGGTTGACAGCCGAACAACCGAGCGCTTTATTCTGCCGCACGGGGATGTGCGATCTCCCCGCGAGGCGACATGCCCAAGAATCGCGTCCTGGTCACCAAGGGCGCAGCATGTCATCATCATACACTTCGATCTCACCCGAAAAATTGTCTCGACTGATCGGCACGGCGGCCGCGCCGGCGCTCGTCGACGTGCGTATCGACGAGGATTTCGCCGCCGACCCGCGCCTCATCCCCGGCGCCGTCAGGCGTTCGCATCTCGATGTCCAGCAATGGGCGCCGAGCTTCACCGGCCAATCCGTCATCGTGGTCTGTCAGAAAGGCAAGAAGCTCAGCGAAGGCACCGCAGCCTGGCTCCGGTGCAGCAACATCGCGGCCGAGGTCCTCGACGGCGGACACGTCAGCTGGAGGGAGGCGCAGCTCCCGACTGTGCCCGCGAACAGGATTCCCGCGAGGGACAGCCGCGGCCGCACGGTCTGGGTCACGCGATCACGTCCGAAGATCGACCGCATCGCCTGTCCATGGCTGATCCGCCGCTTCGTCGACCCCGCCGCGGTCTTCCTGTTCGTGACACCGGCCGAGGTGGAAGCGGTCGCCGAGCGCTTCCAGGCCACGGCCTTCGACGTCGAGAACGTCTTCTGGAGCCATCGCGGCGAACTTTGCACCTTCGACGTCATGGTCGAAGAGTTTGGCCTGCGGACGCCGGCATTGGAGCGACTCGCCACGATCGTGCGCGCCGCGGATACGGCGCGGCTCGATCTGTCTCCCGAGGCTCCCGGACTGCTCGCGGCTTCACTCGGGCTGTCGCGAATGTACGACGACGATCTGGAGCAGTTGAGCGCAGGGCTTCTGCTCTACGACGCCTTCTACCGCTGGTGCCGCGACGCCACCAAGGAGGCGCACAACTGGCCGAACAGCAAGGTGAAGTCATGACGGACATCGCAGCATCGCGAAAACCGGTTGCGGCCGAGCACACCCATGGCATCTCCTTCAATGACGCGCTTCTGGTGTGGATCCGGGTGGCCTGTCTGAGTTTCGGCGGCCCCGCCGGCCAGATCGCGGTCATGCATCGCATCCTCGTCGAGGAGAAGAACTGGATTTCGGAGAGCCGCTTCCTGCATGCGCTGAACTACTGCATGCTGCTGCCGGGACCCGAGGCGCAGCAGCTTGCGACCTATATTGGCTGGCTGCTGCATCGGACCACCGGCGGCATCGTTGCGGGCACGCTCTTCATCCTGCCGGGCATTTTCGCCATCATGGGCCTCAGCTACATCTATGCGGCCTATGGCCATGTCGGCGTCGTCGACGCCTTGTTCTTCGGCCTCAAGGCGGCGGTGCTGGCGATCGTGATCCAGGCCGTGGTCCGCGTCGGCAAGCGCGCGCTACGCAATCGGATCATGATCGGACTGGCGGCGGCGGCGTTCGTCGCGATCTTCTTCTTCGGGGCGCCGTTTCCGACCATCATCATTGCCGCCGGAGTCATCGGCTTCGTCGCTGCCCGCCTCGGCCGGCCGGAGTTCGCAGCCCTCGAGCACGGCGGCAAGAACGCCGGCGCCATCGACAGCATGCTCGGCGAAGCCGTGCCGGATCACGTCCGTCCGAACGCGTCGCGCGCGCTGCGGGTGGCGGCCGTCTGGCTCGCGATCTGGCTCGTCCCCGTCTTCGCCCTGCTGACCCTGCTCGGGCCGAACGACGTCTTCGGTCAGATCGCGATCTTCTTCAGCAAGATGGCGATGGTGACGTTCGGCGGCGCCTACGCCGTGCTCGCCTACGTCGCGCAACAGGCCGCGGAGTACTATCACTGGGTTGCTCCGCGCGAGATGCTCGACGGCCTCGGCATGGCGGAGACGACTCCCGGTCCCCTGATCATGGTCGTCCAGTTCGTGGGCTTCATGGCCGCGTTCCGCGGGGCGAGCGGGCTGTCTCCCATGCTCGCCGGCACACTGGGCGGACTGCTGGCGACGTGGGTGACGTTCGCGCCCTGCTTTCTCTGGATCTTCGTCGGCGCCCCCTACATCGAGGCGCTGCGGGGAAACAAGGCGCTCGCCGGCGCGCTCTCGGCGATCACGGCCGCCGTCGTCGGCGTGATCCTCAATCTCTCGATCTGGTTCGCGCTGCACACCCTGTTTCGCGAAACCTTTCCGATCCATGGATTCGGCCTGTCATTCGACGCGCCGCTGCCGGCGAGCATCGATCTGCCGGCCGTCGTCCTGTCGATCGCGGCGGCGACCGCCATCTTCCGCTTCAACATGGGAATGCTCGTCGTCCTCGCCGCCTCGTGCATCGCGGGCATGCTGATGCGCGTTGCAGGCGCCATCTGAGCGCTGTGACGGCCGCTGGACGCGCTAGCGCCGATCCGGCGTGTCCCATCGCTCGACCCGCTCGCGGTCCTGTGGCAAATTTGGGCGATGCCGATGGGGCGCAGCCGGATGTGGTAATGTCGTCGAAGCAGGACTGGACGCTCGCTTTCCCGCCGTTGCGACAACTGCCGGAGGAGATCTTCGCGCAGTTGCGCGAGGCCAGCCTTATCGTCGAGCTTCCGGAAGGCAGCCGGATTTTCGGCCCCGGTCAGGCGCCGGATTCCTTTCTGCTGCTGCTGGACGGGACCATCCGCGTGCAGCAGACGTCCGAGTCCGGCCGCGAGATCGTGCTCTACCGCGTCCAGGCAGGCGAAAGCTGCGCGCTGACCACGGCCTGCCTGATGGGTTACGAGGAATACCAGGCCGAGGGGATCGCGGAGACCCGGATCCGTGCCGTGGCGATCCCGCGCGCGCTGTTCGACCGGCTGATCGCCAGCTCGCGCGAATTCCGACAGTTCGTCTTCACCGCGTTCAGCCGCCGCGTCACCAATCTCTTCCGCATCATCGAGGAAGTCGCGTTCGAGCGGATCGATGTGCGGCTCGCGCAGAAGCTTCTGGATCTCGCGGGGACAAAGCAGCAGATCGCTGCAACGCATCAGGAGCTCGCCAACGAGCTCGGCAGCGCACGCGAGGTCATCAGCCGGCAGCTCAATGAATTCGCGCGGCGCGGCTGGTTGCGAATGGCTCGCGGAATCGTCGAGATCACCGACAGACCGGCGCTTGTCCACCTGGCCCAGCATGGCTAGGAACCGGCGTCTCTTGGTGACTTAGTTACATACCCGCGCTGTGTCCCGCTCTATCGTCTGCATCATCGCAAGCCAAAGGGGAGCGCGACATGACACAGAACATTGGCAAGATCGACCGGCTGCTCAGGATCATCGTCGGACTGGCGATCCTCAGTCTGACGGTCGTAGGACCGCACACCCTGTGGGGCCTTCTGGGCCTGATCCCGCTCGGCACCGCACTGATCGGCTGGTGCCCGCCCTACGCGATGCTCGGCATCAATACATGCGGAACGAAATCCAATTCGATGTCTTAGACCGCGCAGGACGACAAACGCGCCGTGGGCGGCGATGCCGCCCCGGAGCCAAATCGTGGAGCAGCAGCCATGTCCTATCGAATCGATTCCTATCCAATCGATCTCCGCATGCAGCCGAAGGTGGCCGGATTTTTCGATCCTGACACCAGCACGATCAGCTACGTGGTGAAGGATCCGTCATCGCCGTCCTGCGCGATCGTCGATCCCGTCCTCGACATCGACTACGCGGCCGGCCGCATCAGCACCCGCTCCGCCGACATGCTGATCGACTACGTGAAGATCAACGGCCTCAGGCCGGAGTGGCTGATCGAAACGCATGCGCATGCCGACCATCTCTCTGCTGCGCCCTACATCCAGGACAAGCTCGGCGGCAAGATCGGCATCGGCGAGCATATCCTGACCGTGCAGGAGACCTTCGGCAAGGTCTTCAACGAGGGCACGGAGTTTCGTCGCGACGGCAGCCAGTTCGACCGGCTGTTCAAGGATGGCGACACCTATCAGGTGGGACAGATGACGGCCTTCGTGATGCACACGCCCGGCCATACGCCGGCCTGTGCCACACATGTGATGGGCGATGCCGCTTTCGTCGGCGACACCTTGTTCATGCCGGACGGGGGAACGGCGCGGGCCGACTTTCCAGGCGGCAATGCGCGCACGCTGTACCGCTCGATCCGGAAGATCCTTGAGACGCTGCCGCGCGAGACCCGGCTGTTCATGTGTCACGACTATGCCCCCAACGACCGCGCGGTGCGCTGGGAAACGACCGTCGGCGAGGAGCGGCTCCACAACATCCACGCCAGAGACGGAATGACCGAGAGCGAGTTCGTCGCGCTCCGCGAGGCCCGCGACAAGACGCTCGGCATGCCGCGCCTGATCATTCCATCGCTGCAGGTCAATATCCGCGCCGGACATCTGCCTCCGGCGGACGCGACGGGAAAGACATTCCTGAAGGTACCGATCAACGTACTTTGAGAACCACTCGCTTTGCTCACCCGATGCGGGTTTGTCCGCAAGTTCGCGGCGTCACGAAGATGTCAGTTGCCAACAGCGGTCGGTCTGCGCGACCAGTCCAGACTGGAGAAGATGATCCACGATGAGACGTGCTGAGCTCGAGATGCCCGCGATGACACGCCGCCTGATGGCGGCGCTGATTGCGCTCGTTTTGAGTCTGGCGCCTCTGCTCGGAACCTTCGAGGTGGCAACGGCCGACGCCGGCGCCGGTGTGCACCAATGGTCCCGAACGACCACCAGCGCGCCCAAGCCATGCAGGAAGGCCGTCATGCCGGGCATGATCAACACGTGTCCGTTTGCCGCGGCGGGTCTGACTGCCGTCCCCGCGAGCGACAGTGGGGCGGCACAGCCGGTTGCCGCGTCCCGGACGCTGTCCTGGCGCCCCTATGACGAGGCGCTGACGACGCAATGCGACGCGTCCTCGCCCTACCGTCCCCCCTGTCGCCACGCCTGATCCTTCCGTCGTCGTCGGCTCGCGGGCCGCGTAACGTCGTGACTTGAGCGGACGAATATCCACCATCGATCGTGCGTCGTGCAGGTCGGCTTAAGGTGCCCATTGCCAGGCGCGCCTTGCGCCGGGTCGCGCAGCGCAACTGCCACCGCAACGCACGATCAGCGCGCGGGAGATCATCATGTCCATCCGTCATCTTGGCCGGCTCGCATGGCTGCTCGGCCTGCTCCATCTTGCGGCGACGACCGCAGTCGCGGGCGAATTGCGACCGCAGGCGAACGTCGACACGCGCCTGCTGGTCGGCGACGTCACGCGAGCAGACGGCGGCCCGGCCGCGGCATGGGCCGGGCTGGATGTCAGGCTGGATGCAGGCTGGCACACTTATTGGCGCTCGCCCGGCGACGCCGGCGCGCCGCCCGAATTCGACTGGACCGGCTCGCGCAACGTCGCCGATGTCACCGTCGAATGGCCGGCACCGAGCCGCTTCAGCGAGCAGGATATCGACACGTTCGGCTATGCCGAGCACGTGCTGTTTCCGTTGCGCGTGCGGCTCGAGGATGGCGCGGCGCCCGCGCATCTCACGCTGAAAACCGTGCTGTTCGTCTGCTCGGTCATCTGCACCCAGCAGGAGGCCCATCTCGAGGCCGACATCCCCGCCGTGTCGCGCCGGCCGAACGATCAGGCGCTGATCGACGAATGGCGGCAGAGCGTCCCGCGCGCGAGCGCGCCCGGGCTTTCCATCACAGCGTTGCGCATCGATCGGCAACCAAAGCCGCACCTGCAGCTCGAGGCGCATGCGACGCCGCCACTGCACGCGCCCGACGTCTTCCTTGATGGGAACGACGCCGTGTCCGCCGGCCGTCCCCAGGTGAGCCCGATGTCGGACGGCGGCGTCCGGATCACCGTACCGGTGCAAGGCCTCGATCAGGCCGGTCCGGTGCAACGTCTGCGGGTCACCCTGGTCGATGGCGATCGATCGATCGAAGCCATGCTTCCGGTTGATGCCGATCAAGCTGCTCGCGCTTCTGCGGCCAAAGCAGCCACAGCGGCACCGCGTCCTTCGGCGGCATCGATCTGGGCCATGCTCGGCGTGGCCCTGCTCGGCGGCTTCATCCTCAACTTCATGCCATGCGTGTTTCCGGTGTTATCGTTGAAGCTCGTTTCGCTGGTCGATCACGATCCCGCACGCGCGCCCTCGCCGCGCCGGGCATTCCTGGCGACGGCGGCCGGCATCGTCGCCTCATTCGTGACCCTTGCCACCGTCCTCTCCGCGCTCAAGGCCGCGGGCGCCGAAGTCGGCTGGGGCCTGCAGTTTCAGCAGCCAGCTTTCCTCATCGCGATGATCATCGTGCTCGCCGCATTCGGTGCCAACCTGCTCGGCCTGTTCGAGATCGGCCTGCCGTGGTGGATCGCCGGCCGCCTTGGCAACGCCGCGAGCCACAGGACGATGGCAGGTCATGCCATCAACGGCTTCGTCATGACGCTGCTGGCCACGCCGTGCTCGGCGCCGTTCGTCGGCACCGCCGTCGCCTTTGCGCTGTCGCAGGCCGCGCCGCAGATCCTGCTGGTGTTCACCACGCTCGGGCTCGGCATGGCAGCGCCCTATCTGTGTCTGGCCGCAGCGCCCGGCCTCGCCGCTCTCTTCCCGCGGCCCGGTCGCTGGATGCTGAAGCTGCGCGCCGTCGCAGCGGCCGCGATGGCGGCGACCGCGCTATGGCTGCTGACCGTGCTCGCCGACATCAGTGGCCCGGCGACTGCGGCCGTCCTCGCCGCTGCGCTGCTGGTCCCCACGCTGATCATGGCGGCGCTCCGTTTCCCGTTGCGGCGAACGATCGCTGGAACCGGCCTCGCCGGCATGATCGGACTAACGCTGATCGCCGCCACCTCCATTAAGCAGCCGGATGGCGGAAGCCGACCGGCCGGAATCGCCTGGCAGCCGCTGGTGCCCGCCGAGATCGCGGCACAGGTGCGCGCCGGTCGCACGGTCTTCGTCGATGTCGGCGCCAGCTGGTGCGTCACCTGCAAGGTGAACGAGAAGCTCGTGCTCGACAGCACGGCCGTGCGCGGTCGCCTTGCGTCGGGTGTCGTTGCCGTCAGGGGCGACTGGACCTCCCCCAGCGATGCGATCGCGACCTATCTGCGATCCTTCGGCCGCTACGGCCTGCCGTTCAACGCCGTGTTCGGCCCGGGCGCTCCCGCCGGCATCGTGCTGCCCGAACTACTGACTCCACAGATCGTGCTCGACGCGATCGACACCGCCTCAACCACCCCTCATCAGGAGAACGACAAGACATGACCACGAAGACCTTCGCCGCATCGATCGCGACGCTGCTGCTGCTCGCCACGGCGATCCTGCCGATCCAGGCCCGCGCCGAGGACGACGACACCGACATTCTGAGCGAAGCGCGCATCCTGCACGATCCCGCCATCCCCGCTGTCGGAAACGCCGAGGGCGACATCACGATCGTCGAGTATTTCGACTATCAGTGCCCGTATTGCCGCAAGATCAGCCCGGAGCTCGCCAAGGTGGTTCGCGACGACGGTCACGTCCGGCTCGTCTTCAAGGATTGGCCAATCTTCGGCGGCGCCTCGATCTACGCGGCCCGCCTCACCCTGGCGGCGAGATATCAGGACAAGTTCGCCGAGGCGCACGAGGCGCTGATTTCGCTGCACGATAAGCTGTCGGAAGCCAAGGTCGATGCGGCGCTCAGCGGCGCCGGAATCGATCTGGCCCGCGCCAAGGCCGACCTCGCGGCCAAGCACGCCGACATCGACGCCGTGCTCGCGCGCAATCACGAGCAGGCCACGGGCCTCGGCTTCCGCGGCACGCCGGCCTTCATCATCGGCCATTTCCGCATCCCCGGCGTCCCCAATGCCCAGGCTTTCAAGCAGGCCATTGCGGATGCCCGCGCGGCTGCATCCGCCAAGTGAGCGGGCCCCTGGCGCTCGCCACGGACACGCCGCGCCCCCAAGGTGCGGCTCAGTGGAGGGTGCAAGGGTTAGGGTGATCTCGTTCCAGACGTCTGGGACAGCGGGGCTCCCTGATGCTTTCCGCGATGGAGCGAGGTCCTGATGCGGTCGGCCACCGCGGTCAGGCCGATCTCGGTATCAGTGAGGCGGTCGCCGCGGCCGCCGATCCCGCCGACATTCCCACTGCCCCAAATCGATGCTACCAAGCCCAGATCGCCTGCCCGATCCATGCCGAGGATGCATCGATGTTCGACCTCAACCAGCTGCGCTGCTTCGTCACCGTGGCCGAGGAGCTGCATTTCGGCCGCGCCGCGATCCGGCTCAACATGACGCAGCCGCCGCTGTCGCGGCAGATCCAGGTGCTGGAGCACATCATCGATGCGGTGCTGCTCGAGCGCACCAGCCGCTCGGTGAAGCTGACGCCGGCGGGCCGCAGCTTCCTGCCGGAGGCACGGCGCATCCTGAAGATGGCCGAGAGCGCCGCCCAGGTGGCGCAGCGCATTGCCAGCGGCAAGAGCGGCTCGCTCAAGATCGGCTTCACCGCGGCCGCGGCCTACAGCTTCCTGCCCGATCTGGTCGCCGCCTGCCGCAGCGAGCTTCCAGAAGCCGATCTGTCGCTGAAGGAGATGGTCTCCGGCGACCAGATCGAGGCGCTCGCCTCCGGCCAGATCGACGCCGGCCTGCTGCGGCCGCCGATCGCGCGCCCCGAATTCGCCACCCGCCGCGTCGTCGCCGAGCCGCTCTGCGCCGCGCTGCCGCGCCGCCATCGTCTCGCCTCCGCCGAGAGCGTGTCGATCCGTGATTTCGACGGCCAGAACTTCATCATGTATTCGCAGACCGAGGCGCGCTATTTCCACGATCTCCTGGTGTCGCAGTTCATGCGCGCCGAGGTGCTGCCGCGCTACGTGCAGCATCTGAGCCAGATCCATTCCATCCTGGCGATGGTGCGCGCCGGCCTCGGGCTTGCGATCGTGCCCGAAGCGGCCTCCAGCCTGAAGATCGCCGATGTCCGGCTGCGGCCGCTGAAGCTGCGCAACCCGACGCCGGCCGAGCTGTTCCTGGTCTGGCGGCGCGAGCACGACAATCCGCTGCTGCCGGCACTGGTCGATCTAGCCGGCAATCTCGCCGTCAAGCCAGTCGAGGATTGATACCCGATCCACATCAATCAATACCGTCATTGGCTTGGACCGGCATCGAACTTGGTCCTACGACATCGCTCGGGGGAATGCGCGCCGGCGCCTGCCGCGCCCCGTTCCCAAGGACATTCGTGAAGGACCCGCGCGATGAGCAAGATGACCCCGACGGAAATGGCTGCGAAGATCGGCAGCGGCCTGCTCTCGTTCCCCGTGACGCCGTTCAAGGCCGACTATTCGTTCGACGAGGCCACCTATCGCGCCAACATGGACTGGCTGTGCGGCTATGAGGTCGCAGGCCTGTTCGCCGCCGGCGGCACCGGCGAGTTCTTCTCGCTGACATCTGCCGAGGTGCCTGAAGTCGTGCGGGTCGCGGTCGAGGAGACCAAGGGCCGCGTGCCCGTGCTCGCCGGCACCGGCTATGGCACCGCGATCGCCCGCGAGATCGCCATCGGTGCCGAGAAGGCCGGCGCCGACGGCCTCCTGCTGCTGCCGCCCTATCTGATGCATGCCGAGCAGGACGGCCTCGCCGCCCATGTCGAGGCGATCTGCAAGTCGGTCAAGATCGGCGTCATCGTCTACAACCGCGACAACGCCATCCTGCAGCCGGATACGCTGGCGCGGCTGTGCGAGCGCTGCCCGAACCTGGTCGGCTACAAGGACGGCATCGGCGACATCGAACTGATGACCCGGGTCTACAGCAAGATGGGCGACCGCCTGACCTATATCGGCGGCCTGCCGACGGCCGAGACCTTCGCTCTGCCCTATCTCGACATGGGCGTGACCACCTACTCCTCGGCGGTGTTCAACTTCGTGCCGGAATTCGCCACGAACTTCTATGCCGCAGTGCGCAAGCGCGACCACGCCACCATCCTTGCCGGATTGAAGGATTTCATTTTGCCGCTGATCGCGATACGCAACCGCAAGAAGGGCTACGCGGTCTCGATCATCAAGGCCGGCATGAAGATCATCGGTCGCGATTCCGGCCCGGTCCGCCTGCCGCTGACCGACCTGACCGAAGCCGAGATGGCCGAGCTGACCGCGCTGGTGAAGGCGCTGCCGACGACGGCGGTGAGCCAGGCGGCGGAGTAAAGACGAAGCTGCGACGCTTCTCCTCATCTTGAGGAGCCTGCGCAGCAGGCGTCTCGAAGGATGAGGCCACGGCTGGGGCCTCATGGTTGGAGACGGCGCTCTGCGCCTCCTCACCATGAGGGGAAGCGGCGCCAAGAACGAGAGACGACAAAGGAGGAGCACATGAGTCACGACGCCACCCGCACCGGGATCTCCGGCGCGCCGGTCGTCACCGGCATGGAGGTCATTCCGGTCGCCGGCCGTGACAGCATGCTCCTCAATCTCAGCGGCGCGCACGGGCCGTTCTTCACCCGCAACATCGTCATCCTCGCCGACAATTCCGGCCGCACCGGCGTCGGCGAGGTGCCCGGCGGCGAGAAGATCCGGCGGACGCTGGAGGATGCGAAGAGCCTGATCGTGGGCCAGAGCATCGGCGCCTGCAACACGATCCTCGCCGCGATGCGCACGACTTTCGCGGACCGCGACGCCGGCGGTCGCGGCAAGCAGACGTTCGATCTGCGCGTGATGATCCACGCGGTCACGGCAGTCGAGTCCGCACTGCTCGACCTGCTCGGCCAGCATCTCGGCCTCCCGGTCGCGGCGCTGCTCGGCGAGGGCCAGCAGCGCGCTTCCGTCGAGGCGCTCGGCTATCTCTTCTTCATCGGCGACCGCAGGAAGACCGACCTGCCCTATGCCACCGGCGAGGGCGAGAAGGACGGCTGGTATACGCTGCGACACCAGGAGGCGATGACGCCCGAAGCGGTGGTGCGGCTCGCCGAGGCGACGCACGAGGCCTACGGCTTCGTCGATTTCAAACTGAAGGGCGGCGTGCTCAAGGGCGAGGCCGAGATCGAGGCGGTGACCGCGATCGCCAAACGCTTCCCGCAGGCGCGGGTGACGCTCGACCCGAACGGCGCCTGGTCGCTGGATGAGGCGATCCGGCTGTGCAAACACATGCACGGCATCCTGGCCTATGCCGAGGATCCCTGCGGCGCCGAGGCCGGCTTCTCCGGCCGCGAGATCATGGCCGAATTCCGCCGCGCCACCGGCCTGCCGACCGCCACCAACATGATCGCCACGGACTGGCGGCAGCTCAGTCATGCGCTGCGCCTCGGCGCGGTCGACATTCCCCTGGCCGATCCCCATTTCTGGACCATGCAGGGCTCGGTGCGCGTCGCCCAGACCTGCCGCGACAATGGCCTGACCTGGGGTTCACACTCCAACAACCATTTCGACATTTCGCTGGCGATGTTCACCCATGTCGCGGCCGCCGCACCGGGCAAGGTCACGGCGATCGACACCCACTGGATCTGGCAGGACGGCCAGGCGCTGACCAGGCAGCCGCTGCAGATCAAGGCCGGCAAGATCGCGGTGCCGGAGCAACCCGGGCTCGGCATCGAGGTTGACCGCGACGCCATCGAAAAGGCTCATGCGCTGTACAAGAGCCACGGGCTCGGCGCACGCGACGACGCCGTCGCAATGCAGTATCTGATCCCCGGCTGGACCTTCGACGACAAGCGCCCCTGTCTCGTGCGATGACGGCGGCGATCGGTTAGATTGTCCGAGCAATCGCGCAAAGTCTGGAGAACAACATGAACGCGATCCTCAAGAATTTCATCGCCGGCGAATGGGTCGACGGCAGCGGGGTGACCCGCAACATCAACCCCTCGAACACCAACGACGTCGTCGGCGAATACGCCAAGGCCGACAAGGCGCAGACCGAAAAGGCGGTCGCCGCCGCCAAGGCCGCCTTCCCCGCCTGGTCGCGCTCGACGCCGCAGGAACGCTACGACGCGCTGAACAAGATCTCGGCGGAGATCCTGTCGCGCAAGGAAGAGCTCGGCCGCCTGCTCGCCCGCGAGGAAGGCAAGACACTGCCGGAGGGCATCGGCGAGGTCGCCCGCGCCGGCCAGATCTTTGCGTTCTTTGCCGGCGAGGCGCTGCGCCTGACCGGCGAGAAGGGCGCCTCGGTCCGTCCGGGTCTCGACGTCGAGATCACCCGCGAGGCCGTCGGCGTCGTCGGCATGATCACGCCCTGGAATTTCCCGATCGCGATCCCCGCCTGGAAGATCGCGCCCGCGCTCTGCTACGGCAACACGGTGGTGTTCAAGCCGGCCGAGCTGGTGCCCGGCTCCGCGCATGCGCTGTCCGAGATCATCGCCCGCTCCGGCCTTCCCGCCGGCGTGTTCAATCTCGTCGTCGGCTCCGGCTCGGTGGTCGGCCAGACCTTGCTCGAACACCCGGACGTCGCCGCCATCTCCTTCACCGGCTCGGTCGGGACGGGGCGCAAGATCGCGCAGGCCTGCGTGCTGTCGAACCCGATGAAGAAGTTCCAGCTCGAAATGGGTGGCAAGAATCCGCTCGTCGTGCTCGACGATGCCGACGTCAAGGTCGCGGTCGAAGCCGCCGCCAACGGCGCCTATTTCTCCACCGGTCAGCGCTGCACGGCCTCCTCGCGCCTGATCGTCACCGAAGGCATTCACGACAAGTTCGTTGAAGCGCTGACGGAACGTCTGAAGGGCCTCGTCGTCGACGACGCCGTCAAGCAGGGTACCCATATCGGCCCGGTGGTCGACGGCAATCAGCTCGAGCAGGACCAGCGCTATCTCAAGATCGGCCAGGACGAAGGCGCCAAGCTGACCTGGGGCGGCGAGCTTCTGAACCGCGAGACCCCCGGCTTCTACATGCAGCCGGCGCTGTTCACCGAGGCCACCAACACCATGCGCATTGCCCGCGAGGAGATATTCGGACCGGTCGCCTGCGTCATCCGCGCCAAGAACTACGACGAGGCGCTGGCGATCTCGAACGACACCGAGTTCGGCCTCGCCGCGGGTGTCTGCACCACCAGCCTGAAATACGCCTCGCATTTCAAGCGCAACAGCGAGGCCGGCATGGTGATGGTCAACCTGCCGACCGCCGGCGTCGACTACCACGTCCCGTTCGGCGGCCGCAAGGGCTCGAGCTACGGCGCCCGCGAGCAGGGCTCCTACGCGCGCGAGTTCTACACGACGGTGAAGACGGCCTACACCTTCCCGGTGTGAGCCCTCATCATTGCGAGCGAATGAGATCGCGGCAGAGGCGGTCTGCTCCCTCTCCCCGTTCTTACGGGGAGAGGGCTGGGGTGAGGGGCAGCCGCACGGACAGTCTCCGCGGCGAGCCCCCCTCACCCGGATTGCTTCTCCGATGCAATCCGACCTCTCCCTGCGGGAGAGGTGAAGAGAGAGCTGTAGGGTAGGCAAAGGCGCGACAGCGCCGTGCCCACCAACAGTCGACCAAGACGAAAGACGGTGGGCGCGCTTCGCTTTGCCCACCCTACAGATCAGAACGGAGCCAGCATGAACCAGCAGGTCGTGACCCAGGAGCCCCGCACCATCAAGCTCAACGCGCGCGACAATGTCGCGATCGTGGTGAACGATTTCGGCCTGCCTGCCGGCACCAAGCTGCCCGACGGCCTGACGCTGAAGACCTTCGTCCCGCAGGGCCACAAGACCGCGCTGGTCGACATCGCGCAAGGCGCGCCCATCGTGCGTTACGGCGAGATCATCGGCACTGCCAAGTCGCCGATCACGGCCGGAGAATGGGTCGACGAAGCCCGCATCGACATGCCCGAGGCTCCCGCGCTCGATCAGCTCGAAATCTCCACCGCCGTGCCGGCGCCGCTGCCACCGCTCGAGGGCTACACCTTCGAGGGCTATCGCAACGCCGACGGCTCGGTCGGCACCCGCAACGTGCTCGGCATCTCGACCTCGGTCCAATGCGTCAAGGGTACGCTCGAATTCGCGATCAAGCGCATCAAGAGCGAGCTGCTGCCGAAGTACCCAAATGTCGATGACGTCGTCGCGCTCACCCACGCCTATGGCTGCGGCGTCGCGATCACGGCGCCAGATGCCGTGGTGCCGATCCGAACCCTGCAGAACCTCGCACTGAACCCGAATTTTGGCGGCGAGATCCTGGTCGTCGGCCTCGGCTGCGAGAAGCTCGCGCCGGAGCGGCTGCTGCCGGAGGGCACGGAAGACTCCATCGTGCGCATGCAGGACGAAGCCTTCGACGGCTTCGGCGCCATCGTGGACGCCATCATGACCCAGGCCGACCGTCGCCTCGCCGAGCTCAACAAGCGCAAGCGCGAGACCTGCCCGGCGTCCGATCTCGTGATCGGCCTGCAATGCGGCGGCAGCGACGCGTTCTCCGGCGTGACCGCCAATCCCGCCGTCGGCTTCGCCGCCGACCTGCTGGTGCGCGCCGGCGCGACCGTGATGTTCTCGGAAGTCACGGAAGTCCGCGATGCCATCCAGCTGCTCACCCGCCGCGCCATCAACGAGGAGGTCGGCCGCGCGCTGATCCGCGAGATGGACTGGTACGACTCCTATCTCGCCCGCGGTGGCGCCGATCGCAGCGCCAACACCACGCCCGGCAACAAGAAGGGCGGCCTCGCCAACATCGTCGAGAAGTCGCTGGGCTCGATCGTGAAGTCGGGCTCCGGTCCGATCCATGGCGTGCTGGCGCCGGGCGAGAAGGCCAAGCAGAAGGGCATGCTGTTCGCGGCGACGCCGGCGAGCGACTTCATCTGCGGCACCTTGCAGCTCGCCTCCGGCATGACCCTCCAGGTCTTCACCACCGGCCGCGGCACGCCTTACGGCCTTGCCGCCGCCCCAGTCATCAAGGTCGCGACCCGCAGCGAGCTCGCGCGGCGCTGGAAAGACCTCATCGACTTCGATGCCGGCCGCATCGCCACCGGCGAGATGACCATCGAGGAGACCGGCTGGGAGCTGTTCAAGCTGATCCTCGACGTCGCCTCCGGCCGCACCAAGCCATGGTCGGACCGCTGGGGCATCCACAACGATCTGACGCTGTTCAATCCGGCTCCGGTGACCTGAGGGAGCAACATCGCTCATCCTGATATGGCGATGATTTCGCTCAGACCTGTCCCCGTCATTGCGAGCAGAGCGAAGCAATCCAGAGTCCCGCCTACTATTTTGGATTGCTTCGCTTCGCTCGCAATGACGCGTATGTTGAAGCGACGAGCCTGGATCACGCAGGCCGGGAAGGAAAATCAGATGTCGAGCTTCAGCCGCTTTGCCGTCCTTGCGGTCACCGCCCTCCTTCTCTCCGCCACCCCCTCCCGCGCCGACGACTCCATCCCCGGCGTGCCGCGCGAGCTGCTCGAGGACATCGCGACCGGCAGCCGCATCCTCGCCGATCTCGGCGTCGTCGATGCCTTCGGCCATGTCAGCGCGCGCAGTCCCGCCAATCCGCACCACTTCCTGATGGCACGCTCGATCGCGCCGGCGCAGGTGACGGCCAACGACATCATGGAGTTCGACGAGAATGGCGAGCCGGTCGATGCGAAGAACCGTGCGGTGTTCCTCGAACGCTTCATCCATGCCGAGATCTACAAGGCCCGTCCGGACGTCAACGCCGTCGTGCACACCCATTCGCCGGGCGTCGTGCCGTTCAGCGTCAGCCATACACCCTTGAAGCCGCTGTATCACAACGCCGCCTTCCTCGGCGACGGCGCGCCGGTGTGGGACATCGGCAAGGAGTTCGGCGCCACCGACATGCTGGTGCGCAATAATGCGATCGGCAAATCGCTCGCATCCGCGCTCGGCGACAAGTCCGTGGTGCTGATGCGCGGCCATGGTGACGTCACCGTCGGTCCTGCGGTCAAGGCCGCCGTGTTCCGCGCCTATTACACCGACGTGAATGCGAAGCTGCAGGCGCAGGCACTCGGGCTCGGCTCCGAGGTGACGTATCTCAGCGCCGAGGAGGCTGCCAAGGCCGATGGCGTCAACATGGTGATCATGGATCGTGCCTGGGCGCTTTGGAAGCAGAAGGTGCAGTCGGCGAAGTAGTCCTGGAGGTTGAAGATCATTTCACCGCAGCGGTGCCCCGGAATCCTGTGACGCGTTGGGCCACGACGTGACAATGTCATCGGTTTCTCCCTGTCGTTGTCGTGTTGGGCCGTTGTTCCGGCCGTATCGATCCCATGGGGCTTGCGTCCCGGAACTTTCCATTGCTTTTGCGGTATCGAACGACCACCGGCGCGGTTCAGCGTCGGGCTCTGCACGGGTGCGATCGGAGGTGCACAGCGCTGCTTCCGACCTCTTTTTGCCGCAAAGCTGACACATCGCTTGACCTCTCGCGCCGTCCCGATTCCTCGAGGCTCTCCCCGCGGATGCCCCTGCATTTTCCTCGCCTCGCCGTCCTTGCGCTCGCGCTCTCCCTGGGGACGCCATGTCTGGCTCAGCAGCCGATGCCGGTGGCGGGCGCGCCGGAGGACCGGCCCGACATCGATCTCTATGCGCTGATGTCCGGCACCTGCCGCACCGCGAAGGTCGATGGCCGCGAATATTCGTGCAAGACGGTGGCGTTCTTTCACAGCGAGAAGGGACGCGCTCATTTCACCGTCGCGCTCGACGATCCCGCTGACGAGAATCACATCATCGCGTTCTCCGGCGTCAATGGCCGCAGGTCGATTCAGAACGTCTACGAATTGCCGATCGACCGCATGCTGCTGAACTCCAAGCATCGTCCGAAGGTCGATGGCATTCCGGTGCCGGCCACGAAGAGCTCGGCCGGCGTGTGCCGTCAGGTCGGCAATTTCGCGATGCTCAAGGTCACCAGCGTGACCTGCTCCGCCAAGGACGACAGCGGCCGCGCCTATGAGCTGGTGTTCGTCTCCGACGGCACGCCCATCACCTTGCGCCGGGTGCGCCAGACGATGACGAACGCCGAGCACAATCCCTATGAATAAGCGCGTAGCGATTGCGGCGACCGCGCGCATCCGCGTCGCCTGACGCGCATCTGCTCCAATCCGCATCTCGAACAGCCATGAACATGAGGGCGCGTTAACATGAGGGCGCGTTCTCGCGGCAGATGATGCCCGAGGCTTACGATCCATCTCGCCCCTTCGAAGTGCAAAGGGCGCAGGGAATGCCGGGTGAAGGCCCCACCCATGGCCCGCCTGCGAAAAAAATGCAGGCGGCAGGTACCACAGGCAAAGCCGTACACTCCGGCATTCCCTGCGCGACGGTCTTCACGCTTATACGCAGTCTCCCTGGTGCGCCGGGCTTGTTGGCCACCATGGCGCAATGCGCTTGCGCGCATTGCGCTGGACACCAGCGTCGGGGTGTCAGGACCCTGCGACTTCACGTCCGCAGCCTCGCCGTTCGTCCACGCATCCAAAGACACGTTGCGGCTTGATCGCGGCCATCGCATCCCCGCCTCGCGTGTCGTGACGATCGCGCGCAACGCCCCTCTGCGGTGAGGCGGGATGCGCAACCAAAGCATGATTTTCGAAAAAACGAAAGTGGAAAATGCGAGCGCGCGACCAGGCATCGAGAGGCCGTTGAACGGATTGAACAAAATTACGACGGCTTGTTGCGCGCAACCGCTGGCGGCGGCCTCTGCACAGGCGCGCAGACGTTCAGAGCGGGGCTGATTTGCCCGACGTGCCGGCTCGGCCACACCCGTAACATCGACAAGCGACGCTCAGCGCGGGCGCGCAACCGCGCCCAGGAGATCCTGTGCGGCGCGCCCGAGCCGCCTGGCGGCATCGGCGAGATCCTTCGCCGCAAAGCCCGAATAGCCCAGGATGAAACCGTCAGGTCCGCGCTGCACGATCCGCGCATCGGACAACAGCCGGCACTCGATGCCGGCGCGGTCGCGGATCAATTTCGCCGTGCCCTTCGGCGCTGCGGGCGGCAAGGTCGCCAGCAGATGCAACCCTTGCGACGGCGCGGCCAGTTGCAGGCTGCCCTTGCCGTGCCTGGCGAGCGCTTCGGCGACGACATCGCGCGCCTGGCGGTAGCGCGGGCGCATCCGCCGCATGTGCGCCGCGAGCACGCCGTCGGCCATCAGGTCGGCCAGCGCGTCTTGCATGAAGGCCGGGGGAAACCGGTCCTGCGCCGCGCGCGCCGCGACCACCCGCGCGACCAGCGCCGGCGGCACCACGAGATAGCCGAGCCGCAGTCCCGCGAACAGCGTCTTGCCGAAGGTGCCGAGATAGATCACGCGCTCGCCGCCGATGCCGGCCAACGCCGTCAGCGGCGGACCTGCAAAGCGGTACTCGCTGTCGTAGTCGTCCTCGAAGATGTAGGCGTCCGCCCTGCGCGCCCAGTCGAGCAGCGCGATGCGCCGCGCCATGCTCATCGCAACACCGGTCGGAAACTGATGCGATGGCGTCACGTAGGCAGCCTTGGCCGCCATGTACGCCGCCTCCCCCGAGCTCACGATGATTCCTTCATTATCGACGGGCACCGGGACCAGCTTCGCACCGGTCGTGCTCAACGTGTGGCGCGAGGCGACGTAGCCGGGGTCCTCGAACCAGACGGGATCACCCGGTGCCAGCAGCGCGTCGATGCACAGCCGCAGGCCGTGCTGGGTGCCGCTCACGATCAGGATGCAGCTCGGGTCGCAGCGGACGCCGCGATTGGCGGCAAGATAGTGCGCGACCTCCGTGCGCAGATGCAGGCTGCCGCGCGGATCGCCATAGCCGAGCTCATCCGGCGCGGCGTGGGCGATGCGGCGCCGGCTGGCCGCGGCGAGCCGCCGCAACAGCACGGGATCGACCAGCGTGCAGCCGAGCGCGAACGGCCGGCGCGGCGGAATGCGGATGTCCAGCTCGGCCACCGGCGCGGCGACCTGCGGCGCCGGCAGCCGTGCCGCGACATAGGTGCCGGCGCCGTGGCGCGCCTCGACCAGGCCATCCGACAGCAGCGCTTCATAGGCTGCGACGATCGCGTTGCGGCGGACGCCGAGCTGCTCGGCGAGCCCGCGCGTCGAGGGCAGACGAAGACCCGGGGCGAGCAGGCCATCGACGATGCCGGTGCGCAGCGCGCCATGCACCTGCTGCGACTGGCTGCGGATGCTGCGGTCGAGCCGGATCGGCAGCGCCAGCACGTCGTCGCGGCGCCGCGAAGTGGTTGATTGCTTTCGCATCGAAGTGGAACTCCCGGCAACCACTTTGCCATGGCATGACGTCGGCGGAAACAGGAGACTGACGATGTCCGAGCAACAGATGCCGAGCTATCCCGTCGACGACACCAACCGCGTCAAGCGGCGGCATCAGCGCGCCCACTATGATCATGCGACGGTCCACGCCGTGCTCGATTCCGCAACGCTGTGCCACGTGTCCTATGTCATCGACGGCCAGCCCTATTGCACGCCGACGCTGTTCTGGCGCGAGGGCACGACGCTGTATTGGCACGGCTCGAGCGCGAGCCGCATGCTGCGCAACCAGTCCGAAGGACAGCCGGCCTGTCTCACCGTCACCCATCTCGACGCGCTGGTGCTGGCGCGCAGCGCCTTCCACCATTCCGCCGACTACCGCTCGGTGATGGCGTTCGGCCATGCCCGGCTGATCGAGGATCAGGCGGAGAAGGAGCGCGCGCTGGTGATGATGGTCGACCGCCTGTTTCCCGGCCGCACGGAGAGCCTGCGCCAGACCACTGAGCAGGAGCTCAAGGCGACATCGGTTATCACCATGGAAATCGAGAAGGCATCGGCGAAGATCCGCGCCGCCGGCGTCATCGATGACGAGGAAGATTATGCGCTGCCTATCTATGCCGAGCGCATTCCGGTCCACACCCTGATAGACTCGCCGGAGCCCGATGGCCGATTGCTAGAGGGCGTCACCCGTCCCGCAACGCTGTCAGGTTTCAGCTCTGGGCGGCGGCTGGATGAGGCGCTGACGGAGGCGTATGCAGCGAGCTATCCGGCGGGTAGTTAAGATAACGGAAGTGTAGGGCGGGCAAAGGCGCGTCCCGGCGCCGCGTTTGTTGCTGGCTAGCGATCGCGCCGTGCCCACCCTACGGCCCGATCAGATCAGTCAGGGCTACGCTGCCCAATGAAGTGCCCTCTCCCCTTGTGGGAGAGGGCATCGGCGGCCTATCCGCATGCGCGTTTGGGTGAGGGGTTCTCTCAACGAACGATGCTCGTGGACAAATACCCCTCACCCAACCGTGATTGGAGCACCGTCCAAAATGCCCTCTCCCACAAGGGGAGAGGGCACATTCACGAGCACCGCGTGCCAAGCGTTACTACTACGCTTCAACGCGGCTTACCGCTCGATCATCCTGTTCCATCGCGCATTCCATTCGGGGCGCTTGGCGTTGATGACGTCCCAGTCGAGCGTGATCGCGCTCTTCATGTAGGTATGAAACGTCGCGAGCTTCTGCTCGGCTGCCGGGGTGGTCGCCTTCGCGGTCGTGTTGGACGGCACGATGTTGCCGGCCGCCAGCGCCTTGGATTGTGCCTCCGGTGACAACAAATAAGCCGCCAGCTTCTGTGCCAGCTCGGCTTCGGAGTTGTTGGCGATGACGCATTCGGCGACCATCAGCACGACCGAGCCCTCCTTCGGCTGCGCATACTCGACCGCGATGCCCTTCTCCTTCAAGGTCGATACCGCCGTCGGCGTCAGCGGGAAGATAGCCGCTTCGCCGGTCTGCACCATCTCGGAGATCTTGGCCGAGTTCGGAATGTATTCGAGCACGTTCTTGCCGATCGACTCCGCGAACGCCTTGAAACCCGGCTCGACATTGGCCTCGCTGCCGCCGTTGATGCGGTTGAACATCAGGAAGGCGTGCAGGCCGAAGGTCGAGACCGAGGCCGACTGGAACACGACCTTGTCCTTGAATTTCGGATCGGCGAGATCGAGCCACGAGCTCGGCGCCGCCCAGCCCTTCTCGTCGAACAGCTTCTTGTTGTAGGCTAAGCCCGTCATGCCGATGTCGATGCCGGCGGCGATGTCGTCCTTGAGCCGTGCGAACGGCTCGAGCTGCGCCAGACCTTCGCTCGGCCTCAGCTTCTCGCACAGGCCGAGACCGGCGGCGCGGATCATCACGCCGTCGTCGAGAAACATCACATGCATCTGCGGCTTGTCCTTGGCCGCAATCGCCTTGGCGAGAATCTCCGAGGAGGTGCCGGGCACGACGACGATCTTGACGTCATTCGCCTTCTCGAAGTCCGGAAACACGGCCTGCGTATAGGTGCGCTCGAAATTGCCGCCGTTCATGCCGACATAGAGCGTCTTGGTTTCAGCATACGCGGCTGATGTGGCGAGCATCAGCGCGAGGGCTGGGCCGAGCGCGGCGCGAGCATCAATCATGGCGAGGTCTCCTTCGATCCTGTCGTCATTGCTGCTTGAGATGCATCGCCCGGCTGCGATGCGGGTGGGAAACGTGTGATCGCGAAGGCGCCGATCGGCGTCGAGGTCTCGCCGTCGCGCACCAGCTCGGCCAGGACCTCGCCGACACCCGGCGCGATCTGGAAACCGGCGCCGGAGAAGCCGAAGGCGTGGATCAGGCCCGGCGTCGTCGCGCTCGGCCCGATCACCGGATTGCGGTCGGGCATCGTCGCCTCGGTGCCGCTCCAGAACCGGATCGCCTGGGCGTGGCGCAGTGGACCGAACAGCCCGCTCGCCCGTTGCATGATGGCGAGCACGCCGTCGCTGCGGGGACGCGAAAAATCGGGGTCGGCGAGCGGCGCAGCGCGCTCGCCGCCGACGACGACGTTGCCGCGGGCAACCTGCCGCGCGTAGATGCCGCCGCCCTCGATGCCGATGTTGACGCCGAGAAACGGATCGAGCGGCTCGGTCACGATCATCGAGGGATAGGTGCGCTCCAGCGGCACGGGCTCGCCGAATGCGGCGGCAAAGCCGTCGGCCCATGCGCCGGCGCTGTTGACGACGGTGCGCGCCTTGATGGCGACGTCGCCGGCTTCCAGCGCAAACCCCTCGAACGTCCTGGTGGCGCCCGTGACCTCCGTGGTCTCCAGCAACTCGGCACCGGCGCGACGCGCCGCTGCGGCGAAGGCGGTGGCGACCAGCCGCGGATTGGCGTGGCCGTCGCCGGGACAGAACGAGCCGCCGACGACGTCGCCGCTGATGCCGAAGCGCTCGCGCAACTGGTTGTGACCAACCAGTTCGAGACCGAGTCCGAACGGGGCGACATCGGCGGCGTAGCGTTCCAGGCTCGCCAAGTCCTCAGCGCTCCGCGCGAGCTTGAGATGGCCGGAGCGCACGAACTCGCCGTCGATGCCGATCAGCGCCTCGAGCCGCGGCCAGATCGCGTGGGATCGCTGCGACAGCGGCAGTTGCTCGGACGGGCGTCCCTGCCGGCGCACGCCGCCGTAGTTCACGCCGCTCGCCTGCGCGCCACAAAAACCCTTGTCGAGCAGCGTGACGGAGAGGCCCATGCCGCGCAAGGCGAGCGCGGCGGAGCTGCCGACCAGCCCGCCGCCGATGATCGCGACATCGCTGTCAATGCGCCGGGTCATGCTGCCTCTCGTCGGCGGACAGGCCGGCAGCCAGCGGGATCGGCTTGATCGGCGCCTGCGCGCGCAGCCGGCCGACAGCGCCGATGTCGCGGCGCGTCTGCGCAGCCAACAGCTCCGCGGCGGCCGCGCCGCACATGCGGCCCTGGCAGCGGCCCATGCCGATGCGCGTCACCGCCTTCAGGCGATTGATCTCGGTCAGCGAGAAATCGCTGATCGCGCGCCGCGCCTCGCCGGCATCGATCTCCTCGCAGCGGCACAGCAGCGTGTCATCGGCGATGTCGTCCGCCCAATGCGACGGATAGGGAAACGCGGCCTCCAGCCCGTCGCGCAGGCGATCGATCGTCGCAAGCCTGCGCTCGAGCGCGGCAGCCCGCGCGGCATCATGCGGCAGGCCGCGATCCTCCAGCAATGCGAGTGCAGCGCGCTCGCCGGCGGCCTCGGCGGCATCAGCGCCGGCGATGCGGGCGCCGTCGCCGGCAAGGTACACGCCCGCGACGCTGCTGCGGCCACTGGCGTCGCGCACCGGCAGATGCGCCCGGTCGCGCGCATCAAAGCGGAAGGCGCAGCCGGCGAGATCGGCCGCCTGGGTTTCCGAGCGCAGATTGAGGCCGTAGCCGACGCCGTCGCAGGCGATCGCGTGCTCCCGCCCGCCGGCGTGATAGGCGATGCGGGCCACCCTGCCCTCGCCCTCGATCCGCACCCGGGACACGCCGAACCGCACGCGCGTGCCGCGCAGCGTCAATTCCGCGGCCATGCGCACCCCACGCAGCACGATGCCGGGGGCCAGCGGCAGCGCGCGCAGCAGATTGAGCTTCGCCGACAACGGCGCCGCGTCGAGCACGGCGGCGACGTCGACACCGGCCTTCATGTACTGCCACGCCACCAGATAGAGCAGCGGGCCGGAGCCCACGAACACCACGCGCCGGCCGATCGCGCAGCCCTGCGCCTTCAGCGCGACCTGCGCGCCGCCGAGCGTGAAGACGCCGGGCAAGGTCCAGCCCGGGATCGGCAGCACGCGATCGGTGGCGCCGGTCGCGAGGACGAGTCCATCATAGTTGATGCGATGGCTGATGCCGTCGCGGAGAATGTCGGCCGCGCCGTCGCGCAGATTCCATAGCAGCGCATTCGGCCAATAGTCGATTGCAGGGCCGAGCGCCGCGAAATCGCGATGCAGCCGCACGGCCTTCGCAGCCTCCGAGCCGTAGCGCTCCGGGGCATCACGGCCGTCGGGCGCCAGCGGCTGGCGATAGATCTGGCCGCCGCAGGCGTGGCCCTCATCGACCACGACCGGCCGCAGGCCGGCCGCGACCAATGTCATCGCCGCGCGGATGCCGGCCGGACCGGCGCCGACGATCAGGGGCGATGCACGCTCAACCATGGCCGCGCCCTCGTCGTGTGATGATGTCCATGCCTTCGGTAAGCGGCGTCGTACAGGCGCGCAGCCGCTCACCGCTTGCGCGCAGCACCCAGCAATCCTGGCAGGCGCCCATCTGGCAGAAGCCGGCCCGCGGCGCGCCGGAAAACTCGCTGTGGCGCAGCCGTTCGACATGACAGAGCACCGCCGTCAGCACGGTGTCGCCGGCGCGGCCGTCGCAGGGCACGCCGTCGATCGTGAAGGAGATGACGGTGCTGTCGTTGCGGACGAGGCGGTGCAGCAGCGGCATGGTGTCAACCTTGTCCGACGAGGATCTTGTCGAGGCCGAAGATGCGGTCGAGCAGCAGCATCGCCGCCGCCGTCACCGCGATCATCAGCGCCGACACCGCGGCCATCATCGGATCGATCGATTCGGTCGCGTACATGTACATGCGCACCGGCAGCGTGACGGTGGCGGGCGAGGTGATGAAGATCGACATCGTGAGCTCGTCGAAGGAGTTGATGAAGGCGAGCAGCCAGCCGCCGGTGATGCCGGGCAGGATCATCGGCACGGTGATCCTGCGGAACACGATCCAGCCGGAGGCGCCGAGCGTGACCGCCGCCTGCTCGGCGCTGCGGTCGAGCCCGGACAGCGCCGCCAGCACCAGCCGGAGCACATAGGGCGTGACCACGACGATGTGGCCGGCCGTCAGCCAGACCAGGCTGCCGGTGGCGCCGAGCAGCGCGAACAGCCGCAGCAGCGCGACGCCGAGCACGAGATGCGGAATCATCAGCGGCGACAGGAACAGCGCGTTGAGCGCCGCGCGGCCGCGGAAATCGTAGCGGTCGAGCGCGAGGCCGGCGGCGACCGCGAGCACGACCGCGATCGTTGCGGCTGTCGCCGCCACCCACAGGCTGTTGAGGAAGGAGGCGACGAAATCCGGATGCGCGAACACGGCCGCGAACCAGCGCAGCGAGAGTTGCGTCGTCGGCAGGGTCAGTGTGTTGGCCGGCGTGAACGCGACAAGGCAGATCACTGCGAGCGGCGCCAGCACGAAGCCGACGACCAACGTATGAAAAACCAGCGCGATCGGACCATTGTGGCGCATGCCGCTCACCCCAATGTCCGCCGGGCGCGCGTCTCGACGACGCGCTGATAGGCCAGCATGATGACGAGGTTGATGACCAGTACCAGGATCGCGATGGCCGCGCCCAGCGGCCAGTTCAGCTCGTGCATGTATTCGTCATAGACCAGCGTCGCCGCCATCTTCAGCCGGCGGCCGCCGAGCAGCGCGGGGATGGCGAAGGCCGATGCCGACAGGCCGAACACGACCAGGCTGCCGGACAGCAGCCCCATCGTCACCTGCGGCAGCACCACCCGGCGCAGCGCCGTGAAGCGCGAGACACCCAGCGTCCACGCCGCGGCCTCGACCATCGGATCGAGCTTCTGCAGCGAGGTCCAGACCGGGATGACCATGAACGGCAGCATCACATGCACCAGCGCGATGACGATCGCCGTCTCGGTATAGAGGATCCTGACGGTGCCGAGCCCGAGCGCGCGGAACGCCTCGTTCACTAGGCCGGTGGGGCCGAGCAGCATGCTCCAGCCGAAGGCGCGCACCACGACCGAGACCAGCAGCGGGCCGATGATCGCAAGCAGAAACACCGAGCGCCAGGGCTCGCGCATGCGCGCCAGGATGTAGGCCTCGGGCGCACCGATCAGCGCGCAGATCAAGGTCGTGAGTGCGGCGAGCCGCAGCGTGCGCCAGAAGATGGTGATGAAGTAGCTGTCGGAGAGGATGGCGAGGTAGTGCGCCAAAGTGGTCTCGTCCTTGACGCCGGTCGCGGCGTCATAGACGTGGAACGACAGCGCCAGTGTGAGCGCCAGCGGCACGACCACCAATGCGGTGAACAGCAGCGCGCCCGGCGCCGTCAGCAGCCATGGTGTCGCATGGGCGCGCGTGCTCATGCCGGTGGCGCTCCGTCCGGCTTCGACGCGCGCGCACCGGCGCTGCTCCAGGCGAGGCCGACCTGATCGCCCTCGCGCGCCGGCTCCTCGCCCGCATTGGGCAGGGAGACGCCGATCACTCCGGCGAGCGTCTCCACGGTGAAGAACCAGGCGCTGCCAAGGAAGAAGCGCGCCCAGATGCGGCCATCGAGCACGCCGGCGCCAGGCGCGGTGAGATTGATCTTCTCCGGCCGGATCGCCAGCACGGCGGCTGCGCCGTCCGCGAGGCCTGCGGCCTCGCACGGCAGCACGCGCCCGCCGATCTCGACGCCGCCGTTGCGCCAGATGCCGGACAGCCGGTTCATCTTGCCGACGAACGAGGAGATGAAGGGTGTCGCGGGATGTTCGTACAATCGATAGGGCGCATCGACCTGCATGATGCGGCCCTGCTCCATCACCACGACGCGATCGCTCATCGACAGCGCCTCGCCCTGGTCATGGGTCACCATGATCGTGGTGGTGCCCACGCGCTGCTGGATGCCGCGCAGCTCGAACTGCATCTCCTCGCGCAGCTTGGCGTCGAGGTTCGACAAGGGCTCGTCGAGCAGCAGCACCGGCGGATCGATGACGAGCGCGCGCGCCACCGCGACGCGCTGACGCTGGCCGCCGGAGAGCTGGCGCGGATAGCGGTCGGCGAGCGATGCGAGCTGCACCAGCGCCAGCACCTGGCTCACGCGCGCGCCGCGCTCGGCCCTGGCGACCTTGCGCATCTCCAATCCGAAAGAGACGTTCTGCGCCACCGTCATGTGCGGAAACAGCGCGTAGCTCTGGAACACGATGCCGAGGCCGCGGCGGTCCGGCTTCTCATTGGTGATGTCGCGACCGTCGAGCGTGATCCGGCCCGAGGTCGGCTCGACCAGGCCGGCGATCATCTGGAGCGTCGTGGTCTTGCCGCAGCCGGAGGGGCCGAGCAGCGAGATGAACTCGCCCTTGGCGACGCTGAGGCTGACATCGCTGACCGCAGCGATATCGCCGTAGCGCCTGGTGAGACCGTCCAGCGTCAGGAAACCCATGCGTCCTCGCGCGGGAAGCTCCCTTTGCCATCAGCAGGGATTGCCGCCCTGGGGCTCTTTCATGCCGGTGGGCCATGCAGACGGTCAATCATGAATTCCGATATCCTGAATTTATCTATCTGGAATTCTAATATATGAAATCTATACGACAGATTTGCCTCCAACATTCATCACTGCAGATGACGACAGCCGACAGCGATTCGTCCTCCAGCCTTCGCCGGGCCCTGAAGCTGCTGCGCATCCTCGCCGAGGGCGACCCCGACGGGTTGCGGCTGAAGGACATCGCGGAGGCCGCGGGCTGCAGCCAGCCGACCGCGCATCGCATGCTGCAGGATCTCGCCGCCGAAGGTTTCGCCGAACAGGCGGCCGGCAAGCGCTATCGCCTGGCGCTCGACTTCTACGTGCTCGCCGCACGCGCGGGCCAGGCCAGCGGCCTACGCGAGGCGGCGCGGCCGGCGCTGCTGCGGCTGTCGGCAACCTTGAGCGACACGATCTTCCTGCTGGTGCGCAACGGCTTTGACGCGGTCTGCCTCGACCGCGTCGAAGGACCGTTTCCGATCCGCTCCTTCACCGGCGACATCGGCGGCAAGGTGCCGCTCGGGCTGGGCCAGGGCAGCCTCGCGATTCTCGCCAACCTGCCCGAGGACGAGCAGGAGGCGGTGATCCGCTTCAACATCCCGCGCCTGCTCGATCGCGGTTTCCTGGACGAGGCCTCGCTGCGCAGCGCGCTGGCACAGGCCCGCGCCCAAGGATGGGTCAACACCAGCACCGGTCTCATTCCCGGCATGGCCGGCGTCGGCGTGCCCGTGCTCGACGCGCAGGGCCGCGCCGTCGCGGCGCTCAGTGTCGGCACGCTGGCGGAACGGCTGAACGCCGACCGGCTGCCGCATGTCGTGAAGATCCTGCAAGGCGAGGCGAGCGCGCTGGCCGGCAAGCTCAACCCGTTCGATGTCGCCTTGCGCTATCCGTCGCGGAGTCTGAGTACGATTGCGGGGAACTGATCTTCCTCAATCACAACCACCGTCATTCCGGGGCAAGGCCGCAGGCCTTGAACCCGGAATCCCGATGCTGTCTTGCGTCGTTCGGTAATCTCGGGATTCCGGGTTCGATCGTCCACACGCGGCTGCGTGTGGACGATTGCCTCGGAATGACAGCCAAGTGTCTGGCGCCACGCCACTGATGCAGCTGCCTAAGTCACCCACTCGGCGCGAATGCCACGCGGCGCGTCCCTGATCTCGGGCTTGCGCCAAGAGAAGCTGAACATGCCTATTGGCTCGACCTGTTCGAGCTCAACTCGGACGATGTCGCGCGCGATCACGACGATGAACGGCGCCGGCGGTTTCTCGGCCGTCAATTGCCGCGGCGGCGAGAACACCGTCCCGACGCTTTCCACCAGCAGCGGCCGCGGCGCCTCGTGAACCTTCACGAGGCCCTTGATGCGCAGCAGCCGCTCGCCGAGCCGGCCCGCGACATTGTCGAGCCAGCCGGCGAGGTCGGCATAGGCAATCTCAGCCGGCGGGCGGACGAGGCAGAGCGCGAGACGCGGATGCGCGGCGGACAGATCGGGCGCGACCTCGCGCAGCGGCAGCGATGTTGCCAGCGGCGCGAATGCGGCCGTCACGATGGCCACGCGATTTGCGCTGGCAATCGCCTCGGCCACGGGATTGAGCTGCGCGATCGCAACCTGCGCTCCGGCAAGCGCGTCAAGCGCGAGATCGGCCTTGGTCGCGACGATGCGATGCGCCGCCGCCCATTGCGCGGCAGCTTCCTCGAATGTCGCGACGCCGAGCCCGCGTGTGAGATCGTAGGTCGCGACGACGGCGACGCGCATACGGTGCTCGGCGAGCGTCGCGAGCTGGCGCAGCACCGGGCCGGGCATTGACAGGCCCGAGGTCTCCAGGATGATCCGCCGCAACGGCGGCAGCCCATCCGGCCGCGGCGCCATGATCAGGCGATCGATGGTGAAGGCGAGATCGCTGCCGACCTGACAGCACACGCAGCCGTTCGACAGCATCGCCATCGGCACGTCGTCGCCGCTCTCGCGCAGCAGCACGCCGTCGAGCCCGACCTCGCCGGCCTCGTTGACGATCACGGCCGTATCCGACGCCGTCTCCGCGGTGAGCACGTCGCGCAGCAGCGACGTCTTGCCGGAGCCGAGGAAGCCGGTCAGGACGAAGAAGTCGATGCTAGAGGCGCTCATGGCGCCGCGGCGTCCTTGGTGGCGTACTTCTCCGGCACGTCGCTTTCCCAGCTCGCCTTCACCAGATCGCGGACGTCGGCGAGCAACTCTTCGGTGTCGTAGATAATGCCGTCCTTGATCGTGAATTTGAGGCCGCGATGCCACTCGACCGCGTTGGTCGCATCGTTGAAGCGCATCGCACCGGTGCCGTAGAGCAGCTTGAAGTCGGTCAGCGGATTGTGGTCGTGCACCAGCATGTCGGCGCGCATGCCGATGTCGATGGTGCCGATCTCGTCCTCGAGGCCGCACAGCGCGGCGCCCTGCGAGGTCGCCGAGCGGATCACCTCCAGCGGATGGAAGCCCGCCTCCTGCAGCAGCTCCAGCTCGCGGACATAGCCGAAGCCGAATATCTGGTAGATGAAGCCGGAATCCGAGCCGGTGCAGACGCGGCCGCCGCGGTTCTTGTACTCGTTGATGAACGCCATCCAGAGCCGGTAGTTCTCCTTCCACTCGATCTCGTTCTGGGTCGACCAGCGATACCAATAGGAGCCGTGGCCACCGCGCTGCGGGGTGAAGTAGTCCCACATCGACTTCCAGGTATACTCCTTGTGCCAATACGCCTGGCGCGCCCGCATCAGGTCGCGGTTGGCGTCGTAGATCGTGAACGTCGGCACGAAGGTGAAGCCGATCTCCAGGAACTGCTCCAGCACCTCGTTCCACTTGGCCGAGCCGGGCTCGGCGCCCTGCCGGAACATCTGTCCGGACACCGAGAAGCGGAAATATTCGTCGGTGTAGTTGTAGTCGAGCGGGAAGTTCTGGATGATGCGATCCTCGAACAGCGCCTCCGGCAGGCCGTAATAATGCTCGGCGCTGGTGAGGCCCCATTTGGCCGTGGTCAGCGCGTTCATGCGCGACACCGCCATCTGGGCGTGGTGGCAGCCGGTGCGAAGGCCGATCTTTTTGCACTCGTCGAGCGCGGCTTCCATGATCGCGGGCGGCGCGCCGAAGAACTTGATGCCGTCGGCGCCGCGCTCCTTGACGGCACGCAGCCAGCTCCGCCCCTGCTCCGGCGTATAGATCGTCTTGACCATGTCGTTGACGGCCGGAAAGTACGCATAGGCCAGCAGCCGCGGCGAGGCGATGCTGTTGTTCTCGGCGCGCTGCTTCTGGTCGAGCATCCAGGACAGGCCGTTCATCGAGCCCATCTCGCGCACCGTGGTGACGCCATGCGCGAGCCAGAGCTTGTAGACATAGTCGACCGGCGGCACCCAGCCGTTAGCGGAATGATAGGCGACGCCGGCATGGGCGTGGCAGTCGACGAAGCCCGGCGTCACCCATTTGCCGCGGCAGTCGATCTCGTGATCGGCCGGCTCGCCGATACTGCCGGCATAGCCGTAGCCCACGACCTTCTTGATGCTGACGATCCGGCCGTTCTCGACGATGATGTCGACCGGCCCGATCGGCGGCGCGCCGGTGCCGTCGATCACCGTGGCGCTGCGCAGCGCCAGCCGCTTGAACGGCCCGATGCCGCGATCGCGGCTCGTTGCCTTCGGCACGATCGGCGCGGCGCCCTTGTTCCTGATGAAGGCGAGCTCATCGCCGGGCAGTGTCGTGGCTTGGTCGGTCATAGCGACAATTCCTTTGATCCAATTAGTAAACCAAGCGCACAGTGCGCTCCCTCTCCCCGTTCTTACGGGGAGAGGGTTGGGGTCAGGGGCAGACGCACGGGTGGTGTTTGTGGTGAGACCTGTACCCCCTCACCCGGATGGCATCTGACGATGCCATCCGACCTCTCCCCGCAAGCGGGGCGAGGTTACACCGCGCGCGCGATGAAGTTCTCGCGCCACACGTTCCACGCCTATCCCGTCCTGTACCGCCGCGCGAATGCCACGCTGCCGAACACCGTGAACGCCATGGTCACCGCCAGCAGCATGAAGGCGAGTGCGGCGCCCATCGGCCAGTTGTTGCCGCGCACGAACTGGTCGTACACCGCAGGCGCCATCATCTTGAATCGCGGGCCGCCGAGAAGCACCGCCGTTGCATAGGTGTTCATGCACAAAACGAACACCAGAATCGAGCCGGCGGCGACGCCGGGGCCGGACAGCGGCAGGATGACCCGCCAGAACACCCGCGCGCCGGAGGCGCCGAGATTGGCGGCGGCATATTCGAGATCGCGCGGAATGCTCTCGATCACCGCCGACAGCGTCAGGATCATGTAGGGCAGCACCACCGCGATGATGCCGATGATCACCGCCTTGGTCGTGTACATGATCTCCAGCGGCGTCGAGATCAGGCCGAGCTTCAGCAGGCTGGTGTTGACGAGGCCGTCGCGTGCGAACAGCGCCATCCAGCCGGCCGAGCGCACGACATTGCCGACCAGCAGCGGGAACAGGGTCG
Source organism: Bradyrhizobium sp. HKCCYLRH3061 (assembly GCF_051168015.1). Taxonomy (NCBI): domain Bacteria; kingdom Pseudomonadati; phylum Pseudomonadota; class Alphaproteobacteria; order Hyphomicrobiales; family Nitrobacteraceae; genus Bradyrhizobium; species Bradyrhizobium sp. HKCCYLRH3061. The sequence continues at coordinate 594,760 of NZ_JBNPUE010000001.1, forward strand.
CGATCACGACCAGGCTCTTCCAGCGGCTCTCCATGCGGCCGAGCCAATAGGCCGCCGGGAAGGCGAGAATCAGCGTGAGCAGAGTGCACAGCAGTGCGATGCCGAGCGTCGCGAGGATGATCTGCTGATAATATGGATCGGTCGCGGCCTTGATGTAGTTGTCCAGCGACAGCGCTTGCATCATCAACTGGGTCGGGCTGAACTGGTTGAGCGATATCCGGAACATCAGGATCATCGGCCCGACCAGCAGCGCCAGGACCAGCAGACAGGCAGGAACGACCAGCAGCGCCATCGCGCGAGCTCCGATTGCGAAAGTGTCGGCTGTTCAGCCGCGACTCCTGCGGCGAGGCCGCAGGGAGCGCATCATCCAAGGCCTACGCCTTGAACTCCTTGTTCCAGAAGTCGAGCGTGCGCTGCGAGCGCCCGGCGGCATAGGCGTAGTCCGGCTTCAGCAGCCGCGCGCGCTCGGCCTCGGTGAGGCTGACCTGTTTGGCGAGATCCTCCGGCAGCGGCGCGTCGGTGACGGTCGGGACGTAGCCCATCTTGTCCGCGAAGCCGCCCTGCGCCTTGGCATCCAGCATCGCGTCGAGATAGGCGAAGCCGCCGGCCTTGTTCTTGGCGTTCTTCGGCACCGAGGCCTGGAACACGATCGCCGGCGTGCCCTCCTTCGGCACGACATGGGCGAGCGGAATGCCGGACTTCTTCCACATGAAGCCACGGGCGAGCCACATCGTGGTCAGCCATACCTCCTCCGACTTCAGCGCCGCCGCCAGCGCCTCGTTCGACGGATAGATCTTTACGTCGAGCGAGCGCCATTCCATCAGCTTCTTCTCGGCCGGATCGAGATTGCTGACTCCGCCGCCGCCGGCCAGCGCCGCCGCCAGCGTGTTGTTGGGATAGAGGATGTCGGCGAGACCGATCTTGCCGCGCCACTTCGGATCCCAGAGATCGGCGAAGGATTGCGGCGGCGTCTTCACCTGGTTGGTGTTGTAGAGGATCACCTGCGCCGAATAGATATGCGGAATCGCGATCTCGCTTCGAAGCTCCGGGAACACCTTGTCGAGCCGCTTCACCTGGGCGGCATCGACCTTCTCGAACACGTCGGACTGCGACACGATGTAGGCGTCGTTGTCGGACAGGCAGGCGACGTCCATCGAGCCGCGCCGGCTCTGCCGCTCGGCCAGCAGCTTGGTCTTGCGCGGATCGGCGTTGGCGACGTCCTGCACGATCTCGAAGCCCTTCGGCGTCATGATCGGCTTGTCGATGATGTCAGAGAGCAACTGGCCGTAGTCGCCGCCCCAGGTGCCGACCACGACCTGTCCGCCTTCGGCGCGGGCGGTCGGCATGCCGGAGGCCAGCGCGGCCATGCCGGCGCTGGCGGAGAGAAAATGACGTCGCGAAATCATGGCAGAACCTCTCGCTGTGGATGGGATGCGTTACAAAGATGTCTGAGGCACGAGACGCGGGACCTTGCGGTCCCATTGCAGCGACACCGGATCATCGGGCCTGAGCGCCGCCAGCGGCTCGCCGGCGTCGGGCGTCGGGCTGATCGCGACCAGCGTCTCATCACCGAGTGCCACCACATATTCGGTCTGCGCGCCCATATAGGTGATCGCCTGCAGGCGGCCGCGCACCTCGCCGGACTCGCCGGGCGCGATGACAATCCGTTCCGGACGCAGCGCGAAGGCGTCGGCATCGTCGCGCTCGCCGCTGCTGACATCGACCGGCAGCAGCAGGCCGCCGCTGGTGCGGAACTGGCGCTCATTCGCACGCCGGCCCGCCACGATGTTGCAGCGGCCGACGAAGTCCGCCACGAACGCATCCTTCGGCGAGTCGTAGAGCTCCTGCGGCGTGCCGATCTGGCGCACGCGGCCGCCCTCCATCACCACGAGGCGGTCGGCCATGGTCAGCGCCTCCTCGCGGTCATGCGTCACCATCAGCGTCGTCAGGCCGAGCCGCTGCTGCAGCGCGCGGATCTCGAGCCGCACCTCGGCGCGCAGCTTGGCATCGAGATTCGACAGGGGCTCGTCGAGCAGGAAGATGCGCGGATTGATCACCAGCGCGCGCGCCAGCGCCACGCGCTGCTGCTGTCCGCCGGACAATTGCCGCGGCAGCCGGTCGGCGAGATGCGACAGCCGCACCAGCTTCAGCGCCTCCGCAATTTTCGTCTTGCGTTCGGCCGTACCGAGGCCGCGCATCTCCAGGCCGAAGCCGACATTGTCGGCCGCGCTCATGTGCGGAAACAGCGCATAGGACTGGAACACCATGCCGGTGGCGCGCTTGTAGGCCGGCAGATGCGTGACGTCCTCGCGGTCGAACAGCACGCGGCCACTGGTCGGCGGCAGGAAGCCGGCGACCATGCGCAAGGTCGTGGTCTTGCCGCAGCCGGACGGGCCGAGCAGCGCGACCAGTTCGCCCTCATTGACGGCAAGATCGAGCCCTTCCACGCCGATCGACGTGCCGAAGCGCTTGGTCAGCTTCTCCAATGTGAGCTGCGCCATCACACCACCCGCGACAATTTGACGAAGCGGTCGGTGATCACCATCAGCAGCCCGACCAGCGCGATCTGCACGGTGGCGACGGCAGCGAGCGTCGGATCGATGCGGAATTCGAGATAGTTCAGCATGGCAACGGGAAGTGTGATCCGTCCGGGCCCGACCAGCAGCATCGACAGATCGAGATTCTCGAAACTCTGGATGAAGGAGAACATCGCAGCCGCGACGATGCCGGAGCGCATCATCGGCAGGGTGATGCGGCGGAACACCGTGAACGGGCTGGCGCCGAGATTGGCGGCGGCCCCCTCGGCGGCACGGTCGAGTCCCTGCAGGCTAGCGACGACGAGCCGGACCGTCCACGGGATCGCCAGCAGCGTATGCGCGGCGACGAGGCCTTCCGTGGTCGCCTTGATGTCGCGGTCGAGCAGGTCCTCCGCCAGCACGTAGAGCATGTAGAGGCCGGAGCCGGCGACCACGCCGGGCACCGCGAGCGGCGCCAGCAGGAATGAGCTCAGCGCCTGGCGGCCGCGGAACTCGCCGCGCACGATGGCGAGCGCCGCCGCCGTGCCCAAGGGCACGCCGATCGCGGTCGCGAGCAGCGCGACCTGGAAGCTGGTGATGAGGCCGCGCAGGAATTCCGGCTTGCTCAGCGCGTTCGCATACCATTTCAGCGATAGCGCCGGTGGCGGAAAGCTCACGATCTCCTGCGCGAAGAAGCTCGTCACCACGATCATGATCACGGGCGCGAAGATGGTGGCGTAGGCGACGACGATCAGTGTCCGCACTGCGAATTGGCCGAGTGATGGTTGTCCCGTAAAACGGAACAGCATTGCAGACACCTCAACAAACAGATCAGCAACTTATGCGGCGCATCGTAGTCGGCGGCTCCGCCGCCGCCAAGCCTGTGCCACGGGTTATCGCAATGCACATACGCATGGGCGACACGATGCTGCGATCCTGACGCGTGACGCGGTGCCGCTTCCATCTTGGCGCTAGCGCCGTGCGCGCATGTCCCGTCGCCGGCGCGGGGGCCTTGCTGATTTCTGGATTTCCGATCGCGGGCACGGCCTGCGCGACGGTCCGTCGCAGCGGCGCGGTTTTGGGCAATGCGTGCTCAATTCTTGCACCGGCACGATCCAATATTTTGTGCGTCCACGGACAAGTCATCCGCGCGGGCGCGCACCTAAGCTTCGCCCCGAGCTTGGACCGGGGCGACGGCACCAATGCACCGCCGGACCAGCGCGACATCATCGTTCGAAGGAGCTGGCAACATGCAGACGAGGCTATTCACTGGGGCGCGGCGCGCGTGGCTTGCCGCGCTCGGCGCCATCATCGCGGCGGGACTTCTCGCGCCGATCGACGCTCAAGCGGCGACGCCCGCGGGCTGCGCGGCGCTGAAGGAGAAATATCCGGACTGGAAGGGCAAGACGCTGGTCAATGCCATCAACCCGCACACGCCGGGCTACGAGTCGATCGACCCGAAGGATCCGAGCAAATATGTCGGCTTCGACATCGATCTGGGCGAGGCCATCGGCGACTGCCTCGGCTTCAAGCTGACCTACAAGCCGGTGACCTTCGCAGCGCTTCTGACGACGCTGGCGAGCGGCCAGGCCGACATCGTGATCTCCGACATCTACGCCACCAAGGAGCGCGCCAAGGCCGCCGACTTCATCACCTACTCCAAGGTGTTCGACGGCGTGCTGGTCGCCAAGGGCAATCCGAAGGGCATCAACGGCATCAACATGTCGATGTGCGGCGCGGCCGCGGCCGAGAACACCGGCTATGTCGAGGTGCCGCTGATCCAGGATCTCGCGCCAAAATGCAAGGAAGCCGGCAAGCCCGAGCCGACGATCCAGCTCTATGACAACAACGCCAACTGCATCCAGGCCATCCTCGCCGGCCGCGCCGATACCTATGTCAACGACGTCAACACGGTCGACCAGGCGGTGAAGGCCTATCCGGACAAGCTGGAAAAGGCCATCGCGGTGACCATCCCTTATTCGGTCGGCATCGCCGTGCCCAAGGACAAGCCGAAGTTCCGCGATGCCGTGCTCGCCGCCCTGATCGAGGTGCAGAAGGAAGGCATCCACCAGGAGCTCCTGAAGAAGTGGCAGCTCGACCCGGCCAATTTCAAGGAGCCGGACATCCTGACGGCGGACTAACAGGCGCGGCTTCGAAAGTGAAGCTGCTGCCGCGGAGACGGTGCGCTCCCCTCCCCCTTGCGGGGAGGGGTCGGGGGTGGGGGTCGACACGGGACAGTCTTTCCTGGGTACCCCCCTCCCCAACCCTCCCCCACAAGGGGGGAGGGAGCGCAGCACCGCAGCGGTGACACCTTGCCTCACAGCGACAGCTTCAAGCAGCAAGCGGCTGCTGAATTTCGATCAAACGCTGAGCTTCGCGACTGCTGACCATCTGAGTTCCGATACCGCGCGACAACGCACGCAGACTTCGTAGGGTGGGCAAAGCGCAGCGTGCCCACCTTCTTTCTTCCTTTCTTCCTTCTCTCGAACCACCGCGGTGGGCACGGTGCTTTGCGCCTTTGCCCACCCTACGTAGCCAGGCCGCCCCCCTCATGTCCCTCTTCCTGCATTATCTCAGCATGCCGTATCTGCTGCAGGGCATCGAGCTGACCCTGCAGGTCACCGCGCTCGGCCTGGTCGGCGGTCTCATTCTCGGCCTCGTGCTCGCGGCGATGCAGCTCAGCCGGTTCTGGCTGCTGGCCGCGATCGCGCGCGGCTACACCGTGATCTTCCGCGGCACGCCGCTGATCCTGCAGATGGTGTTCGCCTACGACGCGCTGCCGCATATCGGCATCAAGTTGCCGGCGGTGCTGGCGGCGGGCCTCGCGCTCGCCTGCAACGAGGCGCCGTTCATCGCCGAGATGCTGCGCTCCGGCGTGCTCGGCGTCGATCGCGGCCAGCTCCTGGCCGGCCAGGCGCTGGGCATGACACCCGGCGTCCTGATGCGCCGGATCATCGCGCCGCAGGCGATCCGCACCATGATTCCCGCGTTCGGCAACGAGGCGGTGAGCGCGCTGAAGAACTCCTCGCTCGCGTCCGTCATCGCCGTGCAGGAGCTTACCCTGCGCTCGACGCAGCTCGCGTCCTCCACCTTCGACTTCTTCTCGATCTTCTTCGCCTCGGGTCTCATCTATCTCGTGCTGACCGGCGCGATCAGCGTCATCCAGCTTGCGCTCGAATGGCTGCTCGATCTCGACCGCACGGCGAAGCAGCGCAAGCTGGCGGACTACCTTGCGCTATTGTTACCTCGGCGCCGCGCCGACGTCGCGACGAAGCTGGAGCTCGCGGAGAAGACAGCCCCGGCCATCGAGGCCGCGCCGCCCGAGCCCGCCGAGCTGAAGGAGACGCCGCCGCTCGCCTTGTCGATCGAAGACCGGGCCCGGCGTGCCGCAACGATCGCCCGCAACAACGTCGCCGTCGAGGTCACGGAGCTGCGCAAGGCCTATGACGGCAACAAGGTGCTGGACGGCCTCGATCTCACGGTGCGCATCGGCGAGGTGATCGCGCTGCTCGGGCCGTCCGGCTCCGGCAAGAGCACCCTGCTCCGCTGCATCAATCATCTGGAGAACTGGGACGCCGGCAACATCCGCGTCGGCGGCCGCAAGCTCGGTTTCGACGACCGGGGACGCAAGCTGACGCCGCGCGCCATCGCCAACGAGCGCGCCAATGTCGGCGTCGGCATGGTGTTCCAGCAGTTCAATCTGTTCGCGCATCTCACGGCCAAGGAGAATGTCGCCGGTCCCTTGCGCTGGGTGCATGGGCTCGGCCGCTTCGAAGCGGAGCGTCGCGCCCTTGAACTGCTCGACCGTGTCGGCCTGTCGCATCGCGCCGATGCGCTGCCGCGGCATCTCTCCGGCGGCCAGCAGCAGCGCGTCGCGATCGCCCGCGCGCTGGCGCCGAATCCGAGCGTGCTGCTGCTGGACGAGCCGACCTCCGCGCTCGATCCGGAGCTGGTCAACGAGGTGCTGGAGGTGATCCGCCGTCTCGCCATCGACGACGGCCTCACGATGATCATCTCGACGCACCAGATCCGCTTCGCCGACGAGGTCGCCGACCGCGTCGCCTTCCTCAATGGTGGCGTCATCCTCGAGGAAGGCCCCGCACACGAGGTGCTGACCAACCCGCGCCATCCGCTGACCGCGCGCTTCCTCTCGGTGATGGAGGCCGAGCGGCCGAAGGACGCGGTGGCATGAGTTCATCCTTCACGTTAGGAGCGAGCGCTTGCGTGCGGCCATCCTTCGAGACGCCCGCCTGCAGCGGACTCCTCAGGATGAGGTCCGTGGGTGAGGTGGCCTCGCTTCCGACCCTCATGGTGAGGAGGCGCGCAGCGCCGTCTCCGGACGATGCCTCCGGCATCGCCTTGAGAACCATGAGGCCCGCCCTCGAATTCACCGCACGACAATCTCGATCTCTGAGCAAAGAGGCCCTCGCATGAAACACCATCTGCTGCCGGTGTCCAACAAGACCGTCCATTGGGGCTATTTCTCCAAGGTGGTGACACCCGCGCTCACCCTGCGCTCCGGCGAGCGCGCCACGATCGAGACGCTGACGCATCACGCCAATGACGACTATGAGCGCATGATCAAGGACGATCCCGGCGCGGAAAGCGTGTTCAAGTGGACGAAAGAGCACAAGGCCGTGGCGCGGCGCGGCTCCGGTCCGACCGAGGGCCCGTTCATCCGCGGCTCCGGTGAAGGCATCGGCGTGCATCTGCTGACCGGACCGGTGGCGATCGAAGGCGCCGAGCCCGGCGACGTGCTCGAGGTGCGCATCCTCGACATAAGGCCGCGGCCGAGCCGATGCGGCTGCCATGCCGGCAAGTGCTTCGGCTCCAACGCCGCCGCCAATTGGGGCTTCCACTATCACGACCTGATCGAGGAGCCGAAGCCGCGCGAGGTCATCACCATCTTCGAGCTGGACACCGCGGGCGAGCCGTTCGCCAAGGCGGTCTACAACTACGTCTGGACGCCGCAGACCGATCCCGACGGCATCGTGCACCCGACCATCGACTATCCCGGCGTGCCGGTCGACCACGCCACGATCAAGAAGCGCGAGAACATCCTGCCCAATGTGAAGGTGCCGGCACGGCTGCATTTCGGCACGATGGGGCTCGCGCCATCGGAGGCCGACTATGTCTCCTCGATCCCCCCGAGCTACACCGGCGGCAACATCGACGACTGGCGTATCGGCAAGGGCGCGCGGATGTACTATCCGGTCGCCGTACCCGGCGCCTATTTCTCGGTCGGCGATCCCCATGCCGCGCAGGGCGACAGCGAACTCGGCGGCACCGCGATCGAGACCTCGCTGACCGGCGACTTCGAGTTCATCCTGCACAAGAAGAGCGACCTCGGCGGCACGCAGCTCGAGGGCCTGACGCATCCGCTGCTGGAGACCGACCAGGCATGGTCGGTCTACGGCTTCACCTATCCGAACTATCTCGCCGAGCTCGGCGCCAATGCGCAGACCGAGATCGCCAACCACTCCAGTCTCGACCGCGCCATGCGCGACGCCTTCCGCAAGCTTCGGCGCTTCCTGATGACGGTGCACCACCTCAGCGAGGACGAGGCGATCTCGCTGATGTCGGTCGGCGCCGACTTCGGCGTCACCCAGGTGGTCGACGCCAATTGGGGCGTGCATGGCACGATCCGGAAGAACGTGTTCCGGTGTGAGTGATTTTGCGAAACGTATAGCCAGCTCCCGCCCCGCGGATGGTGCGCTCCCTCCCCCCTTGTGGGGGAGGGTTGGGGAGAGGGGTGCCCCGGGGCGAGACCGCCGTTGTGGGCCCCCTCCCCTAACCCCTCCCCACAAGGGGGAGGGGAACCGATCGCGCCTGTGGCACGAGCACCGATCCAAATGAGTGGAGGAATAGCGAACTGAACAACACCGATACACGGCAGGTCATGAAGCTCATCTGGCACGGGGGTTGCTTAGAATTCCCCGACCCGGGGCGTGCCATGAGTTTTCGTCCGTTCACCAGCGAATCCTATGCCGAGGGCGAGCGTCCGGAGGCGTGGCGCGACGTGCTGAATGCGGTCGGGCTACAGCCCGCAGCGAAGACACCATTTTATGATGGCCATGCCACCGCCTCGCATCGCCAAGCGCCGGGCATCGCTCTTTCGCGGCTGTCGGCGGGCGCGCAGGCGATCACTGCGGTTCCGCAGGCCCATGCGGATCTGCCGATCGCCCTGCTCGCGATCGAGGACGGCGCCCTGCTCCGCTGCAGCGACGGCCATCGCATCGTCCCCGCGGGACATCTGATGCTGTTGCCGCGCGCCGGCGACTGGAGCATCGCGTTCCAGCGCGGTCTGCGCGCCATCGTGCTGTCGGTGACGGCGGACGCCCTGCATGGCCGCATCAGCGGCAGGCTGAAATTGGCCCAAGCCCAGGTGATCGCGCCGAGCGGCCTGGCCGACGTGGTCTGCCGCACCATCGAGGCCACCGCACGCGCGCTCGACACCCTGAGCGATGCCGAATGGAGCACGGTCGCGCAGAGCATGGTCGATCTGCTGCTCACACTCGCCCATCAACAAGCCGCGCCGGCGGCGGAGGCCGGCAGCAGCGCGACGCAGGCCGCGATCCTGCACCGGCTCTGCCAGACCATCGAGCGGCGGCTCGACGATGCCGAGCTGACGCCGGCGCGGGTGGCCCAGGCCGAAGGCATTTCCGAGCGCTATCTGCAAAAGCTGTTCGAGAGCGCCGGCGACAATTTCAGCCACTACGTCAAAGAACGCCGGCTGCAGCGGGCCTGGACCGACCTGTCCAATCCGGCCGAAGCCAACCATTCGATCTCGGAGATCGCCTATCGCTACGGCTTCGCCGATTCAGCGCATTTCAGCCGCAGCTTCCGCGCCCGCTTCGGCCTGTCGCCGCGCGAGTTCCGGCAGCAGAAGGCCGAGCAGGCGGTGACGGCGGCGGCCCCGCGCGGCCAGCGCGGATGGCCGCAGGACGCGCTGGCGCAGCAGCGCGCCTGCGAGAGGCCGGCGTCGGCCAGGAGCGATGTCGCCCTGCCCGCGCCGGCCAACGACCAGGACGCGCAGCGGCATCACCATCATCTGGCGATCTCGGCCGAGCGTGTGCATTGGGGCTATTTCAGCCGCTCGCTGCCGCCGCAGATCGAAATCGCATCCGGCGACACGATCACGGTGGAGACGCTGACCCAGCATGCCTCCGATGATCCCGAGCTGATGATCGCAGGCGACGCGGCTGCGCTCAGCGTGTTCGGCTGGACCAAGGCGAAGAAGAACGTCGACCGCCGCGGCGCCGGCCCGATGGACGCCAGTGTGTTCGGCCGCGGCGCCGGCGAAGGTTTTGGCGTGCACATCTGCACCGGCCCGGTGGCGATCAAGGACGCGCAGCCCGGCGACGTGCTGGAGGTGCGCATCCTCGACATCGTGCCGCGGCCAAGCCGCAACCCGAAACATGCAGGCCGCGTGTTCGGCTCCAGCGTCGCGGCGTGGTGGGGCTATCACTACAACGAGCTGATCGCCGCGCCGGCGCCGCGCGAGGCGGTGACGATCTACGAGATCTTCGCCGATGCGCCCGAGCCGCATGCCCGCGCGCTGTATTCCTACCGCTGGGAGCCGCAGACCGATCCCAGCGGGATCGTGCACACGACCTACGACTATCCCGGCGTGCCGGTCGCCCCCGACAGCATCAAGCGCCGCCACGGCGTGCTCGACAACATCCGCATTCCCTTGCGGCCGCATTTCGGCGTCATCGCGGTGGCGCCGCGCGAGGCCGATTTCGTCGATTCGATTCCGCCCTCCTATTTCGGCGGCAATCTCGACAATTGGCGGCTCGGCAGGGGATCGACGGTGTATCTGCCGGTCGCGGTGCCCGGCGCGCTGCTGTCCGTCGGCGATCCCCACGCCACCCAGGGCGACGGGGAGCTCGGCGGCACCGCGATCGAATGCTCGATGACCGGCACGTTCCAGGTGATCCTGCACAAGAAGGCGCTACTCGCGGGGCAGCCGTTCGCCGATCTCTCCTACCCGCTGATCGAAACCGCGACCGACTGGGTGCTGACCGGCTTCAGCCATCCGAACTATCTCGCTGAGTTCGGTGCGCAGGGCCAGAGCGAGGTCTACGCGACCTCCTCGCTCGACCTCGCGATGAAGGACGCGTTCCGCAAGATGCGGCGCTTCCTGATGCACGTCAAAGGCCTGAGCGAGGACGAGGCGGTCGCGCTGATGTCCGCCGCGGTGGATTTCGGCGTGACCCAGGTCGTCGACGGCAATTGGGGCGTCCACGCGATCCTGAGCAAGCGGCTGTTCGAGGATGAACGCTGACGTTCATTGCGCCCCAACGCCATCCCAGATCTCCGTCATTGCGAGCGAAGCGAAGCCATCCAGGGCGTCACGTGCTGCCCTGGATTGCTTCGTCGCTTCGCTCCTCGCAATGACGACCATTGCTGTCGCTACCACGAAGCCCAACAACAAAGGACCATCGCTATGCAGTTCCACATGATCTCCGGCGCGACCAGGCCGGTGGCCCCCTTCAGCCACGCCGTCGAGACCGACGGCTTCGTGTTCGTCACCGGCCAGATGCCGGACTCGCCGGAGGCGCCGGGCGTGCTGCCGGAGGGGATCGTGGATCAGACGAAGGCGGTGATGCAGAACTTGAAGTACATCCTCCAAGGTCTCAACCTCGGCCTCGAACATATTGTGATGTCTCGGATTTACCTGACCGAGTTCAAGCGGGATTACGCGGCGATGAATGAAACCTACCGTTCATTCTTCCCGCCGGACCGGCTGCCGGCCCGCACCTGCGTCGGCGTCACCGGCTTGGCCTATGACGCGCTGATCGAGATCGATCTGGTCTGCCGAAGACCATAGTACCCATTGGTAAACATCTCCTCAACGCGAGGCCCCGTCATTCGATCCGGGCTGGGGAGCGTCCCGCTGTCGCCGATTGCGCGCCGACGCCGGCCGGTGTCAATTCGCCGGACCATCAGGCGGGATCGTGGGGAGTGCCATGCCGTATCAGTTTTCCAATCGTCAGCAGATCCGCAAGCCGGCGGTGAGCAGCAAGGGCGGCATCGTCGCGGCACAGTCGCGGCGCGCCGCCGAGATCGGCGCCGAAGTGCTGGCCGCGGGCGGCGACTGCGTCGATGCCGTGGTCGCGACCGGCTTTGCGCTCGGCGTGCTCGAGCCGTGGATGAGCGGCCTCGGCGGCGGCGGCGCGATGGTGCTGTACCGCGCCAGGGACAACCATGTCGAAGTGATCGACTACGGCATGCGCGCGCCCGACAGCCTCGATGTCGCCGACTATCCGCTGGCCAATGACGGCAGCGTCGCGGCCGACATCTTCCCATGGCCCCGCGTCAAGGACGACCGCAATCTGCACGGCCCCGGCGCGATCGCGGTGCCCGGCGTCGTGGCCGGCATGGAGGCGGCGCATCGCCGTTACGCGCGGCTGCCATGGGCGGATCTGGTCACGCCGAGCGTGAAGCTCGCCGCCGAGGGCCTGCTGGTGGACTGGTGGACCACCGTGATGATCTCGAGCTGCGCCGCCGACCTGCGCCGCTATCCCGGCAGCGCCGCGGCCTATCTGAAGGATGGCCTGCCGCCGAATCCGCAATGGGGCGCCAAGGCGGTGACGCGGCTGCCGCAGGAGCAGTTGAAGGCGACGCTGGCCCATCTTGCCAGCGCCGGCGCGCGCGACTTCTACCGCGGCGACATCGCCCGCTCGCTGACCCGCGACATCCAGGCCGCCGGTGGCGCGCTTTCGGTGGATGACCTCGCCGCGTTCGAGGCGCATGTCCGAGAGCCGCTGCGCATTCCCTATCGCGGCGGCGCGGTGTTCGCGACGCCGGAGCTCACCGCCGGCCCGACGCTGGCTCACGCGCTGCGGCTGATGCAGGCGAGCGTAACGGCTTCGGGCAAGGCGCCGGATGCCGGCGCCTTCATCGCCTATGCCGAGGCGGTGCAGGCCGCCTATCGCGAGCGGCTCAACGACATGGGCGACGCGGCGGGCAAGCGCGCGATCGGCGCCGAATATCTGGCACCGGCCTGCACCACGCACTATTCGGTGGTCGATCGCGACGGCAACATGGCGGCGGTGACGCAGACCCTGCTGTCCGGCTTCGGCTCGAAATTCCAGGCGCCGCAGAGCGGCATCATGATGAACAACGGCATCATGTGGTTCGACCCGACGCCCGGCACAACGAATTCGCTGGCCCCCGGCAAGCGCTGCCTCACCAACTACACGCCGGTGGTGGCGCAGGCCGCCGACGGCCGCCGCCTCGCATTGGGCGCCTCCGGCGGCCGCCGCATCCTGCCCGCGGTGGCGCAGATGCTGTCCTTCGTGATGGACTACGGCATGGACCTCGATGCCGCGATCCACCAGCCGCGCATCGATGCCAGCGAAGGCGACGTGGTCGGCGCCGACACCCGGCTGCCGGCGGAGGTGATGGACGCGCTGACGGCGAAGTTCGAGACCGTGCCGGCGCCGGTGCAGACCATGCCGATGAAGTTCGCCTGCCCCAGCGTCGTGCTGCGCCAGGGCGACGCGAACAGCGGCGCGACGGAAATCTTCCATGCCTGGGGCGATGCGGTCGCGGAGAGCTGATCGAATGCGAGACACCGGCTGAACGGCAGTCCGCTCTCTCCGTTCTGCCGAGGCCGCGACGAATACCGCGACCCTACACAGGAGCGGTCTCCGACATCCCATGACGGGGCACAGAATTCACGGCCCATCCATCTAGCAACTCTTGAAATTGACCGCTGTGGTGTTGGCGCCGCAGACCAGAACCGCGACGCGCTCGGACGGACCCGCACGGTAGGCACCGGATAGCAGCGCGGCGAAGGCCGCGGCGCCGCCCGGCTCAGTTACGACGCGCAACGTCATCCACAACGCGCGCTGCGCCGCCCTTATGTCGTCGTCGCTGACGATGATCACCTCCGCCGCCGCGAACCGCTGCACGATCGGAAACACGCGCGCGCCGATCTGGCGCGGCGCAAGACTGTCGGCAGCGACGCCACCGGCGGGCGCGTCGACGGGGTGTCCGGCCGCCAGCGCGTCGCGCAGGGTCGGCGCGCCGTCCGACTCCACCGGCACGACCTTGACGCGTCCCTCGTACCACGCGGCGATGCCGCCGATCAGCCCGCCGCCGCCGACCGCCACCAGCAGCGTGTCGATATCATCTGCGTCGCGCTCCACCTCCAGCCCCACCGAGCCCTGCCCCAGCATGGTCTCGGGCTGATCAAACGCATGAATCGGCAAGGCGCCGCTCTCGGCGACATGTCGTTCGCTCGCCGCCAGCGCATCGGCATAGCGATCCCCGCCGACGTGGATCTCCGCGCCGAAGCGCTTGATGAGGTCGATCTTCGACGGCGAGGCGATGCTCGGCACGAAGATCGCTGCTCTCAGGCCAAGACGTTGCGCCGCCAGCGCCACCGCGACACCATGGTTGCCGCCGGACGCCGCGACCACACCGGCCCCCGGCACATCGCGGGTCAGGAGATTGGCGAACGCCCCGCGCGCCTTGAACGAGCCGCCATGCTGCATGAATTCGAGCTTCAGTCGCAATGGGGAAGACGGCAGGCCGAAATCGCCACCATCGACCGTTATCATCGGCGTGCGCCGGACGTAAGGCCGGATCAGCTCATAGGTGGCCGCGATCTGCTGCCGGGTTACCGCTGTCGATATGTCTGACATGCCGCACCTCGTTCCGATCGGCATGTCTTGACATAAATTAGCTAATTGGCAAAGTACCAAAATGGCGCCCGACCGCGTGTTCCGTGCACTGGCCAACGACAAGCGGCTGCAGATCCTGGAGTGGCTGCGCGATCCGACGCGGCATTTTCCGCCACAGAACGATGGCGACCTCGTCAAGGACGGGGTCTGCGGGCTATTCATTGCCGAAAAGCTCGGCGTCTCCGCGCCGACACTGAGCGAGCACATGCGCGTGCTGGTGGCCGCCGGCCTCGTCAAGGGCAAGCGCGCCAAGGGCTGGACGTTCTACAAGCGCGACGAGCAGGGATTGAAGGCGGCGCGACGGCTGCTCAGCGACGCGCTATAGGAATTATGCGAACCTTGGCGGGCAACGGGAATTGCGGCGAAGCGCGCCGAAGCATCATCCTGTCCACGACGACGGCGCAGCGATTTCTGCGAGGAAAGCTCGCCATGCGCGAAAGGGAGGCGGCGACGGCGTCCTCCTTGATCTTGTCGCTGTCGCTGCGATCGACCCGCTGCACCTCGACTCAGCACCAATCCGGTCGAGGCGTCGATTGGCCCTAGAAGTGCTTCGCGCGCCCTGGCCCTATGCGGCGCAGCCGTCGGGTCGCAAGCGAAGCCCGTTCGGCACAGATCCGAGCTATGGCTGCACGCCCGCTCCCGTCAGCCTCTCGGCGAGAAACGTGGTCAGCTCCCCCACCGTGCGGGAGTTGCTGCGGCCGCGCGCATAGGCGAGCTCGACGGTCGGCAAGCGCGGCAGACCGAGATCCTGCCGGATGATGCGCAACGGCGGCTGCACCAGGGCGCGCGCAAGGACGGTGATTCCCAGCCCCTCGAGCGTCGCCGCCTTGAGGCACTCGAAGCTCGGACTGACGAAGCTGAGATGCCAACGCCGGTCGTTCTGCTTCAGCGACGACATGGCGAAACGCCGATACGTGCAGCCGTCCGGGAAGAGGACGAGAGGGATCGACGCATCGTCGGGCGTGTAGTTCGGCCCGCAGACCCAGACCAATTGCTCTGTCAGCACCGAGGTGCCGGTTCGAGCCCCGGCCTCCTGCTTGAAGAAGGCGAGGTCGAATTCGCCGCGGGCGCTCCGCTTCATCAGGCTTTCCGACTGATTGGCTTCGACCTCGATGCCCACCATCGGATTCTTGGTCTTGAACCGCGCGAGCCACGTGGTGAAGTCGCGGCCAAAAAAGTCGAGCGGAACCCCCAGACGAACGAAACCGAGGAGGACATCCTCGCACATCGAGGCATAGGCCTCGTCATTGAGCTGGAGAATACGCCGCGCGTATTGGACGAAGCGGTCACCCTCGGGGGTCAGCTCCAGAACGCGGCCCTTGCGCCGCGTCAACAATGGCTTGCCCACCTGCAATTCCAGCTTGGACATCTGTTGGCTGATCGTCGACTGCGATCGCCCGACGGACTCTGCGGCCCGCGAGAAGCTCATCGTGTCCGCGATCACGAGAAACGATCTGAGGCAGTCGATATCGAAGTTCACGACAGTCCCCGCTATCGAAAAAGACGATACCAACATCGTCATAATTCACTTTGTCGGTCGGAACACACTTCGTAAAGACCAGAGTTGCGGCATGGGATGCCGGAACTCGCGTCAAGTCCCTGACGCGACGCAACGGGACTGCATTGCGGTCCCTTGCCGCACTTCGCGTACAAAACCGCTCCGACACAAGGACCATCCCCGTGGCGATCAGCACCGTCGTCTTCGACGCCTACGGCACCCTCTACGACATTCAATCGGTGGCGTCGGTCACCGAGCAGGCTTTCCCGGGCCGTGGCGACATGATCACGCAGATCTGGCGGATGAAGCAGCTCGAATACACCTGGCTGCGCTCGCTGATGCGGCGCTACGAGGATTTCGAGGCGGTGACTCGCCAATCCCTGGTCTATACGCTCCGGATCCTCGGCCTTGGCTACGAAGAAGCGCTGCTCGAGGTGATCATGGACAAATATGTCCACCTCGATCCCTACCCGGACACGCTGTCCACCCTTGAGCGTCTCCAGGACCGCAAGCTGGCGATCCTTTCGAATGGTGCCCCTGCGATGCTGGACGCGCTGGTACGCAACACCGGTCTCGATCGGTTTCTCGACAAGACCATCAGCGTCGACAGCAGAGCGACGTTCAAGCCGAGTCCCGAGGCCTACTCCCTGATCGAGTCCGAGCTCGGAGCCGCGCCCGCCGAAGTCCTGTTCGTGTCCTCGAATCCGTGGGACGCGATCGGTGCCAAGGCTGCCGGGCTGACCGTGGCATGGATCGAGAGGGTCACGCCCGAAGCGATGGCCGCAGCCTGTGAAAGCTGCGCGCTCGTTGCGCCGCTGACGATGTTCAAGGCGATGCGGATGCAGATGGACGAGCTCGGGCTCGCGCCCGATCACCGGGTCCGGGGACTGTTCGATCTGCCCGGGCTGCTGCCACCCATTGCCAGGCCGTAGATCCCCTCAGATCCCGCGCCGCATCCGACGAGCACCTGCTGTCGGGACGACGTCATCCTTCACTGGTAGCACGCCTCCAGTGCGGAAGCCGCCCGGTACAACGTCGACTCGTCGAGGTGACGCGCGACCAGCATCGCGCCGATCGGACGGCCGTCCGCCGTCTTCCCAACCGGAACGGAGATCGCGGGATGCCCGGTGAGGCAGGTCGGCGCGGTATTACCGACCATCTCGAAGGCGCGGCCGATGATCTCCTCCCGCGACGCCCCGGCGGACGGCAGCCGGGTCGCTGCCATCGGCGTGGTCGGCATCAGAAGCAGATCGGCCTGTTCGAGCGCGCGATCATAATCTCCCGTGAGCAGGCGGTTGAGGTTCTGTGCCTTGCCGTAGTAGCGGCCGCGATTGCGCGACGACATATAGTGGCCGGTCAGGATGCCGAGCTTCAGCGTCTCGGACAATTCTCCGGCCCGATCGCGCCAACGCGCGTGGGCATCGAGCAGGCTCTCCAGAAACACGCCCTTCATGTTGGTACCATAGGCGTTGCTGCGCATCATCAGATCGGTGGCGCCTTCGAGAAAGATCGGCGTCCAGATTGCAGCCCCGGCGGCATGCAGCGGCACTGCGACCTCACGGACGTCGGCCCCCTTGGCTGCGAGACGACCGGCCGCCTCGCGCACGCGGTCGTCCACCTCGGTCTCGGCGCCGGCCGTGCCGAACCCTTCGGGCACCACGCCGATGCGCAAGCCGGCCACGCCTTGCCGCAGCGCCTGCGTATAGGGCTGTGACGAGGCACCGCGCTGCCGCGGATCGAGCCCGTCCGGCCCTGCCATCACCTCGAGCATCAATGCGTTGTCGGCCACGGTGCGGGTGATCGGGCCGGCGTGATCGACCGTCAATTCGACCGCGAAGATGCCCGTATAGGGCACGAGGCCGTGCGTCGGCTTCAGGCCGACGGCACCACAATAGGACGCGGGGATGCGGATCGAGCCCCCCTGGTCGCCGCCGGTGGCCATGTCGACGATGTTGGCCATGACCAGGGCGGTGGATCCTGAAGACGATCCACCGGCATTGTAGCCGGGCACGACCGGATTCTCGACGACCCCATTGGCTGAGGTGTGACTGCCGCCGGAGGCGCAGTAGTATTCGCAGACGGCCTTGCCCAGAATGTCCGCGCCGGCGTCCAAGAGGCGCGTGACGATCGTCGCATCGATCTCCGGAACGTAGCCCTCGAGGATGGTCGCACCATTCATCATGGGAAGGCCGGCGACGCAGACATTGTCCTTGATGGCGACGCGCCTGCCCTTGAGCTTGCCGTCCGCAGCGCCCTGGATGTGCGCGGTGACGGCCCAGGCGCCGAACGGATTGTCCTCCGGTAGCGGGCGTGTTCCTGAGGGCCTCGGATATTTGACCTCGGGCAGCGGCGCCGCCATCTCGTCGACGAGATCGTACGCGTCGAGCTGCCCCTGCATCAGCGCAAGGAACGACAGCGCATTGGCATCATCGAGATCGAGGCCGATCTCGCGCGCGGCCTGTTGCAGCTCGGTAGCAGTCGGACGTCGGACTGGCATCAAGGCCTCTCGATCGCGGTGCGACCACGTCCACGCGCAACGGAGCGAGGTGGACGAGGTCGACGTTCAACACGCGAAAGAGTAGCCAGCCGCCGAGGTGTTCCAAAATGAGTTATGTCGATAGCCGTAATTTGCTTTGACGATTAAGCGTGGCCGCGACCTCGAACCCACGCGGGAGCTGCCTACATCTCCACCAGCGCCTTCACCAGCCCGCTCTCCGCATCAGCCAGATCGTCGATCACGTCGAAATGGTGCCGGTCCGGCGCTTCGACATAGGCCGTCGCCGCTCCCAGACCGGTCCAGATGTTGGCGAGCAATTGCGCCTGGCGGCGGAATTCGTTGCGCTCGGCGCCGCCGACCCAGGCGGTGACCTTGACGCCGTCGATCGGCGCGAGCAGCGCCGGGCTCTCGCGCAGCGCCGTGGCGTCGTCGATATGTAGCGTGTCGTTCATCACGGTCCGCTGCAGCGGGCGCAGATCGTGCAGGCCGGAGAGCGAGACCACGCTGGTGATGCGCGCCTGTCGCTCCGGCGACAGCGGGGCGCCACGGCAGATCATGCGGGTGACGAGATGGCCGCCGGCGGAATGGCCGGTCAGCGCCACGGGACCGGCAACCTCGTCCATCGCCTTCGCGACCGCCTGCGCGACATCGCCCGAAATGTCGGCGATGCCGACCTCGGGACACAGCCGGTAGGACGGCATCGCCACGGCAAAGCCGCGCGCGATTGGACCTTGCGCGAGATGCGACCAGAAGCTCTTGTCGAGGCGCATCCAGTAGCCGCCATGCACGAACACGACGAGCCCCTTTGGCGTGCCCTCAGGCAGGAACAGGTCGAGGCGCTGGCGCTCATGTGCGCCAAAGGCAATGTCGAGCCTGGCGCGGCCCTGCCCGGCCAACGCCGTTCGATACGCCTCGGCCGGCGCGACCCACAGGCCGGGCCAGCGCTCGCCGCCGGCGATGTTCGGGCCGTTGGCGTAGGCGTTGTCCCAGTCCTTGACGGCATACAGCATGATAATCTCCTGATCGAATGAGCGCGCGATGGCTCAGAGGCCGGTGCGCAGCTTCCAGAGTTCGGGGAACAGCACGATCTCCAGCATCTTGCGCAGATAGTTGACGCCTGACGTGCCGCCGGTGCCGGTCTTGAAGCCGATGATGCGCTCCACCGTGGTGACGTGATTGAAGCGCCACCGGCGGAAATAGTCCTCGAAGTCGACCAGCTTCTCGGCGAGCTCATACAGCTCCCAATGCCGCTGCGGATCGCGATAGACGCTGGTCCAGGCGGCCGCGACCTCCGGGCTCTCGGCGCGGGTGCCGCGCCAGTCGGTGCGCTGCCCGTCGACGCCGATGAAGAAGCCGCGCCGTGCCAAGAGCCGCAGTGCTTCGTCATACAGGCTGGGCTTCGCCAGGATCGCCTCCAGCTCGGCGGTCAGCTCCGGATGATGCGCATGCGGGCGCAGCATCGCCAGATTGCGGTTGCCGAGCAGGAATTCGATCGAGCGATACTGGAACGACTGGAAGCCGGAGGACTCGCCGAGCTTGTCGCGGAACAGCGTGTACTCGCTCGGCGTCATCGTGCGCAGCACGTCCCAGGCGCCGTTGAGCTGCTCGAAGATGCGCGACACTCTTGTCAGCATCTTGAACGCCGGCTGCACGTCGTCCCGGGCGATCGCCGCCATGGCGGCCTTGATCTCGTGGATCGCGAGCTTCATCCACAATTCGGAGGTCTGGTGCTGGATGATGAACAGGAGCTCATCATGCGCCGACGACAGCGGCGCCTGCGCATCGAGCAGGCGATCCAGCATCAGATAGTCGCCATAGGACATCCGTCCCTTGAAGTTCATCCGCGCCCCCTCGGTGGCGGGATCGTAGGGCGCGCTGCTCACGTCACGAGCTCCTTCTGGCGATACTCGGGCTTGTCCCACAGCTTGTCGGCAAGCACCTCTTCGAGAATGTCGACGGCGCCGCGCACCTCGCTCTCGCCGATGTAGAGCGGCGTGAAGCCGAAGCGCAGCGCGTCGGGCGCGCGGAAATCGCCGATCACGCCGCGCGCGATCAGCGCCCGCATGATCGCATAGCCGTCCGGATGGCGGAACGACACCTGGCTGCCGCGGCGCGACGCATCGCGCGGCGAGGCCAGTGTCAGCGACGGACAGCGCCTCTCGACCTCGGCGATGAACAATTCCGACAGCGCGATGGAGGCTTTGCGCACGTCCTGCATCGACACGCCGTCCCAGGCGTCGAGCGCGGCATCCAGCGCGGCCAATGCGATGATCGGCGGCGTGCCGATGCGCATCCGCTCGATGCCGCCGCCGGGGCGATAATCGAGATCGAAGGCGAACGGCGCCTCGTGGCCCATCCAGCCGGACAACGCCGGCGGCGCGATGTCTGCGTAACGCGGCGCGACATAGATGAAAGCCGGCGCGCCGGGACCGCCATTGAGATATTTGTAGGTGCAGCCGACCGCAAAGTCGGCCTCCGCGCCGGCGAGATCGACCGGCACCGCGCCGGCGGAATGCGCGAGGTCCCATACCGTGAGCGCGCCGGCCGCGTGCGCCTTTGCCGTCAGCACCCTCATGTCGTGCATGCGGCCGGTGCGGTAGTCGACCTCTGTCAGCATCAGCACCGCGACGCTGTCGTCGATCGCAGCCTCGACCTGCTCCGGCTCGACCACCTTCAAGGTGGCGCGGTCGCCGAGCATGCGGACCAGGCCCTGCGCCATGTAGAGATCGGACGGAAAATTGCCGCTGTCGGACAGGATCACGCGACGGCCCGGATTGAGCGACAGCGCCGCGGCCAGCGCCTGATACACCTTGATCGAGAGCGTATCGCCCATCACGACCGTGCCGGGCGCGGCCCCAATCAGCCGCGCGATACGGTCGCCGACGCGGCGCGGCTGCACCATCCATCCCGCGCTATTCCAGCCGCGGATCAGCTCCCGTCCCCACTCAGCCTCGATCATCCGGGCAACGCGGGCGGGCACGGCGGACGGCAGCGCGCCGAGCGAATTGCCGTCGAGATAGATGACCCCGTCAGGGATCGTGAAGAGCGATCGAGTCGTGGAAAAATCGGTCATGCGGCTCCTGCTTCGTTCACG
Organism: Bradyrhizobium sp. HKCCYLRH3061; assembly: GCF_051168015.1. Lineage (NCBI taxonomy): Bacteria > Pseudomonadati > Pseudomonadota > Alphaproteobacteria > Hyphomicrobiales > Nitrobacteraceae > Bradyrhizobium > Bradyrhizobium sp. HKCCYLRH3061. Next base: position 616,061 of record NZ_JBNPUE010000001.1, read on the forward strand.
GCCTGAATGCATGATTCGCGCCGGATCAGGCCAGATCAAGCCGATCCGATCGCGACCGGCACCGCGCGGGCCGCATGGCTCGCGAAGACGTGACGATGGCGACACAATCCAGCCGGCCGATCGCCGCCGGCCCGCGACATTGACGCGCGACGGCAGGCTTGTCACGCGCGGTCCATGGCGCATGATGGATCGACCCGACCTGCCGATGGAGGACATGACATGCGCATTCTGATGCCGCTCGTCCTGCTGCTGTCACTGTTGGCCCACCCCGCCGCGGCGGCCGACGCCGGCGCGGCGCAGACCGTCATCCGCGCCCAGGAGCAGGCCCTGGCGCGCGACGACGGCGCGACCGCCTATGCCCAGGCCGCGCCGGAAATCCAGGCCTTGTTTCCGAGCGCCGAGATCTTCATGAGCATGGTCAAGAGCGGCTACCCGCCGGTCTATCGCCATCGCAGCTTCGAATTCGGCGCCGCCGAGGTCGAGGACGGCAGCGTCGCGCAGCGCGTCCACATCGTCGATGCCGAGGGCGAGGCGTGGGAGGCGCTGTACACGCTGCAGACCCAGCCCGACGGCAGCCTCAGGATCACCGGCTGCTCGCTGTTGAAGACGGGCCAGTCGGTCTAGCGCGAAGCCGGTTCAGGTCACGCCGAACCGCTTCTTGAACTGCGCGACATTGATGAGGCCGCGACCGTGGCGGCCGTCGCCGATCTTCACCTCGCCATGATACGCCTCGACCGAGAAGCGGATGACGCGGCGCTCGACCTCGATCACCTCGGCAACCGTGCGAATGGTGGCGCCGACCGGCGACGCCGCGAGATGGCGGACGTTGACCTCGGTGCCGACCGTCACCCAGCCCGGCGGCAGCACCGGGTTGATGGCGTCGCCCGATGTCATCTCCATCTCCAGGATCATCATCGGCGTCGCATAGACCATGGGCATATGAGGAACAAAGTGCCCCACGGTGCGCTCCGGCGGCACCACCAGCAGGCGCTCGGCGCGCATGCCCGGTTTGATGATCTCACGTGCGTCCATGATGGCTCCAAGTTCAGATGTCGTCCCGGACAAGCTGCGACGCGCGTCAGTGCGGCGTAGTGCCGATCCGGGACCCATACGCCGCGGCGGTCGTGATGAGCAAAAGGCCAACGACCAGCATGCCTCAAACCGCTTCCTGGGGCTGTGGTCCCTGGGCCGCGCGCAATTGCGCGCCGAGCAGGGACGACAGCAGCGCCTACTTCTTCTGCTCGGCCAGACGTTCGACGAAGGTCTTGCCGCCCTTCATCTTGTGCGTCAGCGGCGCCTCGTTGATCTGGATCACCACCGCTTCCGGATCGACGCCGAGATGCGTCACCAGGGCCTTGGTGATGTCACGCATCATGTTGGCCTTCTGCTCGTCGGTGCGGCCGGCGGCCATGCTCACTGTGATCTCGGGCATTCGTTGCTCCCTGTTAGTTAGTCCTGTCCCAAGCCTGTCATTGCCGGGCTTGCCCCGGCAATCCATCATTCTGAAATGAAAGGCCGTCGTGAAGCGATGGATGCGCGGGTCAAGCCCGCGCATGACGAGTCCTGTTACCCCCAGCTCACGTCGTGGCGCGCGAGCACCTCGCGGACGCCGGCGACGAGTTCGTCCTCCTTGGCTGAGAACTGCGCCGGGCGGCTCTCGCGCCATTCCTGGTTGGAGGCGATCGCGGCCGCCGCCTTGGCGCCCTCGATCAGGTCCTTGATCTGCACCTCGCCGCGCGCCTTCTCGTCCGAGCCCTGGATGATCACGCAGGGTGCGTTGCGGCGGTCGGCATATTTGAGCTGGTTGCCCATGTTCTTGGGATTGCCGAGATAGAGCTCGGCGCGGATGCCGTGATTGCGCAAGGTCGACACCATCTTCTGATAGTCGGCGACGCGGTCGCGGTCGAAGACCGTGACGACGACGGGGCCGAAAGCCGGCCGCGTGTCGAGCTTGCCGAGCAGGGTCAGCGCCGCCTGCAGCCGCGACACGCCGATCGAAAACCCGGTCGCCGGCACCGGCTCGCCGCGGAAACGCGAGACCAGCCCGTCATAACGACCACCGCCGCCGACCGAGCCGAAGCGCACGGGACGGCCCTTCTCGTCCTTGGTCTCGAGCAGGAGTTCGACTTCGTAGACCGGGCCGGTGTAGTATTCGAGACCGCGGACGACGGAGGGTTCGACGCGGACGCGGGTATAGCCATAACCGGCCGCGCTGCACAGCCTGGCGATCTCGGTCAGCTCGTTGACGCCTTCCACATAGGCCGGCGAGGACATGAACAATTTCTGCTGAGCAACGCTCGCCAAGACCTGGGCGTTGAACTGCAGATCCTGCTCCTCACCTTGAATTTGCGGCTCCGCGATCTTCATCTCGAAGAAGGCCAGCAGGGAGTCGATCTGACTTTCAGTCAGGCCCGCGCCCTTGGTGAAATCACCCTTGCCGACTTCGCCGCCGTCCCAGCGGCCCTCGCCGAGCAGCTTCTTGATCTCTGAAATCGGAAACTTGTCGGCCTTGTCGATTGCCCTGAGCACCGTCAGCCGACGGCCGGCGTGCTCATCACCGCCGATGCCGATCGCCTCCATCACGCCGTCGAGCACCTTGCGGTTGTTGACTTTCACGACATACGAGCCGCGCGGAATCCCCAGCGCCTCCATCGTATCGGCCGCCATCATGCACATCTCGGCGTCGGCCGCCGGCGAGCCGGAGCCGACGGTGTCGGCGTCGAACTGCATGAACTGGCGGAAGCGGCCGGGGCCCGGCTTCTCGTTGCGGAAGACGTAGCCGGCGCGATAGCTGCGATAGGGCTTGGGCAGCGCGTCGAAATTCTCGGCGACATAGCGCGCCAGCGGCGCAGTCAGGTCGTAGCGCAGCGAGATCCACTGCTCGTCATCGTCCTGGAACGAGAACACGCCCTCGTTCGGACGATCCTGGTCGGGCAGGAACTTGCCGAGCGCGTCGGTGTATTCAAATGCCGGCGTCTCCACCGGCTCGAAGCCGTAGCGCTCGTAGACCGCGCGGATCTTCTCGACCATCTCGCGCGTCGCGGCGATCGCCGCCGGGCCGCGATCCTCGAGCCCGCGCGGCAGCCGCGCCTTCAGCTTCTGGGGTTTCTTGGGTTTGTCGGACATCGGACTCGACACGTAGGGTGGGCAAAGCGCAGCGTGCCCACCATGGGCTGGATGACGTCGCAGCGGTGGGCACGGCCCGCTTGCGCGGTCCTTGGCCCACCCTGCGGGATGGAATGCGTTGCCTGAGGTGGTAGCAGCCGCGACAGGGTGCGGCAACCCGCGGGAGGCGTCGGTCACCCGCGCATCCATGTCAGTGAGAGCGAAGCTATCGCCATCCATGCGGTGCGCCCCCTCCCCCGCAAGCGGGGGAGGGAGCGCACCGTCAGCGGAGCCCCGCCCTACTTCACATCCCTGATCCACTGATGCGGATCCGGGCTGCGGCCGTATTGGATGTCGACCAGCTGCTTGCGCAGGCCCATGGCGACCGGGCCGGCCTCGCCGCCGTTGATCAGGACATCGCCGCTCGCCGAGCACACCTTGCCGATCGGGGAGATCACCGCGGCGGTGCCGCAGGCGAACGCCTCCTTCAGCTTGCCGCTCTTGGCATCCGCCCGCCACTGGTCGATCGAATATGCCTCCTCGCGCACCTCGCGGCCGGCATCGCGCGCCAGCGCGATCAGGGAGTCGCGGGTGATACCCGGCAGGATGGTGCCGAGCGGCGGCGTCGACAGCGAGCCATCGTCGAACACGAAGAACACGTTCATGCCGCCGAGCTCCTCGACATAGCGGCGCTCGATCGCATCCAGGAACACGACCTGGTCGCAGCCATGGGTGATCGCCTCGGCCTGCGCCTTGAGGCTCGCGGCATAATTGCCGCCGCACTTCACGCCGCCGGTGCCGCCGACGGCGGCGCGGGTGTAGTTCTCCGAGACCCAGATCGAGACCGGCGCCGGGCCGCCCTTGAAATAGGAGCCGACCGGCGAGGCGATCACCGCGAAGATGTACTCCGCCGACGGCTTCACGCCGAGGAACACCTCGCTGGCGATCATGAACGGACGCAGATAGAGGCTGCCCTCGCCGCCCGGGATCCAGGCGCGGTCGATTTGAACCAGCCGCTCGACCGCCTCGATGAAGACCTCCGGCGGCAACTGCGCCATCGCCATGCGCTCGGCCGAATTCCAGAACCGCTTGGCATTGGCGTCGGGGCGGAACAGGTTCACGCCGCCGTCGTCGCGCTTGTAGGCCTTGAGCCCCTCGAAGATCTCCTGCGCATAGTGCAGGACGGCCGCCGCCGGATCGAGCGGGAAGTTGGCGCGGGATTCGACCCGCGCGCTGTGCCACCCCTTGTCCTGGCTGTACTGGACCACGGCCATGTGGTCGGTGAACACCCGGCCGAAGCCCGGGTTGGCGAGCCTGGCAGCGCGCTCCTGGTCGGAGGTCGGGTTCGTCGTCGGCTTGATGTCGAATGTCAAAGTCATGTCCTTGCTTCCCCCGCTCTGATCGCCATTCGCGAGTTCTGGGGCCGACCCGTCCGATCGGGCCAGTCGGCTTCTTGAATTTCGGACCTGCCGCGACCGGCTTTGGGCCGGTCCCCGGGCAAGCATGCCACCACAGGACATGCTTTTGCGCCCGGCGGAAGTCCAGTATGGTTTGCCGAAATGCCGCTCGACATCACACGGTTGTTCGATACGTCGCCCAAGGATGCCCGTCGGGGTTGCCTACGGCCCGTTCAGACACGCCTGGAGACCATCGCCCGCCGATGAAACGATCTAAAATTTCGTAGCGGACGATTGTTTTGTAACATTGAACCGCAGAAACGTCAATATGGCTGACATAAATTTCTCGTCCCCGACGTTGAGCCCCGAGCTGCGCGCGGCTGAGCCCTCCGCCGCCGCCGGCGAGCCGCTGCGCTGGGACATCATCGAGCTCCTGTTCTTCGCCTATCGCGACTTCGTCGGCGATGCCGACCACGAGCTGGAGGCGTTCGGCTTCGGCCGCGCGCATCACCGCGTGATGCATTTCGTCACACGCTATCCCGGCCTGAAGGTCGCCGATCTGCTCGACGTTCTCCGCATCACCAAGCAGTCGCTCGGACGCGTGCTCAAGCAGCTGCTGGACGAAGGCTACATCGTGCAGAAGACCGGCAACAACGACCGCCGGCAGCGCCTTCTTTTCGCCACGCCGAAGGGCGAGGCGCTGGTCGCCAAGCTGGCCGGGCTGCAGACGCGGCGCATCGACCGCGCGCTGGAGCAGATCGGGCCTGCTGGCGCCGAGAAGGTCCGGCAGTTCCTGCGCGCGATGATCGATCGCGACGATCCGGACAAGGTGCTGGAAGCCATCTTCAAGACGCCTGTCGCCGCTGCCAAGGAGTGACCGTGACGATCGCCGCCATCGCACCGCATCATCAGCAGACGCCGGCCGACGACGCACCGCATCTCCTGCTCGTCGACGACGACCGCCGCATCCGCGATCTGCTGTCTCGCTTCCTGCGCGGCGAAGGCTATCGCGTCACCACGGCGGCGAGCGCGAGCGACGCCCGCGCCAAGCTGACGGGGCTGCATTTCGATCTGCTGATCCTCGACGTGATGATGCCCGGCGAAAGCGGCTTCGACCTCGCCCGCTTCATCCGCACGCAATCCTCGGTGCCGATCGTGATGCTGACCGCGCGGGCCGAGCCGGAGAGCCGCATCGAGGGCCTGCAGCTCGGCGCCGACGACTACGTCGCAAAACCGTTCGAGCCGAGAGAGCTCGCGCTGCGCATCGGCAACATCCTCAAGCGAGCCGCGCCGCCTCCGGCGGAAGAGGTCGTCGAGCAGATCGGGTTCGGCCCGTTCGTCTACCATCTGGCGCGCGGCGAGCTGAAGCAGGGCGAGGAGATCGTCCACCTCACCGACCGCGAGCGCGAGATGCTGCGCATCCTTGCCAATGCCCGCGGCGAGACCGTGCCGCGCGGCGCGCTGACCGGCAACGGCACCGTCAACGAGCGCGCCGTCGACGTCCAGATCAACCGCCTGCGCCGCAAGCTGGAGAGCGATCCGGCCAACCCGCTGTTCCTGCAGGCCGTGCGCGGCATCGGCTACCGGCTGATGGTGACGGGTTGAGAGCGGGTTGATGACCGGCGGCTCCGACCACGTTGCTCTTCTTGCGCGTTGCGCCAGTGAGCACGCTTATTCTCTCCGGTTGGATTCGAGCTCTCGCCACGAGCGCGGTCTCAGCCTCTCCCCGCCTGCGGGGAGAGGTCGGATTGCATCGTCAGATGCAATCCGGGTGAGGGAGTACAGGTCTCACCACAAACACTCCCCGTGCGGCTGCCCCTCACCCCAGCCCTCTCCCTGTAAGAACGGGGAGAGGGAGCAGACCATCGCCGGTGCAAGAACTTCGAACCCATCCGCCAGGGCTGCGGCTCTCACTTCCTCGCCGCAAGAGTTGAGGCGCCCCAATCTCTCCCCGTCATTGCGAGCGAAGCGAAGCAATCCAGAGTCCCGCGATGACCCTGGATTGCTTCGTCGCTTCGCTCCTCGCAATGACGGCAGCGTCACCCGTGAGAGCAGATCCGCATGACCACGCTCGACACCGGCCTCACCCTGATCCGCACCGCCTCCCGCCGCGTGTCGCGCGCCAACAGCATCGTCGGCAACGCCTTCAAGGGCTGGATGCCGACCGGCCTGTATGCGCGGGCGCTGCTGATCATGATCGTGCCGATGGTGATCCTGCAGACGGTGGTCGCGGGCGTGTTCATGGAGCGGCACTGGAACACGGTGACGCGACGCCTGTCCGCCGCCGTGGTGCAGGACGTCGCCGCGCTGATCGACATCTACAAGGGCTATCCGCAGGACAAGGACCGCACCATGCTGCGCCGGATCGCGCAGCAGCGGCTCAATCTCGTGGTCGACTTCCTGCCGGCCGGCGACATGCCGCCGCCGGGGCCAAAACCGTTCTTCAACCTGCTCGACCAGTCGCTGTCGAGCCAGATCGGCCGCCAGATCAGCCGCCCGTTCTGGATCGACACCGTCGGCCGCTCAAACCTGGTCGAGATCCGCATCGCGCTCGATGACGCCGTGATGCGCGTGTTCGCGCAGCGTGGCGCGGCCTATGCGTCGAACACCGACATCTTCCTGTTCTGGATGGTCGGCACGTCGTCGATCCTGCTGATCGTCTCGGTGCTGTTCCTGCGCAACCAGATCAAGCCGATCCTGCGGCTCGCGGATGCCGCCGAGAGTTTCGGCAAGGGCCGCGAGGTGCCGAACTTCCGCCCGCGCGGCGCGCGCGAGGTGCGGCGCGCGGCGCACGCCTTCCTGGAGATGAAGGCGCGCATCGAGCGCACCCTCGAGCAGCGCACGGCGATGTTGGCAGGCGTCAGCCACGATCTGCGCACCATCCTGACGCGCTTCAAGCTTGAGCTGGCGCTGCTCGGCGACAGCCCGGAGATCGACGCCATGCGCAAGGACGTCGACGAGATGTCGCACATGCTGGAGGACTATCTCGCCTTCGCGCGCGGCGACAATGGCGAGATCGCGCAGCCGACCGACATCTCCAACGCGCTCGAGGAGCTGCGCAGCGACGCCGAGCGCAACGGCCATTCCGCCACGGTGTCGTTCCACGGCCTGCCGGTGGTCACCGTGAAGCCGCAGGCGCTGAAGCGCTGCCTCGGCAATCTCGTCTCCAACGCCGCCCGCCATGCCGACGCGATCGCCATCACCGGCCATCGCGACCACCGCTACCTCACCATCACCGTCGACGATGACGGCCCGGGCATCCCGGCCGACATGCGCGAGGAGGTGTTCAAGCCGTTCCTGCGCCTCGACGACGCACGCAACCAGGACGAGGGCGGCACCGGCCTCGGCCTCGCCATCGCCCGCGACATCGCGCGCTCGCACGGCGGCGATATCACGCTGGGTGACAGCCCGATGGGCGGCCTGCGCGCGAGCGTGCGGATCCCGGTGTAGCGCGCCGGTTTAGCTCATTCCTGCGCGATCACGGCGTCGAGCCACGCGCAGTTCAGCGGCGGAACGCGCGGATCCGGCACGCGAACGCCGCGTGCAGCCGCGGACAGCCGCATGTCGCGCAGGCGCTTGCGCTGCTCATCCGGCAAATACAAGCGCTCGTGTCCCCACAATGACGGACCGTCGAAGGTCTCGTGCGGCTGCCAGGTCGCGGGATCGATCAGCCGGCCGCCCCAGCCATATTCGATGAAGAAGCCGGAGGGCGTGTTGACGTAGAACGAGGTCATGTGGTCGTTGGTATGACGGCCCAGCGTATAGGCCACGCGCCCATCGTCGAGCTGCGCCAGGTCGTAGCCCTGGCCGACGTCGTCGAGACTGCCGAGCTCCACCATGAAATGATGCAGCGTGCGGCGGCCCGAGCCGACCATCGCAAAACTATGGTGGCGGCCGTTGACGTGGAAGAAATACAGCTTGTAAGGCGTCAGGCCGAAGTCGGACACTTGGAAGCCGAGCAGGTCGCGATAGAACCGCAGCAGCGGCTCGACGTCCTCGACATTGAGCACGACGTGTCCCATGCCGAGCGGCCCGGTGCGAAAACCGGAGATCGGACGTCCTGGCCTGAAGGGATCCGAGGCGACGGCCGCCCCCCAGAACACCTCGATCGTGTGGCCGGCGGGATCCTGAAAGCAGATCAGCTCGGTGACATGACGCTCATCGGCCAGCGCCTGCGAACCACGGGCCACCTTCACGCCGTTGTCGTCGAGACGGCCCGCCAGGCGCGCGAGCGCGGCGCCGTCGCCGACCTCCCAGCCCATGACGGCGAGCCCGCCATCGCCGCTGCCATCGACGATCAGCCGCTGCTTGCGATCATCCATCCGATAGGCCTGCACGCTGGCCGCGCGATCCACGCGCTGCATCCCGAGGAGTTCGGTCGCCATGCGTCCCCACTGCTCCGCCTGGGACGACTTGATGCCGATGTAACCGAGCGCCGTTATTTCCATCTTGTTGTCTCCCGAAAGGCGCGGGCGGAATTTCGTATCAGCTCCGCGCGGTCCTGCAGTAGACTGCCGCCCCTGCATCCGGCTCGCGTTCTCAAGACGGTATCGGCGGACGGAAACGAAGAACAGGGAGGATTTTCCAAGTGTCCAAGCAACGGACGCGATCTCCGCAAGCCCGTCCTGCGGAGGGTGTCCGCGCCTTCAAGCGGGGCCTCGACGTGCTGCGCGCGGTCAATCGGTCCGGCGGCATTCGCGCCGGCGACGTGGCCCGCCAGCTCGATCTGCCGCGGCCCACGGTCTATCGGTTGCTCGAAACACTCGAGGAACTCGGCTATGTCGCGCGCAGCGCCAGCGACGACCGCTTCCGGGTGACGCGCCACGCGCTGAGCCTCGGAGACGGCTATGATCCCGGCATCTTCATCTGCCAGGTCGCCGCGCCCTATCTCGCCGAGCTCAGCCGCAGCCTGATCTGGCCGGTCGATCTGTCGACTTATGAGAACGGCGCGATGGTCATCCAGGAGACCACGCATGCGCGCAGCCCGCTCTCGATCGATCGCAGCATGATCGGCAAGCGCCTGCCGATGCTGCAGACCTCGGCCGGCCGGGCCTATCTCGCCGCTTGCCCACCCGCCGAGCGGGACATCATCATCAACCACCTGCGACGCATCGAGGATGCCGAGGACGCTTCCTTCCTCGCGCCCGAGCGGCTGCAGCGCATGATGAATGAAACGTCTCAGCGCGGCTATGCAATCCGCAACGAAGGCGAGTTCAATCCGAAGACGTCATCGATCGCGGTGCCGATCGTGCGGGGCGACGTCGTGTTCGGCTGCATGTCGATCATCTGGATCCGCTCCGCCATGACCCTGGAGGAGGCTGTCGCCCAGTACGCGGCGCCATTGCGCGACGCCGCAGCCGCGATCCCCGTCCAGGCCTGAGCGTCCGCTGGGCGGACAGTTCGTGACCGCGCCTTGAAGGTGCGAGGCGGTTGCGGAACAGATGCGACCATGAGCAACATGGCCGCACACTCCGGAAGCTTCGACGTCGTCATCGTCGGTCGCGGGCCCGTCGGCTCGACGCTCGCCAACCTGCTCGGCCTGTGCGGCATCCGCACCCTGGTCCTGGAGCGCGAAGCCAAGGCTTATCACTTGCCGCGCGCAGTGCATTTCGATGACGAATGCATGCGCGTGTTCCAGACCATCGGTCTCGCCGACGCCATCCTGCCCCACATCACTTTAAGTCCCGGGATGCGCTTCGTCGATGCGGAGGGACGGTTGCTGCTGGACTGGCCGCGCCCCAGCGAGCCGACAGCGATGGGCTGGAATCTGAGCTACCGCTTTCACCAGCCCGATCTCGAAGCCGTGCTCAACAATGGCCTGGAGCGCTGGCCTCATGTCGAGCTGCGCACGCGCTGCGATGTGTTCGCGCTGGAGCAGAACCAGGACGGCGCCCGCGTTCGCTATGAGGATCTCGCCACGGGCCAGCTGGTCGATATCTCCTGCGCCTATGTGGTCGGCTGCGACGGAGCACGCTCGCTCGTGCGGCGCTTCATCGGCTCGGCGCTGGACGATCTCGGCTTTCACGAGCGCTGGCTGGTCTGCGACGTGCTGCTCAGGCAAGAGCGGACCGATCTCGGCGATTTCAGCGTCCAGCACTGCAACAAGCAGCGTCCCGCGACCTACATTCGCGGCACCGGCAACCGCCGACGCTGGGAAATTGCGGTTCAGCCTGACGAAGACGCCGCCGAGATCACGCGGCCGGCGCGCGTGTGGGAGCTGCTCTCGCCCTGGCTCCGGCCCGCAGAGGCCGAGATCGAACGCGCCGCTGTCTACACCTTCCACTCAGCGGTGGCGCAGCAATGGCGTAGCGGACGGTTGCTGCTCGCAGGTGATTCCGCGCATCAGACCCCGCCGTTCCTTGGCCAAGGCATGTGTGCCGGCATTCGCGATGCAGCCAACCTCGCGTGGAAGCTGGCCCATGTGATCGCCGGCAAGGCAACGCCTGATCTTCTCGACACCTATCAAAGCGAGCGCGCGCCGCATGTACGCGAGTTCATCGAGCTCGCGATCCGGCTGGGCGGACTCATCAACACCAAGGCGGTCGAGTCGGCGCTCGCGACCGGCACGGCACAGGGCGACGGCCAGCTCAAGCTCGACGTGCAGAAGCCGCTGCTCGGCCCGGGCTTGGCCTGCGGCGATCGCAGCATGACCGGAAAGCTGGCGCCGCAATTCCGCAGCCGCGATCTCGGCCGCAGCGACGACCGCATCGGTTATCGCTTCGCGCTGTTGTGCCGGTCAGGACTCGGTGTCGCAGTGATCGAGCAGCATCATGCCCGCCTGACGGCCGCTGACGTCGCCGTCATCTGCGGCGAGGAAGCTGGCGGCCTCGACGGCTGGCTCGATCAGCACGGCTTCGACGCCGTGCTGATGCGCCCCGACCGCTACATCCTGGGCGCTGTCCGCACGGGCGAAGATCCCGCGGTGCTGTTGTCAGGCCTCGCCTTCCTCACACCGCTGCCGAACGCGGCCTGAGCGTTTTCGTTCCTTTTGAGAGGGTTCACGTATGAAGCTGGTTTCCTTTGTCATCGACGGTCGTGCCGGCTACGGCGTAGTGAAAGGCGACGGCGTCGTCGACCTCGGCCGGCGGCTGTCGTCGAAGAGCCTGCGCGCGCTGCTTGAGGCCCATGCGCTCGGCGACGCCGCCGCGCTGCTCGCCTCCGAACCGGCCGACTATCCGCTCGACGCGATCGCCTTTGCGCCCGTCATTCCCGATCCCGGCAAGATCATCTGCGTCGGCCTGAACTATCGCGACCACGTCGCCGAGACCGGGCGAACCGTCACCGAGAAGCCGGCGCTGTTCGCGCGCTTTCCGACCAGCCAGGTGGGACATCTGCAACCGATCGTTCGCCCTGCTGTCTCCGATCATTTCGACTACGAGGGCGAGCTCGCGCTCGTGATCGGGAAAGCCGGCCGGCATGTCCGGCGCGAGGACGCGCTCACGCACATCGCCGGCTATTCCTGCTACAATGAAGGCAGCATCCGCGACTGGCAGCGCCATACGTCGCAATTCCTGTCGGGCAAGACCTTCGACCAGTCCGGCGCGTTCGGCCCCTGGCTCGTCACCGCCGACGAAATTCCCGACCCGTCCAGGCTGACGCTGCAGACCCGCCTCAATGGCGAGACCGTGCAGCGGACCACCACGGACCTGCTCATCACCGACGTGCCTGATCTGATCGTCTATTGCTCGGAGATCATGACCTTGCTGCCGGGCGACGTGATCGTCACCGGCACGCCGGGAGGCGTCGGCTTCAAGCGCACCCCGCCACTGTTCATGAAGCCCGGCGATACGGTCGAGGTCGAGATCTCGGGCATCGGCGTCCTGCGCAATCCCGTGGCCGCCGAACCGGCGGCCTGACGTCTCCGCCTCGCGGAACCGCGCGGCGCACCAATCAAACACGACATAACAAACAAAGTCGTTGAATCCGGGGAGGATCATCATGTCGCGACGTCTCACAGCGGGCATCGCCGCGCTGTTGCTGCTTGCAGGCTCATCCGCGCAGGCGGACATCAAAGGGAAAGCCATCCGGATTGGCGTGCTCACCGACATGACCGGCATCTTTGCGACCGCGATGGGGCCCGGCTCGGTGGAAGCGGCACGGATGGCCGCAGAGGAATTCGGCGGCAACATCAACGGCAGGCCGATCGAGATCCTTCAGGCGGACCACCAGAACAAGCCGGATATCGCGGTCGCGATCGCCCGGCGCTGGTTCGAACAGGACGGCGTGCAGGCGATCGCGGACGGCGGCAGCTCCGGCGCGGCGCTCGGCGTCCAGGAGCTGGTGCGCAGCAACGGCAGGATCTTCCTGATCTCGGGGGCCGGCGCCAACCAGCTCACCGACGAGGCGTGCGCGCCGACCTCGGTGCAATGGACGCACGACGCCTATTCGACCGCCACCGCCGTCGTCTCGGGCATCATGCAGACCAGCAAGGAGCCGTGGTTCTTCATCACCGGCGACTATGCGTTCGGCCATTCGGTCGAGGCGACCGCGCGCGCCCGCATCGCCGAGCTCGGCGGCACGGTCGCCGGCAGCGTCAAGGCGCAGCTCGGCACGCCGGATTACGGCTCGTTCCTGTTGCAGGCCCAGGCCTCCGGCGCCAAGATCCTGGCGCTCAACGTCGCCGGCGACAATGCCACCGCCATCAAGCAGGCCGAGGAATTCGGGCTTGCGGCCCAGGGGATGAAGATCGTGCCGATGTCGTTCCAGAACGTCGACATCGAAGCCATCGGCCTCAAGGCGACGCAGGGCGATCTCATCGTCACCAGCTTCTTCGAGGACGCCTCCCCCGCCGCGCGCCGCTTCTCCGACGCGTTCTACGCGCGCCGCAAGGCGATGCCGTCACAGATCCAGGCCGGAGTCTACTCGGCCGTGCGGCACTTTCTGCAGGCGGTGAAGGATGCGGACAGCGACGACGGCGCAACGGTGATGGCGAAGATGAAATCCACACCGGTCTCGGACGCCTATGCGGACCACGGTCAGATCCGCGACGACCAGCGCATGGTGCACGACCTGTACCTCGTCCAGGTCAAGACTCCCGCCGAATCGAAGGGCCCCTGGGACTTCGTCAAGCTGGTGACGAAGATCGCCCCCGATCAGGCGTTTCGTCCGCTCGACCGCAGCAAGTGCGGCCTGGTCGGCAAGTGAGCACATGAGCGACCACACATGATTCCGGACGATCAGCGCGCCGTCATCATCACCGCCGCGGGCGGCCCGGAGGTCCTGTCAGAGCGACAGGACTGGCCGGTCCCGCGGCTCGGCCCCGACGACGTCCTGATCGAGGTCGCCGCCGCCGGCATCAACCGTCACGACTGCAACCAGCGCGCTGCCGGGCCGTCGCGGGAGCCCAATCCCATACCGGGATTGGAAGCCTCGGGGCGCATCGTGGCCTGCGGCGCCGACGTTTCCCCGGAACGGCTGGGTCAAGCGGTGATGGCGCTGACCGACGGCGGCTCATACGCGCAATACGTCGCCACCGATCAGCATCTTGCGCTGGACCTGCCGAGCAGCCTTGACTGGATCCAAGGCGCCGCCCTACCCGAGGCGCTGTTCACGACCTGGTTCAACTTCTTCGAGCTGATGCGCATGGCGCCCGGCGAGACCGCCCTGATTCACGGCGGCAGCAGCGGCGTCGGCACGATCGCGATCCAGCTGCTGCGCGCGCTGGGGCATCCCGTCATTGCCACCGCCGGCACCGCGGAGAAGCGCGCCCTGGCACTCGGGCTCGGCTGCAGCGCCGTGTTCGACTATGCCGATCCCGATCTCGCCGAGCAGATCCGCGCGGCGACGGGGACGCGCGGGGTCGACTGCATCCTCGACACCTCCGCCGGCGCCCACATCGCGCAGGACCTTGCGGCGCTCGCCATGGGTGGACGGATCGCCCAGCTCTCGGCTGGACAGGGCAAGGAGCTGGCGGTGCCGCTGCGCAGCCTGATGGCGCGCCGGGCCAGCATCACCGGCGCGTTCCTGCGGTCGACGTCGCTCGATCTCAAGCGGCGCATCGCGACCGAACTGCGGCAGCGGATCTGGCCTCTTCTCGGAACGGCCATTCGGCCGCACATCGACAGCACCTATCGCCTGTCCGAGGCGGCCGATGCGCATGCCCGCATGGAGACGGGCCGGCATATCGGGAAGATCGTGCTTTGCGTCCGCGAATGAGCGACGATCCACTCGCTGCGCCCATCACGCGCAACGAGCGCCCGCCTACTGCTTCACGCCCGGGATCAGGGCCTTCAGCTTGGCCATGTCCTTGACGTTCATCTTCATGCCGCCGGGCATCACGATGTCCCCGGGCTTCTGGTCGGGCTTGCAGGCGCCGAGCCATCTGGCCTCGATCGTCATCGCGGTGTCCTTCACCCCGGTGCCGGCGGCACCGCCCGTGACTCGCGACATCGTCTTCACCGTATAGGCCGAGTTGAAATCGCCCGTGATGTCGGCATGCGACGTCGTATTGATGCCGCCGAAATTGCAGACCGAATCGGAGACGTAGCCGGTCGCGGTTTTCTGGATATCCTGCTTGGAGCAGACCTGCTGCGCCATCGGAGAGGCGAAGTTGTTCATCTCCTTGTCGGTGGCCGCGTCGGTGCAGTGCTGAATCGTCGCCTCCGGCAGCTGACCGCCGGATCTGATCATCTTCAGCTCCCACAGGCCGGCCTTGCGCACCGGCAGGTCGACGGCCCGAGCCTCATGGCTCGCGGTCACGCCCAGGAGGCAGCAGGCCAACAGCCCGATTGCGATGCGTGTGCAGGTCATGTGCCCCCGTTCCGGCTCGTTGATCGATGCCAGAGCGAATGCCGCCAAAAGATGGCAATTAGGAGAACGGCAGTTGATGGAAGGTCAGTAGAGCGTCCGCAGCGGCCGCTGCGCCGAGCCGTACGGTACCCAGCGGCAGGAGAACGAGACGTAGCCGCCGTAGCGCGCATCGACGGCGCCGAACTTCGCGACCTTGCCGTAGGAGGCGCAGTGGTCGACCGCGAGCTGGCGCGCATCCGTGGTCTGGGCCAGCTGATAGGCGATGATGCCGCCGGTGTCATTGCCCTTGAAGGGCGGCACCACGTCGGCCTGGGCGGACGCGGCAACCAGAACCATCCCAGCGGCCACGAGGCCTGCAGTCTTCACGAATCCGGCCATCAGCGTCCGCATTGCATTCTCCTCGATCTGGCCTGCCATTCTAAAGGTCCCGTGCGGTCAAGAAAAGAACACCGGCCCCGGGTTAACAGGACTAATCGTGGAGTGTTGCCGCGTTGCACTTGACCTCCTGTGGCCACCGCGGCACGGTCCACGCTCCCGGATCAGCCTTGCGGACGGCCCATGCGCGACTTCAGCTCAGCTTTCAAGACGTTCGGTGCCGCATGCGGCGCGCTGCTCGCGGTCGCGACCGCGCCGGCCCAGGCGGCCAACCCGCTCGAGATGAACTTCTGGCTGTCCGGCCCGAAATATGACGGCCGGGTCGCGCCTTGCGAGGCGGCCATTCCGACCATCGTCTCGCGATTCCAGGACAAGGAGAGCACCTTCTGGAATTCCTCGCTGACGATCACCGGCGTCGCCAATGTCCACGAGATCGCCTTCCGGCCCTGGCAGTCCGACAACATCCCGCGCCGCTTCTGCACCGGCAGCGTGATGATCAGCGACGGCAAAGCGCGCACCGTCAACTTCTCGATCATCGAGGATGGCGGCTTCGCCGGCTATGACCAGGGCGTCGAGTTCTGCGTCGTCGGCCTCGATCGCAACTGGGCCTTCAATCCGGCCTGCCGCGCCGCCAAGCCCTGATTCGCCTTTCCCGGCGCATCGCCCGCTCGCGCGAGCGGCCGGCTGACCAATGGCTGCCTCGGGGCAGCCATTTTTGTTCTTGAAATGTTCCCGCGCGCTGGTAGGCTCCTGGCATTGTCCGGGGAGTATGCCATGTTCGATTGCCTGCGCCGACCTGCCGTCCTGTTGTCCAGAACGATCGCCTGCTTTGCCCTCTTGCTCGGTGTGCTCGCGGCTGGCTCCGCCGCGGCGCAGGACCGGCGCCAGAATGCGCCGGGCGCGTTCGACTTCTACGTTCTCTCGCTGTCGTGGTCGCCCTCGTACTGTGCCGAGGCGGAGGAGCGCGGCGGCCGCGGCAGCCGGTCCCAACAGTGCACCGGCCGGCCCTACTCGTTCGTCGTGCACGGGCTGTGGCCGCAATACGAGAACGGCTACCCCGAATATTGCGAGCAGCCGGCGCCGCGCCTGCCGCGCAACATCATGACCTCGATGCTCGACCTGATGCCGGCGCCGGGCCTGATCTACAACGAGTGGGACAAGCACGGCACCTGCGCCGGCGTGTCGGCGAAGGCCTACTTCGAAGCCATCCGCAAGGCGCGGGCCGCCATCAAGATCCCGCCGGAATTTCTCGATCTCGCGGAAGCCAAGACAGTGACGCCGGCGGCGGTTGAGGAAGCCTTCATCAAGGCCAACCCCAAGCTCACGACATCGGGCATTGCCGTCACCTGCAATCGCACCCGGCTGAGCGAGGTCCGGATCTGCCTGTCGAAGGACCTCGAGTTTCGCAATTGCGACGAGATCGACCGGCAGGCCTGCCGGCGCGACGAGGTCAACATGCCGCCGGTCCGCGGCGGCTAGCGACGGCGAATCGGGCGACCGCAGCGCGTCGGCCTGCGGCCCTGTTGCGGCGGCGCTGATCCGCGGCTCTCCGAAAGGGCATGCGGCGCATCGACGGGGTACCCTTTTGACACGGAACGGCGTAACCCGGACGGCATGAACTACCGACACGCCTTTCACGCCGGCGGCTTCGCCGACGTCATCAAGCACATCGTGCTGACGCGCATCCTGGTCTACCTCCAGGAGAAGCCCGCTGCGTTCCGGGTGATCGACACCCATGCCGGCGCTGGCCTGTACGATCTCACCGGCGACGAGGCCACCCGCAGCGGCGAGTTCCTCACCGGCATTGCCCGCCTGCTGCAGGCGCGGCTGTCGGATCAGGTCTATGCGCTGGTCCAGCCCTATCTGGATATCGTCCGATCGTTCAATCCGACGGCCGAGCTCGTCGCCTATCCCGGCTCGCCGCTGATCGCGCGCGCGCTGCTGCGGCCGCAGGACCGCATGACCCTGTGCGAGCTGGCGCCGATCCCCCGCAAGCAGCTGATCGATCAGTTGCGCCGCGACACCCAGGCCCGCGTCGTCGATCTCGACGGCTGGGTCGCCCTGCCCGCCTTCGTGCCGCCGAACGAGCGCCGGGGCGTGGTGCTGATCGATCCGGCGTTCGAGGCGAAGGATGAGTTCGAGCGGCTCGCCGACCGCTTTGCCGCGGCCTTCGCGAAATGGACCACTGGTATCTACGTGCTGTGGTACCCCGCCAAGAGCCGGCGCGCCACCGAAGAGCTGAGCGATCGCATCGCGGCGCTCGCGGCCGCGGCCAAGCCACCCGGCAAGGTGCTGCGGGTCGAGTTCAGTGTTGCACCGCAGATCGAAGGCGAGGCGCTGACCTCGACCGGACTGCTGATCGTCAACCCGCCCTGGACATTGCATGACGAGCTGAAGCTCATCCTGCAGGAACTGCAGAAGCCGCTCGGCCAGGGCGGCGCGGCGCGCTTCCGAATCGAATTCCCCAAAGCTTGAAACGGCTACTGGTCGAAAAGCCGTAGTCAATCGGCGCGGAACCGTATTATTGTGTCCGATTGTAAGACTGGCTTTACGTTCCGCTTCCGCGAATGGTTGCGGCGGGGTGATCAAGGCCTAACAAGATCCGGCGATCCGGCGCGGCGAGCGCTGGGCGTTAAGGTGGCCAACGCTTTCCGATCAAAGTGATGTCCGGTCGGACGCTGCGCAGGGCGCGCAGTGGAGGAAGCATTGCGGGGGAGGAGTTTCCCGATGGCCATGACTGGGACGGTCAAGTTCTTCAACGGTGAACGCGGCTACGGCTTCATCAAGCCGGACGACGGTGGACGCGACGTGTTCGTGCACATCACGGCGGTGGAGCGCGCGGGCCTGAAGGACCTGACCGAAGGACAGCGGATCAGCTTCGAGGTCGAGCCGGACAAGAAGGGCAAGGGCCCGAAAGCGGTGAACCTGGTGCTATCGTCTTAGGACGAGCCCGCCTGGCGGTCGTTCACGCGCCGGCGTGATTGCAACCGGACGCGCCTCGACGCCAACTCTTCGTTGGTTTGGAAGCTGTCGGCAGCGCCTGTGTGCGTGCACAGCATTGCCGGCTCGTACGTGCAGGCCGCGCGCGATGATGCACGATTGCACGGAGCGCTCCGACAAAAAAATCCCGGCCGCGCGAGCGGCCGGGAGGTTGTCGTTGGACGTTTCTTCTTCCTATTCCCTCGTTGCCATCAGAAGTGGAAGTTGATGCCTGCGCGCACAATTCCAAACCGATAGTCGTTCTTCGCCCCCGTGATCACGAAATTGCTGCTGTCGAGATCGACGTAGAGATACTCGATCTTGGCGGTCCAGTTCTGCGCCAGGCCGAACTCGGTGCCGGCGCCGAGCGTCCAGCCCACCGTGGTGTGCGATTCCGAAAGACCGAAGGTCTCGGCGCGCAGGCCGCCAAAGGCGAGGCCGCCGGTGCCGTAGAACAGGATGTTGTTGAAGGCGTAGCCGGCGCGGCCGCGCAAGGTGCCGAACCACGGGTTGGAGAACTTCCACGGCGCGAAGGTGTCGTTGGCGCCGGTCAGGTTGATGTCGCCCTCGGCGCCGAACACCCACGGGCCGTTCTGCCAATTGTAGCCCGCGGTCAGGCCGCCGCTGAGACCGGACGGCTTGGTCGGGTTGTTGCCGACGGTGCCCCACTCATAGCCCAGCGTGCCGCCGAGATAGGGGCCGGCCCAGCTGTAGGCGTTGAGGGGCTGGTTGACGGTGTAGGGCGCGCCGCGCCCGTAGCCGAGGTCCGCCGCCTGCGCCGAGACCGATCCGAGAGCCGCCGCGCCCAAGCCCGCCGCGGCGGCAGCACCGACCAAGAACCTGTTCATCGCTCACTCCACGCCACTCGCCGTCACCCGCCGGAGCATGCGCCGCGCGACTGTGCTGCGCGGGCCGGCGTGGTTACGGAACTCTCGCTTCTTTCGTGAGCATTTATCGAGAGTTTTAGGTTAAGCCGTTGTTAAGCCGGGTTACCCGGCCATTAACGTGCTTAACGGAGCGTTACCGCCCTGCCCTGTGCATGGCGCGATCGCAAGCTGGCGAGACGGCGCGGCAGCGCTTAATTTGCGGACATGACCACCCACAGCTCCGATCCACCCAAGGCGCCGACGCCCCCGAGCCGGCGTGGCGCCACGGCCGACCTGCCGCCCGAGGCCATCGACACGCCCGATCTCGACCCCGCCGCCTCGGCTGCAGACGAGGACGATGACGGCCGGCTGCCGGAGCTGGCCGAGGAGAGCCTGGAGGCCGTCGGCGAGGGCCCGCTCGCGATCGGCCACGCGGCGATCGAGAACGCGGTGCGGCTGGCGCCGACCTCGCCCGGCGTCTACCGCATGCTCAACGCGGCCCACGACGTGCTCTATGTCGGCAAGGCCAAGAACGTCAAAAAGCGCCTGTCGTCCTATGCGCGTGCCAACGCGCCGCTGCCGGCGCGCATCCTGCGCATGATCGCAGCCACCGTGACCGTCGAGATCGTCTCCACCACCACGGAGACCGAGGCGCTGCTGCTCGAAGCGAACCTCATCAAGCAGCTCAAGCCGCGCTTCAACGTGCAGCTGCGCGATGACAAATCGTTCCCTTACATCCTCATCACCGGCGACCATTGGGCGCCGCAAATCCTCAAGCACCGCGGCGCGCAGTCGCGTCCGGGGCGCTATTTCGGTCCGTTCGCCTCGGCCGGTGCCGTCAACCGCACCATCACGGCGCTGCAGCGCGCCTTCCTGATCCGCTCCTGCACCGATTCGTTCTTCGAGAGCCGTACCCGCCCCTGCCTGTTGCACCAGATCCGCCGCTGCGCCGGTCCCTGCACCCAGGAGATCGATTTCCCCGGCTATACCGAGCTGGTGCGCGAGGCGACCGACTTCCTGTCCGGCCGCAGCCAGGCGGTGAAGGCGCTGCTGGCGAGCGAGATGGAGAAGGCGTCGAGCGAGCTCGAATTCGAGACCGCGGCCGTCTATCGCGACCGTCTCGCCGCACTGTCGGCGATCTCCTCCCAGCAGGGCATCAACCCGCGCACGGTCGAGGAAGCCGATGTGTTCGCCATCCACCAGGAGGGCGGCTATTCCTGCGTCGAGGTGTTCTTCTTCCGCACCGGCCAGAACTGGGGCAACCGCGCCTACTTCCCGCGGGCCGAGAAGACGTTCACACAAGAGGAGGTGCTGTCCGCCTTCCTGTCGCAGTTCTACGATGACAAGCCGCCGCCGAAGCTGATTCTGCTGTCGCACGAGATCGAGGAGGCCGAGCTGCTCGCCGAGGCGCTGTGCGTCAAGGCCGGCCACAAGGTCGAGGTGTCCTGCCCGAAGCGCGGCGAGAAGAAGGACCTGGTCACTCACGCGCTGACCAATGCGCGCGAGGCGCTGGGCCGCAAGCTCGCCGACACCGCGACGCAGAGCCGGCTGCTGGATGCGATGACGACGACGCTCGGCCTGCCGCAGGTGCCCCGGCGCATCGAGGTCTACGACAACAGCCACATCCAGGGCACCAATGCGGTCGGCGCGATGATCGTCGCCGGCCCCGACGGCTTCATGAAGAACCAGTACCGCAAGTTCAACATCAGGTCGGAAGGGCTGACGCCCGGCGACGACTACGCGATGATGAAGGAGGTGCTGCAGCGCCGCTTCAAGCGGCTGGTGTCACCGTCGGAGAAGGATGTCGCCCGTGCGGCCAAGGAGGACGACGTGCCGCAATGGCCCGATCTCGTCATCATCGATGGCGGCCGCGGCCAGCTCAACGCCGTCCGCGAGATCTTCACCGAGCTCGGCGTCACCAATGTCGCGCTGATGTCGGTTGCCAAGGGGCCGGACCGCGACGCCGGACGCGAGACGCTGTTCATCCCGGAGCGCGAGGCGATCAAGCTCGAGCCGCGCGACCCCGTGCTGTACTTCATCCAGCGCCTGCGTGACGAGGCGCACCGCTTCGTCATCGGCTCGCACCGCAAGCTGCGAAAGAAGGACATCCGCGAGGCCGGCCTGCAGGAGATCCCGGGCATCGGCCCGTCGCGCAAGCGCGCGCTGCTGCACCACTTCGGCACGCTCAAGGAGATCGAGCGCGCCTCGATCGCCGACCTCGGCAAGGTGCCGGGGGTTTCGGCGGAAAGCGCACGGAAGATCTTTGAGTATTTTCACAGCAACGCGAGCTAGTTAATCGCGCCGTCAGACGTTCTTTGTGTAGATGGGGAGGCTTCATGGCGAAGCGAACGAAGCTGCCTACGATCGTAATGGGCCGCTCCATGTGGGGCGGCCCATCGATGGATGATGACTCCAAGGTCACGTTTGAACTTGAGGCCGAAACGGGCGAGATCTTCGAGGCCAGCTTCTCGCTGCGCGGCATCCTAAGCACTGTTGTGATGGCCCACAGCTGGCCGCCTCTGAAGGACGAGCTCGCGCAGATCGAGCCGCCCATCAAGGTTTAACCTCGTGCTACAGGGGCCGACGACATCGTCGCTGTTCCTGTGGAGCTCAGAACGGCTTGACGACCACGAGCACGGCGATCGCAGCAGCGCTGCCGACGATCAGCGGCGGCGCATGAGAGAACCAGCGCGGCGCCGGCGACTCGGACCGTGCAAGCCGTCGCAGCGTTCCCGCGAGCACGCCGTGCAGCGCGGACAGCGCGACCACGATGCCGAGCTTGATCGTCAGCCAAAGCGAGCCGAACCATTGGCCCTGCATGGCGAGTGCGAGGCCCGCGCCCCACACGACGAGCATGGCCGGCGTCGTGACACGCCGGTCCCAGCGGCTGACGATCTCGACCATGGTGGCGGCACCAGCCGCTTCTGCCTTGGTCGCAGCCGCCGCGATGGTGATCGCTGCGGCCAGCAACCCGCCGCTCCAGCACAGTACGGCGGCGACGTGCAGCGCCTTGAGCCACTCGACCATCATGGCGCCGCCAGCAGCATCTCGCGTCGCGCCAGGACGCGGGCATTGACGAAGCCGCCGAACGGCACGAACGCAGCCATTGTCATCCGGACGATCTCCGTTCTCGACCAGCCGCCGCCGGCTGCGAGCTGGATGAGCATCCAGATGTAGCCCATGAAAGCGAGGCCGTGGACAGGACCCATGATCCTGGTGGCGACGGCGAAGCCGGCAAAGTGCTTCAGCGGCACCGCCACCAGCACCAGCAGCAGCAATGTGCTGCCTTCGACGAGCGAGACTGCGCGCATCCGCTTCAACAGCGACAGCTCCTCGGCCTGATGTTGAGTGGTCATCATTCGACCTCCTTCAGCACCTTCTCGACCTGGGTGAGCCGCAGCTCGATCTGCCCCAGACTGCCCTTGAGGGCGGCGAGCAGCTCTGCACTCGTCTCCTGCGCTCGAACGGCTCGCTCGGTCAGCGCGCGGAAGCCCTCCTCCGTCGCGACCTGCCGTCCGGCCTGCCGGACCGCCGCAAAATACTTCATCGCAAACACCAGGATGATGGTGACAAGGACGAGGATCGTGACGAGCAGGAAGATGGCGGCTTTGTCAGCCATGTTGGTCTCCTTCCGGTTTGATGGAGGATGGAACGACGGACAGCCTCTCCGCTGCTTTGGCGATCGAGGACGGCGTCAGGGCGATCTCGAAGGGAGCAACCTCGAAGTAGTTCAGCGCCTTGCCGTCGGCGGAGAGCTCCAACCGGCTGGTGACCAGCCCCGCCTCTTCGAGCTTGCGCAAATGAAGGTGCAGCAATGGCCGGCTGATGCCGAGCTCGCGGGCCAACTGGCTGACATAGGTGCGCCCCCGGGCCTGCAAAGCAGCCACCACCCGCAACCGATGCGGATTGGCCAACGCTGCCAGCCTGTCCAGCAGTTGATCGCCTTCAGTGGGCATACGTCGCGGCTCTCCACCTGTAAGGATATTATTACAGGTGAGGTCCGCCCCGTCAACTTTATGATACACCTGTCAGGAAAAAATTTCGATTTCCATATATTTACCCGGACAAAAATAAGCTCTACATGAGCTGAGCCCACCTCACTTTGGAGCGACACCTCATGACCCCCGATCAGCGCAAGGCGGCGGTCGCCGCCTACAAGGAGCGCAAGAGCCCTGCCGGCATCTTTGCCGTCACCTGCGCCGCCACCGGCGCGCGCTGGATCGGCTATGCGCCGGACCTCGACAAGATCCAGAACCGTCTGTGGTTCACCCTGCGCCAGGGCGGCCATCGCCGCGGCGGGCTGCAGGCGGCCTGGGCCGCCCATGGCGAAGGGTCGTTCAGCCTGGAGGTGATCGAGACCTTCGACGACGAAACGCTGGCCTATGTACGCGATCGCGTGTTCGCGGAACGGCAGGCGCATTGGTGCGCGGTTCATGGGGCCGAGGCGATCTGATCACCGGCGGCATTCGCGCCGCTGTCATTGCACCGCAATAAGAGCGATCGGCGCGCCCACCGCGGCACGCCGATCTCCACACTGGCGCGACCGCGTGCGGTTGCTTAAGGAAGCGTTACCGCTCTTTGTATCGGAGCGGGAGAGTTCCTATCTCCGCAAGACTTCGTTGCGAACAGCGTCATATCTGCGTCATCCTGCCGAAGCGGCTCGGCTCGGAGGTTGACGTCCGAACGGCGGCAGTATTGGTACACCGGATGAATATTGCGACCACACGCGTGCCCAGCAAGACGTCGACGTCCCTGCCGAACATCCTGACCTATACGCGCATCGCCGCGATACCGGTCGTGGTCGGCTGCATCTACGCGCAGTCGGTCTGGATGTATCCTTTGTGGCTCCGCTGGGTCGCCGTCGCGGTGTTCATTGCGGCTGGGATCACCGACTATCTCGACGGTCATTTCGCACGGATCTGGAACCAGCAATCGGCATTCGGCCGTATGCTCGACCCGATCGCGGACAAGCTTCTGGTCGCCTCCTGCCTGCTGATGCTGGCCGCCGACAGCACCATCCAGAACTGGTCGCTGTGGGCGGCCATTGTGATCCTGTGCCGCGAGATCCTGGTGTCGGGCCTGCGCGAATATCTCGCCGCGCTGCGCGTCTCGGTGCCGGTGACCAAGGTCGCCAAATGGAAGACCACGATGCAGCTGGTGGCGATCGGCTTCCTGCTTGCAGGCGAGGCCGGCGATGCGGCGGTCGCCCAGATCTCGACGTCCGTGGGTCCGATCGTGAGCGGGATCGGAATCTGGCTGCTCGGCTTGTCGGCGGTCTTCACCATCTACACCGGCTACGACTATTTCCGCGCCGGCATCCACCACCTCATCGAGGCAGACTCGCGATGAAGGTGAAGTATTTCGCCTGGGTGCGCGAGCGCGTCGGCAAGGCCGAGGAGACGATCGATCCGCCGGCGGACGTGCGCACGGTCAGCGAGCTGATCGCCTGGCTCACCACGCGCGGCGAGGGCTACGCCTATGCGTTCGAGAAGCCGAAGGTGATCCGCACCGCGATCGACCAGACCCATGTGCAGCCGGATACGGCCATCGCCGGCGCCCGCGAGATCGCGTTCTTCCCGCCGATGACCGGCGGCTGACGCAACGGAAGATCCGTCCATGACCGCGATCGTCACCGTCCGCGTGCAGCACGAGGATTTCGACACCGCCGCCGAGATCGCAGCCCTCAGCCATGGCCGCACCGACATCGGCGCCGTCGTCAGCTTCTCCGGCCTGTGCCGCGGCAACGACCATGACACGCCGATCACCGCGCTGACGCTCGAGCATTACCCGGGCATGGCGGAGGCCGAGATCATGCGGCACGCCGAGCAGGCGATGGCGCGCTGGCCGCTGCAGGGCCTGACCGTGATCCACCGCTTCGGCCGGATACGGCCGGGCGAGAACATCGTGCTGGTGGTGACCGCCTCCAGCCACCGTCAGGCGGCGTTCGAGGCGGCTGAGTTCCTGATGGATTATCTCAAGACCAACGCGCCGTTCTGGAAGCGCGAGGAAACCAATGATGGCGGCAGCTGGGTCGAGGCCAAGAGCCACGACGATGCCGCCGCGGCGCGCTGGAAGTCGTGATGGCGAAGAAGGTCAAGACGGCAGCGCCGCGCAAGGCGGCGGCGCCGAAGCTGCCGAAGGTCAATGCGGGCGAGCTGGTCAGCCTGCTCGACTATCTGCGCTACGCGGTGAGCTGCTTCCAGGACGCCGGTCTGGTGTTTGCGCACGGCACCACCGATCCGGTGTCGGAGGCCGCCTTCCTGATCGGCGAGGCGCTGCATCTGCGCCCCGATCAGTTCGAGAGCTTCGTCACGGCCCGGGTCACCGCGGCCGAAGGCAAGATGATCCTCGACCTGATCACGGCCCGAATCACCACGCGAAAGCCGGCGGCCTATCTGGTCAACAAGGTCTACATGCGCGGCCTGCCGTTCTACGTCGACGAGCGCGTCATCGTGCCGCGCTCGTTCATCGGCGAGCTGCTGGAGACGCATTTCGGCGGCGCCGAGGCCGATGGCACCTCGCTGATCGATGATCCGCTGGCCGTGGACAGCGTGCTGGACCTCTGCACCGGCTCTGGCTGTCTGGCGATCCTGGCCAGCCGCCACTTCCCCAATGCGGTGATCGACGCCGTCGACATCTCCAAGGACGCGCTCGCGGTCGCCACGAAGAACGTCGCCGACTACGACCTCGGCGAGCGCATCTCGCTGCACCGCGGTGACCTGTTCGCACCGCTCAGCCAGCGCCGCTACGATTTGATCATCACCAACCCGCCCTATGTCGACGCCGAGGGCATGGCCGGCCTGCCCCGGGAATGCCGCGCCGAGCCGGCGCTGGCCTTCGACGGCGGCACCGACGGGCTCGACATCATCCATCGCATTCTCAGCCAGGCCCGCGACCATCTGACTGCGGAGGGCGGATTGTTGTGCGAGGTCGGGCGCGACCGTCCGCAGATCGAGGCGGCCTATCCCGACCTGCCGCTGCTCTGGCTCGACACCGAGGACTCCGAGGGCGAGGTGTTCTGGATCACCGCGCGCGATCTCGTGTGATGAGACGCGGCTGCCCCAGGGCACAGCGCCCGGTTGGCGCGAATTGACGCAGCGACTTCCAATATCCGGCACAATCTGCTGCCGCTGTGCAGAAACCGCTCACCAGGGCAGCAGGGAACGCTGGACCTTTGACGTTTCCGTCGGCTCGCGAAACTGATAGCTTGGCGCCGGCCCGGATCATCGGCTGACCACGTCGGCGCGCGCATTCAGGCCCATCAGCACGATCCGTTTCGGCAAGCTGTCCTGGCACCGGTTCGCCACCTTTCCGGATCATGCTGCCGCCGTCGCACAACCTGCCTTGAACGTCCGAGAGGTCCCCATGCTGGACAAGAGCCCCCGCCCCGCCGTCACCGTTCCGAATGATCTTGCCGCGCATTGGATGCCGTTCACCGCGAACCGCGCCTTCAAGAAGAACCCGCGCCTGCTCGCCGGTGCCAAGGACATGCACTACATCACCGTCGATGGCCGCAAGATCATCGACGCCGCCGCCGGCATGTGGTGCTGCAACGCCGGCCACGGCCGCAGCCAGATCGCCGAGGCGATCGGCCAGCAGGCCGCGGCGCTCGACTACGCACCGCCGTTCCAATTCGGCATTCCCCAGGCGTTCGAGCTGGCCAACCGCATCGCCGATCTCGCGCCCGCCGGCCTCGACCACGTGTTCTTCTGCAACTCCGGCTCGGAGGCGGCCGACACCGCGCTGAAGATGGCGCTCGCCTATCACCAGATCAACGGCCAGGGCAGCCGCACCCGCCTGATCGGCCGCGTCCGCGGCTATCACGGCGTTGGCTTCGGCGGCACTTCGGTCGGCGGCATCGTCAACAACCGCAAGCTGTTCGGCACCCTGCTGACCGGCGTCGACCACATCCCCGCGACCTATGACCGCGAGAAGCAGGCCTTTACCAAGGGCGAGCCGGAATACGGCGCGCACTTCGCCGATGAGCTGGAAAACCTCGTCAACCTGCACGGCGCCAACACCATCGCCGCCGTCATCGTCGAGCCGATGGCCGGCTCGACCGGCGTGATCCCGGCACCGAAGGGCTACCTCAAGCGGCTGCGCGAGATCACCCAGAAGCACGGCATCCTGCTGATCTTCGACGAGGTCATCACCGGCTTCGGCCGCCTCGGCTACGCCTTCGCCGCCGAGCGCTACGGCGTGACGCCTGACCTTCTGACCTTCGCCAAGGGCGTCACCAATGGCGCGGCCCCGATGGGCGGCGTGCTGGTGCGCGACACCATCCACGACGCCTTCATGAGCGGCCCCGAGCACATGGTGGAGTTCACCCACGGCTACACCTACTCGGCGCATCCGATCGCCTGCGCCGCCGGCCTCGCCACGCTCGACATCTACCGCGACGACAAGCTGTTCGAGCACGCCCGCGCCATAGAGCCGAAATTCGCCGACGCCGTGATGTCGCTGAAGGGCCTGCCCAACGTGCTCGACATCCGCACCGTGGGTCTCACCGCCGGCATCGACCTCGCGCCGCTACCCGACGCGGCTGGCAAGCGCGGCTACTCCGCGATGGAGACCGCCTTCCACAACAACGACCTGATGCTGCGCATCGCCGGTGACACGCTGGCGCTGACCCCGCCGCTGATCATCAGCGAGGATCAGGTCGGCGAGATCATCGAGAAGGTCGGCAAGGTCATCAAGGCCGTGGCGTAAGCCATTCGGCGACCAATCGGCCATGATCGGCCAGGAGCAGAATTGGCGGCCCGCGTGGCCGCCATTTTTGTTTCTACGATCCCCAAGAACGGTCATTGCGGCTTTCCACATGTCGCATGCCGGCCGACAATAGCCTCGCGCGTGCGCAGGGAACCTTCGCAAATCCTCCACGTTCATGTCGCGAGCCGGCGGTTCGCGCGCGGCGATGGATCATCGGAGGACGCGCATGCTTGCACCGCCAGGAGAGCTGCTGCGATTGGGGCTCGAGCAGAGACTCAACCGCGTCAGGCGCGCCACCCAGGCCTACATGCGCGATCGCGCCCGGCAGGCCACCGGAACGGTGACGTCCTACGCCGTCGCCGCCGGGCTGTTCGCCACCGCGGGCATCTTCCTGATCGCCGCCTGCATCGTCGGATTGACCGCGCTGTTCCGCTGGGTGGAAATGACCTACGGCCTGTTCACCGCATTCGCTGTGGTCGGCGGCATCCTGGTCGCGCTGGCGGTGATCTGCGCGATCATCGCGGCGGTGAAGTTGCGCAGTCCGACGCCGCACTATCCTTCACTCTCCAGCCGGCTGCGCGTGGCGATCGCAGCGCCCGTGGCCCGGGAACCCGACGCGGACGAGATCGATCCCGACACCATCCCCCTGGCACCGTCATCGACCTCCACGAATCACGGGAGCGGAGCTGCGGGTGCACTCGGCCGGGTCAACGTGCCCGTCGGTGTCGCCGTTGCGGCACTGCTGCTCGGCGTGGCCGCCCTGCGCCGGCGTCACCGCAGCGCGTAAGCCTGCCCCGACAGCGACAGGCGCGGTTCGACGGACATCGAAGAATCACCGGCTCGGTTGAGTTGATCAGCAACACCCGTTGATCAGCTCATGGCATCGCGCGCATGTCTCAATGTGTCTGGAGTCCGCGTGGCGCTTTCCCCGGTGTTCTACGGGTCGGCGACACTACGATGACACTCCGCTTTCCCCGGTGAACTTGCGTAAATGACACGCAGACGGGAAATCATCGGCCTCTCCCGGTATTTGAATCCCGCCGACTATCCTCGCGAATCAACAGAAGTGCTAAGGTTGCATTCGGTTGGGAGCGTCGCGCAGCATGATCCGTATCTCCACGATTTTCATTGCCATTTGTATGGTTCTGGTCGCAGCCTCGCTCGGCCTGATCCTGTATTCGGTGGCCGGCATCAGTGGCTCGGAATCCGCGATCGTCGCGCTCGCCGCACTGACGTTCCTGATTCTCTACAACGCCGTGTCGATGCGGCTGCGCGACCGCACCGATATCGGCAGCCAGATCGCCGATCTGTCGCGCGGCACCGCCGACCTCGCGCGCCAGGTCGCCGAGTTCGGCCGACGCCTGTCGGCGGTCGAGGGACGCATCGTGTCGTCGAGTTCGGTCAGCGCCGATCGCCTGCAGGGCGTGATCGGCGAGATCAACGAGCTCGGCGGACTGATGAAGCAGCTCGCCGTCACCGTGGCCCAGCATGAAGACCTGATCGCGGCGATCCCGCCGGCACCACCGCCGGGAGCTGCTGCCGGCATGGTTCGCGAGGCCGATCATCCGCTCCCGGCGGCCGCTTCCTCCAGCGGCGCGCGCGAGATGACCGCGCTGCCGCCGAGCGACATCGAGCAGAGGATGCCCGAGACCCCCGGGACGTTCAGCGCGGCATCGGGTGCCGCCCCCCTGCCGCCCAAACCGCAGGCCCCGGCGGTCACTGCCGTACCAGCAGCCTCCAAGATCACGACGCCGGCTCCGTCGACGCCGGTTGCCCCCGCCGTGCCGCGCAGCCAGCCGCAGATCCTCGCCGCGGTCAAAGGCGCGATCGAGGACAACCGCCTCGACATCTACCTGCAGCCGCTGGTGACGCTGCCGCAGCGCAAGGTGCGCTTCTACGAGGCGGTGACGAGGCTTCGCGACGAGCGCGACCAGGTGGTCGCGGCCGAGGACTTCATCGGCATCGCGGAAGCCGCCGGCCTGGTCGGGCGCATCGACCACATGGTTCTGCTTCGCTGCGTCCAGGTGCTGCGCCGCCTGATGGTTCGCAACAAGGACGTCGGCATCTTCTGCAACATCTCCGCGGCGACCCTCAGCAGCCCCGCCAACTTTTCACAATGCCTCGATTTCCTCGAAGCGAATCGCGCCCTGGCGCCGTCCTTCGTGCTCGAATTCAAGCAGTCGACCTTGCGCAGCCTCGGCCCGACCGGGGCCGAGCATCTCGCGGCCCTGGCCCAGCGCGGCTACCGCTTCTCGATCGACCATGTCACCGACCTCCGGTTCGAGCCGCGCGAGCTTGCCGATCGCGGTGTCCGCTTCATCAAGGTCCCGGCCGCGCTGCTGCTCGACCCCAAGCAGAGCTCGGCCTCCGACATTCACCCGACCGATCTCTCCGATCTGCTGGGCCGTTTCGGCATCGACCTGATCGCCGAGCGGATCGAAGGCGAGAACAGCGTCGTCGACCTGCTCGACTACGACGTCCGCTTCGGCCAGGGCTTCCTGTTCGCGCCGCCCCGCCCATTGCGACCCGAGGGCGCATCTGCTACCGGCGAGGCCGCCGCCGGCCCATCGGGCGGGCAGGATATCAAGATTCAGGACCCCAATGCCGCCGGCACCACCTCTCTGGACGCGTCACAGACCAATGCTCCGACGCGCAGCGGCAATGCCGCCCTCGCCCGCCGTGCCGCCGGGACCCTCTGAAATCAGCCGGCTGCCATGACCGTTCTCCGCTTCGAAGAGCGGCTGCGCGATCTGGTCGGCCGCAAGCAGGTGCTGCTGAGCGACATCTGGGGCGTGGTCCATAACGGGCTGGAGTCCTTCCCCGACGCCTGCGACGCGCTGCACCACTTTCGCCGCCAGGGCGGTACGGTGATCCTGATCACCAACGCGCCCCGGCCGGCCGATTCGGTCCAGCGCCAGTTGCGCAAGCTCGGCGTCGCCGACGAGGTCTACAGCGCCATCGTCTCCTCCGGCGACCTGACCCGCCACTACGTGGCCGATCATCCCGGCGGCAAGGTGTTCTGGCTCGGCCCCGAGCGCGACAATTCCATTCATCGCGGTCTCGACCTGGCGCTGTCGCCGCTCGAAGAAGCGTCCTACATCATCTGCACCGGCCTCTACGACGACGAGACCGAGACCGCCGAGGACTACCGGCCGATGCTGCTGCGCGCGCGCGAGCGCAAGCTGCCGCTGATCTGCGCCAATCCGGACATCGTGGTCGAGCGCGGCGACCGGCTGATCTATTGCGCCGGCGCCATCGCCGAGCTCTACCGCGAGCTCGGCGGCGAGGTGATCTTCTACGGCAAGCCGCACCGGCCGATCTACGAGCGCGCCATGATGCTCGCCGAGCAGCACGCCGGCCGGAAGGTCGCGCGCGAGGAGGTGCTGGCGATCGGCGATTCCGTCCGCACCGATCTCGCCGGCGCGCACGGCTTCGGCATCGACTGCCTGTTCGTCACCCGCGGCATCCATTCCGAGGAGTTCGCCGGCGTCGAGCAGCTCGACCCGGCCTCGGTCAAGGAGCTGTTCGGCCACCCGCCGCGCGCCCTGATGCGCGAATTGAAGTGGTGAGCGGATCCTGAAACGAAAAACGCCCGGCCGGGTGCCGGGCGTCTTTCGCATGGGATGTGGATCAGGCCGGCCTCAGGCCGTCGCCATGTCCGGGAATACCGCGTCGATCTTGGTCTTCAGGGTCGCGGCGTTGAACGGCTTGACGATGTAGTTGTTCACGCCGGCCTTCTTGGCCGCGATCACGTTCTCGGTCTTGGATTCCGCCGTGATCATGATGAACGGCGTGGTCGCCAGGTTCGGATCGGCGCGGACCTCGCGGAGCAGGTCGTAGCCGGTCATCGGCTCCATGTTCCAGTCGGAGATCACGAGGCCGTATTTCTTGGCGCGCATCTTGTTGAGGGCCATCGAGCCGTCGCTGGCATCGTCGATGTCCTCGAACCCGATCTGCTTGAGAAGATTCCTGATGATACGGATCATGGTGCTGTAATCGTCGACGACGAGCACCGGCATCGTCAAATCAACCGCCATCTTGACTCCCCCAGACGCGAACACAACGCGCAGACTGTTACAAAAACGCTCTTGCGGCACGGGTCGTAACCGACCCCGCCATCCGCTCTGAGCAGTAGCATCAGCCGTTAAACAGCGCGTTAACTGCGCTGCGGCTGCATGTCGCTATTGCTGCGCCGCATGAGCGGAGGAACCCCTTCGGCTTGACTTCGCGGGGCCGGCCGCCCACCGTCAGGGCAATCCCCGCCCGCCGGCGGCCCACCGAAATCCGCGAGATATTTCCGTCACATGCCCGATTTCAAGGTCATCCGCGATTCCACCCCGCCATCGGACATCCTCAAGGGCGCGGTGGTGGCGATGGGCAATTTCGACGGCGTCCATCTCGGTCACCGGGCCGTGATCGAGGCGGCCATCGAGATGGGCAAGGCGAAGGGGCGCCCGGCGCTGGCACTGACCTTCGAGCCGCATCCGCGGCGCTTCTTCAGCCCCAACACCCCGCAGTTCCGCCTGACAGACGAGACCGCCAAGCTGCGGCTGCTGGCCGGAACCGGGCTTGCCGGCGCCGTGGTCATGACCTTCGACAAGGGCCGCGCCCAGACCTCGGCGCAGGACTTCATTCACCATGACCTGATCGGGCGGCTCGGAGTCGCCGGGATCGCGGTCGGCTACGACTTTCATTTCGGCAAGGGCCGCGTCGGCTCGCCCAGCCTGCTCGCCAACGAGGCGCCCAAGCTCGGCATCGAGGTCGACATCCAGGCCCATGTCGACATCGACGAGCGGCCGGTGTCCTCCACCGCGATCCGCGAAGCGCTGGCGGAGGGCCAGGTCAGCGAGGCGACCGCGATGCTCGGCGGCCCCTGGTTCGTGAGCTCCGAGGTCATCCACGGCGAGAAGCGCGGCCGCGACCTCGGCTACCCCACCGCCAACATGCGGCTCGATCGCGATTGCGGGCTGCGCCACGGCATCTATGCCGTCCGGGTCGGCCGCGGCCGCGGCGCGAACCGGGTGCTGATCGACGGCGTCGCCAATTTCGGCCGCCGCCCGACCTTCGACAACGGCGCACCGCTGCTCGAGACCTTCCTGTTCGATTTCAAGGACAGCCTCTACGGCGAGGTGCTGGATGTCGCCTTCATCGGCTTCATCCGCGAGGAGGCCAAATTCACCTCGATCGAGGCCCTGGTCCGGCAGATGGACGACGACAGCGCCCGGGCCCGCGCCTTGCTGGCGGCCGCCCCCGGCCTCTTCCCCCGGCTCGGCGAGATCGGCTGACCGCCTCCCCGCGAACTGCGCTTTGCGATTTCGCAGCCCCCCTGCTATGAGGGAGCCCCATGTTGATACGGCGCATCATCGGCATTAGCGGCCCGGCTTCCGCCTGAGCTTCGAGCTCGGCGCAAGACCGGGATGTCTCTGCTCGTTCCGCCGCCCGCGATCGAAATCGCGTCTCAGCGCCCTCTTGAAGCTCAGCCAGCCAGATCACGATGTCCGAAAAGCCGCAAAAGCCCGACGCCCAGAAATCCGACGCCAAGGACTATTCCAAGACCCTGTACCTGCCGCAGACGGAATTCCCGATGCGCGCCGGCCTGCCGCAGCGCGAGCCGGAGATCCTGAAATATTGGAGCGACATCGACCTCTACGGCAAGCTGCGCGAGACCGCCAAGAACAGGCCGAAATTCGTCCTGCACGACGGCCCGCCCTATGCCAACGGCAACATCCACATCGGGCACGCGCTGAACAAGATCCTCAAGGACGTCGTGACCAAGAGCCAGCAGATGCTCGGCCACGACTCCAACTACGTGCCCGGCTGGGACTGCCACGGCCTGCCGATCGAGTGGAAGATCGAGGAGGAGAACTACCGCAAGAAGGGCAAGACCAAGCCCGACTTCCGCGACTCCGCCGCCATGGTTGCATTCCGCCGGGAGTGCCGCGCCTACGCCGATCACTGGCTCAACGTGCAGCGCGAGGAGTTCAAGCGTCTCGGCGTGATCGGCGACTGGGATCATCCCTACGCCACCATGACCTATCCGGCGGAGGCGCAGATCGCCCGCGAGCTGATGAAGTTCGCCGCCAACGGCACGCTGTATCGCGGCTCCAAGCCCGTGATGTGGAGCGTGGTCGAGAAGACCGCGCTCGCCGAGGCCGAGGTCGAGTACGAGGACTATCAGTCCGACACGGTGTGGGTGAAGTTTCCGGTGACCTCGCCGGCGCATGGCGCGCTCGCCGGCGCTTCCGTGGTGATCTGGACCACCACGCCCTGGACCCTGCCCGGCAACCGCGCCATCTCGTTCTCGCCCAAGATCGCCTACGGCCTCTATGAGGTCACCGACGCGCCGGCTGACAACTGGGCCAAGACCGGCGACAAGCTGATCCTGGCGGATGCGCTGGCCGACGGCGTGTTCAAGCAGGCGCGCGTCACGAGCTACAACAGGCTGCGCGACGTCCCCGGCGACACGCTCGATGCCGTCGAATGCGCCCATCCGCTGAAGGGCCTCGCCGGCGGCTACGGCTTCACCGTGCCGCTGCTGCCCGGCGACCACGTCACCGACGACACCGGCACCGGCTTCGTGCACACTGCGCCCGGCCATGGCCGCGAGGATTTTGACGTCTGGATGGCGCATGGGCGCGAGCTCGACGGCAGGGGCATTGCGACCACCATCCCCTACACCGTCGACGAGAACGGCGCGCTGACCGACCATGCGCCGGGCTTCACGGGAAAACGCGTCATCAACGACAAGGGCGAGAAGGGCGACGCCAACGAGGCCGTCATCAAGGCGCTGACCGAGGCCGGCATGCTGCTCGCGCGAGGCCGGCTGAAGCATCAGTACCCGCATTCCTGGCGCTCCAAGAAGCCGGTGATCTTCCGCAACACGCCGCAATGGTTCATCGCGATGGACAAGGACATCGCGGACCATGGCCACGCGAAATCCGGCGACACGCTGCGCGCCCGCGCGCTGCGCGCGATCTCGGTCACGCAATGGGTGCCGGCCGCCGGCCAGAACCGCATCAACGGCATGATCGCCAACCGCCCGGACTGGGTGATCTCGCGCCAGCGCGCCTGGGGCGTGCCGATCGCGGTGTTCGTGCGCGAGACCGGCGACGGATCCGCCGAGATCCTACAGGACGAGACCGTCAACACCCGCATCACGGACGCCTTCGCCAAGGAGGGCGCCGATGCCTGGTACGCCGACGGCGCGCGCGAGCGCTTCCTCGGGTCCCGCGCCAACGAGGACTGGAAGAAGGTCGACGACATCTGCGACGTCTGGTTCGACTCCGGCTCGACCCATGCCTTCGTGCTCGAAGACCCCGTGCACTTCCCCGGCCTCGCCGGCATCAAGCGCAAAGTCGACGGCGGCCGGGACACCGTGATGTACCTGGAAGGCTCCGACCAGCATCGCGGCTGGTTCCACTCGTCGCTCCTGGAAAGCTGCGGCACCCGCGGCCGCGCGCCGTATGACGTGGTGCTGACGCACGGCTTCACGCTCGACGAGAACGGCCGCAAGATGTCGAAGTCGCTCGGCAACACCGTCGAGCCGCAGAAGGTGATCAAGGACTCCGGCGCCGACATCCTGCGCCTCTGGGTCTGCGCCACAGACTATGCCGACGACCAGCGCATCGGCCCGGAGATCCTCAAGAACACCATCGAGACCTACCGCAAGCTGCGCAACAGCATCCGCTGGATGCTCGGCACCCTGCACCACTACAAGCGCGGCGATGCGGTCGCGTTCGCGGATATGCCGGAGCTGGAGCGGCTGATGCTGCATCAGCTCTCGCAGCAGGCCGAGACCATCACCCGCGCCTATGCCGCGTTCGACTACAAGACCGTGATCGCGAGCTTGGCAGCGTTCATGAACACCGAGCTGTCGGCGTTCTATTTCGACATCCGCAAGGACACGCTGTATTGCGATCCGCCGTCGTCGGTGGCGCGCAAGGCGGCGCTGACCGCGATCGACCTGATCTGCGACGCCATCCTGAAATGGCTGGCGCCGGTGCTGTCCTTCACCACCGACGAGGCGTGGCGGATGTACAGGCCGGACGCCGAGCCGTCGGTGCATCTGACCCTGTTCCCGGAGGCGATGGACGGCTATCGCGACGACGCGCTCGCGACGAAGTGGGAGACCATCCGCAACGTCAGGCGCGTCGTCACCGGCGCGCTGGAGCTCGCCCGCGCCGCCAAGACCATCGGCTCCTCGCTCGAGGCCTCGCCGATCATCTACGTCGCCGACCGCGCGCTGCTCGGCACCTTGTTCGATACGGATCTGGCCGAGGTCTGCATCACCTCGAACTACGAGGTCCGCGAGGGCGACGCGCCGGCCGATGCGTTCCGGCTCGATGCGGTGCCGGGTGTGGCGGTGGTCGTCGAGAAGGCCGTGGGCAAGAAGTGCGCCCGCTCCTGGAAGATCCTGGAGAGCGTCGGCGACGACAAGGACTATCCCGACGTGTCCCCGCGCGACGCGCAGGCGCTGCGCGAATGGAAGGCGCTGGGGGTGGGCGTGTGAGGCGCGATCGCGCGTCACACTCCGCCGTCGTCCCCGCGCACGCGGGGACCCATAACCACCGGCCGTCTTGGTAGGCAAAGACTGATGACTCCGAGTCCTTTTCACCAATCGGCCGTCCGCGATATGGGTCCCGGCGTTCGCCGGGACGACAGCTGTGTTTGCGGCCGGCTTGGTGGTCAACTCACCGGCTTGCAATGACCCCTCGCCTCCGTCTCGGCCTCATCGCCGGCTTCGCCACCCTGGTCATCGACCAGGCCTCCAAGCTGTGGCTGCTGTACGTGTTCGACCTGCCCAACAGCGGCACCGTCAGGATCACCCCGTTCTTCGACCTCTACCTCGCCTGGAACATCGGCATCAGCTTCGGCTGGCTGCAGAGCGAGAGCGCGCTGGCGCAATATGGGCTGATGGCGGTGAAGGCCGTCGCGGTGGTCGCCCTCGGCATCTGGATGGCGCGTGCGGAAAGCAAGCTGGCGACGGCGGCGCTCGGCCTGATCATCGGCGGCGCCATCGGCAACGGCATCGACCGGCTGGCCTATGGCGCGGTGGTCGATTTCGCGCTGTTCCACATCCAGATCGGCGGCACGGTCTACAACTGGTACATCTTCAACATGGCCGACGTGGCCATCGTTGCCGGGGTGGCGGGCCTGCTGTATGACTCCTTCTTCGGGGCTCATGCCGCAAAAGCGCCCTGATCGGGGTCGATACCGGCGGGTGCTGTCCCGGAGCCAAGAGCCTGAGGTTCTTCACGTTTTCGGGACTGGCGCGGTGACCGGACCAGCCGCCTGCGGCGAGCGTCCAAATCGGTGGATTCGCGGCCGGTTCGTCGGAGCCCGAGCACTGCACAAGCGAGGACGGGAAAAGCCATGCGCAAGACCGAAGTCAGCGGCCGGATCGTGACCCACGCGGCCATTCGCGCCCTGCGGCTGTCCGCCGTCGCGCTCGGCATCGGCCTCGTCATGGCCGCCGGCGCCGCCCGTGCCCAGGACGACGAGGAAGACGACAAGACCTTCGAAGAGAAGATCATCGATAATCTGATGCGCGGCCTCGGCGGCACCAACATGGAGACGCCCTCCATCGAATACCGCGAGCGGTCGCCGCTGGTGGTTCCGCCCAAGCTCGATCTGCCGCCGCCCGCCGCCGCGGCGCAGGCGACCGCGCCGAACTGGCCGAAGGACCCCGACGAACAGCAACGCCGTGCCGCGGCCGCCGCGCGCAAGAAGGAAAACAAGGATCCGGTCAATGCGGCCCGCCCGCTGACCCCGGCCGAGATGAAGATGGGGCGGACGGCCGCCGCCAAGTCGACTGAGCCGATTCAGCCCGGCGTCGCCAACAACCCGATGATGAGCCCGTCACAGTTGGGCTTCAAAGGCGGCCTGTTCGGCATGTTCAAGGGCAGCGACAGCGAGACCAAGCCGTTCACCAGCGAGCCGCAGCGTGAAAGCCTGACCCAGCCGCCGCCCGGCTACCAGACGCCGTCGCCGAGCTATGCCTACGGCACCGGCAAGCAGGAGCCGATCGGCGGCAAGCAGATGGACATCATGACCGGCAAGGAACGGTGACGGCGGCACCGCCCCGTTCGCCCGGAGATGCCGGCTTCGCTGGCGTTAGCGAAATTTAATGTCTCGCGGCGGCACGATGTCGCCGTTTTGTGACGTCGGGCGCCGTCCGGCGCGATGTAGCATGCTGCGCTCAAACCCGATCGCCCCTCCCTGCGGGCCTCCAGAAGGATCATGATGTCCTCGCACCGGTTCAAATCCGTCGCCGCCGCGCTCGTCTCCCTCATCGCGTTCACGGCCGGCGCTTCGGCGCAAACGACGTTCGCCTCCGAGCCCCCCACCAGCTTCACCCTCCCCAACGGCCTGCAGGTCGTCGTCATCCAGGATCACCGCACGCCGGTCGTGACGCAGATGATCTGGTACAAGGTCGGCTCCGCCGACGAGACGCCCGGCAAGTCGGGCCTGGCGCACTTCCTCGAACATCTGATGTTCAAGGGCACCGAGAAGCATCCCGCCGGCGAGTTCTCCAAGACGGTCCTGAAGATCGGCGGCAATGAGAACGCCTTCACCTCGGTCGACTACACCGGCTACTTCCAGCGCGTGCCGCGCGATCAATTGCCGAAGATGATGGAGTTCGAGGCCGACCGCATGACCGGCCTCGTGCTGAAGGACGAGAACGTGCTGCCCGAGCGCGACGTGGTGCTCGAAGAGTACAACATGCGCGTCGCCAACTCGCCGGAAGCGCGCCTCAACGAGCAGATCATGGCGGCGCTGTACGTCAACCACCCCTATGGCCGGCCGGTGATCGGCTGGCGGCCGGAGATCGAGAAGCTCGGCCGCGAGGATGCGCTGGCGTTCTATCGCCGCTTCTACGCGCCCAACAACGCCATCCTGGTGATCGCCGGCGACACCGACGCCAAGGAAGTGCGCCCGCTCGTGGAGCAGACCTTCGCCAAGATTCCCGCGCAACCCGACATCCCCGCGCGCCGGTTGCGGCCGCAGGAGCCCGAGCCGGTGGCGCCGCGCACGGTCACGCTGGCCGACCCGCATGTCGAGCAGCCGTCGATGCGCCGCTTCTATCTGGTGCCCTCGGCCACCACGGCTGCCCCCGGCCAGTCGGCCGCACTGGACGTGCTGGCGCAACTGATGGGCAGCGGCAGCAACTCCTATCTCTACCGTGCGCTCGTCGTCGACAAGCCGCTCGCGGTCAATGCCAGCGCGTCCTATCAGGGCACGTCGCTCGAT
The DNA here is from genome assembly GCF_051168015.1 of Bradyrhizobium sp. HKCCYLRH3061. NCBI lineage: Bacteria > Pseudomonadati > Pseudomonadota > Alphaproteobacteria > Hyphomicrobiales > Nitrobacteraceae > Bradyrhizobium > Bradyrhizobium sp. HKCCYLRH3061. The sequence goes on from NZ_JBNPUE010000001.1 coordinate 655,491, forward strand.
CCGAGCCAGTTCTCGATCGCGGTCGCGCCGCGTCCGGGCGTCGATTTCGCCCAGGTCGAGGCTGTCGTCGACAGCGTCATCGCCGAGATCGCACAGAACCCGGTGCGCGCCGAGGACCTCGAACGCGTCAAGACGCAGCTCATCGCCGAGGCGATCTACGCCAATGACAACCAGGCGACCATGGCGCGCTGGTATGGCGGCGGCCTCACCACAGGTCTCAGCATCGAGGACATCAGGAGCTGGCCCGACCGCATCCGGGCCGTGACCGCCGAGCAGGTCCGCGCCGCCGCGCAGACCTGGCTGCAGAAGAAGCGCTCGGTCACCGGCTATCTGATCAAGGACAATGCGGCCAAGCGCGAGGAGAAGCGGTCGTGATGAACACAATGACCTTCGCCCGCCGCTTCGCCTGCGCGCTCGCCGTCGGCGCCGCCGCGCTCACGATCGCTCCTGCCGCCCATGCGGCGACCAAGATCCAGCACCTGGTGTCGCCCGGCGGCATCGAAGCCTGGTTCGTGCAGGACGCCACCGTGCCGCTGATCGCGATGGAATATGCGTTCCAGGGCGGCGCCTCGCAGGACCCGGTCGGCAAGCCCGGCGTCGGCAATCTCGTGGCCGACCTGCTCGACGAAGGCTCCGGCGATCTCGACTCCAAGACCTTCCACGAGCGGCTCGACCGCCGCGCCATCGAGCTCTCCTTCCAGATCTCGCGCGATCAATTCCGCGGCTCGCTGCGCATGCTGCGCGACAACAAGGACGAGGCGTTCGAGCTGCTGCGGACAGCGCTGACGTCGCCGCATTTCGACAGCGCCGACGTCGAGCGCATCCGCTCGCAGGTGATCTCCGGCCTGCGCCGCGAGACCACCAATCCGAGCTCGCTGGCGGGCCGCAAGTTCCTCAAGCTTGCCTTCCCCAACCACCCCTACGGCCGTCCGGCCAACGGCACGCTGGACAGCGTGCCGACCATCACCGTCGACGATCTCAAGGCCTATGTCGGCCGCGTGCTCGCCAAGGACACGCTCAAGGTCGCGGTTGTCGGCGACGTCGACCCGGCCACGCTCGGCAAGCTGCTCGACCAGACGTTTGGCAGCCTGCCCGCCAAGGCCACTTTGACGCCAGTGCCCGACGTCGTCGCCACTAGGCCGCCGCAGCGTGCGCTGGTGCCGCTCGACGTGCCGCAGACGGTGATTACCTTCGGCGGTCCCGGCATCCGCCGCCACGACCCGAACTTCATGGCGGCCTATGTGGTCAACCACATCCTCGGCGGCGGCGGCCTGTCGTCGCGGCTTTACAAGGAGGTGCGCGAGAAGCGCGGCCTCGCCTACTCCGTCTATGACGCGCTGCTGTGGATGGATCATTCGGCGCTGTTCATCGGCAACACCGCCACCCGCTTCGACCGCGCCGGCGAGACCATCGCAGCCGTCGAGCAGGAGATCCGCCGCATGGCGGAGGAAGGCCCGACCCAGCAGGAGCTCGACGAGGCCAAGTCCTACATCAACGGCTCGCAGATGCTCGCGCTCGACACCTCCTCCAAGCTGGCGCAGGCGATGCTGCAATATCAGCTCGACAAGATGCCGATCGACTACATCGAGAAGCGCAGCGAGATCGTCAACGCGGTGACGCTGGACGACGCCAAGAAGGCGGCCAAGCAGCTCTGGAGCCAGGGCCTGCTGACCGCCGTCGTCGGCCGCACGCCGCAGGCGGCCGCCGAACCGGCGCAAGCCCCAGTCACGGCTCCGGTGACGAAGACGAACTGAGCTTGCGAAGGCGCGCTCGCCTGCAACGACGCAGAATAACTATCAATGGCGACGTCATGCCCGGGCTTGTCCCGGGCATCCACGTTTTGGGGCAATTGACGCAGGTGGATGGCCGAGCCTTCGCCACTCCAAAGCGACTTCAGCCGCGCAGGCTGCACAAGCCCGGCCATGACGGCTGCTCGTGGCTTCCCACCGCGGCATCGACAAAAATGGTGTCGTCCCGGCCTTGAGCCGGGACCCATACCCCCAGGGAGGTGTTTTGGGGCAGGCTGGTGTTGGGCATCTCGCGCCTCACATCTGCTGCGGCGTATGGGTCCCGGGTCGGCGCCATCGACGCCGCTTCGCGGCGCCGACGGCTTGCCCGGGACGACAGCGGGGCCAACACACCGACGTCACATACGAATAATTATCTTGCTATTTTTCCGAATTCATGATCAACTCTCCTTATCCCGCCTCACCGCAGAGGGGCGCATCGCGATCGTCACGACACGCGAGGCGGGGATGCGATGGCCGCGAGAGATCGCAGCGTCTTCTGAGCGAAGGCGCGGACGAACGATCTGTCGCGGACGTGAAGTCGCGTGGTCCTGGCATCCCGACGCTGATGCCAAGCTCGCCGGTGATGATGATCCGGCGGGCGACGGTGGCCAACAAGCCCGGTGCACCGAGGAGAGCGCGTATAAGCGTGAAGACCGTCGCGCGGGGAATGCCGGGATGCCTCGGCTGAACCTGTGGTACCTGCCGCCTGCATTTTTTTCGCAGGCGGGCCATGGGTGCGGCCAGCGCCCGGCATTCCCCGCGCCCTCTGCATTCTCAGCGAGGGCCACGACGATGCAAGCCTCGGGCAGGCATGCCGCGAGAGCGCGAAGCCGTGTCCTAGCTGATCGTCCCCGCTGTTTGAACCGTGAAGTCCGCCACACCAACCGCTGTCGTCCCGGACAAGCGCGCAAGGCGCGCGCAGATCCGGGACCCATACGCCGCAGCCGAAATGATGGGGACGAGATGTCAATGACCCGCCTGCCCCAAACTGCTCCCTGGGGTATGGATCCCGGCGTTCGCCGGGATGACAGCGGAGATTGTGATGACTGTCCCGGGTCAACGGTGCCGTCGACGCGAACCCGCGCACGCCGCCCCTAAAACCGCTATGGTGCACGCGAAAGCCTCGATTCCCCCTGGTGCTCCATGCTGCGGATTTCCCGCGACCTTGCCATCGACGAGAACGACATCGAGATCTCGTTCGTCCGCGCCTCCGGCCCTGGCGGCCAGAACGTCAACAAGCTGTCGACGTCGGCGCAACTGCGCTTCGACACCAGCCGCATCACGTTGCCGGAGGATGCCGCGGCACGGCTGGCGCGGCTCGCCGGCCAGCGCATGACCAAGAACGGCGTCATCGTGATCCAGGCCGAGCGCTTCCGCACCCAGGAGCGCAACAAGGCCGATGCGATCGAGCGGCTGGTCACGCTGCTCCGCGAAGCGATGGTGCGGCCGAAGGTGCGGCGCCCGACCAAGCCGACCTTCGGCTCCAAGCAGCGCCGGCTCGAGGGCAAGAAGCTCCGCAGCGACGTCAAGGCGGGGCGCGGGGCGCGCCGTTTCGACGATTAGTCCGTAACGCTGACATTCCTGCGGCGCGCACGACTGCTGCGCACGCTTTGTTCCCGCTGAAACAGCCGGCTACTACCACGGCGCTCCACCTGCGACCTACGCTCCGGAAAAATTGCGAGCGAGGAACGATGGCGGGACGGCGTGCGGCGCAAGATGCGCTTCTTCTGTGCGGGGCATTCATTGGCGCGGTGCTGAGCACCACGATCGCGTCGGCGCAGATGACGCTGCCCGCGCCGAAGCCCGTCGACGGCGCCACCCTGTTCAAGCAGCAATGCGGCGTCTGCCATACGCTGAGCAGCGCCGAGCCGATGCGGCAGGGGCCGCCGCTGTCGAAGATCGTCGGCCGCCGCGCCGGCTCGATCGAAGGTTTCCGCTATTCGGCCGGCTTCGCCAAGGCCGATTTCACCTGGGACGAGGCCAAGCTCGACGCCTGGCTGACCAATCCGCAAGGGCTGATCCCCGGCGCCGTGATGGCCTATCGCCAGGCCAAGCCCGACGTGCGCGCCACGATCATCAACTATTTGAAGGACAATTGAGATGGCCAAGCCCGTACACTCCATGATCCGCGTCTTCGACGAAGCGAAAGCGCTCGACTTCTACAAGCGCGCCTTCGGCCTGGAGATCGCCGACAACCTCCGCTTCGACGGCTTCGCGCTGATCTATCTGCGCCATCCGTCGTCGCCCTTCGAGGTCGAGCTGACCGTGAACTACGATCGCAAGGAGCCGTACACGCTCGGCGACGGCTACGGCCATCTCGCCGTCGTCGTCGACGATCTCGATGCCGAGCATGCCCGCTTCGAGCGCGAGAACCTGGCGCCGGGCCCGTTGCGCGATTTCAAGCACAATGGGGCGACGCTGGCGCGGTTCTTCTTCGTCAGCGACCCCGACGGCTACAAGATCGAGGTCATCCAGCGCGGCGGCCGCTTCGGCTAGCCGCAGAACGACGCAAATACATAAGCAAAAAACCCACGGAGGATACCCATGAGAGAAGTCGATCGCCGCAACAAATACGACCGCCGCGTTTTTCTCAAGGGCGCGGCCTCGACCGTGCCGGCCGCCGCTGTCGCCTCCGCCACCGGGCTGGGGATCACCGATGCCTGGGCCGAGGATGCCAAGGCGCTGACGCCGGCGACGCTGAAGACGCTGGTGAAGGTCGCGCGCGACATCTACCCGCACGACTTCCTCGCCGACCGCTACTACATCACCGCGGTCAAGCCGTGGGACGGCAAGGCCGCCGAGGATGCCGCCGTGAAGGCGATGATCAATGACGGCGTCGCCCGGCTCGACCAGGACGCGCGGGACCGCCACAAGGTGGCTTACACCCAGGTGCCGTGGGAGGCCGACCGCGTCGCGCTGCTCCAGGGCATCGAGCAGACGACCTTCTTCAAGACGCTGCGCGGCGACCTCGTGGTGTCGCTCTACAATCAGAAGGAGCTCTGGCCGAAGTTCGGCTACGAGGGCTCCTCCGCCGAGCATGGCGGCTACATCAACCGTGGCTTCTCCGACATCGACTGGCTGCCGAAAGCCTGACGCCGGCGAACAACAGAAAACACGGAGGAAACCACCATGGCAAAATTCGACCAGAACGATTCGAGCGTCGTCGTCATCATCGGCTCGGGAGCCGGTGGCGGCACGCTCGGCAACGAGCTCGCGCAGAAGGGCATCAAGGTCGTCATTCTCGAGGCGGGCAATCGCTACGAGATTCCCGACTTCATCAACGACGAATGGGAGAGCTTCACCCAGCTCGCCTGGACCGACATGCGAACGACATCCGGGACCTGGCGCGTGGCGAAGGACTTCGCCAACCTGCCGGCCTGGATCGTCAAGGCGGTCGGCGGCTCCACCGTGCACTGGGCCGGCGCCTCGCTGCGCTTCGACGAGCACGAGTTCAAGGCCCGCACCACCTATGGCGGCGTGCCCGGCTCGAGCCTCATGGACTGGCCGGTGACGCTCGCCGAGATGGAGCCGTGGTACGCCAAGGCCGAGTTCAAGATGGGCGTCACCCGCACCAACGACATCCCCGGCCTGCCCGGCAACAACAACTTCAAGGTCCTCGAAGCCGGCGCCCGCAAGCTCGGCTACAAGACCGTGCACACCGGCAACATGGCGATCAATTCGCAGCCGCGCGACGGCCGCGGCTCGTGCCAGCAGATCGGCTTCTGCTTCCAGGGCTGCAAGTCCGGTGCGAAATGGTCGACGCTCTACACGGAGATTCCGAAGGGCGAGGCCACCGGCAATCTCGAAGTGCGATCCGGCAGCATGGCGATCAAGATCGAGCATGACGCCTCCGGCAAGGTGACCGGCGTGGTCTATGCCGACAGCCAGGGCAAGATGCAGCTGCAGAAGGCCCGCATCGTCGCGGTCGCCGGCAACTCGATCGAGAGCCCGCGCCTCCTGCTCAACAGCGCCTCGAACATGTTCCCGGATGGCCTCGCCAACTCCTCCGGCCAGGTCGGGCGCAACTACATGCGGCACATGACCGGCAGCGTCTATGCGACGTTCGAAAACCCGGTGCACATGTATCGCGGCACCACGATGGCCGGCATCGTGCGCGACGAGGCGGCGTTCAATCCGAAGCGCGGCTTCGTCGGCGGCTATGAGATGGAGACGCTGTCGCTCGGCCTGCCGTTCATGGCGGCGTTCCTCAACCCCGGCGCCTGGGGCCGCAGCTTCACCGCGGCGATGGAGACCTATCCGCGCATGGCCGGCATGTGGCTGGTCGGCGAGGACATGCCGCAGGAGACCAACCGCATCACGCTCGATCCGGTCGCCAAGGACAAGTTCGGCATGCCCGTGGCCTCGGTGCATTTCGACGACCACCCCAACGACGTCGCGATGCGCGCCCACGCCTACAAGCAGGGCTCGGCGATCTACGAAGCGGTCGGCGCCACCGTGACCTACCCGACCACGCCCTATCCCTCGACGCACAATCTCGGCACCAACCGGATGAGCGAGAAGGCCAAGGACGGCGTCGTCAACAAGTTCGGCCAGACCCACGACATCAAGAACCTGTTCGTCTCCGACGGCAGCCAGTTCACCACCGGCGCGGCGTGCAATCCGACGCTGACCATCGTGGCGCTGGCGATCCGCCAGGCCGACTACATCGCCGGAGCGATGCAGAAGAAGGAGATCTGATTAGCAACGCGTGATGGGTGCGCACCTCACCCGCCGCGAATGCAGTCAGCGCCTCCCCCGCTTGCGGGGGAGGTCGCATCGCATCGAAGATGCGATGCGGGTGGGGGAACGCTCCACAAAGACTGCCCATGAAGCGCGCGCAGGAAAGACTGCCCGTGTGGCGCCCCCACCCCCGCCCTCCCCCGCAGGCGGGGGAGGGAGACGAGACAGCAGACGCGTGGCTACTCCGCCGCGTCCATGATCGCCGCCGGCGCGCGAAAATCCGGCACCGCGGCGGTCGCCTTCGCCCGATAGATCAGGCAGGAGCACCGCAGCAGCGACGCAAAATTCCTCACCTCGCCGTGGTGGTCGAGCACCTCGGCGTACAGCGTGGTCACGAACTTCGCGAGGCTCATGCCTTCCTTGGCGGCGATCTCCTCGAGCGTGTCCCAGAACGCCATTTCGAGCCGGATCGACGTGCTATGGCCGCCGATCCGCAAACTACGGGTCTGCGACGCATAATCGCGCTGAGGCTGGTGTGCGAACAGATGGCACATGGTCTTCCTCCGGCTGATCGTTATTTTTGCGAAACGATATACTGGCCCCGCCCGCCTCACAATCCCGTTGGAGAAGGTTGCTTTTCTCTGCCGCAGCGCATGAAAAAAGCTATTCTCGCCCCACATTTGCAGCGTGGCCGCCGCAGCGCCGCGCGCCTTCAAGATCCAAGCCAGCCAGCTTTCAAGTTCGTTCGCACCATGCCCGTCCGCCAGCTCCCCGAACAGATCGTCAACCGCATCGCCGCCGGCGAGGTGGTCGAGCGGCCGGCGAGCGTGGTCAAGGAGCTGGTCGAGAACGCCATCGATGCCGGCGCCAGCCGCATCGACATCTTCACCGACGGCGGCGGGCGGCGGAAGATCGCCATATCAGACGATGGTGGCGGCATGACCGCGGCCGATCTCGCGCTCGCGGTCGAGCGCCACGCGACCTCCAAGCTCGACGACGAGGACCTGCTGCAGATCCGCACGCTCGGGTTCCGCGGCGAAGCGCTGCCCTCGATCGGCTCGGTGGCGCGGCTGTCGATCACGACGCGACACAAAAGCGAGCCGCACGCCTGGGCGCTTCAAGTCGATTGCGGCGACAAGTCCCCGATCGTGCCGGCCGCGCTGAACCAAGGCACCCGCGTCGAGGTCGCCGATCTCTTCCACGCCACGCCGGCGCGGCTGAAGTTCCTCAAAACCGACCGCACCGAGGCCGAGGCGATCCGCGAGGTGGTGCGGCGGCTGGCGATGGCGCGGCCCGACATCGCCTTCACCCTCGCCGGCGAGGAGCGCGCGCCGGTGACCTGGGCCGCCGCGCTGCCCGGCGCGCCGGGCCAATTGACGCGGCTCGGCGACATCCTCGGCGCCGACTTCCGCAGCCATGCGATCGCGGTGCGCAGCGAGCGCGATCACGTTGTCGTCGAAGGCTTCGCCGCGGCGCCGGCGCTGACGCGCGCCAATGCGCTCGGCCAGTATCTGTTCGTCAATGGCCGCCCGGTGCGCGACAAGCTGATCCTCGGCGCGGTGCGCGCCGCCTATGCCGACTATCTGCCGCGTGACCGGCATCCGTTGGTGGCGCTGTTTGTGACGCTCGATCCGCGCGAGGTCGACGCCAACGTGCATCCGGCCAAGACCGAGGTGCGCTTCCGCAATGCCGGCCTGGTGCGCGCGCTGATCATCCACGCGCTGAAGGAAGGTCTCGCCCGCGAAGGCCGCCGCACCGCAGCCAATGACGGCGGCGCGACCATCGCCGCATTCCGCCCGGCGTTCGCGCCGCCGCGACCCAACGTCGGTCCGATGAACTGGGACTGGCAGCGCTCGCCGTCGGCGCCGGTGATGCCGCATTTCGGCGGCTCCTTCCCTGCGGCGGCGCCCTCACCAGATCTCGGGTCGTTCGGGCTTGCGGAATCCTCTCAAGCGGCGTTCGACGTCGGCGGCCCGCGCGCCGACGTTCGGCTGCACGAGCAGCCGGCGACGCCTGACCTGCTCGACCGTCCGCTCGGCGCCGCGCGCACCCAGATCCATGACACCTACATCGTTGCACAGACCCGCGACGGCCTCGTCATCGTCGACCAGCACGCCGCGCATGAGCGCATCGTCTATGAGCGGCTCAAGGCCTCGCTGGCGGCGCATGGCGTGCAGCGGCAGATCCTGCTGATCCCGGACATCGTCGAGCTCGACGAAGCCACCGTCGAGTCACTGCTCGCGCGCACCGATGAGCTGGCCTCGTTCGGCCTCGCCATCGAATCCTTCGGCCCCGGCGCCGTCGCCGTGCGCGAGACGCCATCGCTGCTCGGCAAGATCAATGCCGCAGGCTTGCTGCGCGACCTCGCCGAGCACATGGAGGAATGGGGCGAGGCGCTGCCGCTGGAGCGCCGCCTGATGCACGTCGCAGCCACCATGGCCTGCCACGGCTCGGTCCGCGCCGGCCGCCGCCTCAAGCCGGAAGAGATGAATGCGCTGCTCCGCGAGATGGAGGACACGCCGAACTCGGGCCAGTGCAATCACGGCCGCCCGACCTATGTCGAGCTGAAGCTCGCGGATGTGGAGAAGCTGTTTGGAAGGAGGTAGCGACGACGCGATCCGTATCGACAAATAGTGATCTGCCAGCCCGTTGTTGCAAGCCACGTGCGTCCCAACGCGATCCTGTGGCTATGGCCCGCTGCGTTCGCAGGGGCGACCGCGAGCGAGAATCAGGACCGGCGCAGGAACACGAACTCCGTTTCGTCGTAAGCGCGGCGCTCGAGCTCTTCGAACCCCTCGGGCGCCTTGAACGCGGCAGCCTTGGACTCCTCGACCACGAGCAGCGCCGATGGCACGAGCCAGCCGCCGTCGCGCAGCGAGGCCAGCGCCTTCTCGGCCAAGCCCTTGCCATAGGGCGGATCGAGGAACACCAGCGAGAACGGCTCGACCGGATGCGCCGGTCCGAGATCGGTGGCGTCGCGGCGGTAGACCTTGGTGACGCCGCCGAGCCCGAGCGATTCGACATTGTTGCGCAGCAGCGCCCTTGCCTCGGCGCCGTTGTCGACGAACAGCGTGAACGCCGCGCCGCGCGAGGTCGCCTCGATGCCGAGCGCGCCGGTGCCGGCAAACAAATCGAGCACGCGTGCGCCCTCGATCGGATCCTCGTAGGCGTGGACGAGGATGTTGAACAGCGCCTCGCGCAGCCGGTCCTGCGTCGGCCGGATGTCACGCGACGCAGGCGAAGCGATGTTGCGGCCCTTCAGCCGTCCACCGACGACACGCATCGCAACACCCTACTCGTCATCCTGCGGCGTGATATCGCGCTTGCCGTGATAGCCGCGCTTCGGCCGCCGCGGCGGACCGGGGAAACGCGCCTCGGCTTCGTGGCGCTCGCGCGCTTCCTCGCTGCCGGTACGCTGGACGAGCACGCGGCGGCCCTTGCGGTCGGCGACGACCTCGCGCTTCGGCTTGGGCTTCGGGTCCGGCAACGGCTCGCGATTGCCCTTGCCCGCAGGACCGAGATCGGCACCCGACTGCGCAATCACCTTCTCGCCGAGCTGCTCGCGCAGCACCCGCGTCTTGACTTCCTGCACCTCGCCCTCGGGCAGCTCCAGCAGCTGGAACGGACCGTAGGAGACGCGGATCAGGCGATTAACCTCGAGGCCGAGATGCGCGAGCACGTTGCGCACCTCGCGGTTCTTGCCCTCGCGGATCGCGACGACGAGCCAGACATTGGCGCCCTGATCGCGCTCCAAGGTCGCTTCGATCGGGCCGTATTTGACGCCGTCAACCTCGACGCCCGCGGCGAGCTGATCGAGCTGCGCCTGTGTGATCTCGCCATGGGCGCGGACGCGATAGCGCCGCGTCCAGCCGGTGTCCGGCAATTCCAGCACGCGCGCGAGGCCGCCGTCATTGGTGAGCAGCAAGAGCCCTTCGGTGTTGAAGTCGAGTCGGCCGATCGAGATCAGCCGTGGCAGGCCCTCGGGCAGATTGTCGAACACCGTCGGCCGCCCCTCGGGGTCGCTGTGCGTCGTCATCAGCCCGCGCGGCTTGTGATACAGAAACAGCCGCGTGCGCTCGCGCTCCGGCAGCGGCGCGCCGTCGACCTGGATCACGTCATTCTCGGTGACATCGAGCGCGGGGGAGTTGATGACGCGGCCGTTCACCGTCACGCGGCCCTGCGTGACCATCTCCTCGGCGTCGCGGCGCGAGGCGAGGCCGGCGCGGGCCAGCACTTTGGCGATGCGCTCGCCGGCCTTCTTCGGTGCGGCCGGCTCGGCGGCAACGCGGGCGCTGCGCTTGTCGGTCTCGGGCTTGCGCTCGCGATAGGCGCCGCGGCCGCCGAACGCCGGACGCTTGGCGAAGACCTTGCTGTCGTCTTCATTGTCGCGGCGCGGCCGCTCGGAGAAGCCGTCGCGGCCACGGCGTTCGCTGCGCGGATGCTCCTGCCAGTCGGTGCGCCCCTCGGGACGGCGCGGCCGCTCGAAGCTGCGCTCCTCGCCCCGATCCCGCGGGCGGTCGAACTTCGGCTTGTCGAATTTGGGCCTGTCGAATTTCGGACGATCCTCGCTGCTGCGCTGGGTGCGCGGGCGATCGAAGCTGCGGCCGCCTTCGCGCGGCGGACGCGGGCTGCGTTCCGGGCGATCGCCATCCGCGCCGCGCTTCTGCCACGGCTTGCTCTCGCCGCGCGAGGGACGGTCGCCAAACTCCTTGCGCGGCCCGCGCGCGCCGGCACCGAACTTGCGCTCGCCCCGATCGCCTTCAGCGCCGCGAGAGAACTTGCGCTCTCCGCCAAACTTGCGCTCAGGGCGATCGCCGGTCCGCGGCGGACGGTCGCCGAAGCTGCGCTCGGTGCGCGGCCGGTCGCCGCGATCGCGCGCGCCCTCGCCGCGTGGCGTATAGGGACGTTTCTCACCATCGCGCTCCCGCGGAGCGTAGGGCTTGCGCTCGCCGAACTTGCGCTCGGACGATCGCCCGGCCGGACGAGCCTCGTCGCGACCGGCACGGGGCGTATAGGGACGCTTCTCGCCGCCCCGCTCGTCGCGATCGAATTTCGGCCGGTCGCCACGCGGCTTGAAGGCGCGCTTCTCGCCATCGCCCGACCGCGCCGGGCGAGCGGCATAGGGCCGATCGCCGCGCGGCCGCTCATCGCGGTTGAAGCGCGGCTTGTCGCCAAAGGATTTGCGCGGCGCATCGCCGTCGTCGCGGCGGCGCGGGGCGCGGCCCTCGTCGAAGGAGCGCTTGCCCCGGCCACCCGCTTCCTTGTCGCCGAAGCCGCGCTTGGCGAACTTCTTCTCCGGCCCGCGCGCTGCGCCCGAGCGACCCTTGCCGCCCTCGGACCGCCCCCGCGGGGCGCCGCCGCGGCGGCCGCGGGAATCGTTGTCTTTGTCGGTGGTGCGGGGCATGAAGGTCTCACTTCGAGGTGCAGGACGAGGCGTGAACCGCGCGCTTCGAAAAGCAGCGCATGTCACGCAGGAAATCGGGGTCCGGTTGTGCTGAAGGGCGATCCAGTAGCAGACTTGGGCGGGCGTGACGAGCCATGAACGGCCCTTCTTTCATGGATTTGGCGCTGAAAGCGGCCGAATCGGCCGCAATTTCCGGCGAGGTGCCGATCGGCTGCGTCGTCGTGCGGGACGGCGAAGTGATCGCCACCGCTGCCAACCGCACGCTGACCGACCGCGACCCGACCGCGCATGCCGAGATCCTGGCACTGCGGCAGGCGGCCCAGGTCGTCGGCAGCGAGCGGCTGGTCGAGTGCGACCTCTACGTCACGCTCGAGCCGTGCACGATGTGCGCTGGCGCCATCTCCTTCGCGCGCATCCGACGGCTGTATTACGGGGCCGCCGATCCGAAGGGCGGTGCGGTCGAGTCGGGTGTGCGCTTCTTCACGGCGCCGACCTGCCATCACGCCCCGGAGGTCTATTCGGCGGTGGGCGAGCAGCAGGCGGCGCAGATGCTGAAGGAGTTCTTCAAGGCGCGGCGGTGAGGCCTATGCAGCCGCCTCCTTGCGCAGCGCGCGAAAGCTCATGCGAACCGGGAGGCTGGAGACGCCGCTCATGAAGGGCGACCGCACCCGGCGCACCCGCCCGGCGAGTTCGATCCGTTCGGTCCGGCGCAGCAACTCCGCAAATAGCGCCCGCATCTGCATCCGCGCCAGCTGCAGTCCCATGCAGATGTGCGGACCACGGCCGAAGGCGATGTGCGGGTTCGGACTGCGATCGATCCGGAACGCGCCGGCGTCCTCGAACACGGCCTCGTCGCGATTGGCGGAATGGAAGAACAAGGCCAGCGCATCGCCTTCGCGAATGCGTTGCCCCCCGACCTCGGTGTCGCAGACCGCGGTGCGCATGAAGTGCCGCACCGGCGAGGTCCAGCGCAGCATTTCCTCGATCGCCGGATCGAGCAGCTCGGGCTCGGCCCGCAGCCGCACCATCTGCTCGGGCGCCGCGAGCAGCGCCGCCAGGCCGCCCGCCAATGCGAGCGCCGTCGTATCGTGGCCCGCCGTGACCAGCAGGATGAAGTAGGAGATCAGCTCGTAATGCGGCATTGCCGCGCCATGCGGCGCGGCATGCGCAATCAGGCTGGCGAGATCGTCGCGCGGTCGGGCGCGCCGGTCGGCCACGACGGCTTCGAAATAATCGCGCAGCGCCAGCATGGCCATCCGCATCGTATCGCCCGGCGCCTCGGCGAGACGGCGCCGCGGATCCTCGGCGCCCACGAAGGCCTGGGCGAGCCGCGCAAGCCGGGCATCGTCGGCCTCCGGCGTGCCCAGCATGCGGCCGATCACCCGGAAGGTGAAGGGCAGCGCCACGTCGCCTGCGAAGTCGCAACTGGCGCCGCGCGCGGAAACCCGGTCGATGATCTCGGCGGCCCATTGCGACAGCCATGTCTCCATCTCGCGCAAGACCGGCGGCGCAAAGGCGCCTTGGATGATGCCGCGATAAACGCCGTGATCCGGCGGATCCATCTCGGTCAGGCTGCGCACGAGTTGCGGCTTGCCGGTGACACGCTGCAGCACGGCCTCGGAGGTCTCGCTAGCGAGATAGGTGCGCGGGCCCGCGGCAAACTCATTGCTCCGTGTCTCGATCGAGACAATGTCGGCATAGCTCGTGACCGCCCGGAACGGACGAACGCCCGAGCGTTCAACCCAATGCAGCGGCGCGCGCTGGCGCAGCAGCGCACAGGCGCGTTCCAGCCGCGTTGGATCGGCGTGACCTCGCGAGGAGATCAGCACGTCCACAGCACGCTCGACGGCGGCGCTGCGGCGATCTGTCTGCGAGGATAGCGACGGAACAGCCGACATCAGTGCGAGGGCCCTGCTTGCGACGGGGCGGCATGAGTCAGGCGGCGCACCAGGAGCGTGAACTCCTTCATCCCGTAGTTGCCGATGACCTCGACGGCCGCCGCAAACTCCTGCTCGCAGTGGGTAGCCCAAACGTCCGGCGTAGTGCGATACAGGCGCGCCTTGGCGGGATCGCCGTCCTGCTCCTCATCAGCGGCCGCTCGCATGAAATTGACGGCAAAGCCGCGCCGGCTGGTCGCGAACATGCGCTGCAACATGGCTTTGATGTAGCCTTCCCAGGCGTCGCGCGAATAGCCGACGTTGACGTTCATGATGCCCGAGGCGACCGAATAGTCGGCGATGCGCGGGCTCTCCGACGCGACGACGAAGCGCCGCAAGGGGGCGGCAAAGCGGCGCCGCGCCCGGCTGATCATGGCGCGGGACAGGTCGATGCCGAGATAGTCAATCTCACAGGACGCAAAACGCGATTCAAGAAACGGCACCAGCGCGCCATAGCCGCAACCGATGTCATTGAGGCTGAACGGCGCCGACACGTTGCACAGCTTCATCAGTTGCACGAAGCGCAGGCCCTGCGTCGCCTCGCACGACCAGTCAACGCCGCGCGGCGTTGCGCCGTGACGCGCAACGCAGGCAGAGTAATAGGCATCGACGTCCGCCTGGATCAAGCCGAGGCTCGGAACGTCCTTCGCCGTGCGTGTGGCAGATCTGGCGCTCACTGCATGCTGAGCTCTCGAGCGCGCCGCTCCCGCACCGTCTTTGCAATCTGCTGTCGCACGACGCGGCCGGGCGTCGTCGGAATCGACACGATGACGTGCACGTCGGACGCGAAGACGACAGGCCGTCCACGAGAGACAGTGACGCGCGGATCATCGGCGGCCGAATGACAGACGAGCGAGATCGGCAACGGCGCGCCCGATTCCAGATCCTCCTTGAAAGCCTCGACGACTCGATCGTGACCATTCACGCCGTCGCGGTCCGAAGGATAGGTCTTGAGATGATCCAGGAATTTGTACCAGCGACGGCGCTCATTCCAGTCGGCAGGCACGATGCCAAGCAAGGTGAACGAGCGCTGCAGGCCATGCTCGGCAGAAAAGATCCCGAACTCGCGCTGCAACTCGGCCATCTCCGGCACCGCGTCAGCCTCGAACCGCTTGTTGAACTGAACCACGACGTCGAGCGTCGTGCTGTCCTTCATCATCGCTCCCATAACGGCTTCCTCCCGATAGCGCAGAATGCACCGGTGTCATGGTGCCTTCTTTTCTCCGGACCATCAAGGACGATCTGCCGCCAAAGGGGACAGCGAAGCTGAACGGCGCAAGGCAGCGCTCAGCTTCGCACGCACACCAGCACCGAACCGGGTCGGTGATCGCTCGAGACGGCGCGGCGCGATAGACATCGACGTCAGAACAGGGGAATCGAGCAAAGAGCCTCGTCTCCGAAGACGACCCTCGTGGTCGCCTCACTTCTTGCGTTTTTCGACCCGCCTCGCCCGTGCGGTCTCAGCGGCCTGCTTGCGTGCCTCACGACCGGGCGTCGTCGGGATCGAGATGATGACGTGCTTGTCGAGGGAGAAAACGATCGGACGTCCTTCCGACACGGTGACACGGGGATCCTCTGCCGCAGAGTGACAGACGATCGAGACCGGCAGCGGCTTTTCGCACTCCAGATCATCCTTGAACGCCTGGATCACACGATCATGGCCGTTCACGCTGGCGATGTCCGATGGATACGTCTTCAGAAACTCGAGAAACTTGTACCAGCGCCGCCGCTCGGACCAGTCGGCAGGCACGATTCCGAGCAAAGCAAAGGACTGCTGTAGACTATGCCTCAGCGAGAAGACCCCGAACTCCCGTTGCAGCTCGACCATTTCGGGCAAGGCATCTGCATCGAACCGTTTGTTGAGCTGCACGATAATATCAAGGGTAGTACTGTCTTTAATCATTACCCCCATTGTAACCCCCAAATCTGAAAAAGCCGGAATTCAACGAATCGACAATGCATGCATCATTGCATTGCTTCAAGATGCAATTGCAGTTTCTGAACTAATGAACGCAGACAGAACGCACCGGAGACATTCATGAGATGTCCTATCTGCTCAAGAAGTCCCGCAGCCTGCTCGTTCCTGCCGGCTCCGGCAAGAGCAAGGCCCAGAACGGTCGTCGCGTAACACTCCGCCACTCGATCCGTCTTTCGCTTGGCTACAAGGATCGCCTGTTTGCTGGCCTCGATGGCGGCATCGAAGTCGTCACTCCGGTAAAGCAGATCGGCATTTATGGCGGCCATGCGCGCCTCGAGCTCGAGCCCCGTCCTTGCGGCCCGAGCGGCTTCGATCGCGCCAACCATCTCATTCGTCGCGTCGGCGAATCGACCGGTCAACCCCTGTTCGAGGCTTGCGCAGAGCAAGGTGAGCACGCGGATGTAGGGAATGCCGGATGTTTCAGCGAGATCGGAAACTCGCCTTGCGTGCTCGCGCGCAAGGCTCTGGTCTTCGACCATCCATGCCAGCTCCACGAGGTTGAAGTGCGGGACGAACTGGAGCACCGGTGCGACCTCGGATGAGGGCTGCTGCACCAATTCGAGAAGCTCGCTGCGAGCATCCTCGATCTGGCCGAGATGAGCCATTGCGCGCGCCCTGATGCATCTCACCCAATAGCTGACGTCAAAGCCGAGAATCTGGTTCGGGTTCAAACCAAGCGTGACGTGACTGTCGAAGCCGGCCTGGCTTGCCATTGCAGCGATAGCTGTATTGGCCGCCGAGAGCGCCTCGTTCATCCGTCCCGAATGTGTGTATGCCTGCGCCAGCATGGCGTTGACGGTCGCGTAGCGGCCAACATCCCCCTCGCCCGAGGTCAGCTTGATGGCGTTCTGCGCCAGGTCGACGTAGTCATCGGCCGCTCCCGTCGAAGCGAGCACGCGGCCATAAGCGCCGATCAACAACGGCTCATGCGCCTTGTCGGAGGAGCGGGCAAATCTCAACGCTTCTTCAGCAAAAGGCTTGACCTCTTCGGCCGAGATGCCTTCGCGCCAGCCGAAGTTCAGGATCTGGCCGCTGGCCAGCGCACGCAGGCGGTCGACGCGCTCCGATTGCGGCAGCGCCTGCAGCAGGGAGCGGATCTTCTTCCACAGCCGCAGCGCCTCCGCCGTGTTGGTGCGGCCGATCCAGCGCGCCGCGCGCTGCAGATGCTCGACCGCCTGCATGGTCTGGCCGGCGAACTCATAGTGCGAGGCGATCAGGGCGGCGAATTCGTCCTGCGTCCCCCAATCGAGCGCCTCGATCGCCTTGGCCACGGCAGCGTGGACCGTGCTCAGCCGGGACCGCAGCTGCATCGCATAGGCGACCTCCTGGATCAGCGGATGGCGAAAGGCGAGCACGCCCATGTCGAACGGCGGCAGATCGTAGAGAAGATCGGCCTGCCTGAGCTGAGCGAGCGCATCGAACAGCTCTGCGTCATCGATGCCGGTTACGGGCTTGAGCACCGCCAGCGCGACCGATCGGCCGATCACGGCCGCTGCTTCCAGCACGTTCTTGGCAGATTCGCCGAGACGATCGATGCGCGCGGCCACGACCGCATGCACGGTCGGCGGCAGTGGAATCGGTCCGATGCCACCCTTGAGACGGTAGGCGCCGCGCTCACCCTCGAAGCCGCCGCTTTCGGAAACGGCGCTGGCAAGCTCCTCGAGGAAGAACGGATTGCCCTGCGCGCGCTCGACGATGTCGCGCGCCAGCACCTCGAGCGAAGGATCGTCACCGAACACCCCGCGTAGCAGCTCGCTTGCCTCCTCGGAGGCAAGCGGGACGATGTGCAGTTCGTGAAATGGGGCCTGCTGCATGAAGGAGGCGGCGAAACCCGGCCTGTAGTTCACGACCAGCAGTGTCTTGGTCCCGACCGTGGCCTCCGCGAGCGCCTCGACGAATTCCTCGCTGGCCTCGTCGACCCAATGCAGGTCCTCGATCATGATCACCATGGCGCCGTCGGCGGGCGCCGCACGGAACAGCGTCTTGAACACGTTCAGCAGACGGGTCTTGAACACGCCGGGATCGAGCCGGAGCGCCGGCCGTGCCGGATCGGCGAGATTCATGAAGTCCAGGAGCAGGACCAGGGCCGTGTCGGGCATGGCAATGGCTTCGAGCCGGTCGACCACGCGCTGACGCGATACCTCCACCGGCTCCTTCGGCCGGATACCGAAGAAGTCGCGCAGCAATTCGAGCACCGGCTGGAACGGGGTGGCGCGGCCATGTGCCAGCACGCGCGCCTCGTAGACGCGAATGCCCTGGCGGCGACAGTGCTCGGCGAACTCGAAGCACAGCCGGCTCTTGCCGATGCCGGCCTCACCCACAATGCCGACGACAGCGCCGCGCGCCGCCAGGACGTCGTCGAGCTCGCGCTCGAGCACCGCAAGCTGGGCATTGCGCCCGATCAGCGGCAACAGGCGCTGGCCGCTGCGGAAGACGTCGCTCGCCGGCGCACTGAGGCGGCCGATCAGCTTGTAGATCGACACCGGCGAGGCGATGCCGCGCAGCGCGTGGGTGCCGAGCGGCTCGGCTTCGACGAACTGCCTGGCGCCGGTGTAGGTCTCCTTGCTGATCAGGATGGTGCCGGCCTCGGCCATGTGCTCCAGACGATTGGCGAGATGGACGTTGGCGCCGGCCGCGTCGTAGGTCTGGTACATGCTGTTCTCGACGACCTGGACGATCACCTCGCCGGTGTGCAGCCCGACCCGGACCTGCAAATGCGGGTCGGCGAGGCGCGCGATGGAGTCCTGCATCGCCAGCGCGCCGAGGCAGCCGCGAACCGCATGATCCTCATGCGGCACCGGCGCTCCGAACAGGGCCATGACGCCGTCACCCTGCGTCTTGTTGACGACGCCGTCATAGCGGTGGACCGCCTCCTTCATGAGGTTGAGCACCGGATCGAGCCGCTGCATCGCGAGCTCGGGATCGCCGAGGCTGTCGATCAGCTGGGTGGAATCGCGGATGTCGGCGAACAGGATGGTGAGACGCTTGCGTTCTCCACCCTTGCTGCTCAGGGTCCTCAGGACGCGCTGCGCCGCCTGGTCGGGCGGAGCCAGCCGGCCGGGCAACGGCGCGCCGCATTGGCCGCAGAAGCGATTCGACGGACTGTTGGTCTGGTTGCACGCCTCACATCTGAGGCTGAGCGGCTCGCCGCAACGGTCGCACGAGGCTCTCCCTGGCTGATTCTGCCTGCCGCACCGCGCGCATTCCATGGCCCCTCCGTTCCACGGCGGAACTGATTCATCCCATCAAGGCATGAGTCTATGGAACTGCCACAATTCGCACGGGAAAAATAGCCTTGCGGGGCCGACTGCGGCGATCACGACGCTCAGCCCTGACCGCTTTCCTGCGCCACCGCCTGCCAGGCAATGTCGCGCCGGCAGAAGCCGTCGGCCCATTTGATGCGGTCGACGGCCTGATAGGCCCGCGCCTGAGCCTCGGCGACGGTCTTGCCCGACGCGCAGACATTGAGGACGCGCCCACCATTGGCGAGAATGGCGCCGTCCTTCGCCACCGTGCCGGCGTGGAAGATCTCCACGCCCTCGATTCTCGCGGCATCGTCGAGTCCCTCGATGACACCGCCCTTGGCGTAGTCGCCGGGATAGCCCTTCGCAGCCATGACCACGGTGACGGCGGCGTCCGGAAACCAGCGCAGGTCGAAATTCTTCAACTGCCCGTCGCAGGCGGCCAGCATGCCGGGCACGAGATCCGACATCATCCGCAGCATCAGCACCTGACATTCCGGGTCGCCGAAGCGGACGTTGTATTCGAACAGCTTCGGCCCCTGGGCCGTCAGCATCAGGCCGGCATAGAGAATGCCCTTGAACGGCGTGCCACGGGCATTCATCCCGGCAATGGTCGGCTGAATGATCTGATTCATGATCTTGTCATGAATCTCCTGCGTCACGAACGGCGTCGGCGAATACGCGCCCATGCCGCCGGTGTTCGGTCCCTGGTCGTGATCGAACACCCGCTTGTGGTCCTGGGCGGAGGCGAGCGGAATCGCGGTCTCACCGTCGCACAACGCGAAGAACGACACCTCCCGACCTTCGAGAAACTCCTCGATGACGACCTCGGTGCCGGCAACGCCAAAGCCGCCCTCGAACATCATCTTGATGGCGTCCTCGGCCTCGACAACCGTCTTGGCGACGACGACGCCCTTGCCGGCCGCCAGCCCGTCCGCCTTGACGACGATCGGAGCGCCGTGCTCGCGGACATAGGCCAGTGCCTCGGGGGCATTGTCGAAGCGGGAATAGGCGCCGGTCGGGATGTCGTATTCGGCGCAGAGATCCTTGGTGTATCCCTTGGAGCCCTCGAGCTTGGCGGCGAGCCTGGACGGGCCGAACGCCTTGATGCCGGCATCCTCGAGATCATCGACGATGCCGGCGGCGAGCGGCGTCTCGGGGCCGACCACCACCAGGTCCACCTTGTTTGCCCGGCAGAAGGCGATCACCGCCGCATGATCGGCGACGTCGAGCGCGACACATTCGGCCTCCTTGGCGATTCCGGCATTGCCCGGCGCGCACCACAGCTTGGTGAGCAGCGGCGAGCCGGCGATCTTCCAGGCGAGCGCGTGCTCGCGGCCGCCGGAACCAAGGAGCAGAATGTTCATTGTCGATGCCGTCGCAGAGGGATGGGCCAATTTGGACGCCCCAATTGCCCGGCCCTCGCAACGGAGTCAAATCATGGCTCAGGCGGCTTCGCGGCAGCGCCGGCAATGATGCCCTGCAGGTTCGCGACGTAGCGGGCGAAGGCCGCACGGCCGGCCGCGGCCGCCGTGACCGTGGTCTGCGGCTTCCTGCCGACGAAGGCCTTGTCCACGGCGACGTAGCCGGCGCGCGCCAGCGTGTCGATGTGGGCGCCGAGATTACCGTCGGTGGCGCCGGTCAGCTTCTTCAGCCGGACGAATTCCAGCCCGGCCCCGGCCGGCAGGGCATTCAGCGCCGCCATGATCCTCAGCCGCAGCGGCTGGTGGATGATCTCGTCGAGTTCCGCCAAGCCGTCAGCTCCGCCGCATCCACAGGCCGCCGAGAACCAGGCCGCCGCCATTGACGAACGCCATCCACAACGGGAAAGCCGCGCCGATGAAGAGATAGCCGACCAGGGTCAACGCGGTGACGCACAGGCCGAACACCGTGAAGGCCGCGCCGAACCACAATCCGGCCAGGCCATAGAACAGCATGAAATAGACCGGCCAGAACGCGCCCATCTCGCGCGGTCCGAAATGGCCGATCGCCTCGACGAAGAAACCGAAGGCGAAGAACATGACGAAGGCGAGCACCGCCCTGACATCGAAGCTGCGCACGCCGGAGCGCGCTTTTTCCGCCGCGCCCAACACCACCGATCCGGCGAGGCCGAGGACATAGACCGTCAGCCAAGCCTTGGCCGCGTGGACCGGCGTGAGATAGGTCACGAGATTGCCGGCGAAGACGAGAACGCCCCAGAGGATCATCAGCAGGCTCGACAGCCGATAGATCTGCGACTGCCGCACGCGCTTCATCACATCCTCGATGTCGCCGAGCGCCCGCGCGGCTTCCAGGCTGTCGATCATGCGGTTTGAACCTCTAGCGCTTAGCCACGTCTTCGGCGATCGCGCTCACCGCCTGCGGCGCCGACACGATCTCCATGTGATTGACGCCCGCGATCAGCTTCACGTCAACGCCGCGCGCGACGGCGTGCACCGCATCTGCATATTTGTCGGCGAGCATCAGCTCGTCATCGGCGCCGGCGATAACGGTCACCGGGTGCTTCGCCGCGGCGAGATCGGCCTTGTAGCCGCGGGTCGCGAAATTGCGGAACAGCCGGTAGCTGTAGGTCGGCGCCAGGAATTTCTCCGAGTTCGGCCTGACAGCAAAGGCCAGCACGGGCAGTGCCTCGCAACACGGCATACCGATGCGCCTGAGCGCGCCGAGCGCCAGGATGCGCGGAATGTCGGGACCGGCCCAGCCGCCCGAATTCTCACGGTTGGTCGGCGCATCGTAGCCGAGATAGGGCGACAGCAGCACGGTGCGCGTGAACAGGTCCTGGATCGGGGCGCTCGCCGCGCGCAGCGCGAAGCCGCCGCCAGCCGAATGGCCGAGCAGGACGATCGGCTCGGTCGGGATCGACCTCCTGAGCTCGGCGACGAGGTCGGCCAGATCGTCTTCGAGCTGTCCGAGATAGCCGATGTCGCCGCGGGTGCCGGAGCCGCCATGGCCGCGAATGTCGGGCGCGAAGGTCTCGATGCCGCGCGCCGCCAGCGCATCGGCAAGGGCATGCACGGCAACGCTGGAGCCGGAGGAGCCGTGGACCACGATCGCGACCTTGCCGACAGCCGTTCCGCGCGCCGGGTAATGACGATAGGCGAGCTCGGTGCCATCGCGGGCGCTGAAGCGCTGCAGGCTTGGCATGGTGCTGCGGTCGACCCGTCCCGCCGTCTCCGAGATCGACTTCAGCTCGGGCGGGCGTCCCAGCGGCGCCGCGATCATCGCCGCCAGAACCAAAGCGAGCACGCCGACGAGGCAGAGCGCTCCTCCTAGGGCCCGAAACGGGACCTTCGCACCGCGTCGCATGCTCTCCTCCACTCACCCAATTTATAGAGTACTCTGTATAACAGAGTTATCGAAAAGACAACGGCTTGATTGGCGGCGGACGCGGAAAGCCCCTACCTTGGCTGCTGCTCCCCGAACCGAATCAGCCAGCGATGCCGCCTGCGGAAGCCTTGCCCAACGCGCCCGAATTCACCGTCACCGAGCTGTCCTCGGCGCTGAAGCGCACGGTCGAGGACCAGTTCGGCCATGTCCGGGTGCGCGGCGAAATCACCGGCTTTCGCGGGCCGCATTCCTCGGGGCATTGCTATTTCGCGCTCAAGGACGAGAGCGCCAAGATCGAAGCGGTGATCTGGAAGGGCGTGCATGGCCGCATGCGCTTCAAGCCCCAGGAAGGGCTCGAGGTGATCGCTACCGGCAAGCTCACCACCTATCCCAACTCGTCGAAGTACCAGATCGTCATCGAGGCGCTGGAGCCGGCCGGGATCGGCGCGCTGATGGCGCTGATGGAGGAGCGCAAGCGGAAGCTCGGGGCCGAGGGGCTGTTCGATCCCGCGCGCAAGCAATTGCTGCCGTGGCTTCCCGAGGTGATCGGCGTCGTCACCTCGCCGACCGGCGCCGTCATCCGCGACATCCTGCACCGGCTCGAGGACCGCTTTCCCCGGCGCGTGCTGGTCTGGCCCGTGAAGGTACAGGGCGAGGGCTCGGCCGAGCAGGTCGCCGCCGCGATCCGCGGCTTCAACGCCTTGCCCGAGGGCGGTCCGATCCCGCGGCCCGACGTGCTGATCGTCGCGCGCGGTGGCGGCTCGCTGGAAGACCTGTGGTCGTTCAACGAGGAGATCGTGGTCCGCGCCGCGGCCGAGAGCATGATCCCGCTGATCTCGGCGGTCGGCCACGAGACCGACGTGACCTTGATCGATTTCGCCGCGGACAAACGTGCGCCGACTCCGACAGCAGCCGCGGAAATGGCGGTGCCGGTGCGCAGCGAGCTGATGCAGGAGGTCGCAAGCCTCGCGCGCCGTGTCAGCGTCTGCTGGCAGCGTGGCCAGGAGAGCCGCCGCAACGAGCTGCGCGCCGCCGCGCGCGCTCTGCCCGGCGCCGGAGATCTGCTCGCCATTCCCAGGCAGCGGCTGGATTCGGCGGCCGCCAGCCTGCCGCGCGCGCTGAAGACCAACACGCATGTGCACTTCCGCCAGTTCGCGGCGGCGAGCGCCAAGCTCACTCTGCGCGTGCTGCACGCGCAGATCGCGCAATCGCGCCATCGCCTGATCGCGTCGTCCGAACGGCTGTCGCTGTCGTCGCGCGGCCAGTTGCACCGGCGGCGCGAGCGGTTCGAGGCGCTCGATGCCCGCTTCAAGGCCTCTCGGCAGGCCTATGCGCAGGCCAAGCGCCAGGCCATCGGTCGCGAGCGCGACCGAACCGAACGTCTGGCCGAGCGGGCCCGGCGCGCGTTGCTGACCCAGCTTCAGCGCCTGTCGGCCCGCGTCGGCCAGAACGAAAAGCTCCTCACCGCCCTGTCCTATCGCAGCGTGCTGGCGCGTGGCTTTGCGCTGGTGCGTGACGAGGCCGGCCACCCGCTGCACCATGCCGCGAGCATCGGTCCCGGCGCCGCGCTCTCGATCGAATTTGCGGACGGCAAGGTCGCGGCCACGGCGGGCGCGGACCGCCCGCTTCCGCCGGCAGCGCCGTCATCGCCGAAACCTGCGCGCGAGGCCAAGCCTTCGGCAGCGAAGCGCACGCCCGATCCCGCCGATCAAGGCAGCCTGTTCTGATCGGTTCTCAGCGCGCCAGCCACTCGGCCACGAGCTTCTGCGCATCGGCGCGCGCCTCGGGATCGGAGCCGACATGGCCGCGCTCGGGCGCCCCGGCATCCGAGCCGGCAACCTGATGCAGCGGCAGGTTCACACGATCGAAATCGTGATAGGCGCCGGGATAGATCACGATGCGGGTCAGCGCGCTGCGGCCGCGCGCACCATCGATCATCTGTCGGCATGCGGGCGGCGAATAGACGTCGTCCAGCCCGCCGATCAGCACCAATGTCGGGACGCGCGTGCTCCAGCCGAGACCGGACGAGGCACGGCAATCCGGGTAGAACGCCACCGCCGAGCGGAAATCGGGCGAGACATGCTGGGGCAATTGCGGGCGTACCGCCCATAACAGCGCGCTCGCACCGCTGGCCCAGCCGACCAGACTGACCCGGTCGGGCATCGCCCAGGCTTGCTTGGCCAGCCATTTCTGCGCGATCACGATGTCCGCGACACGCTCGCGCCGGCCGCTGATACGACGCTCCTTGACGCGGCATTGCGGGCCCAGCCCGCGCGAGCCGTAGCTGTCCGGCAGCAGGACGGCCTTTCCGTCCCCGACCAGTTCCTCCGCCCAGTCGCGATAACGCGGCAGCACGGGCTCGGAGCGGCCGGAAAGCCCACCGCAGCCGTGCAGGGCAACGACGACCGGAAATGGGCCGGCCCCCTTCGGCCGGTAGAGCTGGGCGCGCAGCACATAGCTTCCCGAGGGAATCTCGACCGCGACGGGCGCCGGCAACGGCTCAGCCAAGGCTGAAAACGCCGTGGCGCAAAGCATTGAGACAACGATGGCGACGAGGGAGCGCATTAAACCAGCCGGGCGGGACAAGCGGCGGATATTGAAACCTAGCTAGCACGGAGTTTCGTGCAGAAGCATCACAAATCAGTGGGTTTGCGCGGGGGGACAGCGTCCCCCATCTATGCTAGGACATCATCGAAAATCGGCCTGTCGTGTGCGTGCGGCGCTCGCGGAGGGACTTCACGGCAAGGAATTGGAGATCGCGGACGTGCTCAACAAGTTTGGTCCCTCGGGCCAGGGCGAGGCGCAGGTGCAGTATCTGGATGGCGATTTCCGCGTGATCTCACCGGGAAGCTATGTGCGCTGCGCGGTCACCGATGTGCGGATTCCGCTGGACGAGCTGAAGTATTGGAGTGTCGATCTGCAGGAAGCCTACGCCGTGCCGACCGCCGTGCTGCAGCGGCATTATCCGGGCGCATTGAAGGCCAACGGCTGACCTTTACGCTTCGCTGCCAGTCGTTGCACAACCAGCGCGCGCAACGCGGCGAGATCGTCGAACTGCAAAGTGACCGGGAATGCCATGACATCGGGCGCGGCCTCATGGCCGCGGAACCGCACGAGATCTTTTTCCGTGGTCACCAGGGCAAATCCATCACGCCTCGCTTCGTTGGCGAGGGCTGCGACGTCGCCTGTCGTGAATGGGTGGTGATCCGGAAAGGCCCGCTCGCGCCTGACGTCGAGACCCGCGCCGCGAAGGGTGCGGAAGAAGCGGGCGGGATCGCCGATCCCGGCAAACGCCAGCAGCGGCCTGCCCTGCAACGCCGCCACGACCTTTGCATCGGGCTGCAACGCGGCCGAGAACACTGGCTTGCCGGCCGCCGAGACACGCGCAGCGACCAGATCGCTGGCTCGGCCGCCGCCGATCACGACCAACGCGTCGGTGCGCGCCAGTTGCGGCGGCAGCGGCGCGCGCAACGGTCCGGCGGGAAACACCTCGGCATTGCCGAGGCCGCGCGCGCCGTCGATCACGATCAGCGCGAGATCCTTGGTGATCGACGGATTCTGGAAGCCATCGTCCATCAGGATGACCGAGGCGCCCTGCGCCTTGACGAGGCCGATGCCGTCGGCGCGGTCGCGCGAGACGACGACCGGCACCCGCGCGGCCATCATCAGCGGCTCGTCACCGACATCGGCCGCCTGATGGATAGCGGGATCGACGGCCACGGGACCGTGCAGCCGGCCGCCATAGCCACGGCTCAGCACCACCGGCCGCTCGCCGAGGTCACGCAGCATGTCGGTCAGCGCCAGCACGGTCGGCGTCTTGCCGGCGCCGCCGACATGGAAATTGCCGACGCAGATCACCGGCAGGCCTGCATCGACTCCGACTTGCGCCATGCGGCGTGCGGCAATGGCACCGTAGAGTGTCGAGAGCGGGGACAGCAGACGCGATTGCCAGGAGGGCGGCCGATGCCAGAAGGCCGGCTCACGCATCGCCGGCGGCCCCCATCTCGAGCCTGACCTGCAACAGATACGGCTCGAGCGCCGACAGCGTCCGCTCCAGCGCGCCACCGAGCTGATCGACGACGCGCGTGCCTGCCGCAACCAGGCTGTTGCCGGCTGCGGGATCGGCGAGCAGCTGCCGGAGCTGCCGGATCAGCGCCTCCTGATCGTGGGCGAGCCGGGCTCCCCCGGCCTTGTCCAGCGCCTCGTAGACGTCGGTGAAATTGAACACGTGCGGGCCATGCACGATCGCCGCGCCGAGCTTGACCGCCTCGATCGGGTTCTGGCCGCCATGCTCGACCAGCGACCCGCCCATGAACACGACCGGCGCCAGCCGGTAGAACAGGCCGAGCTCACCCATGGTATCGGCGACGTAGATGTCGGTGCCGGCGAGCGGCTGGTCCTCGCGCGACCGCAAGGCGCCCTGCAGGCCGGCGCTTGCGACGAGCTCCGCGACCGCCGGGCCGCGATGCGGATGGCGCGGCACGATCACGGTGAGCAGCGACGGATAGGCCGCAGACAAGGCCTTATGGGCCGCGATCAGGATCTCGTCCTCGCCGGGATGCGTGGAGGCGGCGACGACGACCGGACGGCCGCGCGTCATCGCCGTGAGCCGATCGAGCTTCGCCGGATCGGCGGGCGGCGCCGGCACGTCGAGCTTGAGATTGCCGGTGGTGATGACGTTGCGCGCGCCGAGCGCGGAGAACCGGTCGGCATCCGCCTGCGACTGCGTCAGGAAGAGATCAAAGCGTCCCAGCAAAGCGGAGATGGTGCCGGACATGCGGCGCCAGCGCGGGAACGAGCGCGGCGACATGCGGCCGTTGATCACCACCATCGGCACCCGCCGCGAGGCACCGGCCAGGATCAGGTTGGGCCAGAGATCGGACTCGATGAACAGCCCGAGCGAGGGACGCCAATGATCGAGAAACCGCTCGACGAAGCGCGGCGTGTCATAGGGCACGTATTGGTGGATCACGTCGGGTGGGAAACGCTTGGCCACGATCGCGGCCGAGGTCACGGTGCCGGACGTGATGAGGATGCGGATGTTGAGCTCACGCAGCCGCTCGATCAGTGCCGCCGCCGCGAGCACCTCGCCGACGCTGGCGCCGTGAATCCAGACCAGCGGACCCAGCGGGCGGGTGTCGTGGCTCAGGCCGCGACGCTCGTCGGTCCGCTCCGGATCCTCCTTGCCATGCTTGAGCCGCTGCCTGATCAGGGCCGGCGCAAGCGGCGATGCCGCCGAGGACAACCCGCGGTAGACACGCAGGGCCATCGGCAGCGGGCTAGGCACTCGATGCTCCCGACGCGACCGGCGGGGGACAGGCCTCGGGACGGCCGACGATCTCATAGGCGCGGCGCATGCATTGGTTCAGCGTCGCCTCGAGGTCGAGACGCGCCTCTTCCATCATCGCGGCGTCGGCATCGCGCGGCACGTTGATTTCCTTGATTCCCACCAATGCGCCGCGGCCGAATGGCAAATTGATGGTGGTGCTGTCCCAGTTCTTCAGGCGGATGAAGCGGCTCGTGACCATTGCGAACGGCATGATCGGACGTCCTGTTTCACGCGCGAGCATGATGATGCCGAGACCCGCAATCCGCGCGCGCTTCGGCACATCGGCGGTCGATGCAACATTATAGTTGTCTTCGAGCGCCCGCACCATCTCCTTGAAAGCTCCTACTCCGCCTTTCCGGTGGAAGGAAGAGCCGTGATCGCCGGAGCCGCGGATGGTTCCGATGCCGAGCCGCTCCGCCGCGATCGCGTTGAACTCGCCGTCGCGATGGCGGGAGATCAGCACCTTGGCGCGATAGCTCGGCTTGTTCTTGATGAAGGGGGTCAGCAGATGCTGGCCGTGCCAGAACGCGAAGATCGCCGGCATCTGCGGCTCGACGATATCGTAGACCTCGGGCGGCTCATAGGTGAAGCGGTTGGTCAGCCACACCAGACGCAGGTACTCGGCGGCGAGGAACCCGACGGCGCGCTGGAACCAGCCGCTGCGCAGCGTATTGCGAACCAGATGTTTCAAGTGACGAGCTTTGCGTCTTACTTCGCGTCCTGACCGGGATCGAGCAGCCGGTGCAGGTGAACGATGAAATAGCGCATATGGGCGTTGTCGACCGTCATCTGCGCCTTGGCTCGCCAGGCGGCGTGGGCCGCCGCGTAGTTCGGATAGACACCGACGATGTCGACCTTGTCGAGATCCTTGAATTCGTTCTTGTCGAGGTTGATGAGCTCGCCGCCGATCACGAGGTGAAGGAGCTGCTGCGAGGCGCTATCTGTCATCGGTATCGTTTCCTAATCAGCGCCTTGCAGGCGAAATGGAGGGTGCGATCCAGGGGCGTCAGTCCGGCGGTAACCTGCGATACTGAGCGACGATGTCAGCATGTCGGTCGCGGCCCGCTGCCACCAGCACCCCGTGCACCACTTCCGGACGATTATAGAGGATCGCCTCGCCGGACAACGCGGTCATTTTACCACCCGCTTCCTGCACGATCAAATGAGCCGCCGCAAGGTCCCAATCGCGGCTTTGTCCGCCTGCAAAAGCGGCATCGAGCCCGCCATGCGCGACACGGCACAGGCGCAGCGCCAGCGAGCCGATTCGCGGATGCAGCTCAATCCGCGCCGCGCCCGGAGCCAGCCGCTCAACCAGCGGTTTCGGGCCGGCCACGCGCGAGAAATCGAGCTCGCGTCCAGGTGCAGCCCGAACCGGCTGTTCGTTCAACGTGGTGCCGCTACCGCGCGCGGCGAAGAAGAACTCCTCGCTGACCGGGACATGCACGGCGGCGAGTATCGGCGCACCGTGCTCGACCAGCGCAACGCTCACGCACCAGTCGTTGCGGCCGCCGAGATAGGACCGCGTGCCGTCGATCGGATCGACGATCCAGACCCGCGATCGACCAAGTCTCGCCCGATCATCCGCGCTCTCCTCGGACAGCCAGCCGTAATCCGGCGTTGCGGATCGCAGCCTGCGTTCGAGCAGCGCATTGACCGCCATGTCGGCTTCGGAAACGGGCGACGACGCCCCCTTGGTCCATTTGCGCAGCTCCGTTCCGAACATCGAACGTGCGAGCTCGCCGGCTTCGCGCACCACCTCTTTGAGGAGCCCGGCGTCCGCCGCCAGGCTCGTGTCGTCCGGTTTCCCGATCTCACCGTCCGCCAAGCGTCAACCCTTCGATGCGCACCGTCGGCGCATTGACGCCATAGCGGAATTCCAGATCGCTGGCGGGCGTCATCGACTTGAAGATCTCGAACAGATGCCCGGCGATCGTCACTTCGCTCACGGCATAGCCGATCTCGCCATTCTCGATCCAGAAGCCGGACGCGCCACGGCTGTAGTCGCCGGTGACGCCGTTGACGCCCGAGCCGATCAGGTCGGTGACGTAGAAGCCCTGCTTGATGTCCGAGATCAGCTCCTTGGCTGTCACGACGCCGGCTTCGAGATGCAGATTGAACGGACCGGGCGAAGGCGACGACGACACGCCGCGATGGGCATGCCCGGTCGTCACCATGCCGAGCTCGCGCGCGGTGCCCGAATCGAGGAGCCACGTCGTCAGCACGCCATCGTCGACCAGCGCGGTCTGCTTCACCTTCACGCCCTCGGCGTCGAACGGCTGCGACCGCAAGCCCCGCTTGCGCAGCGGATCATCGATGATGCGGATGCCCTTGGCGAACAGCTGCGCGCCGAGCTTGTCCTTGAGGAAGCTGGTCTTGCGCGCGATCGAGGCACCATTGATGGCGCCGACCAGATGTCCGACCAGCGAGCCGGACACGCGGGGATCGAACACCACCGGCACCTGGCACGTCGCAACCTTGCGCGGATTGGCGCGCGCCACCGCGCGTTCGCCGGCGCTGCGCCCGACGGCCGCGGGCGCCAGCAGGTCGGCGCCGTGCGGAGCCGCCGTGTAGTCGTAGTCGCGCTCCATTCCGGTGCCCTCACCGGAAATGGCGGTCGTCGAGATGCTCTGGCTCGAGCGCAGATAGGCGCCGTGAAAACCGTCGCTCGTGACCAGCACCATGCCGCCGATGCCGGTCGAGGCGGACGCACCACCGGACTTCGTCACGCCCTTCACGCCGAGCGCGGCGGCCTCCGCCTCCTGGGCACGGCGCTCCAGCTCTGCGGTCGAGGGAATCTGCGGATCGAGCAGATCGAGTTCGGGAATGTCGCGCGCCAGCAGCGCGGGATCGGCGAGGCCGACATATTGATCGTCGGGCGCCACCCGCGCCATCGCCACCGCCCGCTCGGCCAGCCGCGCGACACCGTCGCCGCTGACATCGTTGGTCGACACCACGGCCTGGCGCTTGCCGACCAGCACGCGCAGGCCGACATCGTCGCCCTCGGAGCGCTCGGATTCCTCGACACGGCCGTCACGGACCTCGACGCCTAGCGAGATGCCGCGCACCGCGATGGCGTCGGCGGCATCGGCGCCGGCCTTCCTCGCGGCTTCCACCAGCCGCTCGGCGAGCGTTCGCAGGGCGGACTGGTCGAGCAGATCTGATTGGGCGGAGGTCGACGATGAGGCTGGGGAAGAGGTCACGAACACGATCCGATCGATGTCAGGTGGGCGAAGACGGCTCAATCCAAACGAAATGTGGCCTGTTCACGCCGACTTCAAGCAGGACGGCAGACGGCACATCGGATTGTCGGCAAATCGGCAAGGTCTCGTCAATCATGCGGGGCAAGCGCTTGTCAATCATGACGGTAAGAGGATCATGCGTGAGATCTGATTAACCAGGCTTGTTAAGCCGATACGGGCGATCTGCGTGGCAAGGTCACACGCATCGACCGGGAGCATAATCCCGGCGGGGAGACCAAGCCGTGAGGCGTCAAACAGCAACAGGCGGAAGCAATTCCGCTGGGTCGGGCCGCGTCCTGCGGCTCGACCCTCTTTCCCTGCCCGTCTCGTACAGCGCGCACGATACCCGTGCCGATGGCGGGATCCGGCAGATCGAACTGCACCGGGAGCGCGTGGTCCTGCGTCGTGCCGTCAGCGGCATGCGCATGGCCCTGAACCTCCGCGTCAGCGACTTCCTCGGCATCGGCGTGCGCGACATCGACGCCACGCAGGTGATGCTGGTGCTCGTCCACCGCGACCCTTCCCTGACCATCCCGCTCTGCGTCAGCGACGACCAGACCGAGATCGTTGCTGCGTGGGCGATGTGGAGCGAGACGTTCGCGCTGCCCCAGTTGCAGGACACGCGCCGCGAGGCCACGCCGCGCCGCCGCCGCCGCAACGCGATCCGCTCGCGCCGCCCGCGCTTCCTGATGCGACGCCGTGTCGGCTATCAGCTCAATCCCGCCTCGATCCATCGCGGCGAGCGCGAGATCATCGCGCGCAACTGATCAGCTTGCACGCAGCACGGCGTCGACCAGCAGTCCGGCGAACAGCAGCAGTCCGGCATCGCGGTTCGATTTGAAGATGCGCAGGCACAGCGCCGGATCGGCGATATCCAGACGCCGGATCTGCCAGCCGAGATGGGCGGCAAAGCCCGCGAGCCCGAGCCACGCCGCGACATGCACGTGGGCCGTCGCGAACGCGGCGCCAATCAGCATGACGGCCAGACCGTAGAAGATGACCAGCGCCAGATGCGTGCGCTCGGCAAACAGGCGCGCGGTCGACTTGATGCCGATCAGCGCGTCATCCTCGGCGTCCTGATGCGCGTAGATCGTGTCATAGGCGATCACCCACGCGATCGACCCGGCGTAGAGCAGCAGCGCGGTTGCATCGATGCGGCCGAACGCGACCGCAAAACCCATCAGCGCGCCCCACGAGAAGGCGAGACCCAGCACGACCTGCGGCCACCAGGTGACGCGCTTCATGAACGGATAGATCGCGACGATCAGCAGCGAAGCGATGCCGGTCGCGATCGCGAAGCGGTTGAATTGCAGCAGCACCGCCAAGCCGATCAGGGCCTGGACCACCAGGAAGGCGAGCGCCTGCTTCACGCCGACCTGGCCGGCGGGAATCGGGCGCGAACGGGTGCGCTCCACCTTGGCGTCGAGATCGCGGTCGGTGATGTCGTTCCAGGTGCAGCCGGCGCCGCGCATGACGAACGCGCCGACGAAATAGAGCGCGATCCACGCCGGCAGCATGGACAGATTCCCGCCGATCCCGGCCGCGAGGGCGGCCGACCACCAGCACGGCATCAGCAGCAGCCACGATCCGATCGGGCGATCGAAGCGGGCGAGCCGCAGGTAAGGCCGGCTCCACACCGGCGCCAGCGTGTCGACCCAGTTGCCGGTCGCGTCAGCAACGCGGACGGCGGTGGTGCTCATCGGGTGAGGACGTTGCCGGTCATGGTGTCGAAGGCGGAACCGCCCTTCTTCGTCGCGTTGGCTTCAGGCAGCGCGGCCGACGAGCCCAGCACGTCGCTGAGGCTCGGAGCCGCGGGCCTTCCAGCCCCCGACTGCATCTGCGCCGCCACGGCACAGACCTTCTTTTCCAGAGCGTCGGTGTTCTTGTGACCGGCCTTCAGCTGGTCGGCGATCTGCTGGGGAATGCCGCAGCTCGCCGAATGCGCCTCGACATATTTGATCATCTTGACTTCGGCCTTGCCGAAATTCGCGATCAGCTTGCAGGCCTCGTCGGGCGAGGCCTTGCGGTCGCTCGCCGCCTTGATCAGCTTGCCGCGACGCTCGGCTTCCTCGCGCAGCGGCAGAAACTCCTTCATGCAGCTTTCGGGCGGACCGCCCTGCGGCGCAGCCCCCATCGGCGGAGGCGCAAAGCCACCGCCGCCGCCACCAAACGCGGAGCCGCCGGGGCTCGGAAACGGGCTCGACGGAGCCGCAGCCCGCATTGGCGCCGCGCCGTTGATGGGCGGAAACGGCGAGTTGCTGGTCTGGGCCTGGCCGGGCATCGGCGCGGGAAACGAGCTCTGCGCGACGACCTGCCCTGTGGAGAGCACCAGGGCGGCAATGGCGAGCGGCATGAAAGACTGGCGGACGATCAAGGCTGGTTCTCCGGTAAGACCAAGAATCCTCAACACTTCCGGATGAAAGCACGATCCGATCCGGGGCTTTTACGATTCTCGTCCGTCCAGCACAACCGCGGATTTGATCACATCCGCGGCGGAGGGACGCAGCCGGGTTCCAGACCGGCATGCAATCCCGTCCACGGACGTCAGGCCCGGGCATCGGGTTCGGTCTGCGCCCTGCACGCCCGATGAACGGAATAGCCAGTCGGCGGCGGGCGGCGACCCTGCCCGCCGCGAGGGATCACGTCGCCGTGCACACCTTGCGCATCACGGTCAGGGTGTTTTCGTGATTCGCCTTCAACTGATCGGTGATCTTGGCCGGGATGCCGCAGAGCGAGGCATGCGCGACGGCGTAGTCGATCATCCTGGTCTGGGCGAGCTCGTAGTCATGCACCAGCTGACAGGCCTCGCCGGGCGCAAAGCGCCGCTCGGTCGCCGCCTTGAGCAGCTTGGCCCGGCGCGCGGTCTCGTCCCGCAGCGGAGTGAACTCCTTCAGACAGGTTTCGGGCGGGCGAAAGCCAGCCACGCCGGCGCCGCCCGGAACCGCGGGCGCCGCCCGCTGCGGCGGCGCGGCGACCGCCTTGTCGTCGGCCCGGGACGGCGCAGCGACCATCACGGCGATGGTCGCGGCAAGCGCCCAGATCGCAAGCGCCGAAGTCGAATGTCTCAAGATCAAGGCCGTTCTCCGCATCGAGGCTCACGGAATCGTCGGATGTCCGTCCCAAGGGACGACCCGCGGGATCGAAGCGGTAAAATCTGTCGACAGCACGGCCGAAAGGCGCCATCGCCAGTACCTGAGACAACACCCCGTGACGGCTCCGCCTGCTTTGCGGCCGGCGCGGGGTCCGGTAAGCAACGTCCATCATCGGCACCGCTTCGCTCCATGCCCGCATACGACTTCACCGCCCCGCGCCTGTTCGTCGACGCCCCCCTGCAGGAGGGCGGCTCGGTCGCGCTCGACCGCAACCAGGGCAATTATCTTGGCAACGTCCTGCGCCTCGGCGCCGGCGATCACGTGCTGGTCTTCAACGGCCGCGACGGCGAATGGCGGGCCGTGATCGAGGGCCGCAAGCGCGCGGACGCCCTGACGATCCTGCAACAGAGCCGGCCGCAGGATCACCTCCCGGACATCGCCTATGTCTTCGCACCGCTCAAGCACGCCAGGCTGGACTACATGGTGCAGAAGGCGGTCGAGATGGGCGCCGCGCGCCTGGAGCCGGTCATCACCCGGCACACCCAGGTGTCGCGCGTGAATGGCGAGCGCATGCGCGCCAACGTGATCGAGGCCGCCGAGCAATGCGGCATCCTCAGCCTCGCCGAAGTCAGGGATCCCGTGCCGCTGGAGCGCTTCCTCGCGCAGCGGCAGCCTGAGCGGCTGCTGGTGTTCTGCGATGAGGCGGCCGAGCTGGCCGATCCGCTGCAGGCGCTGCGCGGAACCGAGGCTGCGGCCGGCATCGACCTGCTGATCGGACCGGAGGGCGGTTTTGCCGAGGATGAACGGACGCTGCTGCTGCGCCAGCCGCACGTGATCAGGCTGGCGCTGGGTCCGCGCATCCTGCGCGCGGATACGGCCGGCGTTGCCGCCCTCGCCGTGATCCAGGCCACGCTCGGGGACTGGAGCGGAGCCCGCGGTTAAGGTCTTCCGGCCAATTGTGGCGCGCCGGGGCCATTCGCAGTCGAAACCGTCAAACGGCCATGCTAAGGGGCAGCCGCCGCTCCCAGCGGGCGCCCAATCCACTTTGGAACTCGAATCGCCATGACCGGACCCGCTCCGACCGGACCCGCCGCGTGGGCGGACACGCTGCTGCAATCCTTCGCCCAGGCCGGCTATCAGCGGGCCGAGCCGGCGATCCTGCAGCCGGCCGAGCCATTCCTCGACCTCTCGGGGGAGGACATCCGCAAGAGCCTCTATCTGACCGGCGACGCCGCCGGCGAGGAGCTCTGCCTGCGCCCCGACCTGACCATTCCCGTCGCCCGGGACTACCTCGCCTCGGCCCGCGCCGGGCAACCGGCTGGCTTCAGCTATCTCGGCCCTGTATTTCGTTACCGCGAAGGCCGCCCGAGCGAGTTCCTGCAGGCCGGCATCGAATCGTTCGGCCGGCAGGACCGGCCCGCCGCCGATGCCGAGATGCTGGCGCTGGCGATCGAGGCGACCGCCACCGCCGGCCTTGCCGCGGTGGAGATCCGCACCGGCGACGTCGCGCTGTTCACGGCCCTCATCGACGCCCTCGATCTCTATCCGGTCTGGCGGCGGCGGCTGATCAAGGACTTCAACCGCAAGCGCACGCTGGCGCAGGACCTCGAGCGGCTGGCGATCGCCTCGGTGGCGCCGCGCAACGAGTATGAGGGCGTGCTCGCCGCCCTGGCCGGCTCCGACCGCAAGGCGGCGCTCGCTTTGGTCACCGACCTGATGTCGATTGCCGGCGCGACCGCCGTCGGCGGCCGCACGGTGGCGGAGATCGCCGACCGCTTCCTCGAGCAGTCCACCCTGAAGAGCGGCGCGCTGCCGCGTGACGCGCTGGACCGTATCAAGCGCTTCCTCGCCATCAGCGGCAGCCCGACCGAAGCCGTCCAGCAGCTTCGCGCCCTCGCCGCCGATGCCAGGCTCGACATCTCGGCCGCGATCGACGCGCTGGAGGCCCGCGCCGGCTTCATGGCCCAGCGCGGCATCGACATCGCCAAGGTGCGCTTCGCCACCTCGTTCGGCCGCGGCCTCGACTACTACACCGGCTTCGAGTTCGAGCTGCACCACCCAGGCAATGGCGACGAGCCGCTGGTCGCCGGCGGCCGTTATGACGGCCTGCTGAGCCAGCTCGGCGCCGCCTCGTCGATTCCGGCCGTCGGCTTCTCGATCTGGATCGAGCGGCTGGCCCAGAGCAGCGCCGCGGGCAAGGCCGCGCGCGGGAGAGCATCATGAGCGGCCCCCTCGTCCTCGCCGTTCCCTCCAAGGGACGTCTGCAGGAGAACGCCGAAGCCTTCTTCGGACGGGCCGGGCTGAACCTGTCCAAGCCCGGCGGCGCGCGCGACTATCGCGGCACCATCGCAGGTCTCGACAATGTCGAGATCGCCTATCTCTCTGCGAGTGAGATCGCCTCGCAACTGGCGCGCGGGACCGTGCATCTCGGCGTCACCGGCGAGGATCTCGTGCGCGAGAGCATCACCGATGCCGACAAGCGCGTGCTGCTGATCGACACGCTCGGCTTCGGCGGCGCCAACGTCGTCGTCGCGGTGCCGCAGGCCTGGATCGACGTCCGCACCATGGCCGATCTCGACGACGTCACCACCGGTTTCCGTGCCCAGCACAATCGCCGCATGCGCGTCGCCACCAAGTACATCAACCTGACGCGCAGCTTCTTCGCCGCCCACGGCATCGTCGATTACCGCATCGTCGAGAGCGCCGGCGCCACCGAGGGCGCGCCCGCGGTCGGCACCGCCGAGCTGATCGTCGACATCACCAGCACCGGCTCGACGCTGGTGGCCAACGGGCTGAAGGTGCTGGACGACGGCGTGATCCTGCGCAGCCAGGCCAATCTCGTCGCCTCGCGCGACGCCGACTGGTCGGAGGGTCCGCGCGAGAGCGCCCGGATCATTCTCGACCACATCCATGCCCGCGCCCGCGCCAGCAAATACCGCGAGGTCCGCACCCGCTTCAAAGGGTGCGACGCAGCAATGCTGAGCGAGGCGCACAACCGCTTCGGCGTGGTGGCGCCGTTCGGCGGCCCGACCTCGTCCGGCATGCTCACCCTGCACTGCCCGCCGGCGCAGATCTACGCGCTCGGCAGCTTTCTGCGCGCACATGGCGCCGAGACCGTCTCGGTCGCCTCGCTGGACTACGTGCTCGACCGCGAGAATCCGCTGTTTGCCC
Organism: Bradyrhizobium sp. HKCCYLRH3061; assembly: GCF_051168015.1. Taxonomy (NCBI): domain Bacteria; kingdom Pseudomonadati; phylum Pseudomonadota; class Alphaproteobacteria; order Hyphomicrobiales; family Nitrobacteraceae; genus Bradyrhizobium; species Bradyrhizobium sp. HKCCYLRH3061. The sequence continues at coordinate 692,680 of NZ_JBNPUE010000001.1, forward strand.
GCCTCGAGGCCTTCCTGCGATCATAAATCGCCGTTCATCGTAGCGACAGGTGAGCGCGACTACCATATGTTGGTAGGAGAACGAGGACTCTGAGCAATGCTGGGAACTGACGTGTCCGACCTGACCACGACCGCGGCCGACGCCGCGTCGCAGGGACTGTCGATCGTTATCCCCGTCTATAACGAGGGCGCGGGACTGACGGCGCTGCACGAGCGGCTGAATAATCTCGCACGCACCCTACGTCAGCGCTTCGGTCTCGCCTGTGAGCTCGTCTATGTCGACGATGGCAGCCGCGACAACACGCTCGCGATTGCCCGCACGCTGCAGGCCGATGCGCTCGATGTGCAGGTCGTGTCGCTGTCGCGCAATTTCGGCAAGGAGGCCGCGCTGATGGCCGGCCTCGATCATGCCCGGCGCGGCGCGGTGATGTTCATGGACGGCGACGGCCAGCATCCGCCGGCCCTGATCGAGCAACTCGTCACGCACTGGATCAAGGACGGCTACGACGTCGTCTATACCGCCAAGGCGCATCGCGACAACGAGCCGTTCCTGCGCCGGGTCGCAGTTCACGGCTTCTACGCGCTCATCAACTGGGGGGCGCGGCAGAAGATTCCGGAGGATGCCGGCGACTTCCGCCTGCTGTCGCCGCGCGCGGTGGCCGCGCTGCGGCAGCTCCCCGAACGCAACCGCTTCTTCAAAGGCCTCGCGAGCTGGATCGGCTTCCGCCAGATCCGCGTCGACTACGAGCCCGCGGCGCGCGCCCACGGCGTGACGACCTTCAACCTGACGAGCCTGCTCGGCCTGTCGATTGAAGGGCTGACCTCGTTCTCGGTCGCCCCGCTGCGCTTCGCCAGCCTGCTCGGAATCCTGCTGGCCTCTGCGGCCTTCCTGTTCGGGCTCTCCATCCTCTGGGAGACCGTCGTCAGCGGCAAATCGGTGCCGGGCTATCCCTCGCTGATGGTCGGCCTGATGACGATCGGCGGCGTGCAACTGATCATGATCGGCATCATGGGCGAGTATATCGGCAAGATCCTGTCCGAGCTGAAGGCACGGCCGATCTACTTCGTCGCCGAGCACAGCGAGAAGCGTGCAGCGCTCGATGCACGGAGCGACGGCGCCGAGAGGAACGCCGCCGAATGAGCGCGACGCCGCACCGGCGCATCTGGCTGTGCGCCGATGACTATGGCATCAGCCCCGGGGTCAACAGCGCCATCCGGGACCTGATCGCGCGCGGCCGGCTGAACGCCACCTCGGTGATGACGGTGGGCGCCGCGATCGGGCGCGACGAGGTGGCGGAGCTGACCAGGGTCGCGTCCGACCGCCCGCGTTGCGCCATCGGCCTGCACGTCACGCTGACCGCGCCATTCCGGCCCCTCACCATGCACTTCCGCCCGTCGGAGGGCGGCATGTTCCTGCCCTTTCCCAAGCTGCTGCGTGCCGGAATGTCCCGCCGGCTCGATCCCGAGCTGATCCGCGCCGAGGTGCTGGTCCAGCTTGCGGCGTTCGGCGAGCTGTTCGGCCGCGCCCCGGATTTCGTCGACGGCCATCAGCATGCCCAGCTCTATCCGCAGGTGCGCGAGGGCTTCCTCGCCGCCGTCAAGGAAGCCGCGCCGGCGGCCTGGGTGCGTCAGGGCGGCCGGAACGTGCCGCTGATGCAGCGGCTGACGGCACCGAAGGCGCTGCTGCTGGACGTCCTGAGCGCGCAATTCCGCCGTCATGCCAGGCGGGCCGCGATCGCCTTCAATCCCGCTTTCGCCGGCGCCTATGACTTCAGCAAGACCTCGGATTTCGGCACGCTGATGGACGGCTTCCTGGACGAGCTGCCGGAGGACGGGCTGGTGATGTGCCATCCCGGCTTCGTCGACGACGTCCTGATCGAGCTCGATCCTTTGACCGTCCAGCGCGAGCACGAGCACGCCTATCTCGCCGGCGAGCATTTTCCAGCGCTGCTCGACCGCCGCCGGATGACGCTGGCCTGAACGGATCTTGCGGGCCTGCGACGAACAAAAAGCCGCTCGGCAGCGTTCCTCCTGCGGTGCGGGCAGCGTGGAGGTCCAAAACGCCGCGCAAGCCCGAGAGACGCTGTGTCGCATACCGAAATTTAATCCGCGCCCCGGCTGGCCGGGCCACAAAGTCCCCCTAAATCTTGGCCGCGCTTCGCCGGAACAAGGCAAGCGGCAGGAGAACGACATGACACCGCAAGAACGCCAACTCATCGACGATCTGTTCGACCGGCTTGCCAAGTTGGAGAGTGCACCGCGTGATCCGGAGGCCGCCGCCGCCATCGCCCAGGCGCTGCAGCGGGCTCCCAATGCCGTCTACGCGCTGGTGCAGACGGTACTGGTGCAGGACGAAGCCTTGAAGCGCGCCAATGCCCGCATCGAGGAGCTGCAGCACGCCCAGGCCCCGCAGCAGGCCCCGTCGGGCGGCTTCCTCGATTCGATGCGCGACAGCATCTTCGGCGCGAGCAGCCGCGGTTCGGTCCCCAACGTGCCGCCGCCGTTGCCAAGCCGGCCGGTCTGGAACAGCGGCCAGGCGATGCCCCCGGGCTACCAGGGCCAGCCCGGCTATCCCGGTCAACCCGGCCCCTACGATCAGGGCGGCTTCGGCCAGCCGCGCGGCGGCATGTTCGGCGGCGGAGGCGGCTCATTCCTCGGCACGGCCGCGGCGGCCGCGGCCGGCATGGTCGGCGGCTCACTGTTGCTCGGCGGCATCCGCTCGATGATGGGCGGCGGGTCGCATCAGGCGTTCGGCGACACCACGATCATCGAGGAGCGCGGCGGCGGTGCCAGCCCGTGGAGCGGCGACCAGTCCGGCGGGTCGCTGGCGCGTGACGCCGGTCTCGACGACATCGGCCGCTCGGGCGGCGACAGCGGTCGTGCCGGCCTGTTCGACCAGGCGAACTACGACGACAACGGCAATGACAGCGACGCGGCCGACTTCGATTCCGATGACGGCTATGGCGACGACGACGGTGGCAGCGACTACGCGTGATCCTCCCGGGTCGCAGCCAATTCGAGAATGCAAAGGCCGCCCGGATGGGCGGCCTTTTTCAATGGCCGATGTCGTGCGGTGGCGGTCGTCAGAGCACGATCACCCGGGCACCGACGTTCACGCGGCCATAGAGGTCGATGACGTCCTCGTTGCGCATCCGGATACAGCCTGACGAGACGTTGGTGCCGATCGTCCATGGCTCGTTCGACCCGTGGATCCGATACAGCGACGAGCCGAGATACATCGCGCGTGCGCCGAGCGGGTTCTGCGGTCCGCCCTCCATGTGCCGCGGCAGGTCGGGCCGGCGCGCGAGCATTTCCGGCGGCGGCGTCCAGTCCGGCCATTCACGCTTGGCCGAGATCGTCTTCACGCCCGACCAGGTGAAGCCGGGCCGGCCGACGCCGATGCCATAGCGCAGCGCCCTGCCCTCGCCCTGGACCAGATAGAGGAACTTGTTCGGCGTATCGATGACGATCGTGCCCGGCCGTTCTTTGCCGTCATAGTCAACGATCTGTTTCTCGTATTTCGGATCGAGCGGCCGCTGCGTCTGCTCATAGGCCTCCTCATCCGGCACTCCCTGCTGCGGGACCATGCCAGGCGCCAGCCGCTGCGGCTCGTAATAGGACGGCTGCTGCTGATACATCGGCTGTCCCGGCGGAGGCGCGCCGCGGCTGCCTTGCGGATCCCCGAACAGGAATTCGATGAAGCCGCCACCCATGCGCGAGCGTTCGACATAGGCGGTGCGCACCGGCGCGGACTGCTGCGGCGGCCCGCTGTAAATCACGGTCGGCTGCTGAAACCCCTGGGCCGCCGCCCGATCCAGACCTGAATAGAATGCGCATGCGCCGGCCAGCAGCGCCGTGGAGAATGATTTGAACATCGACGTACTCTGTACTGTTTCGTCTGGAGACTGTTCGTCGCGCGAGGCGGCAACGCCGCCGCGTATCGTCAATAAAGAGCAAAACCCGATCGCTTTGGTAAACGCGGGAGGCGCCGGGATTCACCATCGCTGCATACGACGGCGGTTTTGATGGCTAGCGTTTATTTTGCGTGAAGGCCGGCGAGGCATGGTTAATAGTTGACGCACGATGCACGCCAGCGTTGCTCAACCGCGGTTCCTGGCGTGAACGCGATGTTAAATAGGCTCTGCGTAGAACTGATCCGAACAAGAGGTCAGGGATACTATCATGGCTGTTCGCAAGCGTTTCCGTATCGAAGAAGCAATCGTCGGCCATATGCCGGAGCCCGACTTCGTGGGCGGCGAGATCGGCCCCAACCACAAGGAAATCATGGACGAGCTGCGCGCGATCCGCTCCCAGATGGCCAACGCCATCCGCAGCGGAGGTAGCAACACGGCCAACGCCGCCATCGAAGAATCCGCCGCACGCGAGGTCGCCGAAGCGCGCGCGCTGCTCGAGACGTATCGTGCCCAGATCGAGCAGTGCGAAAAGCTCAAGGTCGAGCTCGACCTGATCCACGACGCGATCAACCGCACCAAGGGCGAGATCGCGACCCTCCATGCCAAGAGCTTCAACGGCGAGGAGATGGCCAAGGTCAACGGCGAGCTCGGCGCGGTCGTCGGCGGCACCGAGCAGGCGACGCAGCAGATCCTCGAAGCCGCGGAGGCGATCGACCAGGCCGCCAGTGCGCTGTCCAAGGTGGACTCGGCCGACCAGCAGAAGATCCTGAGCGAAGAGATCCAGGAGCGCGTGGTGTCGATCTTCGAGGCCTGCAACTTCCAGGACCTGACCGGCCAGCGCATCAACAAGGTCATGACCACCATGAAGTTCATCGAGCACCACATCGTGGTGATGATGGACATCTGGGGCGGCGTCGACGCCATCAAGGCGCATGTGCCGCCGATCGTCGACACCCGCGAGGGCGACGCCAGGCTGCTGAACGGTCCGAAGGCGGCGGGCGAGGTCGGCCACGCCTCGCAGGACGACATCGACGCGATGTTCAACTGAGGTCGGCGGCCAGTCCCAGCGACCGCTTCAGGCCACGTCATCGTACAGAACGCCGGCGCAGTCGCCGGCGTTTTTCGTTCGACTCTCGACCTTTGCGGGATGATCGCCCGGATCTCAGGCGCGCGGCCCGCAGCGGACGTAGACCATCGTCTGGTAACGGGTCGCCGCATCCTTGTCGACGAAGCGGGTGATCAGCACACGGCCGTCGAAGGAGATGACCTCGCGGTCCTGCTCGCCGCCGGGCGGTCCGGCCGGGCCGATGTAGTTCTTGCCGCTGGCCGACCCCTTCAGGCGCAGTTCCTGGGGAGTCGCCTGGTCGGCCAGATGCATCACGACACCGCCGGACGTGCCTGCCCCGATGACGTAAGGCTGTTTGCACTGCGCCAGAGCCATCTTCTCGGTGCGCGCGCGGTCATTCGGATTGTTGTAGGCGGCGAGGCCCCATTTGCCCACGAGATCCTCGGGGCGGATCGTCGCCGGAACCTCGGGCTCGACCGGCGCCTCGGTCTGCATGGGTGGCGACGGCGACAGGCTGAAGCCCGTGCACGCTCCCAGAAGCATCGTGAGCGCCGACGCGATCGCGAGATTGGCAACCGGCCGCGCGCACCGTGAACTCGTCATGGCATCCCCTTAGGAACAGAATCGTGGCTGCCCCGTCCGGCAACCAAGCGCAAAACGCTCGTCAGAGCAATGACGTCGGATGACGACGCCGCTCCACTAACATGTCTGGCCCCGGACAACATCCCCCTAACAGCCTCAAGAACGGCTTAACGGCTGGCCGTTGCTTGACAGGAACAGCCGCAAGCCATATTTCCCCGAGCGGTCTTTAGCACTCGGAGGGCGCGATTGCTAAGGCTGCGAGCCAGTTGGCGCCAAGTGGGCGTCAAATGTGGTCGCATTCAGATTTCCTCCGACAGCAACACTTATCCAAGCACCCCAAAAGGGATCCGTCATGGCCAAATCGAAGTTTCGTCCCCTGCACGACCGCGTCGTGGTTAAGCGCATCGACGCCGAAGAGAAGACCAAGGGCGGCATCATCATTCCCGACAGCGCCAAGGAAAAGCCCTCGCAGGGCGAAGTCGTCGCCGTCGGCCCCGGCGGCCGCGACGAGAGCGGCAAGCTGATCCCGATCGACGTCAAGGTCGGCGACCGCGTGCTGTTCGGCAAGTGGTCCGGCACCGAGGTCAAGCTGGACGGCGAGGAGCTCCTGATCATGAAGGAGTCCGACATCATGGGCGTCGTCGCCTGATCCCGACCTGTCGGGGGCGGCGATCAGCCGCCCCGGGCGAAAATGCTCTGCAACCTCGTTCCGGCGACAGACGGGCGATCACGCCCCTCGCCGTCGAGGTCTACTCCAGGAGAATTTTGAAATGGCAGCCAAGGACGTCAAATTCGCCGGCGACGCACGCGACCGCATGCTGCGCGGCGTCGACATTCTCGCCAACGCCGTCAAGGTGACGCTCGGCCCGAAGGGCCGCAATGTCGTCATCGAGAAGAGCTTCGGCGCTCCGCGGATCACCAAGGACGGCGTCACCGTCGCCAAGGAGATCGAGCTGGAGGACAAGTTCGAGAACATGGGCGCGCAGATGCTGCGCGAGGTCGCCTCCAAGACCAACGACACCGCCGGTGACGGCACCACCACCGCGACCGTGCTGGCCCAGGCCATCGTGCGCGAGGGCGCCAAGGCCGTTGCCGCCGGCATGAACCCGATGGACCTCAAGCGCGGCATCGACATCGCGGTGGCCGCCGTGATCAAGGACATCGAGAAGCGCGCCAAGCCGGTCGCTGCGTCCTCCGAGGTCGCCCAGGTCGGCACCATCTCCGCCAATGGCGACGCCGCGATCGGCAAGATGATCGCCCAGGCGATGCAGAAGGTCGGCAACGAGGGCGTCATCACGGTCGAGGAGAACAAGTCGCTCGACACCGAGGTGGACATCGTCGAAGGCATGAAGTTCGACCGCGGCTATCTCTCGCCCTACTTCGTCACCAATGCCGAGAAGATGACCGCCGAGCTCGACGACGTCTACGTGCTGCTGCACGAGAAGAAGCTGTCCGGCCTGCAGGCCATGCTGCCGGTGCTCGAAGCCGTGGTGCAGTCGGGCCGTCCGCTCCTGATCATCGCCGAGGACGTCGAGGGCGAGGCGCTGGCCACGCTGGTCGTCAACCGCCTGCGCGGCGGCCTCAAGGTCGCGGCCGTCAAGGCGCCGGGCTTCGGTGACCGCCGCAAGGCCATGCTCGAGGACATCGCGATCCTGACCGGCGGTCAGCTGATCTCGGAAGATCTCGGCATGAAGCTCGAGAACGTCACGGTGAAGATGCTCGGCCGCGCCAAGAAGGTCGTGATCGACAAGGAGAACACCACGATCGTCAACGGTGCCGGCAAGAAGGCCGATATCGAGGCACGCGTCGGCCAGATCAAGGCGCAGATCGAGGAGACCACCTCGGACTACGACCGTGAGAAGCTGCAGGAGCGTCTCGCCAAGCTCGCGGGCGGCGTCGCGGTGATCCGCGTCGGCGGCGCGACCGAGATCGAGGTCAAGGAGAAGAAGGACCGCGTCGAGGACGCCCTCAACGCGACCCGCGCTGCGGTGCAGGAAGGCATCGTCCCCGGCGGCGGCGTGGCGCTGCTGCGCGCCAAGAAGGCGGTCGGCCGCATCACCAACGCCAACTCGGACGTCCAGGCCGGCATCAACATCGTGCTGAAGGCGCTCGAAGCTCCGATTCGCCAGATCTCCGAGAACGCCGGCGTCGAAGGCTCGATCGTGGTCGGCAAGATCCTGGACGAGAAGTCCGAGACCTTCGGCTTCGACGCGCAGACCGAGGACTATGTCGATATGGTTGCCAAGGGCATCATCGACCCGGCCAAGGTGGTCCGCACCGCGCTGCAGGACGCCTCGTCGGTCGCCGGCCTCCTGGTCACCACCGAGGCCATGGTCGCCGAGCTGCCGAAGGATGCGGCTCCCGCGATGCCGGCCGGCGGCGGCATGGGTGGCATGGGCGGCATGGGCTTCTGAGCCCTGCTTTCGACATCTCACATTCAGGAAGGCCGCCTCCGGGCGGCCTTCTTTTTGGCCGAGTGTCCGCACCGGGGGTGCAGCGACCGCAAATCGGCGCTACAGCTTAAGGCCGATTCTGCCCCCACAAGGATTTTCAGATGCGCGCGATTTTGCTTGCGCTGGCTGTGATTGTAGCGGCCGCGCCGGAACTCGGTTGGGCCCAGAGCAAGAGCGGGACCAAGGCCCCCGCCAACGAGACGCGGTATTTCACCGCGATCGACGGTCTGATGGACGGCAATGCCGACGTGATCCTGAAGGAGACGCGCCAGGGCAAGACCGTCACCGCCGCCACGCTCGACGTCTGCTATCCCGTCGCAAAGAATTCGGATCGCAAGGACCGCTTCGTGGTCAGCCTCACGGTCAACGGCCAGACCTTGACCGGCGCGACCCAGAGCAACGGCGCCAAGGAGCCGGTCACGGTGAAGCTGAATCGCAAGCCGACCGGCGACACGTTCGAGTTCCGCGGCCAGATCACGATCGGCAAGAGCGTCACAGAGGTGGCGTCGACCGACAACTCCGACGTCAGCGAGAAGGAGTTCCAGGAGAGCCAGTCGAGCGACGACGGCATCAGCGCCCAGCCGAAGGACTTCACCGACGTCTCGCCCGAGGCGGTCTCGGTCCGGCTCAAGCTCGACGCCATGACCGACTTCCTCAAGAGCCTGAAGGGCGAGAACGTCGAAGTTTCGCTGTCGAGCCTGATCGTGAACTGCGATGCCTTGCGCGCGGGCGAGCAGACCATCAGCATGACGGTCGACCCCGACCGCGCCGGAGCGTTGATCGCGAAGGCGCGGGCCATGAACGGCGTGGTGACGGCCGGCTGGACCGCCGGCACCGTCGAGATGGACCGCACCATCCGTTTCGCGGCCGCCGACTGGCGCGACGGCGACAAGATCAACAAGGACAAGCTCGCAAACGCGATCTCCGACGTCCTGGCCCGGACCTACAACGCCAAGCCGACGAGCGCGGCGTGGAATCCGGTCAGCGGCAAGCTGAAGCTGACGTTGAAGCGGCCGAGCCAACTGATGCCGGCCCTGGAACTCACCGACGTCATCGAGGTCACCGGCCTCGTCTCGGCGGACAAGCCGGGCGGCGCGGACGCGCTGATGCTGTGGATCAGCAGCCCGACCACGACGACGATCGACGAGAGCTCCGCCGCCAAGCTGATCCTGTCGGACGAGTCATCCGGCGACGAGGAGGGCGACACCCGTGACGATGGCGGCGCCATCGACGAGCTGGCGAAGGTCTTCAAGGCCAAGCGCTGGGACGCGGACAACTCGGTCTGGAAATAAAGAGCGGCGGGCGCGCAGTCGACCGGTGCGCGCCCCCTTTCTTCAATTGGCACGGCGCATATGGCAACCCGTTGCGCGCTCACGTCTCTCTCCAGGTCGTCATGGCCGGGCTTGTCCCGGGCATCCACGCCGATCGGCATCTGGGACGAACGTGGATGCCCGGGCCTTCGCCGCGCCGAAGCGGCTGCGGCCGCGCAGGCGGGACGAGCCCGGGCATGACGGAGTAACTGACCAGCAGGGTTGCTGGTCTCAGCAGCTTTTCATCTTCACAGGCGACCGCCCTGCCTCAGTTCGTATTGAGCCGGAAGCGCAGCGTCTTCGGCCCGATGAAGATGATCAGGTCGCCCTGACGCTTCCAGTTGGTCGCCGCGCTCAGCGCCGCGATCAGTTCGTCGTCGGCCTGGGCGCGCGCCGCCGGGCAGTTGCGGTCCTCGATCCTGCTGGCGATGAACACGATGGTGTTGCCGGCAACTGAGAACTGGCCCTTGCCGCCCTTGCACCACAGCTCCAGCACGGTGTCACCGTTATCGCCGATGTCGAGATCCGGCACCCGCTTCGAGCCGGGTTGCGGCAGCGCATCGAGCGTCATCTCCATGCCGAAGGGAAATTCCTCCGCCGAGGCGGCGGCGAGCGCCAGCCCCGACATCGACAACGCCACCGTCGCCACGGCGCAGCCACGCTTCAACACTTGCATCGTTCCCCTTCACACCAGTCACGCGCAGGGCTCGCCTTCCAGGCGATGGCCGTGACCACCGCCAGCACGGCTCCCGCACAAATGTGTTCCAAACATAGCAAGCCCCACGCCGCAGCTGCGGCGCGGGGCTTTTGTCGCAGACGTTGTTGCTACTTCAGCACCATCGCCGTGAACGGATAGACATAGGCCTGCAAGGTGACGAACAGGCCGACAAGACAGGCCAGCACGATCGAATGCAGGAAGACGTAGCGCAGGATCGAGCTCTCGTGGCCGTACCAGTTGGTGGCGGTCGAGGCGACCACGATCGACTGCGCATCGATCATCTTGCCCATGACACCACCGGAGGAGTTGGCGGCCGCCATCAGGACAGGGGACAGGCCGAGCTGCTCGGAGGTGATCTTCTGCAGGTTTCCGAACAGCACGTTCGAGGCCGTATCCGATCCCGTCAGCGCCACGCCCAACCAGCCGAGCAAGGTGCCGAAGAACGGATAGAGCACGCCTGTCGCGGCGAAGGCGAGGCCGAGCGTGGCATCGACGCCGGACAGCCGGGTCAGCGTGCCGATCGCGAGCATCGCCGAGATCGTGATCAACGAGATCGCGCAGAGACGGATGGTGCGGCCATATTCCGCGATCAGCTTGCCCGGTCCGACACCCATCAGGAAGCCGGAGATGATCGCGGCGATCAGCATGCCGGTGCCGGTGAAGGTCAAGTAGGTGAACGAGAACACCGCGCCTTCCGGCGTCGGCTTCGCAGCCACCGGCGGCATCTTGTTGATCAGCTTGTCGAGCTCGGGCACCGGATAGTTCCAGGTGAAGATCGAGTTCGCCCAGGCCTTGAAGGCGCCGTTGCCCCAGATCAGCATGACGACACAGACGATGATCCAGGGCAGCAGCGCGCCCCAGAGCTCGGCTTGCGTCAGCGGCGTACGGTCCAGCGGCTTCGCTGCCGTCATCGTGGCGGCCGATTCGTCACGCCCGCGCAACGCCGGCGACAGCCACAGCTGCCTCGGCTGCCAGACCTTCAGGAACAGGATCAGCGCGCCCATCGAGATCAGCGAGGCCCCGATGTCGACGATCCACGGATTGACGTAGTTCGAGATCAGGAATTGCGGCACCGCGAACGAGACGGCGGTGACCAGGATCGCCGGCCACACGTCCTTCATGCCCTTCCAGCCCGCGAACGCCCAGATCACCCAGAACGGCACGATCAGCGAGAACATCGGCAACTGCCGGCCGACCATGGCGCCGAGGATGTAGGGGTCGAGGCCGGTGACCGAGGCGAGGCCCTGGATCGGCGTGCCCAGCGCGCCATAGGCGACCGGGGCGGTGTTGGCGATCAGCGACAGGCCGGAGGCCGCGAGCGGCGAGAAGCCGAGGCCGATCAGCACGGCACCGGTGATCGCCACCGGGGTTCCGAAGCCGGATGCGCCCTCGAAGAACGCGCCGAACGAGAAGGCGACCAGCAGCAGCTGCAGGCGCCGGTCTTCCGTGACGCCGCCGATGGCGCGCTTCAGAAGCTCGAACCGTCCGGTGGAGACCGTGACCTGGTAGAGGAAGATGACGTTCAGGACGATCCAGCCGATCGGAAAGAACCCGGTGATGACGCCCAGAAACGTCGCGCGCAGCGACATATTGGCGGGCATCGTGAACACGAAGATCGTGATCAGGTTGGTCAGGATCACGGCGATGATCGCCGCGATGTGTGCCTTGACCTTGCCACTGGCGATCAGCACCAGCAGCGTCACGACCGGGACGGCGGCGGCCAGCGTCGACAGCGCCGGGCTCCCCAACGGGTCGTAGATTTGATTCCACATCGTGACTTCTCCCCCCACGTTCTTGTCGTTGGACCCCGTCCGGCGGGACGGATCAGGTCTGCTCGCCAGGCCCCCAAGCCTGGCAAAGGTCGGAAAAGGCGATCACAAAACCGGCAACGCCCAACTCTGCTCAAATTCTCGCGAAATCTGGCGGCGGTCGCAGTCCCTCTCCCCTGCCCCATGCTACGGTTTGTCACACGCGACCGACAAGCCGGCGGCCACCCGCCAGATTACGACTTTAGTCTAGGCAGGCGGCGGCACCAGCGATTTTCTCGTTTTTCGTCAGCCTGTTAAGACCTTTTCTCAGGAGCAGCCCGTCTGTGAACAATCTGCGCTCGACCGTCGCCACCGTCTGGCGGATCGCCATTCCCTACTTCCGCTCCGAGGACAAGGTCGCCGGCCGCATCCTTCTCGCCGCCGTCATTGCGATCGAGCTGTCGCTGGTTGCGATCCAGGTGCTGGTGAACCAGTGGCAGAACAGGTTCTTCAACGCGCTGCAGCAGTATGATTGGAACAGCTTCATCTGGGAAATCGGCGTGTTCGCCGTACTGGCGACCATCTTCATCATCCTGGCCGTCTACCAGCTCTATCTCAATCAATGGCTGCAGATCCGCTGGCGGCGGTGGATGACCGACGTCTACCTGCGCCGCTGGCTGGACAACGCCACGCACTATCGCATGCAGCTCAAGGGCGACATCGCCGACAACCCGGACCAGCGCATTGCCGACGACGTGCAGCTGTTCGTCGACAAGACACTGAACATCACCATCGGCCTGCTCAGCTCGGTCGTCTCGCTCGCATCGTTCATGGTGGTGCTCTGGGGGCTGTCGACCGATGCCCCGCTGCAGCTGTTCGGCACCAACATCGCGATCCCCGGCTACCTGGTCTGGATCGCGCTGATCTATGCGATCTTCGGGACCCTCCTGACGCATTGGATCGGATCGCCGCTCGTCAATCTCAACTTCGAGCAGCAGCGCTACGAGGCCGACTTCCGCTTCAACCTGGTGCGGGTGCGCGAAAGCTCCGAGCAGATCGCGCTGCTGCGCGGCGAAGGCGCCGAGCAAGGTCAGCTCGGCACCCGCTTCGGCCGGGTCGTCCAGAACTGGTACCAGATCATGAGCCGGACCAAGCGGCTGACGGCCTTCACGGCCGGCTATTCGCAGGCGGCCGTGATCTTTCCCTATGTGCTGGTTGCGCCTGCCTACTTCGCCAAGTCGATCCAGATGGGCGGCATCATGCAGACGGCGTCCGCCTTCTCGACGGTGCAGGGTGCGCTGTCGTTCTTCGTGACGACCTATCGGACGCTCGCCGACTGGCGCTCGACCGTCGCCCGCCTCGACGGCTTCGACATGTCCATCGAGAGCGCCGCCAAGCTCTCGGCCGAGCCGCAGACGATCGATGTCGCCAGCCATGCCGGCGACAGCATCGAGCTCGCCCAGTTGCTGCTGAAGCTGCCGAACGGCCTGCCGCTGATCGCGGCCGACGGCTTCAGCCTCGAGAGCAGCGAACGCACGCTGCTCACCGGGCCGTCCGGCGCCGGCAAGTCGACGCTGTTCCGCGCCATCGCCGGGATCTGGCCGTTCGGCAGCGGCGCGATCAGCGTGCCCGCGCATGCCAAGCTGATGATGCTGCCGCAGCGGCCCTACTTCCCGATCGGCGCGCTCAAGGCGGCGATCGTCTATCCCGCGGCCGCCGATGCGTTCAGTGCCGAGCAGGTCAAGGAGACGCTGGTGGCCGTCGGCCTGCCGCAACTGGCGGACCGGCTGGACGAGGACCAGCACTGGAACCGGATGCTGTCGCTCGGCGAGCAGCAGCGGCTCGGCATCGCCCGCGCGCTGCTGCATGCGCCGCAATATCTGTTCCTCGACGAGGCCACGGCCTCATTGGACGAGCCGAGCGAAGCCCGGCTCTATCGGGTCATCGCCGAGCGGCTGCCGCAGACCACCGTCGTCTCGATCGGCCACCGCTCGACCCTGCACGATTTCCACGACCGCAAGGTCGAGCTGATTCGCGACGGCGACCGGTTCTCGCTGCGGCAAGCCGGACAGGCGGCCGACGCGACCGCGGGTGGAGGCAGCTGAGGCGCGCGCGCCGCGGTGCCCACGCAAGGCGACCAGGAAAGGCGGCAAGACGTCCGAGCGACAGCCGGCCCCCGTCACCAAAAAGCAGAAGGGCGGCAGATTGCTCTGCCGCCCTTCGTGATCAGTCCGATCCGCCTTGGCGGGTGATTACTTCAGATTGCTCATCGCCGTCAGGTCGACCGAGAGCTTGGCGATGCCGGTCGCACCGCACCACTTCGAGCCCAGGCCAGCCGGGTTGATCGGCGTGACGTTGGTGGTGCCGCTGGCGGTGAAGTCGCTGGTGAAGGCGTTGCAATCACCCTTCGACATGTCGGTGTCGGAGTAGCGCAGGTCCAGCGTGAACACCTTGTAGGTGAAGCCGACGCCGATGTTCCAGGTGTTGTAGTCGGCATACTTGATGCCGTTCGGGAAGGCGGGAACGCCGTAGAAGGAGTCCGACGTGCCGAACCACTGACGGCCGAACTCACCCGACACGTACATGCCGACGCCGCTGGAGCCGAAGGTCGTGCTCGGGGCGGTGAACTTGCCGGTGACCGAGGCGTAGTTGCCCCAGGCGCCGGTGTTCAGGAAGTTCGGCGAGTAGAACTCGGTGACGCCGAACGTCCACATGTCGTTCACGGTGTAGTTCATCTTGCCGTAGACTTCGAAGAACGAGACGTCCTTCTTCATCACATTCAGGTTGGTCAGCGTGTTGGCCTGACACTCGGCGCTCAGCGCCTGACCCGCGAAATCCGTTACGGCGCCGCCGCCGTAGTAGCAGGTGCCGCCCGGATACAGATAGCCCCAGACGCCGATGTCGAAGGCGAACGCGCCGAAGGTCGGGCGGATACCGCCGTAGATGTCGATCTCGGCAGCAGCGCGGTTCGCGAACGAGATGCTCTCGCCGGCGACGCCGACGTAGAGCTGCAGGTCCTTGTTGACGTTGTAGCGCGGCTCGAAATAGGCGGCGACCGACGCCTTGTGGTTCGACTGGGTGACGCCGCGGAACACGTAGTCGTTCATGATCGCCGCGCCGAACGCGATGTCCCACGGCTCGAACGCGACCGGAGGCGGAGCCTTATAGGCCTTGACCGCCATGTCCGCCGCCGAAGCCGATCCCGAAACCATTGCCAGCGCCGTTGCCAACAAAGCCCACTTTTTCATGACGATCCCCATCACCCTAAATTCTTCCGAACGAGCCTGCCCCACATTGGCCCCCCAGGGCACAAACAAGACCGGCTGCGTCATCCGGACGCAATTTGTGACAGGGTCTCGCCGCAGGTGAAGCAAAAAAGCGTGGCATCTGCCGCCTTTTTGGGCGATTTGACAATTCTACGGCAGGTAGTCGGCAGCTGTTGCATTTGAACAACAAATTTCCGTGTCCCAAAGCACGCTAGGACGCACATTCGGTTGCACGGGCGCGCTGGAATCGTGGGGCCGCAAGCAAAACCACAGGGCGCACCGAGGTCGGATTCGCCCGGCCGTAGATCTGCGGGGCGACGGCTCCCGACGACCATATCCATCGACAACAAGGGCAGCGGACGCAGACAACAGATGCCGGCAACGAACGAGCCGGCAAAAAACGAAAAGGCCGCAAGCGCTGCCGCCGCGGCCTTCCGATGTGAATTCGTCCGGTGGTGAAAACGATCCGGTCCGGAAAGATCAGTTGCCGGACGCCGGGCCCTCGCCGTCCTCGTGCTCCTCGGGCGCCGCGCTCGGCATCGCCCAGCTGGTCTCGGCGGCCGATTCGGTCTCGTGCATTTCGGGGGTTTCGACCAGCGGAGCCATCTTGGGAGCCCGCTTCTTGGCGGCCTTCTTCTTCGGCGCGGCGGGCGCCTTTGCAGCCGCCTTCTTGGCAGCAGCCTTCTTCGCAGGGGCCTTCTTCGCAGGAGCCTTGGCGGCCTTCTTCGCTGCGGCCTTCACGGTCTTCTTCGCCTTCTTGGCCGGCGCCTTGGCTGCCTTCTTGGCGGCCTTCTTCGCGGACTTCGGTGCAGACTTCTTTGCAGCCTTCTTGGCGGACTTCTTCGTCGCCTTCTTCGCTGCCTTGGCCTGCGCCATCAGCTTCTTCTTTTCTTTTTTGTCCTTCTTCGCCTTCTTGTCCTTCGCCATCAGAAACCCTCCAGTTGCCGCCGTTCGATCAGCTCGTCCGGCGGGACGGGCCGGCCATCAGCGCGCGCCCATCCGTCAAATCATTCCTGGTCGCGGACCGCCCGTCGCCCAGTCGAGAAGCTCAACGGTGTGCACGACGGGGACGGAGGCGCCGCTGGCAATCTGCATCATGCAGCCGATATTGCCTGCCGCGATCACATTCGGCTTGACGGTCGCGATGTTGGCGACCTTGCGATCGCGCAGCTTCATCGCGATGTCAGGCTGGAGAATGTTGTAGGTCCCCGCCGAACCGCAACACAAATGACTCTCCGGTATATCTTTCACCACGAATCCGGACTTGGAAAGCAATTCTTTCGGAATGCTCGTGATTTTCTGCCCATGTTGCAGCGAGCAGGCCGAGTGATAGGCCACGACGACGTCGTCATGCTGAGTTGCAGGGGCCAGATCGAGACCGGCGAGATACTCGGTGATGTCCTTCGCGATCGCCGACACGGCGGCCGCGGGCGCTGCATATCGCGGGTCTTCGCGCAGCATGTGTCCGTAGTCCTTGATGACGGTGCCGCAGCCCGAGGTCGTCACCAGGATGGCGTCGAGACCGCCACGCTTCGCCTCCGCGGTCCAGGCGTCGACATTGCCGCGCGCCCGCGCCAGCGCGTCGGAATCCTGCCCCATGTGATGGGTCAGCGCACCGCAGCATTGCTCGTCCTTGACCAAGACGACCTCGATGCCGTGCCGGGTCAGGACGTTGATCGCAGCCTGGTTGATGCGCGGCGCCAGCGCCGCCTGTGCGCAGCCCTGCAGCAGCGCGACGCGGCCGCGCCGCGCGCCCTGCGCGGCAAACACGCTGCCATCAGCCGGCCCCGGCGGCGGCAGCGCGGCGGCGGGCGCCAGATCGAGCATCGCCCTGACGCGCCGCAGCAGGCTGGGCGCAGGTGCGCGCGAGGCGGAGGATGCCGGCAGCAGCGCCTTGAACGGCCGGCCGAGCCGCGCCAGGGTCATCGCCAGCCGGAACTCGCGCGGCCGCGGCAGCACATAAGCGAGCACGGCGCGGAGCCACCGGTCGGTCAGCGGGCGCTCGTAGCGCTGCTCGATTCGCACCCGCGCCTGATCGACCAGATGCATGTAGTGCACGCCCGACGGGCAGGTCGTCATGCAGGACAGGCACGACAGGCAGCGGTCGATATGCTTGACCACGTCTGATGTCGGCGCCTGGTCCTTCTCCAGCATCTGCTTGATCAGGTAGATCCGCCCGCGCGGGCTGTCGAGCTCGTCGCCGAGCAGCACGTAGGTCGGACAGGTCGCGGTGCAGAAGCCGCAATGCACGCAGGCGCGCAGGATCTTGTCGGCGACCGCGATGTCGGGATCGGCGAGCTGCGCCAAAGTGAACTCGGTCTTCATGCAGCAACGCTCCGACGCAGACGGCCGCGGTTGAGAATGGTCTTGGGATCGAAGGAGACGCGCACCCGCTCCTCCAGCGCGGCGACACCCGGCGGCTGCGGGTGGAACACGTCGACCGCGAGCCGCATCTCGTCCCACGCGCGCAGCAGGGTCGCGTGGCCGCCGGCGGCCTCGACATGCTTGCGCACCAGCCCCGCCGACGCATCGGGCTGCGGCGGCAGCGCGGCCCAGATCAGGCCCCCGCCCCAGTCATAGATCACCTCGCCGCCGGTCTGGCGCGTCAGGGCCTGCCCGATCGCGCCGCCCGACACCGGCGGACAGACGATCCGCCACACCGTCCAGGCGCCGAGCGGCCCATGGGCGGCGAACGGCAGCACGTCGCGGATGGCACTCCAGACATCGGCCGAGGCGTCGTCCGCAATGATCTCAGCCGGACCGAAGGTGGCGAGCTGGCGGGCGAGCGACGCCGCCCGATGCGCCGCGGAGGCCGTGATGCCCTCCAGCCGGATCACCGTGACCGCCTCGCGCGGCGAGCCGAGCGGGCTCAAGCCCGTGACCTCCGGCCGCAGCGTCGAGGCCGGCAGATGCGCGGCTCCGGAGACGTCGAACGGCGAGCCGAGCGCCGCCGTCATGGCGCGGTTGGCCTTGAGGTCATCGAGCCCGCGCAGCACCAGCGTGCGCTCGGCCTCCGGCCGCGGCATCACCTTCAGGGTCGCCTCGGTCATCACAGCAAGCGTGCCCCAGGAGCCCGCCAGCAGCTTGCAGAGGTCGTAGCCGGTGACGTTCTTCACCACCTTGCCGCCGGTCTTGAAGCTCTCGCCGAAGCCGGAGACGGCATGCGCCCCGAGCAGATGGTCGCGCACCCCGCCGGCCCGGACCCGCCGCGGCCCGGCCAGCCCGGCCGCGATCATCCCGCCGAGCGTGCCGCGGCCGGCGGTGCCGAGCAGCGGCCCCGTATCCATCGGCTCGAACGCGAATTGCTGGCTCTTCGAATCGATCAGCGACAGGAGATCGCCGAGCGGCGCCCCCGCCTGCGCCGTGATGATCAGCTCGTTCGGCTCGTAGGACACGACCGCGCTCAGCGCCGACAGGTCGAGCACGGCGTTGGTGGTCGTGATCTGGCCGATCTGGCGCTTGGAGCCGTGCCCGATCACGTCGAGCGGCTGCTCGCTGGCGATGGCGGCGCGAACCACCTCCTCCACATCGGCTGCGTTGCGTACTTTGAGGGCGTCCACCACTGCTGGCCTTGCTGGTTGATGATGACGATGGTCGAGCGCAACGCGCGGCCATCAGCGTTGGACTCGTTCTAGAGCATGATGGGCGAAAAGGGCAGCCCGGTGTGGCGAAAAGATCGTGCGCGGACAAGGAGATGAGAGGGAACGACGGAAACGCCGGGCGGAACGTTCGAGGTCTTGGAGCGCGGACTCGCCAGGACCGCTGCCGTCGTAACACGAGCCATCCCCCCACGAGCAGTGTGCTCCCTCTCCCCGTCCTTCACGGGGAGAGGGTCGGGGTGAGGGGCAGCCGCACGGGTGGTTCACTTGTAGTCCGTAGGGCGGGTTAGCGCAGCGTAACCCGCCGACCTTTCGCGCCACTCGGCGGATTACGCCTTCGGCTAATCCGCCCTACCCGCTGCGGGCTGCTACGCAGCGCGCCGCCCGGACTTCTTCGCCACCTTCCGCTTGGGGGCAACCTTTGACGTCCCCTTGAACGGCGCCGACGTCAGCTTCACCCCGAGCGCGCGAAGCACCGTCAGGATGGTGGCGAACTCCGGATTCCCGTCCTCGCCCAGCGCCCGATAAAGCTGCTCGCGACGGATGCCGGTCGCCTTCGCGAGGTCCGACATGCCGCGTGCCCGGGCGATGGTGTTGATCGCGGCGCGGATCTCATCCGCGGTGCCATCCTCGAGCGCCGCCGCCAGAAACTCGGCCTGCGCCTCCGGCTCCGCCAGATATTCCGCCGCATCAAAGCGTGTCGTTGCCATCCGCTATGCCTCTCTCTTCGCCAGTACCTGGGCACGCCGGATGTCCGACCGTTGCGTGCTCTTGTCGCCACCGCAGAGCAGGATGACCAGGACGTCTCCACGCTGAAGATAGTAGATCCGGTAGCCCGGGCCGTAATCGATCCGCATCTCGGAGACCCCCTCGCCGACCGGCTTGCTGTCGCCGAGATTGCCATTCGCGGCCCGCTCGATCCGCGCGGCGATCCGGGCTTTCGCCTTCAGATCGCGCAGGCCGAGCAGCCACGCGTTGAACTCGGCCGTTTGCCGGATTTCGACCATGATGGGATGTTGTATCTTAAAGGGTACACCCGGACAAGGACCAAGATCGACCGCAGAAAAAGTCCGTCGTGGGAGTCGGCGACGCGTAACCCGCCGACCTTTCGATACGCGCGGCGGATTACGCCTTCGGCTAATCCGCCCTACCCGCTGCGTCACGATCCCCGGCATTCCGGGATAGGGCCTCAGGCCTTGAACCCGGAATAACGGGCTTGTCTTGCGTCCCTCCCGGGCACGAGCCGGGACGACACCGTCCATGCCGCACGGCCTCTCTGGACAAAACAGCGACGACGATGAACGGTGCGACGTTGCCGATCACGCAAGATGATCGGATTTGATGCGACTGGACGGGCTGCAGATGAAGCTTGTGATGGGGATACTGGTCGCCGCGCTCGTCCTGGCCGGCATGGCAACCGGCCGGGCGGCGGTGCGCATTGCCGACGACCCGGGCGGACGCATCGGGACTTATGTCGACAAATACAAACTCCTGCGCGACTCCGGCGAGCACGTCATCATCGACGGGATCTGCGGGGGCGCCTGCACGATCGTGCTGGGGACCCTTCCGCGCGACAGAATCTGCATCACCCCGAGAGCCGTGTTCACCTTCAGGGAAACTGACAATCTGGGCCTCTTCCTCCGTCCTGTCCCGAACCCGGAAGCAACGCAGATGTTGTTTGACCTCTACCCGGCCCCGATCAAACGATGGATCACGCGCCACGGCGGCCTGACCGCACAGCCGATCTTCCTTCGCGGCAAGGAGCTCCAAGCGCTCTATCGGCCCTGCGCGATCAACGTCCCGACCTCCGGCGGCGCGTCGCGGTAGATGGGTTGTCAATCCAAAGGGGCTCTAGTCAAATGCACTCACTGTAATCCCGAGCCCGGTTACATCTGGTCAAGTAACGGCGGCCTGCGTTCCAGCCCGAGGGTCGCAATATCGTCGGGACTTATGTCCGTTTGTTCGTAGGGCGGGTTAGTTTAGCGAAGCGTAACCCGCCGACCGTTCGGGCCACGCGGCGGATTGCGCCTTCGGCTCATCCGCCCTACGGCCCTAGTTGGAGTCAAGATATTGAAGGACCGCAGCGGCAACTCCAAACAGGAGACCGCAACCAACAAACCCGATCAGTCCTGCAAGTTGCTGATGCTTTGCTATGATGACCGCTTGCGACCACTCGTAGCCAAGCCGGCTCATCCATATCTCTTTTGCTCTCCTCTGAATGCCGCCCATGCCATTGGAACGAATGAACATGTTGGTGGAGCCCCGCCTCCAGACCGACACGCGTCTCTTCGCCAATGCAATGTTCAGGGAGAATGATGCGACTGAAATGCAGGCCACCAAGACAATGACGACCACACCTACTAATTTATGCAATGTCTACTCCCCTTGCCGCGCCGTTTCACGCGCTGCATCATCCCGGCCAATTCAGCCAATCGCCGGTTGATCAACCAGCACCATTCGGCATTACGGTGACAGTCCTGGACTGCACCCCTCAAGTGAGACACGATAATTTCAGTGACAGAGGGTGAAGTTCATCGCGTGTTGTTTTGCGTGAAGGCGGCTTCGAACTCAAGGGGAGATCGATAGCCGAGCGCCGAGTGTAGCCGCTCTTTGTTGTAGATCTCGGCGATGAAGCTGTTGATCCGCCGCCGAGCGTCGTTGAGGTCGGCGAATGTCTTGCCGTTGATCTCCTCGGCTTTCATTGTCTTCATGAAGCTTTCGGCCTTGGCGTTGTCGTAGGGATTGCCGGGGCTGCTCATGCTGATCTTGATCTCGCGATCGGCAAGGCGCTGGCGATAGGCGATCGAGGCGTATTGCACGCCGCGGTCGGAGTGGTGGATCAGACTGCCGGGCTTCGGATTGCGGGCTTTGAGCGCGTTGTCTAGCGCGGCTACGGCAAGCGAGGCGTCGAGCGTGTTTTCAAAGGCCCAGCCGACCGCCTTGCGTGAGAAGCCGTCGAGAATGACGGCGAGATAGGCGAATGTCCTGGCGAGGTGGACATAAGTGATGTCCGCGACCCAGATCTGATCGGGTGCGGACGGCGCCAGGCCGCGGATCAGATTCGGCACGACGATCACGCTCGTCGGCCGTTCTGTCGGCGGCTTCAGGAACGGCGTCTTGCGCTGGGCGAGGAGATTGTCCTGACGCATGAATCGCAGGACTTTCTTGGCATTGACGACCATCCCCCGACGGCGAAGCATGGCCGTTACCCGTCGATAGCCGTAGAAAGGATGCTTGAGGCAAATGCGCTGGAGCTGGTCACGCAGCTCACACTCGGCCTCTTCGCGGCTGCGCCTGTTGAGATAGCGATAGTACGTCGCGCGAGGAAGGCCTGCGAGCGCGCAGAGGTGTTGCACGTGAGCGTGCGATTCGGCAGTCTCCGCTGTCATGCTTTGGATGACTTCGATGATGCGGGGGCGGGTTTGCCTTGCGCGGCCGGCCGCTCCAGAGCGCGCAAGGCTTGCCGAAAAAAATCGAGGTCCATCTGTTGCCGGCCGACCAGCCGTTCCAGCTCGGCGATCCGCGCCTTCGCCTGCGTTAGCGCCGAGCGCTTGTCGTCATAGGTCGCCACAGGCTTCAGCTTGCGGGGGCCAGGCTTGGGGCCGCGCTTGCGGTTCAACCCCTCCGGCCCCTCCGCCTTCCAGGCCTTGATCCACTCGTGCAGAAGCTTCCGCGCAATGCCGAGATCACGGGCGACGGGCAGAACGCCTTCGCCCCGCTCAACACGCTTGATTGCCTTCAATTTGTAAGCCGTCGGAAACTGACGGATCTTTCCTCGTACTGCCACAGGTCATCCTCGAATGCCTGTCACTGAAATTATCGTGTCTCACTTGAGGGGTGCAGTCCAGCACTGTCACCGTAACTGGTAACTGGGCTTTGTCAGGGTTCACCCCGCTGTGCGAATGATCAGATCGCAGCCCCGAACATCGCGCGGCCGCCACCATGTTGCTATTCTATCAGATGATTGGCGGCGCGCGTGCAGCGTCGTCAAGGTTCCGCGAGAGCCAAGCGGACGCGTTTTCACGGTCATTCCGGGACAATCGTGAATGCGAAGATGATAAGCGGCTGCGCGTTGGTGATTGAACTACGGTGCGCAATTGCGCACCGTAGTTCAAGGCCTCCGAATGCCGAATTTTC
The DNA here is from genome assembly GCF_051168015.1 of Bradyrhizobium sp. HKCCYLRH3061. Taxonomy (NCBI): domain Bacteria; kingdom Pseudomonadati; phylum Pseudomonadota; class Alphaproteobacteria; order Hyphomicrobiales; family Nitrobacteraceae; genus Bradyrhizobium; species Bradyrhizobium sp. HKCCYLRH3061. The sequence goes on from NZ_JBNPUE010000001.1 coordinate 715,472, forward strand.
TTCTTTCTTTTTTCCAGAAATGGTGTATAATTTCGCCGAGCGAGAGGGGCGTACGCGCGGTCGTCACGATACGTGGGTGGGGACGCGGTGGCCGTGTCAGGTCGCAGCGTGACTTCGGTCATGCCGACGATTCAGGACTGGCTCGAGGCAGATTGGATGAAGTCGCCAGTCGCGTTGACCGGCCGCCGGGCGAAAATCCTGAAGAAGGCCGAGCGCGAGGCCGGGATGGCGCCTATGAAGGCTGGCAGGTGCGTCGAGTGGCGTAGCCGGTAAGAAACGAAAGATCACAGGGCACCATGGGCGTCGCCAGATGGGATCAACCTGGGGCCTCTACCGTGTGAAGGGAACGAAAGTCGTTGACATTACTAAAGAATTTGGGCGATCTAATGATTAAGTTGCAAAGTGTCGCCAATGGCCCGTTCCGGTTGCGCGGATCGAACTCGGAGTGATAGGATTTTTTGGCCCTTAGCCGAACCGCCATTTGAGCGTCGCTCTCTTTCCGTTGTCTTCAGTTGTATACGATAGAATTCCATTGTGGCCCGCCGTCTCTTGATATGCCCTGGCCGAGCCATTTACTATTGGGCAACCGGAAAATCGCAGTGAAAAACATCGACTTCATCCAAATGGCTTACTTCACGGCTCCCAGGCCGGATCCGCTCGATGCTGGAAAGATTTGGGAGTTGTTTTACGGTGCGCCTGGTCCGGATGAATTTCGGCGGATTCCAAATATTCCTGGAAAGCAAACCGTCGCGGCAGGCACCGCCGCCCAAAAACAAATCACTATCGCCAGCCAGATTGGTCGGATTGATGTAACGGTCAATACGGTGCCTGACGCTCCGGGGGAGGATCATCCCTTTCTTGAAAGCCCGGAAGAGATCTTAGCTGAACTCGCTCAAAAGGCTGAGCTGTTGCCAGAGTCTTGCCCGCTGTTGCGGGGCGCTTTTGTACTGAACCAGCTTCTCCCGTTCGAAGGGTCTGCAACGGAGATGATCGAAGCGAAAACGGGTGCAAGATTTCCGATCAACTCGATTGACCCAACGATCCAGTATAATATCCAGGTGACGGAGGATGGCGACCCGCCGCTTCTGGTGAACCAGATATCAACCTGGTCGGTAGCTAACGTGCAGCTCGTTCGATTCGATTCTAGCGGAGCAACTCCCTTTGCGGTGAAAACTGATCAGCGCATAGTTCACAAGATCGACGTCAACACCGCGCCAAATCAGTCATTTCAAAGAGGTGATGTTGCCCGCGTCTTTCGATGCCTCTCATCGCGAGCCATCGCGCGAATTGAAAACACAACGAGTGGTTCCAATGCTTAGATTTCAGCAATCGCCGCAGCCTAACTCGATCGATGTTACACTGCCTAGGAAAAAAGCTGAACCGCTTTCGTCTGATCTCCTGGTTCGATACGCGGCAGACAGCACCGTGCACCTCTCCATGCTTCAGAAGGTGAGCCCGAACGAGACCTACGAGCCTCTGATCTACAAACGAATTTATGGTCGATCGTCGCCCACGATCGATGAAGGCCCCGCCGCTAGCGCCTTAGCAAGTGTAAAAAAGCGATACGACGAGATCGAGAGGCGCTTGGATGCGTTAGCAAACGCAGACGACGAAGAAGCGGTCGAGCGCGGTGCCGTGCAAACCGCGATTGCGGTTCTGAATCAAATCGAGATCGCTCGATTGCCACCTCCGAAAATCGCGACTCAAGACCACGAAGCTATAATCATGCTCTGGGCAGAGGGCATGAAGCGTTGCGCCATTACGATAACAGACGGTGAAGTCGGCTACGTCGTTCGCGACAATCGTCAGTTGCTGACGGCAAGGGACTCGATCAATATACACGAGTTTAAATTGTTGGGACACACGCCGGCTTAAAAATGACCGTTGCCCTTGAAGAAGATGATAGCATCGCGCGGTGCATTATCTTTCCGCGCTTCTTTTCCGAAGATCAGGTCCATCTCGACGAGCTGCTTTGGCGCTTCGAAAACTCTGGCGAGGATGGCTGTGGCCACGAGTCTGGCGTACTGAGACGATTGGTGCCGGAAGCCGAGCAGGTGCATCAAATCGGTTGTGGCATTGCTGCCATCCAGAACCAGACCGCGAAGGCTCGTCGATATTACTGTGGCTTTAGAAACGCCAAATATGGCGCCATCCCCCTCAATGGTCCTGATTACACCTTGACCGTTACAAACACTGTTGAGCACGGTCAGGAGGCTCACCTCGACTTTGCCTTGAGGATCACTGTGGAAGGAAAGAGCGCACGCAATCGAGCCAAGGCAAACGCCCGAATTGCCATAGCGGAGGCCTTCGGGCCTGCGATCCCTCACATATGCGACTGTGATACTTCGGACGCCGAGCATCCATTCAAGCGGTTCGGAGACGAATGCCTGAATGGTAAGGGCACATTCCTCACCCTGGGATGAATGTAGTGCCCCTCTGTCGATCTCTCTAAGGCTACAAGCAATGGGATCCATATCGTCTTTCCAAGCGCGTTACGGCCCGTGCTTGACCATGACGATGGAATCTCCGCGTCTGCTATGGTCGCTCAACGAACTAGGAGCGAGGACTGATCTTTCGGGCCACCGGCAACAAATCCGCCGGCCGCGCTTCTTTGCTCGCCATCGTGTGCTCGTAGCGATCGGTAAGAGCACTGCACATGTCCGCTTCTTTCACCGTGCATAAACCGTCCACGAATGGCGCGCCCCACTACATAACTCATTGATTTGCATCGGAAATGAACATTGATCCGCACCCTTCACACGGGAGCGGTCCAGGGTCGATCCCTTGAGCGTCCACAATTTCGAACCGACGGAGATGCAGGGCTTTTTTGAGTCGTCGGGCAAATCAGCTTTGCCGATCTTGCGCGATCTCACTGCACAAGAACGCCGGCCGCAGCAAAATCGCTCGCGCGGAAAACCCCATTTCGCGAGCTATTTCAGTGCGAAGCGGCAGGCCTCCTCCAGGCGCCGAAAGTTTCCCATTTCGTTTTCACAGAAATCGTGTATAACTCCCCCATCCCATCCCTCCGAGAGGGGCGTACGCGCGGTCGTCACGATACGTGGGGTGGGGATGCGGTGGCCGTGTCGGGTCGCAGCGTGGCTTCGGTCATGCCGACGAACGATGTCGACGCGGACGTGAAGTCGTGTGGGCCTGGCCTCCCGGTGCTGAGGCCAAGCGGGTCGTGCCCCTTGCGGGGCGGGCCAGCGACGGGGACAAGAACGCCGATCCCCGGGGCGAGCACGTATAAGCGTTAAGACCGCCGCGCAGGGAATGCCGGATGTTCGGCTGCACCTGTGGTACCTGCCGCCTGCATTTTTTTCGCAGGCGGGCCATGGGTGAGGCCTTCACCCGGCATTCCCTGCGCCCTCTCGATTGGTTTGGAGGGCGTGTCGATCGCATCACTCGGGCAGAGAACGCCGCGGGATCGCGAGGTCGTGTCTGCTGTGGGGCCTCATGGTTCGAGACGGCGCTGCGCGCCTCCTCACCATGAGGGTTGAGATTCGAACCGGCATGCACATGGACCGTGAGCAGCCTGCTTATGGAAGGGGGCGAGAGTGCCGGCTTCGATCTGCACGGTTGATGTCGAGGGAGCGACTTGCGCCCCTCACCCTGAGGAGCCCGCCGCTAGGCGGGCGTCTCGAAGGGCGAGGCCCGTACGGTGGCCTCATGGTTCGAGACGGCGCTCGCGCGCCTCCTCACCATGAGGGTCTCCAGCGTTCGCAAGCCGCGAGTGCGAACGGGCATCAGATGACGCAGCTCCGCTCGACAGCGCCCGCCTCAAAACCGCGGCAAGTCCGGAAACGCCAGCTTGCCGCCATGCACATGCATCCGTCCCAGCTCGGCGCAGCGATGCAGGGTCGGAAACACTTTTCCCGGGTTGAGCAGGCCCTGGCTGTCGAACGCGCACTTCACGCGCTGCTGCTGGTTGAGGTCGATCTCGGAAAACATCTCCGGCATCAGGTCGCGTTTCTCGATTCCCACGCCGTGCTCGCCGGTCAGGACACCGCCGAGCTCGACACAGCAGCGCAGGATGTCGGCGCCGAAGGCCTCGGCGCGCTCCATCTCGCCGGGCTTGTTGGCGTCGTACAGGATCAGCGGATGCAGGTTTCCGTCGCCGGCGTGGAAGACGTTGGCGCAGCCGAGCTGGTATTTTTCCGACAGCTCGCGGATGCGCGCCAGGGCCTTGGGCAGCGCGCCGCGCGGGATGGTGCCGTCCATGCAGAGGTAGTCCGGCGAGATGCGGCCGACGGCGGGGAAAGCCGCCTTGCGGCCGGCCCAGAACAGATTGCGCTCGGCCTCGGAGGTCGAGATGCGGCAGGTGGTCGAGCCGCAGCCGTTGGCGATCGCCTCGACGCGGCCGATCAGCTCGTCGACCTCGACGCCGGGGCCGTCGAGCTCGATGATCAGCAGCGCCTCGACATCCAGCGGATAGCCGGCGTGGACGAAGGCCTCGGCGGCGTGGATCGCAGGCTTGTCCATCATCTCCATGCCGCCGGGAATGATGCCGGCGCCGATGATGCGGGCGACGCATTCGCCGGCGGCCTCGACCTCGGCGAACCCGACCATCAGCGCGCGCGCCGTCTCCGGCTTCTGCAGGATGCGCACCGTCACCTCGGTGACGACGCCGAGCAGGCCTTCCGAGCCGGTGATCAGGCCCATCAGGTCGTAGCCCGCGTTCTCGGCGCATTTGCCGCCGATACGCAGCACCTCGCCGGTCATCAGCACGATCTCGCAGCCGAGCACGTTGTTGGTGGTCATGCCGTATTTCAGGCAGTGCACGCCGCCGGAATTCTCCGCGACATTGCCGCCGATCGAGCAGGCGATCTGCGACGACGGATCGGGCGCGTAGTAGAAGCCGGCATGCGCCACCGCCTGGCTGATGGCGAGGTTGGTGACCCCGGGCTCGGTGACGACGACGCGGTTGTCGAAATCGATCTCGCGGATGCGCTTGAACTTGCCGAGGCCGAGCAGCACGCCGTCGGCCAGCGGCAGCGCACCGCCGGACAGCGACGTTCCGGAGCCGCGCGGGACCACCTTGATGCCTTGGTCATGGCAATATTTCAGCACCTGCGACACCTGCGCGGTGGTCTCCGGCAACACCACGACCATCGGCGGCTGGCGGTAGGCCATCAGCCCGTCGGACTCGTAGGGCAGCATCTCGGAGGCGCTGTCGATGACGCCTTCGCCCGGCACGATTGCACGCAGTGCAGCAACGATCTCGCCACGGCGCGCCAGCACCGCTTGATCTGCCTCCGGCATCATGATCGCCATCGCGTTCCTCCGGCCTCGATTTTGCCCCGGCCTATCAATCACAACGGAAACCGTTTGGATAGGCAGCGGATCCGCATCGACGTTTGCGGCAGAGCAACAAGCTCAGCCATTATGCTGATTTGCCTCAGCGCATCCCCGCTTGTGCCTCGCCTGAGGCCATGCCACAACCTGCGCGCAAACTCGTCTCGTAACCCACAGAGCCTGATCCATGAAGAAAATGACTTTGAGCGCGCTCGTCATCCTCGCCTCGTCGTCGCTGGCGTCTGCCGCGCTGGCGCAGGATGCGGCCGCCGGCAAGACGTCCTTCAACAAGTGCCTGCCCTGCCATTCGATCGGCGAGGGCGCGAAGAACAAGGTCGGCCCGGAGCTGAACGGCCTCGACGGCCGCAAGTCGGGCAGCGCGCCGGACTACAACTATTCGGAAGCCAACAAGAATTCGGGCATTACCTGGAACGAGGCGGTCTTCAAGGAATACATCAAGGATCCGAAGGCCAAGATTCCCGGCACCAAGATGACCTTCGCCGGCATCAAGAACGAGACCGAGATCAACAACCTCTGGGCCTATGTGTCGTCGTTCGACAAGGACGGCAAGCAGAAGCAGTAAGCGGCCGCCGGCCGACCCATCAGCTCGCCTGCAAAGCCCCGGCCGACCGCCGGGGCTTTTTTGCATCACGGCGCCACGGCATCGGCCGTGGCGACGGCCGCGACGATGCGGTCGACCTCGCCGGCCACCAGTTCCGGCACCGCGTTCTGGACCATGTGCCCGAGCTCGGGCAGCACGATCAGCCGGCTGTGCGGCACGACCTGGGCGAGCGGGCGGGCATGGATGTCGGTATAGACCGTCCGGTCGGCCTCGCCCGCCACGATCGTGACCGGGACCTTGATCTCGCCATAGCGCGGCGCCTGCTCGATCACGGCCTGCTTCAGGGTGACGAGATCGCGCGCATTGGCGATGAACTCGCGCGGGCGCAGCAGCAGCGGCGTCGCGGTCCGGTCGACGAAATCGTCCGGCATGGCCTGCGGCGCGAACACGCCGCGGGCGCCGGGCGCCATCAGCGCCAGACCGAGCGGCAACGTGATCGTATGCGCCAGCAATGGCCCGACCACCGGCGTGGTGACGGCCTCGTTGTAGCGCCCGACCCCGCCCCGCCAGGGATACGCGACCGGCGCCAGCATCACGAGGCCCGCGACCCGGTCGGGGAAATCGAGCGCCATGCGCAGGCCGAGCGCGCCACTCCAGGAATGCACCACCAGGACGACCTGGCCGACCCCGAGCCGCGCCAGCGCCTCATCCAGCATGCGGGCCTGAGCGGCGGGCGTGGAATCCTCGGGCCTGATACGCGGGCTCCAGCCGTGGCCGGGACGGTCGACCAGCAGCACCCGGTGGCGCCGGGCGAGCAGGTCGCCGAGCGGCCTGCGCATCGCCTCGAGGTTCGAGCTGGCGCCGTGGAGCAGCAACAGTGGCGGCTTTTCGCTGTCGCGGGGCCCGATATCCACAAGATTGATCGTCGCACCCTCGACATTGATGGCCTGCCCTTGCGCCGGGTAACGGCGCTCGAGCACCGCCACACCGGCGCGCGTGAGCACCGCCAGGAGCGCCAAAGTGCCCACCAAGAACATTGAAATCATTGATAGTTTTCTGCCTGTCACAGTGACAGTTACGGTGCAGATCCGCGGGAGTTGCAGATCCGGCCGCGTTGTCTCGTCGTTTCGCCCGGGAATCCTGTCATCACCGCGTCGTCGGCCATTTTATAACCATGGTCGGGACTTTTCCTCGCAATCGGCTGATGGCCGTGAATTACTTCCGGTCGGGTCATTGCGTGGTTTGAGCACGATGACCGGCCCTGAGTTTAGTTTGGTGTTTTGGGAGGGGGTTACCGATGAGTGTTCGTTCGAGCGAGACGGCTATCGACGAGATCGTCGCGAGCTGCAATGGCGATCTCCGTGGCGCGCTGAAGGCGCTGCTGCTGGTCAACGAGCACCTCGAGGCCGAGATCGCGCAGCTTTATGCCGCGGCCGCCCAGTACGGCCTGCCGGACCGCCGCAGCACCGCGTTCCACTGAGCGATCCGACCGGGCGACGATCAGTCCTCGGCTGTGATGTCCTTGTTCGGGCAGGCGTTGATCGTGGAGCGCGCGAGCTTTGCGTCGTCCAGCGACTTAAAGGGGCCGGACGCGAACCAGATATCGCCCATGGTGGGGGTGACGACCGGATTGCTGGTCACGATCTCGCAGCGATTGGTTGCGCGGTTGCCGACCACCCAGAACATGTCTTCGGCCCACGCGGCCGTGGCCGCCGTCATCACCAGCGCCGCCGCCAGCACCGCACGCGTCATTGCGCCTCTCCTGCCGACAAATCTCGATCAAGAGGCACGTGGGGTTGCGCGGTCCCGCCAGCAAGAGCGGCGCTCAGCACATGGTTAACGGCAGGTCCGGCGTCAGATGTCGCGGCCTTCGACCTTTTCGGTCAGCGTCTTGACCAGCTCCGGCACCTTGTCCAGATGCGGATTGACCTCGAGCGCCTTGCGGAACGCATCCAGCGCCCGCTTCTCCTCGCCGAGATCCTGCATGATCATGCCGAGACCTGCGAGCGCGCCGAAGTGCCGCGGCTCACGGAGCAGGACCTGCTGGATGTCGGCCAGCGAGCGGCCGTAATCGTTCTGGAGGTAATAGATCGTCGCGCGACGGTTCCAGGCCTCGACATAATCGGGCCGCAGCTTGATGACCGAATCGAGCAGCTTGAGTGCGACTTCGTTCTGCTTCGCGTCCATCGCCGCCTTGGACCGCGCCATGAGCAGGGCAACGGTATCGCTGGGGGTCTGCAGCCAGATCGCCCAGATCCGCGCCTCGACGTGCTTGGCGCTGATATCGTCCGGCGCGGCCTTCAGGGCGCCGAACAGGAAATCGAGGCCCTTGGTCTTGTCGGCCCCGACCTTGGGCAGCTTGGCGGGCGCCTCGGGCGGCTTCGGCTTGGGAGCCGCACGCGGCTCGCCCTGCGCTTGCGCAAGGTGCGGTATGGAAATGACGACGGCGGCGAGCAGGACCGCCTGGAAAGTTCGCTTTGCCATGCGCCGAGTGTAGACGCAGTCCGCGCGTCCTGCAAAGCAGCACACGCGTCAAACGCCTGTGAGCGGACTGGCGACCGCGGCCGGATCAGCCTCGTTCGATCAACCCTGGCGGGCCTTGAAGCGGCGCTGGACCTTGTTGATCACGTAGACGCGGCCCTTGCGGCGGACCAGACGGTTGGCACGGTGGCGGCCACGCAGCGACTTCAGCGAGTTACGGACCTTCATGGGACATCCTGATACGTTGAAAGGCCGTGTTGGACAGGCCGGAAGTGGCAAACAAAAAGGGAGTTCCGCAAGCGACCAAGCCGCCCGGATTGGCCGGTTTCTAACCACCGGCCCGCCGGATGTCAATCATGGCGGCGCCGCGCTTCAACAGAACCGGCCCAGCACGCGCCCCTCGATCCAACTTGGCGATTGCCAAATTCGTTATATCCTATAATCAATTTCTCAAAGCCAAGAACCAACCCCGGGAACGCCCATGCCCAAGCTCGCTCTGCCCAAGATCGACGACGTCGTCGCCATCGACATCCATACCCATGCCGAGGAGCCCTGCGGCATGCATGCAGATGACGGCTACGACGATTTCCAGGCCCAGATGGCCGACTACTTCAAGTCGCCGCACAAGCACCCGCCGACGGTGCCGGAGACGGCCGCCTATTATCGTTCCAAGAACATCGCCGCGGTGATCTTCCCGGTCGACGCCGAGCGCGAGACCGGCTTCCGGCGCTACAACAATTACGAGATGCTCGAGGTCGCCTCCGACCATCTCGATGTGCTGATCCCCTTCGTCAGCATCGATCCGCACAAGGGCAAGCTCGGCGTCCGCGAGGCGCGCAAGCTGATCGAGGAGTATGGCGTCCGCGGCTTCAAGTTCCACCCGACCATGCAGGGCTTCTACGCCAACGACCGCCTCGCCTATCCGCTGTACGAGGCGATCAACGACGGCGGTGCGATCGCGCTGTTCCACACCGGCCAGACCGGCGTCGGCTCGGGCATGCCGGGCGGCATGGGGATGCGGCTGAAGTACTCGAACCCGATGTACATGGACGACGTCGCGGCCGACTTCCCCGACCTCAAGATCATCCTCGCCCACCCCTCCTTCCCCTGGCAGGAGGAGGCGCTGTCGGTCGCGACCCACAAGCCGAACGTCTATATCGATCTCTCGGGCTGGTCGCCGAAATACTTCCCGCCGATCCTCGTCCGCTACATCAACTCGATCCTGCAGGACAAGATGCTGTTCGGCTCGGACTGGCCGGTGATCACCCCTGACCGTTGGCTCGCCGATTTCGCCAAGCTCGACATCCGCGACGAGATCCGGCCGAAGGTGTTGAAGGCCAACGCGCGCAGGCTGCTGGGGATCTGACATCGTCCGGTCCGCAAGGATCGTGCTAGTCTACGCAGGCGCGGTGACCCATCAGTCATTGCGCCTGTTCAAGGTGGTCAGGTGAGCGCCATGCCGTTCAAAGCCATCGTCTTCGACGCCTATGGCACGCTGTACGATATCCAGTCAGTGGCGGCAGTCACCGAGCAGGCCTTTCCCGGCCACGGCGACATCATCACCCAGATCTGGCGCATCAAGCAGCTCGAATACACCTGGCTGCGCTCGCTGATGCAGCGCTACGAGGATTTTTCGGTCGTCACCCGCGAGTCGCTGCTCTATACGCTGCGCGTTCTCGGCCTGCAGGCCGATGCGATCACACGCGATCGCATCATCGCCAAATATCTCGATCTCGATCCCTACCCTGATGCACGTGGCGCGCTCGCCGCGATGAAGGACCGCCGGCTCGCGATCCTCTCCAACGGCAGCCCCGCGATGCTCGACGGCCTGGTGAAGGCCAGCGGCTTCGATGCTATGCTCGATGCGGTCATCAGCGTCGATGCCCACAATATCTTCAAGCCGAGTCCCGAAGCGTATACGCTGATCGCGGAGACACTTGGACTTGCACCCGCCGAGGTGCTGTTCGTGTCCTCCAATCCCTGGGACGTCTGCGGCGCCAAGGCCTTCGGCCTCAACGTCGCCTGGATCGAGCGCGTCACTCCCGAAGCCATGGCGGCCGCCTGCATCAAGACCGATCTCGTGTCCCCGCTCACGATGTTCAAGGCGCTGCGCACCCAGATGGACGAGTTGGGTTTTGCGCCCGATTATCGTATTGCTGCGCTCTCCGAATTGCCTGAGATCGTCAACACGCATGAGCCTTGAATCCGTCCGCGCCTTCTTCGCTGAAAAAGCCCCCGACATCGACGTCCTCGTCTCCAGCCAGAGCTCCGCAACCGTGGCGCTCGCGGCGGAAGCCTATGGCGTGGAGCCGGCCCGCATCGCCAAGACGCTGTCGTTGCGCGTCGGTGAACGCGTCATCCTGATCGTCGCTGCCGGGAACGCCCGCATGGACAACAAGAAGGTCAAGGCTCAGTTCGGCGGCAAGCCGAAGATGCTGGGTCTCGACGAGGTCGCCGACATCACGGGGCACGAGGTCGGCGGCGTCTGCCCGTTCGGGCTGAAGTCGCCGCTGCCGGTGTATTGCGATCTGTCACTGAAGGCCTTCGAGATCGTCGTGCCCGCGGCGGGCTCGACCCACAGCGCGGTGAAGATCACGCCGGAACGCATGGCCGAGCTGACAGAAGCGGCATGGGTCGACGTCTGCGAGGTGCAGTCCTGATCGGCTGAGATCGGCGGGCGCGCTCATCGCTTCTTCGCCTTCGCCAGCTCCTTCACCAGAAACTCCGAGAGCACCTCGACCCGCGCGGGGCGCGGGCCGCCGGGCGGCATCACCAGGTGCATCGCGCCTTCCGGCTGGCTCCAGCCCTTCAGCACCACCTCGACCTCGCCCGACGCGATCGCGTCGCCCACGATGAAATCCGGCAGGTCTGCGATGCCGAGCCCGGCGAGCACCGCCGGCAACAGCGCCTCGCCATTGTTGACGCGCAGCTGTCCCGCCGGCCGCACGCTGGCCTGCTCGCCGGCCGCATTGGTGTAGTGCCAAACGCCAGCGGTGGAGAGATAGGCGTAGCCGAAGCATTTGTGCTCGGCGAGATGCATCGGGTGCGTCGGCCGACCGTGGCGCTTCAGATAGGACGGCGCCGCCACCGTGTAGCGCGGCATGGCGCAGAGCCGGCGCGCGAGCAGCGAGGAGTCCGGCAGCCGGGCGATCCGCAACGCGAGATCAAAACCCTCACCGATGAGATCGACGGTGGCGTCGCTCATGTGGAGGTCGATCGAGACCTCCGGATATTGCTCCAGGAACGCCGGCAGCAGCGGCGCGATCTTCTTTACGCCGAACGTCATCGGCACCGCGAAGCGCACCAGGCCGCGCGGCGTCAGCGACTGCGCGAGCGCCTCGGTCTCCGCCGCCTCGCCATCGGCGAGCAGCTGCGCGGCGCGCTCGGACAGCCGCTGACCGGCATCCGTCAGCGCCAGGCGCCGCGAGGTGCGGTTGAACAGCCGCGTGCCTAGACGCTCCTCCAGCCGGCTCACCGCCTTGGAGACGGAGGCCTTGGAGAGGCTCAGCTCCTGCGCGGCGCCGGCGAAGGAGCGCAGCTCGACGACCTTGGCGAAGATCGCCATCGCCTCGAAATCCGGAAGTCGCGCCATTCCTTCAAATCTCTCTTTTGGAAACAATAGGTTTCAATAGTTTCTATTTCTATACTCCGGTCGCCGCCTTATTCCAATGCCCAACGGCACGGCGGCACCGGCCGACCGTTGCAACCACAGGAGCAGACCCATGATCGAACTGAAGCCCTTTGCGGCGCTGGGCGGCGCCGACCACGGCTGGCTCAAGGCCAAGCACCATTTCTCGTTCGCGAGCTACTACGACCCCAGCAACATGGGCCACGGCGCCCTGCGCGTCTGGAACGATGACGAGATCGCACCGAACACCGGCTTCCCCGCGCATCCCCATCGCAACATGGAGATCATCACCTATGTCCGCGAGGGCGCGATCACCCATCAGGACAGCCTCGGCAACAAGGGCCGCACCGAGGCCGGCGACGTCCAGGTGATGAGTGCGGGCAGCGGCATCCGCCACTCCGAGTACAATCTCGAGCCGACCACGACCCGGATCTTCCAGATCTGGATCGAGCCGACCACCGACGGCGGCCAGCCGACCTGGGGCGCCAAGCCGTTCCCGAAGTCCGATCGCTCCGGCAAGCTGGTGACGCTCGCGAGCGGCTTCGCAGATGACGGCGACGCGTTGCCGATCCGCGCCAAGGCACGCGTACTCGGCACCACACTGAAGGCCGGCGAGACCGCCGAGTACGATGCCGACAAGGCCCGGCATATCTATCTCGTGCCTGCCGCCGGAAGCGTCGAAGTGAACGGCGTCCGCGTCAACGCTCGTGACGGCGCCGCCATCCGCGACGAGGCCACGCTGAAGATCACGGCGCTCGAAGATTCCGAACTGGTGCTGGTCGACGCCGCTTAAGTCTGTTTCGCGATCCCGGTCGGCTCTCCGGCCGGGACGCCCTCCCCGATCACTCGCATTCCCACGGAGACTTCCATGACCAAGGTTCTCGTTCTCTACTATTCCGCCTACGGCCACATCGAAGCGATGGCCAACGCCGTCGCCGAAGGCGCCCGCGAAGCCGGCGCCGCCGTCGACATCAAGCGCGTGCCGGAGCTCGTGCCCGCCGACGTCGCCAAGGCCTCGCACTACAAGCTCGACCAGGCCGCACCGATCGCCAAGGTCGAGGAGCTCGCCAACTATGACGCCATCATCGTCGGCACCGGCACCCGCTTCGGTCGCATGGCCTCGCAGATGGCCAACTTCCTCGACCAGGCCGGCGGCCTCTGGGCCAAGGGCGCGCTGAACGGCAAGGTCGGCGGCGCCTTCACCTCGACCGCGACCCAGCATGGCGGCCAGGAGGTCACGCTGTTCTCGATCATCACCAACCTCTTGCATTTCGGCATGACCATCGTCGGCCTCAACTACGGCTTCGCCGGCCAGATGAAGCTCGACGAGATCACCGGCGGCTCGCCCTATGGCGCGACCACCATCACTGGCGGCGACGGCAGCCGGCTGCCGAGCGAGAACGAGCTGGCGGGGGCGCGCTATCAAGGGCGCGTGATCGCCGAGACCGCAAAGAAGCTGCATGGCTGACGCGACTGGGGCGGCACTTCCGTCACCGAAGCGCCGCCCCATCTCGTCGGAAGAAAGTGAGGGAGTCCGCAATGCCCGCCATGCTCGAACTGGTGACGCTGGCCAGGCTGGCCCGCCATCCTCTGCAGATGATCGCGCGCCATTGGTACTGCAAGGGCCTTTACCGCGCGAGCCGCGGTCAGCGCCGCTGCCCGGAATGCACCGCTATAGCGGCTTGATCTGCACCTTCTTGAACTTTACGACGCCCGAGCCGTATTGCAGGGCGATCGGCCCCGCAGCATGCTTGCTGTCGTCGACGTCGGCGGTCTTCTCGCCGTTGAGCATCACGGTCAGCCGCGTGCCCTTGGCGGTGATCTCGTAGGTGTTCCACTTGCCGCCGGCCTTCGGCATCGGATCGACCTTGGACACGTCGACGATGGCGCCGGTGCCGTATTTCGGATCGGGCCGCTTGTCGAAGATGTTGACCTCGTAGCAGATGTTGGAGTCGATCTTCGCCGACTGGTCGCAACGGATGAAGATGCCGCTGTTGGCGGCGTCGTCGACCCAGAACTCGGCCGTGATCTGGAAATCCTTGTAGCTGGCCTTGGTGACCAGATAGGACGGATCCTTGCCGTCGAGCTTGTCGGCCATCAGCACGCCGTCCTTCGCCTCCCAATTGGCCTTGCCGACCTCGGCGAATTCGACCTTCTTGTCACCGTCGACCAGGGTCACCCAGCCGTCATCGGCGAATGCCGTCACCCAGCCGTCATCGGCGAATGCCGTCCCCCAGCTCGCGCCCGCAATCAACAGTCCGGCCGCAAGCCCGCACAAGCGATACCGCATCGAAACGCCTCCCCGTTTTTGTTTGGTTCGCCGCCACGATAGCAAAGCGCCGGACGAAGCAAACGGGTTTCGATGCTGCATCTGCTCTCTCGTCGAACTACACCGCCGTCGCGCGCGCAAAATCGACATAGATCTCGCGCAGCCGCGCCGCGACCGGGCCAGGCTTGCCGTCGCCGACCGGCTTGCCGTCGATCGTGACCACCGGCTGCACGAACGAGCTCGCGCTGGTGATGAAGGCCTCCTTCGCCGCGAGCGCCTCCTCCACGGTGAACAGCCGCTCCTCGACCTTGAGCTGACGCTCCTCGGCGAGCTTCACCACCGCCTTGCGGGTGCAGCCCGGCAGGATGGCGTTGGAGTTCGGCCTGGTGACGATGACGTCGTCCTTGGTCAGGATGAAGGCGGAGGACGAGCCGCCCTCGGTCACGTGACCATCCTCGACCATCCAGGCCTCTCCAGCGCCGGCGGCCGCAGCCGCCTGCTTCGCCAGCACCTGCGCCAGCAGCGCGACGCTCTTGATGTCGCGCCGCGCCCAGCGGATGTCGGGCACGGTGATGACGCCGATGCCCGCCGTCGCCGAGGGTGCATCGACGATGTTCTTGGCGGTCACGAACATCACCAGCGTCGGCTTGACGTCGCCTTTCGGAAACGGGAAGTCGCGGCCCTTGTCAGCGCCCCGCGTGACCTGCAGATAGACCATGCCCTGGTCGAGCCGGTTGCGCGCGACCAGCTCCTTCTGCAGCGCCTCGATTCGCGCCAGGCTCTCCGGCAGCGCCAGCCCGATCTCGCCGACCGAGCGCTCCAGCCGGGCGAGGTGCGAGGCGCTGTCGACCAGCTTGCCGTCGAGCACCGCCGCCACCTCATAGATGCCGTCGGCGAACAGGAAGCCGCGATCGAGCACCGAGACCTTGGCCTCGGACAGGGGCACGAAGGCGCCGTTGACGTAAGCGATGGGGTCCAAGGCGGTATCTCCTTTCTCATCAGCGCACGCATAGTCCTTAGCATGCGCCGATCGTTTTTCTCGCCGTCATTCCGGGGCGATGCGCAGCATCGAACCCGGAATGACGGGTCTAACTAGTGCGACAAAATCTTCGACAAGAACTGCTGCGCGCGCTCGCTGCGGGGCTGGCCGAAGAACTCATCCTTCTTGGCGTCCTCGACGATCTCGCCGCGGTCCATGAAGATGACGCGGTGGGCGACCTTCCTGGCAAACCCCATCTCGTGGGTCACGACCATCATGGTCATGCCCTCGCGGGCGAGATCGACCATGACGTCGAGCACCTCGCTGATCATCTCCGGATCGAGCGCCGAGGTCGGCTCGTCGAACAGCATCGCGATCGGGTCCATGGCGAGCGCACGCGCGATCGCGACACGCTGCTGCTGGCCGCCCGAGAGCTGCGCCGGAAATTTCTGCGCCTGCTCCTTCAGCCCGACGCGCTCCAGCAGCTTCATGCCCTTGGCGGTCGCTTCCTCGTGGCCGCGCCCCAGCACCTTCTGCTGGGCGAGGCAGAGATTTTCGATGATCTTCAGATGCGGAAACAGCTCGAAATGCTGGAACACCATGCCGACGCGCGAGCGCAGCTTCGGCAGGTTGGTCTTGGGATCATTGACCTTGAGACCATCGATCGTGATCGTGCCGTCCTGGAACGGCTCCAGCGCGTTGACGCATTTGATGAGGGTCGACTTGCCGGAGCCGGAGGGACCGCAGACCACCACCACCTCGCCCTTGGCGACCGATGTCGTGCAGTCCTTCAGCACCTGGAAGCTCGGGCTGTACCATTTGTTGACGTGGCTGATTTCGATCATGGGAGCCGACTACCTGATGATGGCGATGCGCGACTGCAGGCGGCGGACGCCGTAGGACGCGATGCAGGAGATGGTGAAGTAGATCAGGGCCGCGAACAGATACATCTCGACCAGCCGGCCGTCGCGCTGCGCGACCTTGGAGGCGGCGCCGAGGAAGTCCGGGATCGAGAGCACGTAGACCAGCGAAGTGTCCTGGAACAGCACGATGGTCTGGGTCAGCAGCACCGGCAGCATGTTGCGGAACGCCTGCGGCAGCACGACGTAGCGCATGGTCTGCGCATAGGTCAGTCCGAGCGCCGAGGCCGCGGCCGGCTGACCGCGCGAGATCGACTGGATGCCGGCGCGCATGATCTCGGAGAAATACGCCGCCTCGAACATGATGAAGGTGATCAGCGAGGAGGCGAAGGCGCCGACCTTGATCGGCCGCGACGATCCGGTGATCCACTGCCCGATATAGGGGACCAGGAAGTAGAACCAGAAGATCACCAGCACCAGCGGCAGCGAGCGCATGAAGTCGACATAGAGCCCGGCGATCCAGCCCATCACGCGATAGCCGGACAGCCGCATCAGCGCGATCATGGTGCCGAAGACGAGACCGCCAAAAGCCGACAGCGCGGTCAGCGTCAAGGTGAAGGTCATGCCGTCGATGAACAGGTAGCTCAGCGAGCGGCGGATGACGTCGAAATCGAAATTGGCCAGCATCTCATTTGCCCGTGATGTAGCCAGGGATCGCCACCGCGCGCTCCAGCAGGCGCATGCCGATCACGACGATGACGTTGATGACGAGATACATCAGCGTTGCGGCGCTGAACGCCTCGAACACCTGGAAGGAGAATTCCTGCATCTCGCGGGCGGCGCCCGTCAGCTCGATCAGACCGATCGTGATCGCCACGGCGCTGTTCTTGACCGTGTTGAGAAATTCGGACGTCAGCGGCGGCAGGATGATGCGGAAGGCCATCGGCAGCAGCACGTAGCGATAGGCCTGCAAGGTGGTGAGGCCGAGCGCGGTCGCCGCCATCATCTGGCCGCGCGGCAGCGAGCCGATGCCGGCCGCGAGCTGCACCGCGACGCGCGCCGACATGAACAGCCCGATGCCGACCGCGGCCGTATAGAACGGCGCATTCGGCATCTGTTTCAGCCACAGGCCGGCGGTTCGCGGCAGCAACTCGGGCAGCACGAAGAACCACAGGAACAGCTGCACCAGCAGCGGCATGTTGCGGAAGAACTCGACATAGACGAAGCCGATCCAGGTCGCCAATTTCGAGGGCAGACTGCGCAGGATGCCAACGATCGTGCCGCAGATCAGCGCGATCACCCAGGCCGACAGCGAGGTCACGATGGTGACCTTCAGCCCCGCCAGCAACATGTCGAAATAGGTTCCGGCCCCGGTCGGGTTCGGCTCCAGGAAGATGTGCCAGTTCCAGGTGTAGTTCACGGGGGTGTCCTGAGAAGATTGGCTCGCAGTCGGATTGCGGAACGTCGCCACCAGCGACGCTGCGCTCCCTCCCCCCTTGCGGGGGAGGGTCGGGGTGGGGGGTCCACACGGAGAGTCTTTGCTGAGACCCCCACCCCCGACCCCTCCCCGCAAGGGGGAGGGGAGCGCAGCGAGTTCGCCGCGCGAGTTGTGTCCAGCTTACGGCTTGTACGAGTCCGGATCCGGCGAGTCCGACGGCTTGGCGAACTCGGCCTTCAGCTCGGCCGACATCGGGGTGTTCAGGTTCAGGCCCTTCGGCGGGATCTTCTGCATGAACCACTTGTCATACAGCTTGGCGCCCTCGCCGCTGGTGTAGATCTTGGCGGTCGCGGCATCGACGACCTTCTTGAACTGCGGATCGTCCTTGCGGAGCATGATGCCGTAGGGCTCCGGCTTGGAGAACGCATCCTTGGAGATGACGTAGGCGGCCGGATCCTTGGAGCTGGCGACGAGGCTCGACAGCAGGATGTCGTCCATCACGAAGGCCACGGCGCGATCGGTCTCGACCATCAGGAAGGCTTCGGCGTGATCCTTGGCCGGGATGATGTTGATCCCAAGATTGCGTGCGGCATTGGCTTCGGTGAGCTGCTTGATGTTGGTGGTGCCGGCAGTCGACACGACCGTCTTGCCCTTCAGATCATCAATCTTGTTGATGTTGCTCGACTTCTTCGAGACGTAGCGGCTCGCCGTCAGGAAGTGGGTGTTGGTGAAGGAGATCTGCTTCTGGCGCTCGGCATTGTTGGTGGTGGAGCCGCATTCCAGATCGATGGTGCCGTTGGCGAGCAGCGGGATGCGGGTCGACGACGTCACCGGATTGAGCTTCACGTCGAGCTTGTCGAGCTTGAGCTCCTTCTTCACGGCATCGACGATGCCCATGCAGATGTCGATGGCAAAGCCGATCGGCTTCTGATTGTCGTCGAGATAGGAGAACGGGATCGAGGAGTCGCGCACGCCCAGCGTGATCGCACCGGTCTCCTTGATGTTCTTCAGGGTCCCCGTCAGGTCCTCGGCCTGCACCTGGCCGGCGCAGAGCGCGGCGGCGACGGCAAGACCGAATAGGCGAAGCTGCTTCATAACTGATCTCCTCAATCCGGCTGATCGCCGGATGCTTGCATAAACCACAGCGAACTCAAAATGGCCCCCGCCCCCGGACGATCTCCGGCCGGACGAGCGCGGGCACCATAGACCGCCCCGCGGCGGGAAGTTCTCGGACGCTTGCGACAAATTGCCTGCGCTGTGCCCCTTTGGACAAGGCTTGCGGGCTGATCCCGCAGCGCCAAACGCCGTGATGGTAAACTACGAGGGCCGCGGCGGTCGGGCGACCCGACGAAAGTCTGACTCGGGCGTGC
Organism: Bradyrhizobium sp. HKCCYLRH3061; assembly: GCF_051168015.1. Taxonomy (NCBI): domain Bacteria; kingdom Pseudomonadati; phylum Pseudomonadota; class Alphaproteobacteria; order Hyphomicrobiales; family Nitrobacteraceae; genus Bradyrhizobium; species Bradyrhizobium sp. HKCCYLRH3061. The sequence goes on from NZ_JBNPUE010000001.1 coordinate 734,351, forward strand.
GGCCAGCTCATCAGCTCGCACCTCGAGTTCCAGTGCTCGCGAGCGGATCTCTTGGTGAGAGCCGAGCCTTCGCGGCGCCGGCGGTGCGCTCCCTCTCCCCGTTCTTCACGGGGAGAGGGTTGGGGTGAGGGGCAGACGCACGGCAAGTGTGCGTGGTGACACCTGTACCCCCTCACCCGGATTGCATCTTCGATGCAATCCGACCTCTCCCCGCAAGCGGGGAGAGGCGCTGACCGAGCCAGCCGTGCAACCTGTGCGCATCGGTACGAAACCTCGCTCACAGCGGCTTCCGCAATTCGCCAAGATCCCAGAACAGCCCGGCCATCAGGCCGAGCGCCTCCTCCGTGACATCCAGCAGAATGTGCTCATCCGGCGCGTGCTGCGAGCAGCCCGGATAGGAATGCGGCACCCACATGGTCGGCATCTTCAACACGTCGGCAAACACGTCATTGGGCAGCGAGCCGCCGAAATTCGGCAGCACGGCGGGCGCCTTGCCGGTGCTCATCTTGATGGAATCCGCGGCCCATTTGATCCAGGGACTGTCGATGTCGGCGCGCGAGGCCATGAAGCCCTGCGTCATGCTGACCTCGATCATCGGGAAGCCGTGCGCAACGAGGTGGTTCTTCACGTCCTCCACGATGCTGTCGACCTTGGTGCCGACGACGAAACGCAGCTGCAGCACGGCACGGGCGCGGCCCGGGATCGCATTCGCCGGCTTGTCGATATTGCCGGAGGAGATCGCCAGCACCTCGAGCGTATTCCAGGCATAGAGCCGCTCCGCCGGCGTCAGCCCGTCCTCGCCCCAATTGTCGGACAGCGCCGGCTCGTCGGCGGTCGGCTCGACCTTCACGTCGGCGAGGATGGCGCGGATGGCGTTGGTGAGGCGCGGCGGCTTCAGCGACTCCAGCTTGATGCGGCCCTGGCCGTCGACCAGCGTGGAAATGGCGTTGGCGAGAATGGTCGCGGGATTGGCGAGCACGCCGCCCCAATTGCCGGAGTGATTGCCGCCCTCGCGCAGGTTGACGTCGAGATGCAGCCGGATGCCGCCGCGGCAGCCGAGAAAGATGGTGGGGCGCGCGGTCGACAGCCGCGGGCCGTCCGAGCCGATGAAGACGTCGGCCTTCAAGGCGTCGCGATGCCGATCGGCTACCTCTGCGAGATCGGGCGAGCCGATCTCCTCGCCCATCTCGATGATGAATTTGGCATTGAAGCCGAGCTTGCCGCCGCGGGCCTCGCGCACCGCGCGCAGCGCCGCCATATTGATGCTGTGCTGGCCCTTGTTGTCGGCCGTGCCGCGGCCGTAGAAGCGGTTGCCGTCCGGCGTCACCGCCCAGGGATCGCGCCCGTCGCGCCATTCGCCGGCCATGCCGTCGACGGTGTCGCCGTGGCCATAGCTGAGCATCGTCGGGGCGCTGTCGCTCTCGTGGTAGGTCGCGATCAGGAACGGCGACTTGCCGCTCGGCGAGGGCACGATCTCGGAGGAAAAGCCGAGCGCGGCAAAGGACGGCATCAATTCGTTGGTCAGATACGCCGCGAGGTCGTCCCTGCGCTCGGGATTGAGGCTCTCGGTGCGATAGGCGACCCGGCGGCCGAGCTCGGCCAGGAAGTCACCGCTCGTCAGGCTTTGACGGGCACGGGCGATTGCATCAATCCTGGTCATGGCGCTTTTCCAGTCACAACGAAGGCGGCGTCATATCGGGATCGTGGGCGGAGCGAAAGAGGCTGGGTTTGAATTCAATGGGTCAGCGCATGCGTCTCGGATTATGGAACTGCCATGCCTGGGACTTGACGCGTCGGGCAGCATTGTCGCCGTCCCCGACTTACGCGCTCTCGTTCTCGCGGTGCGGTCGAGCACCCGAGCTATTGGCATGAACACCCTCACGAGACGGAGGGCGCGGGGAATGCCGGGTGAAGGCCTCACCCATGGCCCGCCTGCAGAAAGAAAAGCAGGCGGCAGTCACCACAGGTTCAGCCGAACATCCGGCATTCCCCGCGCGACGGTTTTTCACGCTTATAGCGCGCTCTCCCCGGTGTCCGGCTCGATAGCCACCGTCGTCTGCGGGATCATCACCCGCGGACTTGGCGCAGCATCGGGGCGCCAGGACCACACGCCTTCACGTCCGCAACCTGCCGTTCGTCGGCGCGGGTCTCCCCACGCTGCGGCATGCCGACAGCCGTCGCATCCCACCTCGCGTGTCGTGACGATCGCGATGCGCCCCTCCGTGTGAGGCGGAATTTCGGGAATAAAGCACATCTTCTGATATTCGTAAAGAATTTTCTCGCGGCTTCTCCGCCCGCCGCCTCCTTCGAGACGCCCGCCTGCGGCGGGCTCCTCAGGACGAGGACCGAGCTTGTGGCGAAATCCTAACCCTCATGGCTGGCGAGATCTCCACCCTCATGGTGAGGAGCGCCGCTTCCCCCGGATGGTCATGACCGAGCGAGCAGGTCGCCGCGGATGAGGTGCGGCGCGTCTCGAACCATCAGGCCAAGCTGTTCAATTCACCGCATTGCTCACCATCACCTCGATCAGCTTCGTGCCCGGCCGCCGGAAGGCCCCCGACAGCACCGACTTCAACTCACTGGGATCGCTGACGCGCAGTGACTCGCAGCCCAGCGATCGTGCCAGCCCGGCGAAGTCCACCGGCGGATCGACAAAGTCCATGCCGATATAATTGTCGTCGCCGTGGAACGACAGCAGCCGCTGCTTGATGATGCGATAGCCGCCATTGTTGACGATGACGACGGAGAGCGGCAGCTTGTGGTGAGCCGCGGTCCACAGCGCCTGGATCGAATACATCGCACTGCCGTCGCCGGAGTAGCACACCACGGGACGGTCGGGATTGGCGAGGCTGACGCCGACCGAGGCCGGCAGGCCCCAGCCGATGCCACCCGACGCGAGGCCGTGATAGTTGTAGCGGTCGCGGTACGGCCACAGCGCCGTCATGTAGCGCGCGGACGTCAGCCCCTCGTCGACCAGGATGCCATGCTCCGGCATGGCCTGGGCCACCTGCAGCGCGAGATAGTCGGGATCGATCGGCGTTTTGTCGCGTGCCGTCTCGATCTGAGCGGTCAGCGTCCGGCGCCGCGCACTCCAGTTCTTCGACGACAGCTCCGCGATGCGCGCTTGCGCGGTAGCTTGCAGGGACGAACCGCCCACCTCGCGCAGCAGCGGCGTGAGCTGCAGGAGCGTCTCGCGGACGTCGGCTTTCAGCGCGATCTCGGCGCCGAAGTTCTTGCCCAGCTCCCAATCGACCAAGCCGATCTGCACGATCGGCAGTCCCTCCGGCAGCGGCTCGATCTCGCTGTGCACGGACATCCGCAACGGATCGGCGCCGAGCACGATCAGCAGATCATGCGGCGCCAGGAGATCGCGGACCTGCTTCTGCGCGCGCGACAGCGAGCCGATGTAGCAGGGATGCTCGGAGAGGAAATGCGCGCCATAGGGCGCGGACTGCTGATGCACGGGTGCGCCGATCGCGCTGGCGAACTCCGCGGCGGCCTGCAGCGCATCGCTCTTGACGATCTCGTCGCCGGTGATGATCACCGGCCGCTGCGCCTTGAGAATGCGCTGCGCCAGCCCCTGCAACGCGTCCGCGGTCGGCCGCACGCGCGCATCGACCCGCGTCGACCGGCCGAGCTCGATGCCGGCTTCGGCATTGAGGATATCGCCGGGCAGCGAGATGAAGACGGGACCCGTCGGAGGCGTGGTCGCGACCTTGGCGGCGCGCCTGATGATGCGCGGCAGGTCCTCCAGCCTCGTCACCTCGACCGCCCATTTCACCAGCGGCTCGGCCATCCGCACCAGCGGACCATAGAGCAATGGCTCCATCAGGCCGTGGCCCTGCTCCTGCTGGCCGGCGGTGAGGATCATCGGCGTGCCGGTGAACTGCGCGTTGTAGAGCGAGCCCATCGCATTGCCGAGACCCGGCGCGACGTGAACGTTGCAGGCGACGAGGCGTCCCGAGGCGCGGCTGAAGCCATCGGCGATCGCCACCACCAGGCTCTCCTGCATCGCCATGACGTAGGTGAGATCGGGATGATCCTTCAGCGCATGCATGACCGGCAATTCGGTGGTGCCGGGATTGCCGAACAGATGCGTGATGCCCTCGTCCTTGAGCAGCGCGAGGAAGGCCGAACGTCCGGTGGTGCGGTTTTTCATGTTGCGGTTCCTCCGGCGACGCGGTGTTGTTTGTTGGTGCAAGCCCTCACCACGTCATGGCCGGGCTTGTCCCGGCCATCCACGTCGGTCGGCACGCTTGGATGGACGTGGATGCCCGGGACAAGCCCGGGCATGACGATGTGGAAAGAGACGAGCGAAGAAGCGTCGATCATCGTACGCTTCGCTCCTCGCAATGACGTGGAGAGAGCGGAGGCTACGCCTCGGCTGTCTCCTGATACACCGGATAATCCGTGTAGCCCTTCTCCTCGCCGCCGTAGAAGGTCGGGCGGTTGTAGGGCGTCAGCGGCCAGCCGTGCTGCAGGCGGGCGGGCAGGTCCGGATTGGAGATGAAGTAGCGGCCGAAAGCGATGGCGTCGGCATGGCCCGCCTTGATCGCCGCCTCCGCCGGCTCACCGGTGAAGCCGCCGGCGCCGATCAGCACGCCCTTCCAGATCGGACGGAACAGCGCCAGCGCCGACGGCACGTTCTGCCAGTTGACGTCGGCGCGGCCGGCGCCGGAGGAGCGCGGCTCGATCAGATGCAGATAGGCGATGCCGAGCCTGTTCAGCGCCTCGATCGCATGCGTGTAGAGCGGCATCGGGTCGGCTTCGCCGGAGCCGTTGGCGATGCCATAGGGCGACAGCCGCACGCCGACCTTGTCGGCGCCGCAAGCGGCGATCACGGCTTCCGTCACCTCGAGCAGGAAGCGGCAGCGGTTTTCGATGGAGCCGCCGTAGCGGTCGGTGCGCTGGTTGCTGCGGGTCTGCAGGAACTGCTCGATCAGATAGCCGTTCGCACCATGCACCTCGACGCCGTCGAAGCCCGCCGCGATCGCGTTGCGCGCCGCCTGGCCATAAGTCGCGACGAGCGCGGGGATCTCGTCGGACTCCAGCGCCCGCGGCGTCTCGTAGGCCGCCGGCCTGCCGTCCGCCGTCATCGCCTTGAGATCGTCGCCGATCGCGATCGCCGACGGCGCCACCGGCAACGCACCGCCCGGCTGGAACGAGGAATGCGAGACGCGGCCAACATGCCAGAGCTGCAGGAAGATGAATCCGCCCTTGGCATGCACGGCGTCGACGACCTGCCTCCAGCCGGCGATCTGTGCCGTGCTATAGATGCCCGGCACGTTCGGGCTACCGGTGCCGGTCGGCGCGACCGGCGAGGCCTCGGCGATGATCAGCCCGCCCGGCGTGGCGCGCTGCGCATAATAGTCGACGTTGAGCGGCCGCGGCGCGAGCGTCTCCTTTGCGGCGCGCATGCGGGTCAACGGCGCCATCACGACGCGATGCTTGAGGTGATAAGGACCGATCGTGAGCGGTGAAAACAGCGCAGGCAGCATTTCGTCCCCAGATGTCGTTGCGATTGTCGATTGGCATCATCTTGTTCGCAAAACATGATGGTGGCAATGTCCGCCCCACGTCAGTATGAGCAGACCCTCCATGCCGAAAGCGAACGCCCTGCCCTCGCTCAGCCTGCGCATCGATCTCGATGACGGCAGCCGGATCGGGCCGGGCAAGATCGCGCTTCTGGAGAACATCGCGCGGCACGGCTCGATCTCGGCGGCCGGGCGCGCGATGGACATGTCCTACAAGCGGGCCTGGGACCTCGTCGACGAGATCAACCGGGTATGCCGGCAGCCCGCGGTCGCGCGGCAGACCGGCGGCCGCAATGGCGGTGGCGCGGCGCTGACGGCGTTCGGCGCGCAGCTGGTCGAACGTTACCGGCGCATCGAGCGCGACGCGGCCAATGCCGTGAAGAAGGATCTCGCCGCGCTGCGCAGCGACATCGAGAAGCCACGGAAGGCCCGCGCGGCCAGAACCGCGTCGTAAGCCGGTTCCAGCCGACGCGATACATCTGTGACCGGACTGATGCGCCTCGCGTTGTAGCCGCAAAAAACCCGTCTTGCCGTCAGCCGGATGATCTTGCGGCCGCGCCGGAACGTCATACACCGACATCTCATCGTCATGCCGGAGAACCTGCCGTGTCTCACCCTGCTCTGTCCGCCGACCACACCGCCGTCATCACCGGAGGCGCCTCCGGCATCGGGCTCGCCGCCGCCATGCGCTTTGCAGAACGCGGCATGAACGTCTGCATCGCCGATGTCGACGAGGCCCGGCTGCGCGACGCCGCCGCCGGGCTCGCGGCTGCGGCCAAGCGTGGCGAGGCTGCGGTCATGACCTCCAAGGTCGACGTGAGCAGCCGGGACAGCGTGGTCGCGCTCGAAACGGCGGTGCGGCAGCGGTTCGGCGCGATCGACGTGCTGATGAACAATGCCGGCATCCAGCCGGGCAGCAAGATGCTTGCCGACGACAATTGGCAGCGCATCCTCGGCGTCAACCTGTGGGGCATCATCCATGGCGCGCAGGTGTTCGCCCCCGGCATGATCGCACAAGGCCGGGCGGCGCTGATCATCAACACCGGCTCCAAGCAGGGCATCACCACGCCGCCTGGCGATCCCGCCTACAACGTTTCCAAGGCCGGCGTGAAGGCGTTCACCGAGGCGCTGCAGCATGAGCTGCGCAACACGCCCGGCTGCCAGGTGACAGCGCATCTGTTCATTCCGGGCTTCGTGTTCACGCCGCTGACCGCCAATGGCCGCGTCGAGAAGCCGGCCGCCGCGTGGACGCCGGAGCAGACCGTCGACTTCATGCTGGAGCGCGTCGCGGCCGGCGACTTCTACGTGCTGTGCCCTGACAACGACGTGCCGCGCGCGCTCGACGAGCGGCGCATCCTGTGGGCCGCGGGCGACATCGTCGAGAACCGGCCGCCGCTGTCGCGCTGGCATGCCGACTACGCCGACGCATTCGCGGCCTTCGCAAAGAAATCGCCATGATCCGGCCACATCGGAGCGGCGGCCCGTCGTTGCTCCCGATCTCAGCATCATTTCGCGGGACGCGTCGGATCGTCGCAAGGCGCTCCGCGTGCGTTCGGAACGTCCAGCATCGACCGAATCGCGACGGTCGAGCGCTCTTGCAACTCACTGATTTGCCGTGGCGCGACATCGCCGCGGGTCGCGTGCTCTTGAAGCGGCCCCTCACCCGTCAAGCGGTGAGATGTCGCAGCTGTGCGGCAGCGCCCCCCGTATGCCGCACGACAATCTGACGCAGACGCATTCCCCATTCCTTGCGCGAAGCAGCCACGAAGCGGGCAGCAGATAGCCCGCATCATCCGCACCCGCGTCAGCCGCGCCCCGTGCCTCGGCTCATCCGCAGTGGTGCGCAGCCTTAGGGAGTACGTCGGACATGTCGCACCATCATCGTCACCATCACGACAGTCACCACGATCACCATCATCACAACCACCACCATCACAATCATCACTGCCAGCCGGCGCCGATGCCTCCTACGCCCACGCCGCCCACGCCGACAACTCCCACGCCACCGACGCCCGCGCTCGGCTTCGCCGAACTCGGCGTGGTGTTCAACGACGCGACGCGCTTTCTCGAAGGCGGGCTGTGGCGCAACGTGGTCGACGAAGGCGGCCAGGGGCTCGGCAGCGTCTACAACTACACCGGCGATCTCACCGTGATTCAGGATGGCCTGAAGGCGATGGTTGCCGCCAACCAGTTCACCGGGCAGACGCTGACCAACGTCAACAAGATCCTCGCCGACATCACGGTCGCGCAGGATGCCGCGATGGCGTCGGTGACCGGCGGCGGCGCGTTCGGCAGCATCGCGGCCGCGGAGACCGCGCTGCGCAACGCGCATCTCGACATCCTCAACGTCGTCAACAACGATCCGAACCTCGCCGGCAAGGCCACCAACGCCGATGGCGTCACCGGCTTCCTGCAGGCGCCGGCGCTGCTGCCCGAGGGCGTGACGGCCGCAACCGCCGCCAAGGGCACGCTGGCCGAGCTCGGCCTGATCTTCAACGACGCCGCCAACCGGCTGATCGGCGGCGTCAACGACAGCAATGTCGACATCATCCAGGACGATGTCGACGCGCTGATCGCCGGCCTCAATGCGCTGGTCGCCGCCAACCCGCTGCAGTTCGGCGGCCTGACCGGCGTGCACGCGCTCGCCATCATCGACCAGCTCGCGCTCGTCAACACCCACATCAACGGCGCGGCCGGCAATGTCGACATCGGCCGCGCGCTCAATGACGACTTCCTCGACATCATCGACATCGTCGCCGGCGACACCAATCTCGCCAACATGGCGCAGCAGAACGGCCTCAACGGCTGGACCGGCTTCGGCGACTTCCTCAACCCGACGCCGGCCTATCAGGACAACCAGGCGCAGACCGATTTCTGGGCCATGTTCATCGCCCAGTCGAACGCGCTCGGCAAGGCGGCGATCGCCGCCGTCAATGCCGGCGACGCCGCCGCGATGGCGCAGGTCACCGCCGACCTGATGACGTTCAAGAAGGACGTCACCGATTTCGACGCGGCGCAGGGCGGCATCTTCCAGGCCCGCTTCGACAACGAGCTGCTCGGCGACCAGAGCACGCTCGGCGCCGAGATCGCCAAGATCCTCGAGGGCTTCCAGGCCGGCAACAAGGCGCTGGTCGCCGCGGCCGCCGACCAGATGCACCAGAACGCAGCCGATGTCGGCGGCAACAACATCCCGGTCAATGGCGGCGCCTACAATGTCGACGGCACCACGATCGGCCAGGTGCTGGCGACCACCGGCGGCGGCAACAGTGCCGACGCCGCCGCCGTCCTGGCGGCCATCACGGCGGCGCCCGCCTCGAACGTAATCATGCTGGCGAGCGCGGCGCCCGCCGCCAGCGCCGCTCCGGCAACCATGGTCATGGACGGCCCGATGATGGAGGGGCCGATGATGGACATGTCACAGCATCAGCATCATCACATGTGGGCGTGATCACGTCTCGCTCGGTCGCCTGCACCAGCAGGCGCCTGACCAGCGCGAGCGCGGTTTCCGTGGCCGGATCGGCCGAGATCACGGAGACCGCGAGCACGATGAGATCGACCGGCCGGTGCGACAGCACGATCACATGCGTCGCATGCCGCGTATCCATCAGCGCCACCATGCGCTCGACGGCCGGGTCGTTGGCCGCCCGCCGCCACGGCGCATCGGCCCGGCGCAGCACCCGGCTCGACGCGAGAAAGTCGCGCAGCAGCGGCGGATCATAGGCAATCAGCTCATCCTCGCGGCAACGGCGCGCGCTCTCGAAGACCGGCTGGCGCGTGAGCTCGGCGATCAGGGCGTCGCGTGTCGCCGCGTTCGACGCCCCGATCGAGTCGAGCACGCCAGGCTCGCGGGCTTGCAGCACCGCGCGCAAGGCGTCGCCGATCAGTCCGATCGTGAGCACGCCGGCCACGGCGACCGCGCAGAAACGCATCAGTTGCGCCGCGTCGACCTCCGATGAGAGCGCGGCCGCGGCAGCGCCGAGCAAGGCCGCGCCGAGGATCCGCAACACCGTCAGCAGCCCGCTTTGGCGCTGCGTCTCCGCGCTGGCGCCGGCGATCAGGATCGCGGTCACCGCCAGCAGCGCGCCCAATGCGCCGAGCCGCACCGGCATGCCCGGCGCCAGCACGCGAAAATCTGTGATGATGAAGGGGATGACCATGATGGCGCCGAAGGCGACGCGATCGATGGCGCGGTTCTCCCACGCCAGCAGGCTCGCGCGGTCGCGGCGAAGCAGCAGCCAGGCGCAGGTCGCAAAGCCCGCGAGCTGAAAGGCTGACAGCACGATTGTGTGGTGGCTTTCGAACGCGACCGGACCGAGCGCGCCGGCGATCGCGAGAGCCGCGCCGCCGGCAAGGGCAATTGCCTTGAGCATGCGATGCGCGTGGCGGCGCAGCAGGCCCTCCGTCACCACCAGCGCGCCGAGCGGGATCAGCGCCGCCGGAATCAGCGAGAGGCGGTCGAGGACAGCATTGTCCGTCCACCAGGCGACGCCGCGCAGCAGGAACAGCGAGGCGACCGTCCCGAGCAGAACGACGAGCCGCGCCGTCAGCGGTCCCCGGGGATCGCGCCGGTGCAGCATCGCGGCGGCCACCGCAAGACCGATCGCGCCGCAGAGGTTGACGATGGAGTCGGCAACGATGCCGGCCGTCATGGCGTGGGCTCGCCGGTCGGCCGGCGCGGACGCAAGGTGCCGAACGTCCTGGTGTCGTCGAGCCAGTGCACCAGCGGCAGGATCATCCGCTGCAGCGCCAGCACGGCCGAGGTCGCCAGCAGCGCCGGCAGCGAGTCCGAGGGTATCTCGCGCAGCAGATAGCGCCGGGCGGCGGCGAGATCGATCCGGCCGAGCTGCAGCAGATCGTCGCCCCTGGCGTAGTCCAGCTCGCGCGCACAGAAGCCGTTGTAGACGGGGTCGCGATGCTTGGGCGCGTCGTCATACGTCTTCTTGAGCGCGTCGGAGCCGCCGGTATAGGCGTCGGTGATGACGAAGCGCTGTTCGTCGAACCCGGCCTCGTCGCCGACGCCGAACACCGCCCGATGCGCCCGCATGATGCCGCGCGCGAGCTGAAGATGCGCAAAGCTCGGCCGGGCCTGCGGCAGCGGCGACGGATAGACGTCGGAGAAGGTCTCGCAGACCATGCCGGCCACCGCCGGCACCTGCGTAACGTTGGAGATCCATTTCGGCCGCAGGCCGTCACGGATGAACAGCAGCAGCGTGGTGAGGCCGTAGAGCACGCCGGAAAGGCCTTTGCCGCGCGCGTCCGGGTCGACCATCACCAGTCCGAGATGCAGCACCTGCTGGGCGTCGCCGTCGCGCTCGACCTGCATCACCGCGAGCGCGTTGAACGCGATCGGCCGGCCGCCCGCCTCCTCCGACACCACGGTGATGATGGCGCGCGCGAGCGGCTCGCGCTGGCCTGAAAAAATGCCATAGGTGAGCTCGCCGGCCGGCAGCGTCTTGCCGGCGATGGTGCGGAGATCGGCTACGAGCGCCGCCAGCGCCGCATCATCCAAGGTCGTCCCCGGGCTCTCGACGATGCGCGTGCGCAACTCCGCGTGGGTTCGGAGCGACAGGTCCATCGCCTCCTGGCCGAGCGCGGTCAGCCAGAAGCTGATGCCGCGTCGGATACGCCCCACTGCTGCGACGATGTTCACTTGTAGACCCACCCGCCAGACCATGCCTGCCGTCACCGGCATCCTAGCATCATGGCCAGATCCGACTGACCTAACCTGACGCCGTTAATGCACGATCATGGTGAGAGGCGGAGCGGCGGCAAAGGTAAACGCAGTCTGAATGGCAGCCATGCTTGGGCCGCTCCATCCCTGCCTTGTTCCATGAACGTCCTGCCTCCACGCCGTCATGGCCGGGCTTGTCCCGGCCATCCACGCCGTGCGGCGCCCTCGGAAAAACGTGGATGCCCGGGACAAGCCCGGGCATGACGGAGTAACCAATTGAACGCTTCTGCGTCGCATGCATCTCGTCCGATACGATCGATGCCATAGACCGAGGAAGCAAGGGGGCTGCGACTGCCGGCTTACGCCGCCTTCGACACCTCCATCAGCAGGCGCTCGGCGCGGGCGTCCTCGATGCGGTTGACGAGCTTGCCGCTCTCGTGGCGGTCGCGCAGGGTCTTGGTCAGGGTGACGCAGGTCTGCACCAGCATGACGATGCCCATCGTCAGATAGCCCTTCATCCAGAGATCGATCGGCATGAAGAAGACGCCGAGAGCGACGAGGAAGGCGGAGGCGCCGAACGAGGCGTAGGAGAAGGTGATGAAGGCGCTGCTGTGCGGCTGGGTGTTCTGGTTCATGGTCGGCTCCTATGATGGCAGTGGTTGTTGATGCGTTCGATCGGGGGTGACGAAATTCAGTTGGCCGGGGCGGTGCGGCCGGCCTTCAGCCGCGCCAGCACGTCGTCGGCAGTGGTCTTGATGCGCGGGCCAAAGCCCTGCTCGGCGAGCTTCTCGGCTGTCGTGATCGGCCCCGTCGCGGCATCGAGCTCCATGAGCGCCTCGTCCGCGGCTTGCGCCTCGATCTGCCGCTCGCGCAGCCGTTTCAGCGTCGCCTCGGCTTCCGGCAGAGTGCACTCGTAAGGACGCGCCGCCTCGATGCCGCCGCGGCGCAGATTGCGCACGGCCTCGGAGGCGCGCGCGATCCGCCGGCCGCGATCGAGCTCGGCAATGCGCGCCTCGGCGTTGACGACATGCTTCTTCAGCCTAGTGATCTCGGTCGCGAACAGCGCCCGCGCCGTCCGCGCCGCGTCACGCTCGGCCTCGAGGCCGGCGATCGCCTGCGCCGCCTCGCGGGCCAGATCCTCGCGGCCGCCGTCGAGCGCTGCGGTGGCGCGCACCTCGAGATCGGTGATCCGCGCCAAGGTCGCCTCGAGCCGCTTGCCCTCCTGCTGGTCCTGCGCGATGGCCAGCGCCAGCGCGCGCTTGCTGCGTTCGACAGCGGCGGCGGCGTCACGCAGCTGCTGATCCAGGATCACCAGCGCGGTACGGTCCTGCAGCTCCTCCTCCGCGACGGCCACGGTGCCCCGAAACAGCGTCAGAACGGTCTTGAACATTGTGAACTCCCTGTTATGAGCATCGCTCATAGGATTTCTTCTAGCGCAATCATGAGCGGCGCTCAAGAATTATTTTGAGCGACGCTCAATATTTTGGTCGACAATGTCCAAGACACTGGAAAGACGCGCAAAACAGCGCGAAGCCCTGATCGAGGCTGCCGAGCGGATGATCCGCACGCGGGGTCTCGCCGGCCTGAAGACGCGCGATCTCGCCCAGGAGATCGGCGTCGCCAATGGCGCGGTCTACAATCTCGTCGCCGATGTCGACGAGCTCGTGCTGATGGTCGGATCACGCACCCTGGCCCGGCTCGACGCGGAGTTGTCGGCGGCCGAAAGTGCCGGGCCGCCTGGCCCCGAGGCCGCGCTGGTCCGCATCGCGATCGCCTATTGCGACTTCGCCGCTCACAATCTCGAGCTCTGGCGCGCGCTGTTCGAACACCGCATGCCGCCCGAGAAGCCGCTGCCCGACTGGGCGATCGCCGACCAGATGCACCTGTTCCGCCACATCCACCAGCCGCTGGCGGCGTTGTTTCCACAGCGCTCGTTCGACAACATCAGCGTCACCGCGCGCAGCCTGTTCTCGGCGGTCCACGGCATGGTCGCGCTCGGCCTGGAGCAGAAGCTGATCGCGGTGCCGCTCGCGGCCTTGCGCGCGCAGATCGCGACCATGGTGAAGGCGATGGTGACGGGACTGGTGGCGGAGGAGACGACCGGCCAGTGACGAGAGGCTTGGTGCCGGGCGAACAGCATCATCGGCACCTGATGCCAACCATCAGGCTCGACTGCTTCACGTCTACTTGTTGTCTTAGCTAATTGCCCTCATGGCGGCGCAGCTCTCTCGTTGTTCAGCCGGAATTGACGGCGCGAACAAACAACCGCCGCATTGCTTCGCAGTATCATGTCGACGTTCGGACTTGTTCCAGACAACATGTCTGGGACAGTCGAGCCACCAGCACGCGATGATGAGTGCTGGTCCTGTGACGTGCGCAGATCTCGACGCATGGCCACACTCATCCGGCCGGCAGAACCTGCAGCGTATGACGGCCGCGCGATCAAGAAGAAAACTCCAACGAGTCCATGACGCGCGAGCCAAGGGGGAAATCGTGAGACATTTGCGTGCGCCCAATGACGACCGCGATCCGCCATTCCCGTCCGGCTACGACGACGGCCGGCGTCCGATGTATGAACAATCGTGGCGCGACGAGCACGACCGGCCCACGCCCGCTGAATTCGCGTCGCGCTACGGCGTGCAGGAGGTTCCTCCGCCGCCACGGGAGCGGCGGTTGCTCGGCGTGCTGAGCGTGCTGGGGCTCGTGGCTGTCGCCGCTGGCGTGGCCGGCTTTGCCGCGATGCGGCTTCCGACGCGGTGGACCGCTGCGCTCTCCGCCAACGGCAGTGCGGAGGTGACGACGCCGGCAACAGTCGCCCCGCTGCCGGTCCGCGCCGCGCAGACAGTCGCGCCGGTCCAGGATGCTTTCCCGACCGGAGCGTTCGCGAGCGCCCTCCCCGTGGTCACGCCAGACCAGAGCATGCCGCTCAGGGAGGAGGACCGCGCGCCGAAGTTCGACACGCGGATGGCCAATGCCGCGGCGGCGCCGCCGACCAGCGCGCGCCCCCCGGTCCAGGGCGTGACCGACACCGAAATCAGCTTCGGAATGGTGGCGCCGTTCTCGGGTCCGGCCCGGGAGATGGGCCATCAGCTCAAGCTCGGCATCGACCTCGCCTTCGCGCAGGCCAACGAGGAAGGCGGCGTGCATGGCCGGCAGCTCAAGCTCTACACGGCCGATGATGCCTATGAGCCGACGCGGACGCTGAACGCGATGAAGGAGCTCTACGAGCAGCACAAGGTGTTCGGCTTCGTCGAGAACTACGGCAGCCCGACGGCCCTGATCTCGGTGCCCTACGCGCTCGAGCACCATGCGCTGTATTTCGGCGCCTTCACCGGGGCTCCTTCGCTCCGCCGCGACCCGCCGGGCCGCTACGTCTTCAACTACCGCGCCGGCTACGCCGAGGAAGCCCATGCGCTGGTGAACTATCTCGTCAAGAGCCGCAAGCTGCGACCGCAGGAGATCGGAGTGCTCACCCAGCAGGACGCCTATGGCGACGCGGGGTGGGAGGGCGTCAGCAAGGCGATGCACGCGCTGCGCGGCGGCGCGGGCGACGCCTTCCGCATGAGCTACAGCCGCAACACCGTCAATGTCGACGAGGCCATCGCGCAACTCCGCCGGCAGAAGCATGCGATCAAGGCCGTCGTGCTGGTCGCCACCTTCCGCGCCGCGGCCAAGTTCATCGAGAAGACCCGCGACCTCTATCCGGACATGACCTACGCGACGATCTCGGGCGTCGGCAGCACCGGCCTCGCCAGCGAGCTGATGGTGCTCGGCCCGCGCTATGCCGACGGCGTCATCTGCACCCAGGTCACGCCGGCCGTCAACGGCTACGCCTCCGTCACCCTGAACTACAAGAAGGCGCTCGCCAAATATTTCCCCGGCGAGCCGGCGGACTACTCGTCCCTGGAAGCCTATCTCACCGCCAACGTCCTGATCGAAGGGCTGCGGCGCGCTGGTCCCGCCGTCGACACCGAGTCGCTGGTCGACGTCCTCGAATCGATGCAGAACTACGAGCTCGGCGTTGGATCGAAGGTGAGCTTCGGCCCCTCCGACCACCAGGCGCTGCACAAGGTCTGGGGCACGCAGCTCGACATGACCGGCCAGTATCATGCGATCGATCTCGAATAGACGGAATGGCCGGATCGCGCCGCGCTCGGCGCATGTCGGCGGGTTGCGTCGATCCGCGATTTCGGCCATATCGGTCCGATGATCAAGACCGAGACCCTGCGCGCGAACATGTGGTGGCGCTCCATCTAGGAGCGGCACGGCCTCGTCTTTGATCGCCCGTCGCCGCCGTTCATCGGCCTGCGACGCGGTTCTTGTCATCAACAGCATCGAAGAGCTCGATCGAGCGGCGGTTCTCACTCCTGGAGAACCACAATGCGTCCCTCAGTGCCAGACCGTCCCGTCATCCTGACCGGCGACAGAACCACCGGCCCCCTGCACCTCGGCCACTATGTCGGCTCGCTGCGGAACCGCGTCGCGCTGCAATCCACGCATCGGCAATTCCTGCTGCTGGCCGATGCCCAGGCGCTCACGGACCACGCCCACGATCCGGCCAGGGTAAGCCGGAACGTCCTGGAGATCGCGACCGACTATCTCGCCGTCGGCATCGATCCGGAGATGACGACCATCTGCCTGCAATCGCATTTGCCGGCGCTGGCTGATCTCACGCTGCTCTACATGAACTTCGTCACGGTGGCGCGGCTCGAGCGCAACCCGACCATCAAGGACGAGATCCAGGCGCGCGGCTTCGGCCGCGATATTCCGGCCGGCTTCCTGTGCTATCCCGTCGCGCAGGCCGCCGACATCACCGCCTTCAAGGCGACCATCGTGCCGGTCGGAGACGACCAGGCGCCGCTGATCGAGCAGACCAACGAGATCGTCCGCCGCATCAACCGCCAGGCGGGCAGCGAGGTGCTGCCCGAGGTACGCGCGCTGATCCCGAGCGTCGGGCGCCTGCCCGGCGTGGACGGCAAGGCCAAGATGAGCAAATCACAGGGCAACACGATTCCGCTCTCCGCCACGGCGGACGAGATCCGCGATGCTGTCCGCCGCATGTTCACCGATCCCGGCCACATCAGGGCCGCGGATCCCGGCCGCGTCGAGGGCAATGTCGTCTTCACCTATCTCGACGCGTTCGACGACGATCCTGCGGCTGTTGCGGACCTCAAGGCGCGTTATGTCCGCGGCGGCCTCGGCGACAGCATCGTGAAGCGGCGGCTCGATGACGTGCTGCAGGCCGTGGTCGCGCCGATCCGCGCCCGGCGTGCGGCGTTGGCGCGTGATCCCGGCCATGTTCTCGATATCGTCAGGCAGGGCACCGAACTGGCGCGTACCGTCACCGCTGCGACCTTGCGCGAGGTCCGCGATGCGCTGGGTCTGTTCACGCTGCAATAGCTCTCGAATGATGAGGCCGCATGTGCCGCCGGATCGAGACCAAAGCGCGGCGGCATTTACCGGGCGGAAACCGTTGCTGTCGTTGAATGCGAGCATGGCTCAGTTGCGCATGGAAGTTCGCGATTCGGCCGGCACCATCCTGCCGGGCTATGGCGACGCATTCTTCGACCTCAGGCTCCCCGGCGATCACCGCCGCGTGGCGCAGACGCTGCTCCAGATCATTCGCGGCGACGATTTCCGCTCACCGGTCCACAGCGTCCACTTCTTCCGGGGCGCTTCCGAGATCGGCTGCTGGTCGGTCGACGACGAGCGCGCGGAGATGAGCTTCGTGGACGAATTCGCGCACACGCCGCCGGCCGCGGCGTAACAACTTCCCCGACAAGCTCCCGACACGCGGCATCGGCCTCATGCGATCCGGGGGTGCGCGGTCTGGTGCCAGCTCCAGGCCGAGCGGATGATCGTGCCGAGATCGGACCGATGCGCCGCGAAGCCGAGCTCCTGCCGGGCAAGACGCGGATCGGCGACCAGGACCGGTGGATCGCCGGCGCGGCGCGCGCGCACCACCAGCGGGATCCGCTCGCCGGTCTCCCTGCCGATTGCATCGACGATCTCGCGAACCGAATGGCCGCGGCCGGTGCCGAGATTGTAGGTGCCACCCGAACCGTTCTGCAGCAGACGCTCCATCGCCGCGATGTGGGCTGCCGTGAGATCATCGACGTGAACATAGTCGCGCACGGCGGTTCCGTCGGGTGTGTCATAGTCGGTGCCGAAGATCGCGAAGTCCGGCACATGGCCGAGGATCGCCATCAGCGCCCGCGGGATCAGGTGCGTCTCGGGATCGCGCAGCTCACCGATCAGGCCTGACGCGTCGGCGCCGCCAGCGTTGAAGTAGCGCAGCACGATGGCCGACAGGCCGTAGGCCGCCTGATAGTCCGCCAGGATCTGCTCGATCATGTATTTCGAGCGGCCGTAGGGATTCAGGGCCGATCCCGCGGCGCTCTCGGGAATCGGATCCCGCCCGGCGTCGCCATAGACCGCGCCGGTCGAGGAGAACACCAGCCGCGCGCAGCCGGCCTCGCGCATGCCCTGCAGCAGGCGCAGGCTGCCGGCGACGTTGTTGAGATAGTATGCCTCCGGATCGGTGACGGATTCGCCGATCGTGCTCGGCCCGGCCAGGTGCATGACCGCGCCGACCCCGTGGGCGCGGATGGTGTCAGCCACTCTGGCGCTGTCGGCGATGTCGCCGACCACCAGCGGTCCCCACCGCACGAAGCGGCGATGGCCGGTGGACAGATTGTCGTAGCAGATCGGCACGTAGCCGGCCCCGGCAACAGCCTTGCAGCAATGAGCCCCGATGTAGCCGGCGCCTCCGGCAACCAGGATCGCTCCGTTGTGACCCATGCATGAAGGCCTTCTGATCAGCGAACGGCTGGACCCAGTCGCGGATGCGAAATGTGACCCAGCGCGGCGACCGCTGCAACCGGGCAGCGCGCCGGCCGGCGTCACCGACAACCGCTTGGCGGCACGCCGCTCTGCGCGCTCTTAACGGTCTTGCACCCCGGCCGGTCGTCCGGTGGCGGTCAGGTGATGCCGAATAGCTGATGTCACGCGATGGCAGCACGACATCTAGCCGTGAACAGACCTCGTACCCGGCTGCGCCGCTGATTCGGACGAGGTTCGTTCAAGTCGCGTTCTGAACGTTAACGTGAGCGCGCGCGACGTCGCATTCTGGGACATCATGCGCGGGCTGGTCGCGGCAGCGAGTGCAGCGCCGATGTCGTTGGCGCGGTCGCGGCGCGGCGATCGCGGGCTGTGCCCGTGTGCTCAACCTGCTGGCCTGTTAGCTGGTTCATCACGGTCCGATCGCCTGCCGGTTCCGTTCGGCGCGCAGATGTCCATGCCCCGCGGCGCATGGCTCACAACCCAGAGTCCAGGTGGCACGCGGCGCAGAATGGGGTACGAGTCGTCGGACTGATCAGCGTCGGCCGATGCAGGAGGCTCCCTTGAGTGAAACACCTGGTAACGTCGACGCGGCGGCGCGCGCTGCATCGACGCCGCCCCCCTCCTCCGCCGCGGCGCCCGGGCTCTGGGCGCGTCTCGGCATTCCGCTGCTTGCGGTGATCGCAGCGCTCGCCTTCGTGGCGCTCGCGACCACGCGCTGGAACGCCTGGACCGGCAACGCAACGACCCAGTCGACCAACGATGCCTATGTGCGCGCCGACCTGACGCAGCTCTCGAGCCGCGTGGCCGGCGAGGTGACGAAGGTTGCGGTCAGCGATTTCCAGCAGGTCAAGGCCGGCGACCTGCTGGTCCAGATCGATCCGGCCGACTACGAGGCACAGGTATCGCAGGCCGAGGCCAATGTCGAAGCGGCGCAGGCGGCGCTCGACAACCTCAGCAACCAGGTCGAGCTGCAATACGCGACCATCGCCCAGGCCGAAGCGCAGCAGGTCTCGGCCGGCGCGGCCGAGGTGCAGGCCAGGCAGGAGGAAGAGCGCCAGCAGTCGCTGTCGCAGAGCGAGGCAGGGACCAAGCAGCGGCTGGAACAGGCAACGGCCGCCTATGCCAAAGCACAGGCGGACGTGCGCGCGAGCCGTGCGGTGATCGCCGCCCAGCGCCACCAGTTGGAGGTGCTCACCGGCACCAAGAAGCAGCGCGGCGCCGATCTCGCCGGCGCCAAGGCCGCGCTCGCCGCGGCGCGGCTCAAGCTCGGCTACACCAGGATCACTGCGCCATTCGACGGCGTCGTCGGACAGCGCCAGGTGCAGGTCGGCGACTACGTCAACATCGGCAGCAGCCTGATCGCGGTGGTGCCGCTGCCGCATGTTTTCGTCATCGCCAACTACAAGGAAACGCAGCTCACCCATGTCGCGCCCGGCCAGCCGGTCGAGGTCACCGTGGACTCGTTCCCGGGCCAAAGGCTGCATGGCCGCGTCGAGCGGATCGCGCCGGCCTCCGGCTCGCAATTCGCGCTGCTGCCGCCCGACAATGCCACCGGCAACTTCACCAAGGTCGTGCAGCGCATTCCGGTCCGCATCGCCCTCGACGGCGACCAGCCGCTGCTCGCGCGGCTGCTGCCGGGCATGTCGGTCGAGACCCACATCCGCACCGCCGGCCAGGCCGATGGCACCAAGTGAGACCGATCGCGGACCGCTGTCGCGCGGCGGCCAGGCGGCGCATCCGCTGTTTGCCGTCGGGGCGGTGCTGCTCGGCTCGTTCCTGGCGAATTTCGACAGCCGGCTGACCTCGGTCGGCCTGCCCGATCTGCGCGGCGCGTTCTCGCTCGGCTTCGACGAGGGCGCTTGGCTGTCGACCGCCGCGATCGGCTCGCAGATCTTGATCGCGCCGGCGGTGGCGTGGCTCGCGACCGTGTTCGGCCTGCGCCGTGTGCTCGGCATTCCCAGCCTGGTCTACGCGGTGCTGTCGCTGATCATTCCGTTCGTGCGCGACTATCCGACCTTGATCGCGCTCGCGATCCTGCACGGCATGCTGCTCGGCACCTTCGTGCCGGCCACGCTCATGATCATCTTCCGCAACCTGCCGATCCGCTGGTGGCTGCCGGCGATCTCGATCTATGCGATCCGGGTCGGTTTCGCGCTGGATACCTCGACCTCGCTGGTCGGCTTCTATGTCGAGCATCTCGGCTGGCAGTGGTTGTACTGGCAGGGCGTCGTGCTGGCTCCGCTGATGGCGCTGATGGTCTATCTCGGCACCCCGGCCGAGCCGGTCAACCGCACGCTGCTCGAGAACGCCGACTGGGGCGGGATGCTGCTGCTCGGCAGCGCCGTGGCGATGATCTATGCCGGGCTCGACCAGGGCAACCGGCTCGACTGGCTGCAATCGGGCACGGTGATGGCGCTGCTATCAGGCGGCGCTGTGCTGTTCGTCCTGTTCCTCGTCAACGAGGCGCTCGCCCCGCAGCCATGGGCGCATTTCAACGTCCTGTTCTCGCGCAACATCGGGCTGTCGCTGGTGGTGATCCTGCTCTACACGCTGACCAGCCTGTCGAACGCGTCGCTGGTGCCGAACTTCCTGGCGACGATCACGCAGTTGCGGCCCGAGCAGAGCGGCTCGCTGCTGTTGCTTTACGGCGCGCTGCCGATGATCGTGCTGGTGCCGCTGTCGATCACGCTGCTTCGCCATCTCGATCCCCGCATCGTCGTCGTGCTCGGCCTCGGCGCCTTCGCCGCGGCCAATCTGCTCGGCACCCAGATCACCCATGCCTGGGCGCGCGAGGACTTCATCGTCATCGTCGTGCTGCAGTCGATCGGACAGGCCCTGACCTTGCTGTCGATCATCATCCTCGCGCTGTCGAATTCCGATCCGGCCCGCGCGACCTCCTTTGCGGCCTACATCCAGGTGATGCGACTCGGCGGCGCCGAAATCGGCGTCGCCCTGATGGGAACGTGGCTGCGGGTGCGCGAGCAGGTGCATTCGGCCTATCTCGGCCTCAACATCCAGAGCGGCGACCTCGACGTCGCGCGCGCGCTGCAACGGCTGACCGGCTATTTCGCCGCGCATGGCGGCGGCCAGGCCAAGGCGCGCGCCGTCGGGATCTTGGCCGCGCAGGTCCAGCGCGAGGCCAACGTGCTCGCTTATCTCGACGCGTTCTGGCTGTGCTTCTGGCTCGCGATCGCCGCGCTCCTGCTGGTCGCCCTGATCACGCGCGCGCCTCCGGGCCCGTTCTCGCCGACACCGATCAGTCTGAGGGCGGCGTGGATGCGACGGTTCGGATCGTCGACGACGTGAGCGGGCCCGCCCCCGCATGCGGGGTCGTAGCTTTCTCTCCAACGACGCCGGCGCGCCTCTGCGCCTTTAACCTTCTCGCGAAAGCCGAGCCGCGCGATCAGGATCGCCGGCGCTGCATGTTGCGCGCCATCTCGGAGAGATACGACATCTAGCCGTGAACAGATTTCAAACCCTGATTCGCAAGCGATTCGGACGCGGTTCGTTCCAGCCGCGTTCCGAACGTTAACGTCGCTGCGATGAGCGTCGCATTCTGGGACATCATGCGCGCGATGGTTGCGGCAACTCGTCGAGCGGCCATTTCGGACGCTTGATCTTCTTGTAGGGCAACGTCGTCACGTCGCGCGCGACCACGCCGGGCGCATCGACCATGATGATGTCGGCCGCGATCGGCGCAAATGCCGCGCGGAAATGCTGGGCGGATTTCACCACGACGAGCTTGCGCGTGGCAGGATCGCAGCCGAGCTGGGTGAAGAAGTCGGTGCCGAACGCCTGGCAGCGGAACGTCGTGATCACGACCTCGACGCCATTGCTCGCGATCAGCGCGCAATCGCCGAGCTTGGCGGGCGTGCCGGCGAGGCCCGTCATCACCATGTTCTCCTTCAGCGCCTTGATCTCCCAGGTCGCATCGACGGGATCACCCGACAGCGGCCCGATCTTGCCGCCGATCCGCAGCGGCAGCTTGGCGCCGACGCCGGCATCGAAGGCGATGCGCACCGCGATCGGATCCCAGAGTGGACCGAGGCAGGCATTGCCGATGTTGCGGTCGAGCAGCCGGCGCAGGATGAAGGTGGAATCGCCGGGCGCACCGCCGCCGGGATTGTCGCTGGCATCGCCGAGCACGATGGTGCCGTCTGTCGCCAATGCCTGGTCAAGCGCGGCATCGACGCCGGGCATGCGCTCGGTCACCGCCTCGCGCATGCCGATCAGTTCGTCCGCAAGGCGGCGTGCCAGCGCCTTCGCCCTGACACCGTCCGGATCGACGGCGGCATCGCTATAGACCAGCACCTTGGTGCCCATGGACGGCGTGTCGCCCCAGCCGAAGCCGTGAACGATCGAGATCGAGACGATACCGTCCTTGCCTTCCAGCGCGGTGATGCGGTCGACGAAGCTGCGCACCGGCTCGCGCGTGGTGTGCAGGGTGACGATCATGTCGGTGTCGACCAGCGCCTTCTGCAGCTTCAGCCGCTTCTCGGCGATCTCGGTGCAGTGTTTCACCAGATCCTGCGCGCGCTCGAGAATGTCGGTGTGCGGATATTCCTTCCAGCAGATCAGAAGATCGGCGCTTCTGACCATCAGCTCGCTCATATGAACGTGGGGGTCGAGCGTGGCGCCGACGACCACATCGGGTCCGACGATCTCGCGTATCCGCGCGAGCAGCTCGCCCTCGCAATCATCATAGCCGTCGGCGATCATCGCGCCGTGCAGGCCGATCAGCGCCATGTCGACCGGCAGTGCGGCTTTGAGGTCGGCAAGGATCTGGTCACGCAGGGTTTCGAACGCGGCGCGGGTGACGAGCCCGTTGGGCACGGCCGCGGCCACCAGCCCTTCGATCAGCGTCCAGCCCTTGGACGGCCCAACCTGGCGCGCAGCCCATAGTGGCCCGCCATGCATCTGCATCTTGTCCGGGTGCTGGCCGGCGGGGAAGTAGGCGCGCTCATGGAAGGTCGCGAGCCCCGTGGGCATCGGCGCGAAGGTATTGGTCTCGGTGGCAAGGGCGGCGGAGAAGACACGCATGAAGGCTGAACCCGGTGGTTGCGAGGAAAGGCAGGCGCGCACCGGCCCGGCCGGCGATGCAGGCCCACAAAGAAACGGACCTCATCAGGAAGCGCAAGAGACCCATGCGAAGGGCGACCGCCGCACAGCGCATGGGACGGAAAACAGCGCGGCCTGATCCCGCTGCGCCGGATGATGCCTGATGCATTTGGCAATCGATGAGGCTACGATCGGCTACATGGCGGACGATAAATTGAAACGGCGGTTGACGACAGTGCTGTGCGCGGATGTGCACGGCTATTCCCGCCTCATGGGAGCCGACGAAGCCGGTACGCTGGAGACGCTGCGCCGCTACCGCACGGCCATTGCAGGATTGGTGGAGCGCCATGACGGGCGCATCGTCAATACTTGGGGCGATGCCGTGATCGCCGAGTTCGCCAGTGTCGTCGAGGCCGTGCGGTGTGCCGTCGAAATTCAGCAGGAAATCAGTCAGAAGCCCACGCCATCCAACGGACACCAGATGCAGTTTCGCATCGGGATCAATCTGGGAGATGTGATGGTGGATGGTTCCGATATCTTCGGCGATGGGGTCAATATCGCGGCGCGCCTGCAAGAACCGGCCGAGCCCGGCGGCATCGTGGTCTCGGCCCCCGTCTACGACCAGGTGCACAACAAACTGACTGTCGGCTTCGACTGTCTTGGCCAGCCACCGCTGAAGAATGTTGCCCCCGTGACCAGCTATCGTGTCACGATCGGCGGCCGTTCCGGCCAGCGACCCGACCTCCCGGTTGACGACGGCGCCCTCCATGCGCGCGCGTTTGCGGCCTCGAGCGCTCCACCTCCTTT
Source organism: Bradyrhizobium sp. HKCCYLRH3061 (assembly GCF_051168015.1). NCBI lineage: Bacteria > Pseudomonadati > Pseudomonadota > Alphaproteobacteria > Hyphomicrobiales > Nitrobacteraceae > Bradyrhizobium > Bradyrhizobium sp. HKCCYLRH3061. Next base: position 758,264 of record NZ_JBNPUE010000001.1, read on the forward strand.
TCGCGACGGCGATGCGCGATCCACGTCGATCACCTCGATCGCGGATCACTTCGCGAGCCTGCCTCGTCCCCTCGCAATGGCCCTCACGGTCTCCGGCTTTCTGCTTCTGATCAATGTTTTCACCGGTCTGCACAGAGTCTGGTTTCATTGGCCGGCCGCAGCATTGCTGTTCGCCGGCATCATGCGGACGGTGCTCCAGAGCAGGCCTCCTTCGGACAAGATTGAGCGACGTCGGACGCGCCGGGACTAAGCGGCTGGTGGTTGCGAGCGCTCTATCCGGCCCGGAATCAGATCGAAGCCCGGCATCGCGAAGGTGCGCTTTAACGGCTGCGGGCTGACGGTCCGGAAAACGCCGATATCCTGCTACGATCTCACAGGCCGTCACTCCTACGCCTGCTCGGGGCTTCGCGAACACACAGATGGAGACAGCTTGAGAATGTCGCATGGCGGCTTGGCTCCGCGCGACCGGGCATTACGCCCGCACCGACTGCTCCTCGACCGACCTGATCGCCACGGCCGCAACCTGGGCCAGAGCCTCACGGTCGCCGCCGGAGGAGGCCATCACGCTCATGCCCGTGATCACGGCCGAGACGTAACGCGCGAGCGCGGCCGGATCCGCGGCCGGGGCCAGATCGCCTTCGCGCTTGGCGCGCTCGAAACGGTGCCGGAGCTGCTCCTCGGTCTGCGCACGGCGGGCCGCGAGCTCGAACGGCACGTTGGCGGAGCCGGAGCCGCAGGCGAGACCGCCCTGCACCAGCAGGCAGCCGGGCGGATTGGAGGGATCGGTCTGTTTCTCGGCGACGCCCATCAGCATCCGCGCGGTGACCTCGCGGGCGGTCGGCGCGCTCAGCACCTCGTCCATCCAGGCCTCCCGTCGCGCCGTGTAGCGGTCGAGCGCAGCCTTGAGCAGGGCTTCCTTGCTGCCGAACGCGGCATAGAGGCTGGGCGGGTTGATGCCCATGGCGTCGGTGAGCTGGGCGATGGTCGCGCCCTCATAGCCATGGCGCCAGAACACCTCCATCGCCTGGTCCAGCGCGGTGTCGCGATCGAAAGTCCGGGGCCGTCCGATGCCCATGTGCAAAACTCCTGTTCCCGTCTCCGCCCCGTCTGATTCTTATCTAGTTGTTATTGAACGCGATTTCTTTGATCTGGCGCAGTCGCCGAAAGTCGGGCTACTATTTTCGTAGTATCCGTTACATAAGTCTCTTGCGAACGGGTTGCCAGCGCCACATTTGTAGCGAGCACTACAAATCTGGAGCGCGCCAATGCCTTCGCCCGAAATTCGTTCTTCCGGCCGCCTGAAGCGGTGGCTGGGCACCGTCGCCGCCGCCGGCCTGGTGATTGCCGCCGGATCCTACGCCGGCTCCCAATATTTCCATCTCAGTCCCGCGCCGAATGCGGCCCGCGCGGCGGCCCCCGAACAGGCCGTCCCCGTGACGGTTGCCGTCGTCGAGCCGCGCCAGGCGAGCCTGTGGGACGAGTTCTCCGGCCGGCTCGAGGCGGTCGAGCGGGTCGAGATCCGGCCGCGGGTAGCCGGCGCCATTCTCGGCACCAATTTCACCGAGGGCTCGCTGGTCAAGGCCGGCGACGTCCTGTTCAAGATCGACCCCGCGCCCTACGCCGCCGAGGTCGACCGGGCGCAGGCGCAGCTCGAGGCTGCGCGGGCCCGCGCATCCTTCGCCGCCAATGAGCTGGAGCGCGGCGCGCAGCTGGTTGGCAATTCGATCGTGACCAAGCGCGACTACGACCAGCGCGACAACGGCAATCGCGAAGCGATCGCCAACGTCAAGGCCGCCGAGGCAACCTTGCAGACGGCCAGGCTCAACCTTGACTACACGCAGGTGCGCGCGCCGGTCGACGGCCGGGTCGGCCGGATCGAGGTCACCGTCGGCAACCTCGTCGCCGCCGGGTCGGCCTCGCCGGTGCTGACCTCGCTGGTGTCCGTCAACCCGATCTATGCGAGCTTCGACGCCACCGAAGAGCTGGTGTTGCGTGCATTGTCGGCGATTGCCGACGGCTCCGGCAAACGCGGCAATCTCGACCGCATCCCGGTCGAGATGACGACCTCGGGCGGCATCACGGCATCCGGCCATATCCAGTTGATCGACAATCAGGTCAACGGGCAGAGCGGCACGATCCGCGTCCGCGCCGTGTTCAAGAACGAGGACGGCCGGCTGATCCCCGGCCAGTTCGCGCGCGTGCGCATGGGCCAGCCGCAGCAGCAATCGCTGGTGCTGCTCGACGAGCGCGCCATCGGCACCGACCAGGACAAGAAATTCGTGATGGTGGTCGGCGACGACGAGCGCGCTGTCTATCGCACGGTCAGCCTCGGCGGCAGCGTCGATGGCCTGCGCATCATCTCCGCCGGCCTCAAGCCCGGCGAGCGCGTGGTCGTCAACGGCCTTCAGCGGGTGCGGCCGGGCGCGTTGCTGAAGACGCAGGTGGCAGCGATGGGCGCGCGGGACGGGGCGGCGTCTGACAACAAGCAGCTGGCGCAGCGCTGAGCATCATTGGAGCCCGGCCACCAACGCCACCCACAGCTGTCGTCCCCGCGAAAGCGGGGACCCATAGCCACCGGCTTTGTTTGTAGGCAAGAAAGATGACCCCCAGTCTTTTTCACCAACTGGCCGTCCGCGGTATGGGTCCCGGCGTTCGCCGGGACGACACCTGATCTGAGGCGGCAGCGAGCGCAATAGCTCGAGCGAATTTCATTTCACACGCTGACATCTCCCGACCACGGGGCCCCCCATGAACCTCTCCAAATTCTTCATCGATCGGCCGATCTTCGCAGGCGTGCTGTCGACGCTGATCTTTCTCGGCGGCTTGATCGCGCTGTTCTCCATGCCGATCTCCGAATATCCCGACGTCGTGCCGCCCTCGGTGGTGGTGCGCGCGACCTATCCCGGCGCCAATCCGAAGGTGATCGCCGAGACGGTGGCGACGCCGATCGAGGAGCAGATCAACGGCGTCGAGAACATGCTCTATATGAGCAGCCAGGCGACCACCGACGGCGCGATGACGCTCACGGTCACCTTCAAGCTCGGCACCGATCCGGACAAGGCCACCCAACTGGTGCAGAACCGCGTGCAGCAGGCCGAGCCGCGGCTGCCCGCCGTGGTGCGCCAGCTCGGTGTCATCACCAAGAAGAGCTCGCCCGACCTCACCATGGTCGTGCATCTGATTTCGCCGAACGGCCGCTACGATACGACGTACCTGCGCAACTACGCGGTGCTCAACGTCAAGGACCGGCTGGCGCGCATCGACGGCGTCGGCGACGTGCAGCTGTTCGGCGCCGGCGACTATTCGATGCGGGTGTGGGTCGATCCGCAGAAGGCGGCCGAGCACGGCCTCTCCGCTTCTGACATCGTCAAGGCGATCCAGGCGCAGAACGTCGAGGCCGCGGCCGGCGTGGTCGGCGCCTCGCCGAGCGTCAAGGGGCTCGACCTGCAGCTCTCGGTCAATGCCGAGGGCCGGCTGTCGAACGAGGACCAGTTCGCCGACATCGTCGTGAAGACCGGCGCTCATGGCGAGATCACGCGGCTGCGCGACGTCGCCCGCATCGAGCTCGGCGCCTCCGAGTACGGCCTGCGCTCGCTGCTCGACAACAAGCAGGCCGTGGCGATCCCGATCTTCCAGGCGCCCGGCTCCAACGCGCTGCAGATCTCGGACAACGTCCGCGCCACCATGGCCGAGATCAAGAAGACGATGCCGGAAGGCGTCGAGTATCACATCGTCTATGACCCCACACAGTTCGTGCGCTCCTCGATCGAGGCCGTCGTGCACACACTTTTCGAGGCCATCGTGCTGGTCGTGATCGTCGTGATCCTGTTCCTGCAGACCTGGCGCGCCTCGATCATCCCGCTGCTGGCTGTCCCCGTCTCGATCGTCGGCACGTTCGCGGTGATGCATCTGTTCGGCTTCTCGATCAACGCGCTCAGCCTGTTCGGCCTGGTGCTCGCGATCGGCATCGTCGTCGACGACGCCATCGTCGTCGTGGAGAACGTCGAGCGCAACATCGAGAGCGGCCTGTCGCCGCGTGACGCCACCTATCAGGCGATGCGCGAGGTGTCGGGACCGATCATCGCGATCGCTCTGGTGCTGGTCGCGGTGTTCGTGCCGCTCGCCTTCATCTCCGGCCTCACCGGGCAGTTCTACAAGCAGTTCGCGCTGACGATCGCGATCTCCACCGTGATCTCCGCGGTCAACTCGCTGACCCTGTCGCCGGCGCTGTCGGCGCTGCTGCTCAAGGGCCACCACGAGCCCAAGGATCGCCTCACCCGGATTCTCGATCGTACGCTCGGCTGGTTCTTCCGCGGCTTCAACCGCGCCTTCGTCCGCGCCTCCAACAATTACAGCGGCAGCGTGTCGAAGGTGATCACCGGCAAGGCCGCGGTGATGATCCTCTACGTCCTGCTGGTCGGCGCCACCGCCGTGCTGTTCAAGCAGGTGCCAGGCGGCTTCGTGCCGGGCCAGGACAAGCAGTACCTGGTCGGCTTCGCGCGGCTGCCGGACGGCGCCACGCTGGACCGCTCCGAGGAGGTGATCCGCAAGATGAGCGACATCGCGCTGACGCAGCCCGGCGTCGAGAGCTCGGTCGCCTTCCCCGGACTGTCGATCTCCGGCTTCACCAACTCCTCCAATGCCGGCATCGTGTTCTCGACCCTGAAGCCGTTCGACGAGCGCAAGGATCCGTCCTTGTCGGGCGGCGCGCTGGCGATGGAGCTCAACAAGAAGTACGCCGGCATCCAGGACGCCTTCATCGCGATGTTCCCGCCACCGCCGGTCAACGGCCTCGGCACCATCGGCGGCTTCAAGCTGCAGATCGAGGACCGCGCCGGCCTCGGCTACGAGGCGCTCAACGACGTCACCAAGGCGTTCATGGCGGGCCTGCAGAAGTCGCCCGAGATCGCCGGCGTATTCTCCAGCTTCCAGGTCAACGTGCCGCAACTCTTCGCCGACATCGACCGCACCAAGGCGTTGCAGCTCGGCGTGCCCGTGACGGAGGTGTTCAACACCCTGCAGATCTACCTCGGCTCCTACTACGTGAACGACTTCAACAAGTTCGGGCGCACCTATTCGGTGCGCGTGCAGGCCGACGCACCGTTCCGCGCCCGAGCCGACGATATCCGCCAGCTCAAGGTGCGCTCCGCCTCCGGCGACATGGTGCCGCTGTCGGCGCTGCTGAACGTGCGGCAGAGCGCCGGGCCCGAGCGCGCCATCCGCTACAACGGCTTCTTGTCATCGGACATCAACGCGGCAGCGGCGCCCGGCTTCTCCTCGGGCCAGGCGCAGGCGGCGGCCGAGCGGGTCGCGGCCGAGGTGCTGCCGCCCGGCTTTGCCTTCGAATGGACCGACCTGACCTATCAGGAGTTCATCGCCGGCAACTCCGGTCTGTGGGTCTTTCCGCTGGCGATCCTCCTGGTGTTCCTGGTGCTGGCCGCGCTGTATGAGAGCCTGACCTTGCCGCTCGCGATCCTGATGATCGTTCCGATGGCGCTGCTGGCGGCGATGTTCGGCGTCTACCTCTCGAAGGGCGACAACAACATCTTCACCCAGATCGGCCTGATCGTGCTCGTCGGCCTCTCGGCCAAGAACGCGATCCTGATCGTCGAATTCGCGCGCGAGCTCGAATTCGCCGGGCGCACGCCCCTGCGCGCCGCGATCGAGGCCAGCCGCCTGCGGCTGCGGCCGATCCTGATGACCTCGATGGCGTTCATCATGGGCGTGCTGCCGCTGGTGCTGTCGACCGGCGCGGGCTCCGAGATGCGGCGCGCGATGGGCGTCGCGGTGTTCTCCGGCATGATCGGCGTCACCGTGTTCGGCCTGTTCCTGACGCCTGTGTTCTACGTGCTGCTGCGAACACTGACCGGCATGAAGCCGCTCACCCAGCATGGCGGCCACGGTACGGTGGCGGCTCAACCCGCGGAGTAAACAAGAATGTGAACGCGCGTGATGTCGAGGGTCCAGAAACGCGATCGTCTCTTGATTCGTAGAGACAAATGGCCGCTGGCGTCCCCCATCACGCTCCCAAGATGATCCGTTTCGCGATCAATTCTACAGGACTGTGAAACGGATCACAGACCAGCGCAGCGGGATGGAGGACGCCAACTCCAGCACGTTGCGCCGACCCGGCGGCCTGTCCCGCACCAGGCCGCCGGGTCATTTGACCACAAGGAGTTGCAACATGGATTTTTTGAATCAAATGGTGGCAGCCCGGCTGATGAAGACGGCCGAGGGTTTTCAGCGCATCGGAGCACATGGAGGATTTCGCCGTCTCGCCGGCCCGGTCAGCGCTACAGCCAGCTCACGCCCCGCGGTGGGCCTGGTCGTCGACAATGCGGCAGCAGGTGATCCGTCGCTATCGCAGAGCTGCCCGGAGCGCGATGGCTGCGGCGCCGGTCTGTAGTGGCGCGCCTTGGCGCCGCATCAATGGACAGCACGCGCGCCTTTGAACGAAGCCGCGGCAAAACACGAAGTAACGACATTCATGGCGAAGACCGGCTTTGGCGCGTGATGGCTGCTGCGCCGGAACAGCTCATGGGCGCTTGCATCCTGCGCGATCGAGCATGTCCCTGACGATCAAAGGCGTTGCCGGCGTTTCCGCCGCGTCCTGCGCTGCGGCAGCGGAGCTCAGCGCCTGCCCGACAGTCGCCGCGCTCAAGTTCAACGAGGTGCGGCAGGTCGCGCGCCCCATGCTGGCGACTGCGCCAGCGGCCTCGCCGACGCCGGCAAGGTAGGCGGTGAGAACCTGCTGGGCCGTCCGGTCGGTCGGCGCCTTCTCCAGCATCTGAACCACCTGCGCGACCGATATAAGGCCGCGAGAGGTGGATGGCGCGGCGCTGGATGGAGAAGTCGTCATAACAGCGGACGCGAAGGCGACAGTGACGGCCAGTCTGGCCCGGCAATGAGACATGAGGTGGCTCCTGAGCTAACACCCCATCTGTCGAACGAAAATAAATTATTGTCAAACGATAATTTTTGATCGTATCGTGATCCTGTCGGCGCACTGCCGAGACACCAATCAACCGTGGGGGCCATTCGACCATGACGCAAACAACAGAGATGTCCGGCACGAGTGCCGCGCGCTCCGGACGCAGCAATCGCATTCGCCGGCTCAGCCAACTGATGGCGGCAAGCTGTCTCGTCACATCCGGGCTGCTCGCCGCGGCAATGGCGCTCTATTGGGCCTTGACGCCCGCGCCCACGCTGTTCAACCACGCCGGCATCCCGAATGCGCCGGTGACCGAGATCGACTGGTCCACGCGGGCCCTCGCGTTCAGCATCGCCATGGTGCCGCTGGGGACGCTGATCTGGGGCCTGCTGAGCGGACGTCGTTGCTTCGACGCCTTCGCCGCCGGCCGCATCTTCTCGCGGGACTCGATCCAACAGCTCAAGACGTTTGCGATCGCCGTCGCGGCATCAGCCCTGCTGAAACCACTGGCCGGTGCGGCGCTGTCCGTCGTTCTGAGTTTCCATCAACCGGCGGGAGCGAAGACCCTCGCGCTGAGCGTCGGATCGGATACGCTCATAGCGCTGATTTTCGCAGGGACGGTTGCGGTCATCGCCTGGGTGATGACGGAGGCGCTGGAGATCGCCGACGAAAACAAGCAATTCGTCTGAAGGACAGGACATGCCGATCCGAGTGCGGCTGGGCGTGATGCTCGCCGAACGCAATGTGAAGTCCAAAGATCTGGCCGAGTATGTCGGGATCACCGAGGCCAACCTGTCCCTGCTCAAACAAGGCAAGGTGAAGGGTGTGCGCTTCGAGACCCTCGAGCGGATCTGCCGGTTTCTCGGCTGCCAGCCCGGAGACCTGCTGAGATATGAGGAAGCGCCGTCGACGGAGACGGACATCGGATGAAACCACAACCGCGATCAAGATCATGCGTTGCGGTGAAGCGGACGGGCGGCCGCACGGCGCCCCTGCCACGCGAACCGGCTCCATTAGCGCTTCGCCGCGACGCCGCTAATGCAGCGCATGAACGCCAAAATAGCATCATGTGACGATCAAAACTCGCGCTTGCCAGGGCTTGGTCCAGCCGATAGCTTTTTTGAACCTTTCAAGCGCCTGGGATCATCGAGCATGCTTTTTCTGCGGACCAACTCCACGACGGCAACAGTGTCGAGCGCGACGGATCGGCCTGTCAGACGCGCAGCCGCAACCGTGTCGAAGACGGTGCTGGTGACCGCAGCCGCGATGCTAGGTCTCCTCGTTTCCGCGCAGGCGCGTGATCTCACCGTCGTGTCCTGGGGCGGCAACTACCAGGACGCGCAGCGCAAGATCTACTTCCAGCCCTTCGCCGCCAAGCTCGGCGCCACCGTGCTCGACGAGAGCTGGGACGGCGGCTATGGCGTGCTGCAGGCCAAGGTGAAGGCCGGGGTGCCGAACTGGGATGCGGTGCAGGTCGAGGCCGAGGAGCTCGAGCTCGGCTGCAGCGACGGCATCTACGAGAAGATCGACTGGAGCAAGATCGGCGACAAGAAAGGCTTCATCCCTGCCGGCGTCAGCGATTGCGGCGTCGGCGCCATCGTGTGGTCGACCGGAATGGCGTTCGACGGCGATAAGATCAAGGACGGGCCGAAGACCTGGGCGGACTTCTGGGACACGGCAAAGTTTCCGGGCAAGCGCGGCCTGCGCAAGGGCGCCAAATACACGCTCGAGTTCGCGCTGATGGCCGACGGCGTGCCGGCGACCGACGTCTACAAGGTGTTGAAGACCAAAGAGGGCGTCGAGCGCGCCTTCAAGAAGCTCGACGCGCTCAAGGCCGACATCGTGTGGTGGGAGGCCGGCGCGCAGCCGCTGCAGCTGTTGTCGTCCGGCCAGGTCGCGATGACCTCGGTCTATAACGGCCGCATCACCGCCATCAACCGCACCGAGGGCAAGCATTTCGGCTTCGTGTTTCCGGGCAGCATCTATGCGGTCGACAGCTGGGTCGTGCTCAAGAGCTCGCCCAACAAGGATGCCGCGATGAACTTCATCGCCTTTGCGAGCCAGGCCGAGAACCAGGCCAAGCTGCCGGAATACATCGCCTACGGCCTGCCGAACATCGCCGCTGCCAAGCTGGTGCCGGAGAAATACGCCGCGGAGCTGCCGACGACCCCCGAAAACCTGAAGCAGGCGATCGCGCTGGACGTCGGCTTCTGGACGGACAATTCGGAAGAGCTGTCGAAGCGCTTCAACGCCTGGCTGGCGCGCTGAGGCCCGCCGCTTCCGCACACCGGGCGCGCGATCGTCGCGACGCGCGCCTGCCCGCCTCGTATGAGTCCCGGCGAGGTCCGCGCCGAAAGCCTTCGTCATGGATACCCCCTTCATCTCGTTCCGGCAGGTGGTCAAGCGCTTCGCCGCGCTGACCGTGGTCGACGATCTCGACCTCGATATCGCCCGCGGCGAGTTCGTCGCCCTGCTCGGCCCCTCCGGCTCCGGCAAGACCACGCTGTTGATGATGCTGGCCGGCTTCGAGCAGCCGACCAGCGGCACGATCGCGGTCAATGGCGTCAGGGTCGACGGGCTCCCGCCGCACAAGCGCAACATGGGCGTGGTGTTCCAGAACTACGCGCTGTTCCCGCACATGAGCGTGCGCGACAACATCGCGTTTCCCCTGAAGATGCGCGGCACGCCCAAGCCCGAGATCGCCACGCGGGTCGCGCGCGTGCTCGACATGGTGAAGCTGTCGGCCATGGCGGAGCGCAAGCCGGCGCAGCTCTCCGGCGGCCAGCAGCAACGCGTGGCGCTGGCCCGCGCGCTGGTGTTCGAGCCGCAGGTGGTGCTGATGGACGAGCCGCTCGGCGCGCTCGACAAGAAGCTGCGCGAGCAGATGCAACTCGACATCCGCGACCTGCACCGCCGGCTCGGCCTCACCATCGTATTCGTCACCCACGACCAGGACGAGGCGCTGACGATGTCCGACCGCATCGCCGTGTTCAACCACGGCAGGATCGAGCAGATCGGCACGCCGCGCGAGATCTACGAGCTGCCGCGGACGCCGTTCGTCGCCGAGTTCATCGGCGAGACCAACCTGCTGTCGTGCAAGGTGGCTGAGCAGGCCGGCGAGGCGATGCGGCTGACGACGGACTCGGGCCTTACGCTTTCGGCGCATGCCGGCGCTGATCGCGTCGATGGCGGCAAGGTGCAGGTCTCGATCCGACCCGAGGCGATCCGGATCAACGATCATGCGGCCGCAACCGCAAACCGCCTGACCGCGCGCATCATGGACGCGGTGTATTTCGGCGATCACATGCGTCTGGTCGCCACGGTCGGCGCGCAGCGGCTGATCATCAAGGGCGACCGTGCCGGCCAGGCCGCGGAGGTCGGCAGCGAGGTCGCGCTATCGTTCGCGGCGTCGGATGTCTGGGTGGTGGGATCATGCGACCAGACCTCCGCCAACGGTTGACGGCATCTCTGCTGCTCGCGCCGCTGCTGGCGTTCATGCTGTCGTTCTTCGTCGTGCCTCTGGTGACGATGATGAAGTCGGCGGTGTCCGATCCGGTCGCGACCGAGTCCCTGCCCCGCACCCACACGGCGCTGGCGCGCTGGGACCGCACCAGCGTGCCTCCTGCAGCGGCGCAGGCCGCGTTCGTCGACGACATCCGCAGGCTGACCAATGACGAGCAGTTCGGCGATCTCGTGCGCCGCCTCAACAGCGCGCAGTCCGGCTTCCGCAGCCTGCTCGGCAAGACCCGCCGCGCGCTCGACGGCGACGGCGCGGCCGACCTCGCCGCGATCGATTCGCGCTGGAGCGAGACATCCTATTGGATGACCATCGCGGACGCCGTCGCCTCGCCCTGGACCGACAAGAACCTGCTCGCCGCGGTCGACCTCGAGCGCGACGCCGCCGGCGATATCGCCGCGATGCCGGAGGGCAGCTCGGCCAACCGCCTGATCATGATCCGGACCTTCGTGACCTCGGCGCTGGTGACGCTGGCCTGCATCCTGATCGGCCTGCCCTACGCGATGGTCGCCGCATCCGTGGAAGGCTGGCGCCGGCAGGCGCTGCTCGGCGCCGTGCTGCTGCCGCTGTGGACGTCGCTCCTGGTGCGCACCGCGGCCTGGTACGTCGTGCTGCAGGACAACGGCCTGATCAACGCGACCCTGAGGGGGCTCGGCCTGACCTCCGGTCCGGTCCCGCTGATGTTCAACCGGCTCGGCGTCGTCATCGCCATGACGCATGTGCTGCTGCCGTTCATGGTGCTGCCGATCTTCAGCGTGCTGATCGCGATCCCGCGCAACCTGATGCCGGCGGCGGCATCGCTCGGCGCGCATCCGCTGCGCGCCTTCCTCCACGTGCTGCTGCCGCTGTCGATGCGCGGCGTCGTCTCCGGCGCGCTGCTCGTGTTCATGGCCGCGCTGGGCTACTACATCACCCCCGCGCTGATCGGCGGCGCCAACGACCAGATGATCTCCTCGGTGATCGCCTATTACGCCACTGGCGCGGCGAACTGGGGCATGGCCGGCGCGCTCGGCCTCGTCCTGCTGGCGATGACCATCCTGCTCTATGCCGTCTACATCCGGCTGACCTCGGCCGAGGAGCAGCACGCATGAAGCTCCTGCCGGTCGTCAAGCTGCTGTTCGCGATCGCCGTCGTCGTGTTCCTGCTCGGGCCGCTGATCGCGGTGCTGCCGCTGTCGCTGACCGACAGCGTGTTCCTGAACTATCCCATTCCCGGCTATTCGACGCGCTGGTTTCGCGAGCTGGTCACCGCCGAATCCTGGCGGCTGTCGATCGTCAACAGCCTGCTGATCGGCTCGGGGACCACAGCCCTCGCAACGCTGCTCGGCACGCTGGCCGCGCTCGGCCTGCGCGGCAAACGCGCCTCGCTGCTGGTCTCGACGCTGCGCACGGTGTTCTTGCTGCCGATGGTGGTGCCGGCGGTCGTGCTCGGGGTCGGCATGCAGCTGATGTTTTCGCGCTACGGGCTCACCAACACCTATCTCGGCGTCATCATCGCGCACACCGTCGTCGCCGTGCCGTTCGTGCTCGTCAACGTCTCCTCGGCCTTGCAGGGCGTCGATCTCCAGCTCGAGCGCGCCGCCGCGAGCCTCGGCGCCTCGCCCGCCGTGGTGCTGCGTACGGTGACGTTTCCGATTGCGCTGCCCGGTATCATCTCCGGCGCCCTGTTCGCTTTCGCGACGTCGCTCGACGAGGTCGTGCTGACCTTGTTCGTCGCCGGCCCCAACCAGCGCACCCTGGCGCGGCAAATGTTCGCCACCATCCGCGAGAACATCAGCCCGGCGATCGTGTCCGCCGCGGCCGTGTTCATCGTCGGCACCATCGTGCTGTCACTCGCGATGCTGGTAATCCGTCGGCGGATGGCGTGACGTTCCGTAGGGCGGATTGGCGCAGCGTAATCCGCCGCCCGCGCACGAATGGCCGTCCATATTGCAGCAGCCGAAGCGGAAGAAGGCGGATTACGCTGCGCTAATCCGCCCTACTCGATGAGCTATCCCGCCTTCACATATTTCCGCCAATCATGTTCTTCCTTGAACCCGAGCACTTCGCGCGCTTTCCTGTTCGACAGCGGCGCCTCGCGCTCGCCGAGGTCGCGGGTGATCGGAGTCTTCGGGCAATAGCGCTGCAGCAATTCGCGCGTCGGCATATTGGCCGTCACCGTGTCATTCACGGCGTTGAAGACCTGGAAGCCGAGACCATCCTTCTGGATCGCCAGATGCACGATCTCGCCGAGGTCGCGCGCGTCGATATAGGACCAGGCGTTGCGCTTGCGCGACGGCGGGTCGGCGAGGAAACGCGGGAACATGTCGTATTCATGCGGCTCGATGACATTGCCGATGCGGAGTGCGTAGATGTCGATGCCGTAGCGCATGGCGAAGGCTCGCGCGGTCTTTTCGTTCACGACCTTGGACAGGCCGTAGGAGTCCATCGGGTCGGTGTCGTAGTCCTCCTCGAGCGGAAAGCTCCTGAAATCCTTGTCGCCCTCGGCGAAGCAGACTCCATAGGTTGTCTCGCTGGAGGCGATGATGATCTTGCGTACGCCGAGCTTCGCCGCAGCCTCGATGACGTTGTAGGTGCTGACAGTGTTGACGCGAAAGGTCTCATTGTCGGGCTCGATCAGCACGCGCGGGATCGCGGCGAAATGCACCACCGCATCCGGCGCCCGTGGCGGCCGGCCGGCGTTGAAGCCGCCGAAGCCGTAATGCGTGGTCAGCGCGTTGAAGGCCTGGCCGCTGTCCGTCAGATCCGCGATCAGGGTGTTGATCCCGGGGTGATCGAACGGCTTGAGATCGACGTTGAGGAGCTCGTAGCCCTTGCCCTGCAGATGTGGCAGCACATGCCGGCCCGCCTTGCCCGTTCCGCCGGTGAACACCACGCGTTTGCTTGTCATCGTTCTGTCCTCGTGAATGCGCCGGTTCTAGCAGCTTGCGCCGCAGCCGCTCCATAGGAACTTCCCATCCAATGTCCATGTGGTCGGACGGCGCCGGCCAACGACCGCACAGGCCGACAAGGCCTCTATTTCTTGTTGAATGTTTTCAAAAACACATTTCCAGCGCGATTCTTTTAATCCAAATTTTGTCGCTCTGATGATCAGCCGACGCTCACGCAACTCGCTCCCGCTCGATCGGCACCGACGCCGGCAGAACCATAAGTGCGAATCTTCTCACAATCAGTAGCAAGGTTCCCGATCTCGTGATAGGTAACTAATTGCAGTTAGATGGATGGATCGGGCGGCTTGGTCGCCCCGGAAAGGACGCTGTCATGCGATTGTCGTCTCGTGTCGTCGCGCCGTCATTTGTTGCTGTGTTCGCGACGATCTTGCTATGCGGCCCGGCGGTCTCGCAGCCCACGAAGGGCTCCGCGCTTCCCGAGGTCACGGTCGATGCGCCCAAGCAGGTCGCGCGGCCCTATCGGCCGCAGCACGCAGCCAGCGCCGGGACCTCCCGCCGAGCACGGCCAGCCGCTCAGGCCGCATCCCAGACGACGCCATCGCCGGCGGTTGCGCCGGGTTCGGTGGAGGCACGGTTCGCCACGCTGGAGCGAGCCGCCAGCAGCTGCAACGGCGGCTGCGAGACGAGCTTCAAGACCGGTGGTGCGCCATGGGTCGGATGCAGCCTGTCGAGCCAGGAATTCTCGCATTTCGATACGACCTGCAGCGACACGCTGAGATACAAGCACTACGCGGATTGCGCGGAGACCAAGGCGTTCCTCGGCTGGGATCGCAACAAGGTCTGGCTGCATTGCAGCAGCCTCTTGGCCGGCGGCAAGTTTCAGGTCGCCGAGCTGAAGCGAGCGCGGCGCGCCCGTTAGTCCGCCTCAGCTGAGCTGAAGTTGAAGCACATTTGTCGGCCTGCGCGTGCTCCGGTCGACACCTCGTGAGCCGACGTCTTTCTCACGCGTCCTGCGATGTTCATCTGGTCTCAGCGCGTGACCGTATCTCACGCACATTGACTGCGTCAGCCGCGAGCTGGTGCGCGGCTTCCAGCCCCCGCGATCGCCCGCACGACACGTGCGATACGTTCGTCGCGCGCGGCAGGCCTGATACGTCCTGACCGTTCGAGCGCGGCGAGGCCATGAAGGGCCGCCCAGAACGTCTCGGTGACGACCGCGGCATCCTTGCAGAAGGGCGCGATGACCGCGGCCAGCGCATCGAAAGCAGCCCGCAGCTCCGGCCTCGTCTCCGCCACCGCGAACCGCAGATCGGTCGGCAGGACGAACATGGCATCGTAGAGCGCAGGACGGCCGAGCGCGAAGCCGAGATAGGCCGCAGCGACATTCTTGAGCGCAGAGCCGCGAGCGCTCGCTTGCCTCGCCGCGTCTTCGAGGGCGGCCGTGATCTCCTTGAAGCCCTCGAGGGCAACCGCGGACACGATCGCGTCCCTGTTCTCGAAATGCGAATAGAGCACGGGCTGGCTGTATTCGATCTCGTCGGCCAGGCGCCGGATCGTCACCGCGCCCCATCCCTCGCGCTCCGCGATCGCGCGCGCGGCCGCGACGATGTGCTGCTCGCGCTCGGCGCGCGCCCTGCCCTTTCGCTCTGCGATGCCCAGATTCTCGCCCTCCGCCGGACAGCACTCACCATACCACCGCTTGACGATCTAGCAACGCTAGATTATTGTCCTAGCGTTGCTAGGTTATCGACGGCCGTTAGAACGGAGGGTCGCATGCACTGGTTTTCGCTTGGGCTTGCCTTGCTGCTGGCGGTCGCGATCATCGCGATTGGGGTGCAATACGTTGCTCGCCCGTTCACTGCGATGCGCAGTTTCGGGCTGCCACTGCCCGAGACCGGCGCCAACGTCGCGTGGTGGCTGCGGCTCAAGGGCGTGAGGGACATCGTCTCGGGCCTGGCGGTCCTTGCATTGATGATGTGGGGTAGTTCCGGCGCGGTTGGCCTCGTCCTGCTGGTCGAAGCCGTCATTCCAGTTGGCGACATGCTGGTCATCCTTGCCGCGAACGGCTCGAAGACGAGCGCCTTCGGCATGCACGGCGTCACAGCCGCGATCATGGTCCTGGCGGCCCTGCCCCTGGTCACCGGAGTGTCTTGAGATGGCGCACGCTGTTTCGATCTGGCTGCTGGTCGCCGCCTTCTTCGGCGCCGGCGTCTTCAACGCGGTCGGCACGGCCGACACGCGGCGCGATTTCGCCCGTTGGGGCTACCCCGCCTGGTGGGGCAGACTGACCGGCGGGCTGGAGATCGTCGCCGCCATTCTGATTGCGCTTCCCCAGGCTCGCATCGTCGGCCTGGCGCTTGGATCGGCGATCATCGCCGCGGCAGCGGTGACCGTTCTGCGCCATCGCGATGTCCGGCACCTGCCGCCGATCGGCGGATTCGTCGTCCTGCTCGGGCTTGCCGCTGCCGCCCCCTGAAGGATCGCGCGGCGTTCGGAGAGCCGGATTCTCGCGCCTGCTGTCGGTCAGCGCCTGTCCCGCGATGAACCTTCTGCCTGCTGCCTTTACCTACCTCAGGGCGGGAGGAGATTGAGGTCGCAAATGACGGCTCTGACCAAGGTATTTTATAAGGCATTTTCTGAAACATCCGAGGGTAGCAAACACGCGTTGCTCAAACACGTCTTGCTGCTTGGTGCCGCCATATTGCTGGTGGGGGCGATGGCGCTGACCTACGGAACAGATCTGAGCCCCGGCTTTTTCTGAGCGGCTTTTTCTTCCTCTGCTTCGGCGAACAGCGGTTGCCGTCGACGGCATGTCCTTATGATCGGCATGCGCATGTCTGCCTCGGGCATGAGCGGAAAACCGGGCTTATCGCGCCTCGACCAGCGCCGCGAGTTTCGCGAGTGCCATCCGCCAGCCAGTCTCGTTGTCGGTCGGCGATACCGCGCGTGGCAGTCCAGCGTGGGTGGCGTGAAGTTCGGTCCCGCCATCCGCGTCGGCGAGCGTGATGGTGATCGTCATCTCGCCGCGCAGCGCGGGATCCGTGGCCTCGAACTCGTCCACTTCGACAACCTGCTCATTCGGGACGAGCTTCACAAAGCGACCGCGATATGTGTCCGTTTGCGCGGTCGTCTTGCCCGCCCCGGTCGGCACGTCATAGGTGAGCGAAATCCGCAACGAGCCGCCTTCACGGGCGTCGAACGCATGCACCTCGCAGGTCATTCCGTCCGGCACTTTCCATTTTGCAATTGCGCGTGGATCGAGCAGCGCTCGATAGACCGCCGACCGAGGCGCGGCGATGTAGCGCCGTATCGAAAGGGTCTCGTCCATGTTCATTCCCTGCTGACCTTGCGCATCGTCTCGAACCGTCATCCGATAGGACCGATGGTGTACCGGCGGCAGGCTTTTGGATAGGCTCGTTGCCGATGATGCGGCCTGCCGCTTGACGCGACCGACGAACAGCACCCGGGAGCCCATACGATGATCACCCTGGGACGACATCGGCCGCTGATCCAGACTCCCTTGGACGAAGCGACTGCCCTGGTCGCGATCTTAGACATCGCGGCCGACGCGATCGCCCAATTCGATCCCGATCATTCTGGCCGGCCCACCCCATCGACGACGAGACTGCCGACGGCGATCCCAGCTTCTACAAGGGCGCCGCCGGGTGTGATCTGGGCCCCCGACTGCCTGCATCTTCGGTTGTTTGTTCTGGCTGGCGAGATAGCAGAAGGGCAGATCCAAGCCGGCATGTTCGTCACCGTGCCGCTGGACTCTTCGCTGTCTTGGTGATGAAGGCGCCGTCGATCTGAGAAACCTTCGCACACGTGACGAGCTTCGGCTGGCGGACCAGGTTCTATCTATTCTCCGGGCACGAACTTCAAACGACGCATCGGCAAAAGCGAGGAGCGCACGCGACCCGACGGGCAAATCACTGCTGCGAGACTCGCGTACGCCCAGCACATCCGCCCATCACCCGGAGCCCACGCTCCAAGAAAACGCCTCCGTCAGAAAAATTCATTCGCCTGCGGGTTCAAACACATCTCTCTATCCAGCCCTCCCGGCCTGAAGATTTTTGTTTCTTTTTTCCAGAAATCATGATCTTCTCTCTCCATCCCGTCTCACAAGAGGGGCGCTTCGCGGTCGTCACGAACGTCGAGGCGGGATGCGGTGGGCGTGTCGATGTCGCAGCGTGGTTCTCCACGCCGACGAACGGCGGCGATGCGCACGGTCAAGTCGCGTGGTCCTGACACCCCGACGCTGGTGTCACGCTTGCGTTGGCGCTCACGCGCGGCGCGGGCAACGGTGGCCAGAAAGCCCGGCGCACCGGGGAGATCGCGAAGCAGCCGTCAAAACCATCGTGCGGGGAATGCCGGGTGATCTCGGCTGAACCTGTGGTGACTGCCGCCTGCTTTTTTTCTGCAGGCGGGCCATGGGTGCGGCCAGCGCCCGGCATTCCCCGTGCCCTCTTCCAAGAGAGGGACATCGATCAGCAAAACTCGGACGCGAGAATGCGCCGCGAGGCAGCGAAGCCATGTCGCAGCGCCCTTATCACAATCTAACCGCCGTCATTGCGAGCGAAGCGAAGCAATCCAGAGTCGCGCGCGCGACTCTGGATTGCTTCGTCGCTACGCTCCTCGCAATGACGGAGAACTTGACCGAAGAGACTCGTCATGGATGGCCGGTTCAAGCCGGCTTGCCGCCGTCACGACGACGCGGCGGCGGCGGAGCCCGCGGTTGCGTCGCCCCGCGATCGTCACGCGCGCCTCGCGTTCACAAGGGAGGATATTCAACGATCGGAAAACCAGACCAAGCTGGGTCACCGGCCGGACCGGCCGATGGTGGGCACGACAGGGATCGAACCTGTGACCCCTACCATGTCAAGGTAGTGCTCTCCCGCTGAGCTACGTGCCCTAAACCCAAAAGGTCTCGTCGGGTGGGGGTCCCTATATCGGCTCCCACGCAGGCAGGCAAGGACGCAAACAGGCGAAAATGGGAATAATCCTGAACTTCGCGACGCCGGCCCCGGCGGCTCAGGCCGCCAGCATCTTGTTGACCTCGCTGACGAGCTCGCGCAGGTGCACCGGCTTGGACAGCACCTTGGCATTCTTGGGCGCCTCCGAATCGGAGTTCAAGGCGACCGCGGCGAAGCCGGTGATGAACATGATCTTGATGTCCGGGTCGAGCTCGGAGGCGCGGCGCGCCAGCTCGATGCCGTCCATCTCCGGCATCACAATGTCGGTCAAGAGCATCTCGAACGGCTCCTCGCGCAACCGCTGGTAGGCCGACATGCCGTTGTCGTGGGGCGAGACCTGGAACCCGGCATTTTCCAATGCCTTGACCAGGAAGCGGCGCATGTCGTTGTCGTCTTCGGCGAGCAGGATTTTGTGCATGGCGAGGGGTTGTCTGGTCCGGGTGAGAGGCGGAGCGTTGCCGCCACTAAGCCTGACGGGCGGTAAATTTCGGGTGAAAGATTGCGCCTTTTGATCCGACATCGGCAAGGCATTTTGAGGGCTGAAGCCGCGGTCTTCGATCGAAGCAGCATGCCAGCTCAGAGTTGTTCCAAACGCGGGATGAACTTTTTCATTGCTTTTCGCTTGGCAGACCGGCTGGGATTATCGAAGATGCGCGTTGGCGAGAGCAGTACCTGCGTTGTCCAGAGCGAATCGGCCGGAGGATACCGGCGCATCAACGGACGTGACATCGACGCACGTGACCAAGGGGACGGCGCCCAGAGATGACGGACTTTGATGGCGAATTGCCGCCGTTCGAGATCATGGAGCCGACCGAATGGCGCGCGCCCATCATCTTCAATTCCCCTCACTCCGGATCGGCCTACCCCGACGATTTCCTGAGGGCCTCGCGAATCGATCTGCCGGCGCTGCGGCGCTCCGAAGATTCGTTCATGGACGAATTGATCGCCGATCTCCTGTCGCGCGGCTTTCCGGTCGTTCGCGTGCATTTCCCGCGCTGCTATGTCGACGTCAATCGCGAGCCCTATGAGCTCGATCCGCGAATGTTCACCGGGCGGCTGCCGAGCTTTGCCAACACCCGCTCGATGCGGGTGGCCGGCGGCCTCGGCACGATCCCGCGCGTGGTCGGCGACGGCCAGGAGATCTATCGCGACCGGCTGAGCGTCGACGAGGCGCTGCACCGGATCGAGACGCTGTACAAGCCGTATCACCGCGCGCTGCGCCGGCTGATCAACCGCGTGCACCAGCAGTTCGGCACCGTGGTGCTGGTCGACTGTCATTCGATGCCGTCGGTCGGCGTCTCGCGCGACGAGCCGCGCCGGCCCGACATGGTGATCGGCGACCGCTACGGCACGAGCTGCGCGTCGCTGCTGCCGGATCTGGTCGAGGACGTGCTCGGCCGGCTCGGTTATTCGGTCGGCCGCAACAAGCCCTATGCCGGCGGCTTCATCACCGAGCATTACGGCAATCCGGCCACGGGCTTGCATGCGATCCAGATCGAGCTCAACCGCGCGATCTACATGGATGAGCGCCGCAGGGAGCGCGGACCTCGCTTCGCCCAGGTCGCTTCCGATCTCGCCGTGCTCGCGGAGGTGCTGGCGACGGTGCCGCTCGGCGACCTCGGGCCTTTCCAGGCGGCGGCCGAATAGAGGGCAGCGCCCTCGGTCCGAGGGATTCCGGCCGGTGGCGCCGGCGCAAAAAAAAGGGCCGCTTGAATGACAAGCGGCCCAAGTCTAGGGAGGAAACGCCCAAGGAGGGCAGCGATAACGCGAAGCGCTACCGCACCGCAACAATATGCAATCGCGCTGCACAAAGCGCAAGGGTTTTTCCGCCTTTCTCCATGCAAAAAAACATAGGCCGGGTTGCGTTCAGCGCGAAACAGCTTTGCTTTTCATCATAAAAGTCAATGGCTTGATTGGAGATTCCAAACGATCGGAGAGGGACGCCGGTTTCGCTTTCACTTTCACATCAGGGGCTCCAACGGCTCAAATCGCGCCCCGTCAGCGCGGCCGGACACCAAACGGTATCCATGATGCCACGCCGGTGTTCCATATCCGGATGCACCCCGAACCGCTTTGAGCTAGGCATAGCGGCTCATTGCCACCCGATTCCCTCACCCAAGGACGCGCTGTGACGGTCATCGATTTCTCCGCCTTCATCGGTCGTCTGGCGACCGCGTCTGGCGAAACCATCCTGCCGTTCTTCCGGACCTCGCTGCTGGTCGACAACAAGAGCAGCCGGCAGGATTTCGACCCGGTGACCGAGGCCGACCGCGCCGCCGAGGCGGTGATGCGCCGCCTGATCAAGGCGAACTTTCCTCAGCACGGCATCGTCGGCGAGGAATTCGGCAACGAGCGCGAGGACGCCGACTACGTCTGGGTGCTCGATCCGATCGACGGCACCAAGTCCTTCATTGCCGGTTTTCCGACCTGGGGCACGCTGATCGCGCTGCTGCACAAGGGCGCGCCGGTGTTCGGCATGATGCACCAGCCCTTCATCGGCGAGCGCTTCGCCGGCGACAACGGCTCCGCCAACTACAAGAACGGCGGCGGCGAGCGCCGGCTCTCGGTGCGGCGCTGCGAGCGTCTCGGGGATGCGGTGTGCTATACGACGAGCCCGCTGCTGATGAACGATGCCGATCGCGCCACCTTCGGCCGGGTCGAGGCCGATACGCGGCTGTCGCGCTATGGCGGCGACTGCTACTCCTATTGCATGCTGGCCGCGGGCCATCTCGATCTCGTCATCGAGACCGAGCTCAAGCCCTACGACATCGCGGCGCTGATCCCGATCATCAACGGCGCCGGCGGCATCGTCACCAACTGGGAAGGCGGCCCGGCGCAGAACGGCGGCCGGATCGTCGCCGCCGGCGACAAGCGCGTCCACGAAGCGGCGCTGAAACGGCTGGCCGCGGACTGATCCCGCCTCCACCGGCCTGGCCCCGCCTCGTGCAGAACGGACATCCGGCCTGTCGTCGGGCGCTTCACGCGGCGGCCCGGCGCAAATGCTCGACGAGCAGTTTCGCGGGACGCGGCAGCGCCTTGAAGCTGCGGGCGCAGATCACCAGCCGCCGATCGGCCCAGGCGTCGCGCAGCGCGACGAGGCTGATCGGCATCGACCGCGCGCAACGTCGCGCCGCGGCTTCGGGCACCACGGCAATGCCGATCCCGGCCGCCACCATCTGGCAGATCGCGTCGAAATCGCGCAGCCTGGCCCGCACGTGCTGCCGGATGCCGAGCCGCGCGGCGTGCCGGCCGATATGGACGTTGAGCGCCGTCCCCTGCGTGAGGCCGATGAAATCCTCCCCCGCGGTCTCGCTGAAGTCGATCTGTCGGCGGGCCGCGAACGGGCTGCGCCGTCCGGCCACCAGGATCAGCCGGTCCTCGCCGAAGGCGAAGCGCTCGATCGTCTCGGGCAGCGCGTGCTCCGCCGCAAAGCCGAGATCCGCCCGGCCGGACGCGATCGCCTCGGCGATCTCGGTGCTCTCGCGCTCCTCGACATCGACGTTGATGTCGGGATGCTCGCGCAGAAAGGCCGCCAGCGCCTTCGGCAGATGCTCGGCGAGGCCGACCGTATTGGCGAGCAGCTGCACGTTGGCGCGACGGCCGGATGCGAAGCCCGAGAGCTCGCCCTGCATGGCCTCGACATTGGCCATGATGATGCGGGCGTGATCGAGCAGGCTCTCGCCCGCCGCGGTGAGATCCACGCCACGCCGGCCGCGCTTGAACAGCTCGACGCCGAACGCGTCCTCCAGACCCTTGATCCGCGCGCTCGCCGAGGCCAGCGCCAGATGCGCCCGGTCGGCGCCCCCGGTGATGCTGCGGGCCTCGGCCACGGCAATGAACAGCCTGAGATCGACCAGATCGAAACGCATGGTCATCCTGCCTCAGTCCTGGACGAAGGCTTGCTCCGTAACCTCCACATTGTGCCGCCGGCGCAGTCTGGTCAATGTGACAACCATGATCGACCCCATCCTCATCTTCATCGCCTTCGCGCTCACCTTGGCCGGCTTCGTCAAGGGCGCGCTCGGCCTCGGCCTGCCGACCATCTCCGTCGGACTGCTCGCGGTCGCCATGCCGCCGGGCCGCGCGCTCGCCATCGTCATCGTGCCGGCCGTGATCACCAACATCTGGCAGACCTTCGCCGGACCTTACCTGCGCGATATCGCCAGGCGCCTGTGGCCGCTGATGCTGGGGACCGCGATCGGCATCTGCCTCAACGCCGGCGCGCTCAGCCATGCCTCGACCCGCTGGGGCAACGTCGCGCTCGGCGTCTTGCTGATGCTCTATGCCCTGCTCGGCCTCACCAAGCTCGCCTTCAAGGTCGCTCCGCCGCACGAGAAATGGGTCGGCGGCATCGTCGGGCTCGTCACCGGGCTGATCTCGGCCGCCACCGGCGTGCAGGTCGTACCCTCGGTACCGTACATGCAGGCGATCGGGCTCGAGAAGGATGAGTTGGTCCAGGCCCTCGGCGTGTTCTTCACGGTCGCCACGGTCACGCTGGCCTTCAACTTGACGAACTCCGGCCTGCTCAGCACCGCGACCGCCCTGCCCGGCGCGGTCGCCATGGCCGGCGCCTTTCTCGGCATGTATGCCGGCCAGGCGGCCCGATCCCGACTGCCGGCCGAGGCGTTCCGCCGTGTGTTCCTGATCGCCATGATCCTGCTCGGCCTGTATCTCGCCGGCACGGCGGTCATCGAGCTGCTCTGGTGAGTCAACGCGCCTCGAGCATCGCGATCCGGACCCCGAGATAGACCAGCAGCCCGCCGATCGCGCGGTTGAGCCAGAGCAGCGCGGCGGACGAGCCGCGCACGCGGCGCGCAGCACGGGCCGCGGCGATGGCGACGCCGAGGCACCAGATCGTGCTGTTGACGATGAAGATCGTGCCGAGCAGCAGGAAGGCGATCGCCTTGTGCGGCGCCTCGGCTGCAACGAATTGCGGCAGGAAGGCGAGGAAGAACATCGCGACCTTCGGATTGAGGATGTTGGTGAGCGCGCCCTGCCAGAACGCCTAGCGCAGCGTCACCACCGGCATCGACGTCGCATCACTCGCCCTGGCGGCGTGCGGCCGCCGCGCCAGGAGCTGCGTGATGCCGAGATAGACCAGATAGGCCGCACCGGCCCATTTCACGGTCGCGAAGGCCGTGGCAGAGGCCGTGAGCAGCGCCGACAACCCGATCGCGCTTCCGAACACATGGACCAGGCAGCCCGTGCTGATGCCGAAGGCGGCAGCGGCCCCGCCGCGCCAGCCCATCTGCGCGCTGCGGCCGACGATGTAGGCGGTGTCGGGACCCGGCGTGATGTTGAGCAGCAGCCCCGAGACGAGAAACAAAGGCAGATCGTGAATGCCGAGCATGATTGAACATTTCCTAACAATACTGGTCTAACCATAACTGCCCCCGGCATTGCCGTCTCGTCCCGCGGAGGCCGGAGCGGGCCGGTGCCCCGATGGCGGCGGGAAAAGCGTTGGATTCGGCCGCCTCGGCCGTGGTATGCGCGAGGCGGGAGCACGATGTGATGGAAAGACGCCTCGCTGCCATCCTTTGCGCCGACGTCGCCGGCTATTCACGCATGATGGGGATCGACGAGGACGGCACGCATGCCGCCTTCAAGGCTCATCGCGGCGCCATCCATCCGATCATCCTCAACCACGCCGGCCGCATCGTCAAACACACCGGCGACGGCTTTCTGCTGGAATTCGCCACCGCCGCCAGCGCCATCCAGTTCGGGATCGAGATGCAGTCCCTGATGGCGGAGCGCAACGCCGATCTGCCGTCCGACCGCAACATGCGCTTCCGGCTGGGAATCCATCAGGGTGAGTTCACGGTCGATGACGGCGAGGCCTTCGGCGACGGCATCAATGTCGCCGTCAATCTGGAAACGATCGCCGTCCCGGGCGGTGTTGCCGTCTCGGCCAAGGCTTATGAGGAGGCCGGCCCGCAACTGCCCATCAAGCTGACCAGCGCCGGAAGCTTTCAGTTCAAGAACCTTCAGGAGCCGGTGCAGGCGTGGACATGGGAGCCCGGCAGCGAGGCGGCGATCCGGACCGGGACCGGCGTCACCGGCCTGCCGCCGCAATATCGCTCCGCGATCGTCGGCGTGCTGCCATTCGTCAACCTGTCCGACGGCGGCGAAGCGTATCTCGCCGACGGGCTCGCGGACGACCTGATCCATGCGCTGTCGCTGCAATCGTTCTTTCGCGTCCTGAGCCGCACCTCGACGTTTCGCTTCAGGGACCGCGGCCTCAATCCCCGCCTGATCGCACGCGAGATCGATGCGACCTACCTGATTCAGGGAACGGTGCGGCGCGCTCGTCACAGGCTCCGCGTGACGGCGGAGCTGATCGCGCCCGAGACCGGCGCTCAATTGTGGACCGGTCGCTACGACGGCGACGTCGGAGATCTCTTCGCGATGCAGGACGAGATCACCACCAGCCTGTGCGCGGCGCTGATGCCGGAGATCTATCGCGTCGAAGCCTCGATTCCGGTCCGTGCACCGGCGACCGACCCGACCGCCTGGGACCGCTTCCTGCGCGGTCTGTCGCACTACTACCGACCGACCAAGGCCGACTACGAGATCTCCATCTCGCTGTTTCGCCAGGCCATTGCGCTCGATCCCACTCTCGGGCTCGCCCACGCTTATCTTGCGACCATTCTGATGCAGGGGATCAATTTCGGCTGGATCAAGGGCTCGCGCGAGCTCTGGGACGAGGCGAAAAATCTGGCGCTGGACAGCGTGCGGCTCGACGCGCGCTCCTCGTTCGCCTATGCGATCCTTGCCTTCGTGCAGGCCATGCAGGGCGACCATGAGGACGGCATGAAGGCGGCGCGCAAGGCGACCGAGCTCAATGCCTACGACATGGGCGCGCGCGGCGTGCTCGGGCTTTGCCATATGGTCAACGGCGAGCACCAGCAGGCGATCGATCAGTTCTCGATCGCCGCCCAGCGCGGCAACAGCGATCCGCGCTACCAATGGCCGGCGCTGAACGCCTACAGCCACTACCTGCTCGGCCGCTATGAGGCCGCGTTGTCCTGGGCCCGCGAGGAGCTGTTGCTCTACCCGGACCATCTGCAGGCGCTGACGATCCGCGCGGCGACCCTGGCGCAGCTTGGTGCGACCGACCAGGCGGGCGACGCCGTCGCCGTGCTGCGCGCGCAATATCCCTGGCTCACGCTCGACCGCCACATCAAGAACATCCGATGGAAGCGCCGGGACGACATCGACCACTACCGCGACGGACTGATCAGGGCCGGGCTGACTTGAGCCAATCGGCCCGCATGGCACCGGCCCGCCACATGGCCTACACATTGCTTCCGCAAATTGATTGGATTCGACCGCTGTTGCCGTGGTATCGCCGTGTGTGGGAGCAAAGACGGAATGGAGAGACGGCTGGCCGCGATTGTCTGTGCCGATGTGGTCGGTTACTCGCGGATGATGGGCGCCGACGAGGCGGGAACCCATGCCGCGTTCAAGGCGCATCGCGGCGCCATCCACCCGATCATCCTCAATCACGGCGGCCGCATCGTGAAATACACGGGGGACGGGTTTCTCCTGGAATTTCCGAGCGTCGTCGGCGCCATCGCGGCCTCGGTCGAAGTGCAGAAGCTGATGGCCGAGCGCAATGCTCATTTGCCGGCCGACCGGGTGATGCAGTTTCGCCTCGGCCTCAACATGGGCGACGTCATCTTCGATGAGGACGAGGTATTCGGCGACGGCGTGAATACTGCGGTGCGACTTGAAGCCGCAGCACCGCCCGGCGGAATTGCCGTCTCCCACAAGGCCTACCAGGAAGCCAGCAAGCATCTCACGGTCACCTTCGTCGACCGCGGGCCGTTCCGCTTCAAGAACATCGAAGACACGATCAACGTCTGGACCTGGGATCCGTCCTCGCCGGAGAAGGGACGCGAGCAGCGGTCCGCCACGGCCCTGCCGGCGCAATACCGGACCGCCATCGTCGGTGTGCTGCCATTCGCCAATCTTAGCGGCGAGACCGACGAGTACTTCTCGGACGGCCTGGCGGAAGACCTCATCCATGCGCTGTCGCTGCAGTCGTTCTTCCGGGTGCTCAGCCGCAACTCCACCTTCGCCTTCAAGCATGCCGGCATGAGCGCCCGCCTGATCGCGCGCGAGATCGATGCGACCTATCTGATCCAGGGCTCGGTGCGGCGCTCCGGCGACAAGATCAGGGTCACCGCCGAGCTGGTCGCCCCGGAGAACGGCGAGCAGCTGTGGGCCGGCCGCTACGACCGCGACATCGGCGACCTGTTTGCCGTGCAGGACGACATCACCGCCAACCTGTGCACCGCGCTGATCCCCGAGATCTATCGCGCCGAGGCGGCAGTGCCGGTGCGGTCCAAGACCACCGACCTCACCGCGTGGGACCGCTTCCTGCGCGGGCTGTCGCACTACTACCAACCGACCAAGGCCGACTACGAGAGCTCGATCGCGCTGTTCCGCGAGGCGATCAGGATCGACCCGGGTCTCGCGATCGCCCACACCTATCTCGGCACCATCCTGCTGCAGGGCATCCACTTCGGCTGGATCAGGAATTCACGGGAGCTGTGGGACGAGGCAATGGCGCTGGCCGAGGCCGGCGTCCGGCTCGATTCCCGCTCGTCCTTCTCCTATTCGCTGCTGGCCTATGTCCATGCCATGCAGGGCCGGGTCGAGGCCGGCATGGAGGCGGCGCGCAAGTCGCTGCAGCTCAATCCCTATGACATGGGCGCGCGCGGCGTGCTTGGCGTCTGCCATCTCGTCGGCGGCGAGCACCGTCAGGCGATCGAGCTGTTCTCGGTCGCTGCCCAGCGCGGCAACAGCGATCCGCGCTATCAATGGTCGGTGCTGAGCGCATTCAGCCACTACATGCTCGGCCACTACGACGCCTCGCTGTCCTGGGCGCGGGAGTCGCACTATCAGAACCCGAACCATCTGCAGTGCCTCGCGATCCGCGCCGCCGCGCTGGCGCAGCTCGGACGCTCGGTCGAAGCCGGCGAAGCCGTCGCAGCGCTTTTGAGCCAGCATCCGTGGATGACGATCGAGCGCCTCCTGAGCAACATCCGCTGGCGCAATCCCGCTGACATCGCGCATTATCGCGACGGTCTCA
The DNA here is from genome assembly GCF_051168015.1 of Bradyrhizobium sp. HKCCYLRH3061. Taxonomy (NCBI): domain Bacteria; kingdom Pseudomonadati; phylum Pseudomonadota; class Alphaproteobacteria; order Hyphomicrobiales; family Nitrobacteraceae; genus Bradyrhizobium; species Bradyrhizobium sp. HKCCYLRH3061. Next base: position 785,672 of record NZ_JBNPUE010000001.1, read on the forward strand.
CCAAGGCCGGCATCCCGTTGACCAAGCTCACCCTTGTGGACACCAAGGCCAAGTTCGCGGGCGAATAGCGCGATCGCGACTTGCGGTTGACACTTGAGGTTGACACTTGGGCGGGTTACTCCAATCATTCACGATTGCATTGTAGCGTTCGGACGTCGGCCGACCCGCCCGGTTCTCGGCGCAATTCGGCGCCGCCTTCGTTTGTTAGCGTGATTTCGTTTTCATCACTCAGGTGCTTTCCAAGGATGTTCTTCGATGCAAGAAGACAGCGCCCGCGTCCGTGACGCCCTGCCCGGAGAGCTTCCGGTCTCATCCGACAACCCCTGCCCCTTCCTGCGTGCGCTCGTCGCCGGCGGCTTCGTCGACGGCCACAGCGTCCCCTTGAAGACCATCGGCGACCGGGTCGAGGCGGCGAGCGGCGAGACCGGCTTCAAGAAGCGGCTCGTCGGCATCGAGACCTTCGGGGTTGCGCTGATCGCGAACGGGCTATCGCCGCTGCGGCTGCTGAAGAGCCTGTGGTCCGGCGCCGATCTCGACCAGTTGCGCAACGGTCCGCTCGACAAGCATGGCGGCGGCTCGCGCATCCTCGACGCCGAGGCCAAGGTCCATCCCGAGGAGATCGACCGGTTCGCGAGCTTCGGCAGCGACTATCCCGATCCCAACGGGGGCACCGAGCGCGGCCTCAACGCGGCGCAGATCCAGACCTTCATGAAGGCCAATCTGACGCGCGACGGCGACCAGGCGCGCTGGTACTTCCCGATCCTGATGCAGGGCGAATGGCCGGTGCTGCTGAACATCCTCGGCAAGGGCGACGGCGATGGCCGCTATCTCTCGGTCGCCGAGGTCCGCACGCTGTTCGTCGAGCGTCGCCTGCCGCAGCGTATCGCTGCGCGGCTGATGGCCAAACCCAAGCCCGCGAACATCGTCTGGCGCATCGGCAAGGCGCTCGTCGGCGGCGCGGTCGCCGCGGCGCTGGCGCTGCTGCTGCTCTGGGTGGCCGCGCCGGACGCGGTGAGCGACAAGCTACGCTCCATCCTGCCGCCCGATGCCGCGGCCCTGGTGCCGCCCGCGCTGCCCGAGACCGAGCCGACCAAGGCGGCCTACTGGCTCGACCAGGGCTGGACCACGCAGGACCGGCACTGGTTTCACCACGTGACGCAGGGCACCGCGACCTTCCCGATTCCCTACGCCTGGTTCATGGCGATGGAGCAGCCTTATCTGACGCCGTTCGGCACGCCCGGCCTGATCTCCGACAGCGCCTATCTCGAACGCTTCGGCTTCATCCCGAGCCCGAAGAGCGTCGACGGCGACCCAAGCGTCCTCCGGCCGTTCGGCTACGCCGCCACGGCTGCCAAGACCGAGCCCGCCGCGCCGCTACCCGCCGGCCTCAAGCCGACCCCGGCCGGCAACGAAGGCGGCCTGCCGGTCGGCTTCGCGCGGCTCACTGGCGCTGCCGATCCCACCACCGGCGCGCCGCAATCCGACAAGATCGGCCTCACCTGCGCGGCCTGCCACGCCGGCAGCATTCACTACAAAGGCGTGAGCGTGCGCTTCGACGGCGGCCCCGGCATGGTCGACCTGCGCAAGCTGGAAGAAGCCATGGGTTTTGCGATGATCTTCACGCAATACGTGCCCGGACGCTTCTCGCGCTTTGCCGATCGTGTGCTTGGGCCCAATGCAACCGATGCCGATCGCGACGCCCTGAAGAAGGGGCTGAAGGACGCGACTTCCTTCGCGCTCAACATGCAGGCCAAGAACTACAAGGACACGATCAAGGCCAAGAAGCAGACCGAGACCGAGGAAGGCTTCGGCAGGCTCGATGCGCTCAACCGCATCGGCAACCAGGTGTTCTATCTCGACATGGCCGTGAGCGGCCTGCCGAACATGCTCGGCAACCAGGAGGCCATCGACGCACCGGTGTCGTATCCGCCCATCTGGACGGTGCCGTGGTTCTCCTGGGCGCAGTATGACGGCTCGATCGCGCAGCCCTTGATCCGCAATGCCGGCGAGGCGCTCGGCGTGTTTGCACAGATCAACCTCTCGCCGGAGACCGCACGGGACAAGCTGTGGCGCTCGTCGATGGCGATCGAAAATCTGCTCTACATCGAGAACATGCTGCGCGGTCCCGATCCGTTCGCGACGACGACGCCCGCGTTCGGCGGGCTGACCTCGCCGAAATGGCCGGAGAAGCTGTTCGCCGGCGACGACGCCTGGAAGATCGATCCGGCCCGCGTCGAACGCGGCCGAAAGCTCTATGCAACGATCTGCGTCGAGTGCCATCTCGGGCCGGTCGCCGACACCGTGTTCGACAAGACCTATCCGGACAAGAGCTTCTGGAAGATCAAGCCGGCCGATGACTGGGAGAGCAAGGGCTGGAATGCGAAGGGCCCGACCCTCGACCTCGTGCAGAAGCCGGTCGAGGCGATGCAGACCGACCCTGGACAGGCGAGCATTCTCGCCAACCGCAAGGTCAAGGTGGCAGGCTTCCTCGAGGTCGATCCGGCCAAGGACCTGAAGGGTTGCAACCTGCCGCAGGACTCGACCACGGACATGCCCTATGCGCTGGCGCTGATGGCCGTCGTGCAGAAGGCCAGTGACAAATGGATGGAGGACCGCAAGCTCTCCGAGGCAGAGCGGACCGCATTGTGGGGCGATCGCAGGAACTGCCCCAACCCGGCCGGCAAGAGCTATCGCGCCCGCCCGCTCAACGGCGTCTGGGCGACCGCGCCCTATCTGCACAACGGCTCAGTGCCATCGCTGTACTGGCTGCTGACGCCGGCTGCCGAGCGGCCGACGTCGTTCTGCCAGGGCGCGCGCGACTATGACCCGAAGGCGGTCGGCTTCGCCGTGCCGAAGGGCGGCGAGAGCGCGTGCAAGGTCGGACAGACGCTGTTCATGGCCAGCGATTCGAGCGGCAAGCCCATCAAGGGCAACAGCACGCTCGGTCATTCCTTCGAAGGCCCGACGAAGCCCAACAAGGATTATCCAAACGGCATCATCGGCGGCGCCTTCTCGGAGGACGAGCGCTGGGACCTCATCGAGTATCTGAAGACGTTGTGAGGATGTGAAGCGGCGCGCCTTGCCGACGGCGAGGCGCGCCAGCGCGTCATGCCGCCCTCCAGAGACCGGGGCGTAGGCACCGCCGGATGGTCGTGCCCTGCTCGCTCAGCGAATGCAGCATCACCCAGCCATTGGCGACGAGATCGCGGACGCCCTGGTGGCGTTGCATGATCTCGTCCATCGCACTCTCCGGCGCGGCGATGAACACGTTCAGGCGAACCGGCTCGTGGATGAAGCGGGTGCCGTCATGCACCGACTGCCAGGGCAGTCCGACCCGGAGATCGCCGGCATTGCCCTCGAGCACGCCGAGTTGCCCGACGATGTTGTGCAGCACCTTGTTGCCGCTGCCGAAGGCGGCATTGTTCACGGTCGAGCCGTAGTACTGCAGATTGATCCAGCTCGCGACCACCATCGGCGCCGTCATGATCAGTTCGAGCGTCCGATGTCCCTCGTCGCGCCCCGCCTCGTAGGAGTGCAGGAAGACGCGGCCGCCGAGGTCAAGCCCGCGGGTGAAGCTGCGCGGCGCGGCGATGAAGGCGGCGTTGCCGGCGAGCCCCCATTCCGGCCGCACCTGCGACCAGTCGCGGGTGCGCGCGACGACGGCCTCGTCGACATCCGAGGCGTCGCGGATGCCGAGCAGCGCGCTGCGCTCGAGCCGCGCCAGCCGTCCGGCCTCGGTCAGCCGCGCCCTCAGCCGCGCGAGGTCCTGCGCGAGCGCCGCCGGAACGTCGTCCTCATCGAACAGCGTGACCGCATCGGTGGTGGTGTCGTGCAGCGCGCCGATGAACCAGCAGTCGGCGGGAATGTCGATGTCCTTGGCACGGAGGCCCTCGCGGACGCGCCGGTCGTTGAGCACGGCTGCCGCGACACGCGCGTTGGCTTCGCCCGTGTGACCGCCGCAGGCGCCGCAATCGAGCCCGGAGGCGTGCGGATTGTTGACCGTCGTGCTGCCGTGGCCGGCCAGTAGCACGAGCCGCGCGAACGGCCCGGTCAGCGACATCGCCTTCAGCACCGCCTCCGCCATCGCGACGCGCTGCACGTCGTCGAAGCCGGTCACGCGCCCGCCGAGTTCGCCGGGCGTCAGTTGCGGCATCACCCGCGAGGCGACCTCCGGATCGAGACCATCTACGACCGGCGACGGCACCGGCCGTGTGACGCCGGCGCTATCGGTCGCGATCTTGGCGGCGAAGCCGAGGCCCGCAGCCTCCACGAAGGAGAACGACGACACGGCCGAGACCTTGAACGACTTCCATGCCTTGGCGGCGCGCCGCCGCAGCAGACGCAGGCCAAGCACCTCAGCCTCCTCGACATCGTCGGCGCCCTTGACGGCCTCGCAGACGATGAAGGCGGGCTTCAGCAGCACCGGGCACTGCGCGCCGCCTCTGGTGTGGCCGATCGGCACGTATTCGATCGGGAAGCCGAAGAAACCGGCGAAGCCGATGGTCTCGGCTTCCGGATAGACGGTCTCCAGCGCGCGGCGGAAGATCTCCGAGCGCACGTCGATGCAGAACGCGGCCTGGACCAGCGGCCGGGCCGGCAGCTGCGTGATCGATCGCTGCGCGCCATGGGTGGCGAGCTTCGCGACGAGCCTCTCGCGGAACCCGATCTCGTAGGCTTCATGCAGAATGAGATCGATCGCAAGCTCGGGCGTCTCCTCGAGCCGGTGGTCGGCCGGCAGCTTGGCCGCCTCGGCCATCGCCTGCGCCCAGGCCGTCTTGAACGCCTCGTCGGTGCGTGCCTGGAACAGCGCAAAGCCCCAGGCGAGCCGAATGGCCAGCAGTTCCAGCAGAGTATCGTCTCGCCCGCCGTCGAGCTGCGCGTTCCAGCCGATATAGCGCGCATAGGCCGACCAGCCGCCGAGATCGAACAGCGCCCGCACCAGATAGTCCTCGACGGCCCGAGCTGGGATTCCCAGCCGATCCACGATCAGGCCGATCGCCTGCACCGGATCGGCGGGCAGCTCCGCGACGGCTTTCCGGAATCCGGCAAGGCCCATCGCCTCGGGATTGCGATCGTAGGCCGCGAATTTGCGCCAAGCCGCGTAGGGCTTGAGCTTGCGCACTGGGCTCGGCCAGCTCGCCTGCCCCTCGTCGAAATAGGTGGCGCAGAAGGCCGAGATCTCGTCGATCATGAAGGCGACAAGCGAGACGTAGCGGTCGCCCTCGGCGAGCCGGTCGAGCACCTCGGCGACGGTCGCGACCACGGCGGGCGGCGACGACTGCGCGGCCTCGGCAAGAGCCTTGCGCTTGAGCTGTTCGACGTCGAGGCCCATGGATGGATGCGACATGAGAGCCTGCGTCAGCGCGGCATCGTCGATCCGGCCGTCATCGAGCGCCTGCCGGTAATACGCCCGCGGCATCAGCATGCGCGTGCGCACCACGCGCTCGAAGGTGGCGACGGTCGCCGCGAAGCTTTGGCCGGTGAAGCCGAGGAACGGATTGACCGCGACGAAGTGCTTCAGCGGCCACAGCGGCGCGACCCGCTGACAGGCGCTGTCGATGCGGGCCATGAGCCCGGCATCGGCGGGGGTGTCGAGCGGATCGGCCATGGACATGGCGAGGGCGGCATGGGTCATCGGAGATCTCGGATCACTGGTTGGACGGGAGACGTGCGGTCGAATGCCTCGGCCCTAAGGTCAGCACGAGACGGTTGGCGAACGTGTTGAGATAGAGGCCGTTGCGCAGGTGGACGTAGGCCGCGATCCAGAACGGCGCGTCGGCGCGGCGCATCATCTGGTTCTGGAACACGGTGACGGCCGCGAACGACACGACGACGGCGGCCGCGATCAGCATCGGCACGATGCCGTCGACCGGCCGTGCAGCCGGGATGCTGCCCCCGACCAGCCAGGCCATCGCGGCCTGCAGCGCGAAGTAGACGATCGCGACACCGGCCGCGGTGACCGCGGCGCGAGCGACGACGAAGGCGTTCGGCCGCTCGTCGATGGCGTTGGCCATCAGGTGAACGAGCCCCATCAGCAGCACCGAGCCGAGTGCGATCTGCGCCGGGTTGGTGCGCAAGGTCATGCCGAAGGCGAACCCGGTGAGCAGCGCGAGCCCGATCACGGCGACCAGCGCCAGGATCAGCCGTGCCGCGTGCGGCTGGCCGCCGGGGCTCGGTGTCCAGGACGCCCGGGCAAGATCGATGATGCTGCCAGAGGACAGGAAGGCATGCGCCTTGTAGAGCGAGTGCGCCACGATGTGCAGCAGCGCCGCGGAGAAGGCGCCGAGCCCGCATTGCAGCAGCATGAAGCCCATCTGCGCCACCGTCGAATAGGCCAGTTGCACCTTCACCGAGGTCTGCGTCAGCATCACCAGCGAGCCGAACAGCGCGGTGGCGCCGCCGACGATCGCGAGGACGTCGAGCGCGGGCGTGGCCAGCAGCAGCACGTCGCTGAGCCTGAGCACCAGGAAGCCGCCGGCATTGATGATGCCGGCATGCAGCAGCGCCGACACCGGCGTCGGCGTCTCCATCACCTCGATCAGCCAGCCATGCAGCGGCAGCTGGGCGGATTTCAGCATGGCGGTCGCGACGATCAGGAGCGCTGCAATCGTGACGATCGCCGAGCCAACCCCCTCGCCCGCCCGGGCGTGGGCGACGAGGCCGGCAATCTCCAGCGTGCCGAACCGGATGTAGAGCAGCAGCGCAGCGAGTGCGAGGCAGGCGTCGCCGAGCCGGCTCGCGACGAACTTCTTGCGCGAGGCGCGGATCGCAGCCGGCCGGGTCTCGTAGAACAACAGCAGCTTGCCGAGCGAAAGGCTCGTCGCGACCCAGGCGGCGAGCAGAAGCACCAGATTGCCCGCGATCAGCAGTGTCAGCACCGCGGCGAGGGTCAGCAGCAGCCAGCGCGTGAACCGGACCTGACCTGGATCGCCGTCGAGATAGTTGCGGCTGTAGCGCACCACGACCATGCCGATGAAGCTGACGAGAACCGAGAGGATGGCGCCGAGCGCGTCGAGCTGAAGCGACAGCCCGAGGCCGTATCCGCCAAGCAGCGGCGTCCGCCCTGCCCCGACGACGGCCGCAGCGAGGCTCGCGACCGTCGCGATGCCGAAGGCGATCGCCGCGGCGAGGATCGCGCGGCGAGCAACGTCACGGGCGCTGGCGTGGATGCCCACAAGTGCGGCGACACACAGCGTGAGCGGCGCAAGCGCCGCGAGGCAGGGAATGAGCGGGTTCATGACGGCTCGACAGGTTGATCAAATGAGACGGCTGCCCCCTGCTTTACCGGCCCACGATGCTTCTTAAAATTTCAATGATTGAACCTGATCGTTATAAAATATAGAACGATGCCATGCCGCACCTGAACTACCATCACCTGCGCTATTTCTGGGTCATCGCCAGCGAAGGCAGCATGAGCCGCGCCGCGCAGCGGCTCAACGTCTCGCCCTCCTCTCTCTCGGTACAGATCAAGGCGCTGGAGGCGCAGCTCGGGCAGAAGCTGTTCGAGCGCACGGGCCGCACTCTGCAGCTCACCGAGGCCGGGCGCATCGCGCTCGACTATGCCGGCAGCGTGTTCAAGTCCGGCCATGAGCTGATCGAGACCCTGTCGGGCCTACGGCCGGGACGGCAGTTGCTGCGGGTCGGCGCCGCGGCGAACCTGTCGCGCAACTTCCAGATCGCCTTCCTGAAGCCGCTGATCGGGCGGGTCGACGTTGAGCTGATCATCCGCACCGGCCAGTTCGCCGAGCTCTTGGAGCAGCTCGATTCCCACAAGCTCGACCTCGTGCTCGCCAACCATCCGGCAGCGCCGGACATGCGCAGCAGTTTCGAGAACACACTGATCGACGAACAGCGCGTCAGCCTTGTCGGCCGCAAGCCGACCAGGCCCGCGCGATTCCGCTTTCCGCAGGATCTCGCGACGACGCCCGTGATCCTGCCCGGCCGAGGCAGCGCGCTGCGCTCGGCCTTCGATGCGCTAGTCGGATCGGGCGGGATCCGCCCGATCATCGCCGCCGAGGTCGACGACATGGCGATGCTGCGCCTGATGGCCCGCGAGAGCGGCACCGTCACATTGGTGCCGTCGATCGTCGTGATCGACGAGCTGCGCTCCGGCACGCTCGTCGAGCGCGCGCGGCTGAGTGCGCTGAAGGAGCAGTTCTTTGCCGTGAGCCAGCAGCGCCGCTACGCCAATCCGCTCGTCGCCGAGCTGATCGGATCGCGCGCCAGGAAGACCGGTTCACGGCCCGAATGACTGTCGGTGACAGCTTGTCTCGAGAGAGGTTGCAGGCAGCCCACCTCGGGACGGGCGAGTCCTGTGGACCAACTGCCGACGGGGGCCGTGTCGGCAGCGGTTCGATCAGAACATCGCAGGCGGGCTGACATTCACCCCGTGCTGGACCAGCACGAGTGAAGCGACCACGCCGGTCAACGAGAACATGGTCACCAGACCGAAGCCGGAATTGAGCGCATGGGGACCAACCAGCTTCCGCGCAATCTTCATCATCATCAATGTCTCCTCCAGGAATGTCGTTAGTGGACGCCACTAGCGGGACGGCGCGTTACCGGGACGTTTCCAAACTTGGAGAGATCGCCGCGTGGTGAATGCATGCTTGAATACACAGCAAGCCCGGCATGAAGCCCGATTAACACTGACGGCGGAATTGCCGTTGCGTCGGGATGAGGGAAGCGCCCGCGCTCGAGATGGTTGAATTTTTGTAAGAACTCGCGCTTAACGACCGCGCTTGAGGCATGGTGGTTCACGTCGCACCGAGCGGTCGCATCTACGCGACGCTTTCCAGCGGAAGTACATCGTCACCCAGAATGAATTGGCCACAGCCGCCAGGCTACCCTCATTCATTCGGCTGGTGACATCCCGTTCGGGACGGATCGCGTCGAAGACGTTCGCCGTCTGCGTCCTGATAGGGTCCTACTTCGCCTCGTTCATCGCCGTCGCTGCGAGCAGCGCCGCCTCGATCGTGTCCCGGGTCTTGTCGAGATGCGCCGTCATGAGCATCACCGCGCGCTCGGTGTCGCGCGCCAGCGCCGCCTCCATCAGTTCGCGATGCTCACGCGCGGCATCGCGGTTGCCCCGATCGGTCTTGCGGGCAAGATCGAGATAGCGCTCATTGTGCGCAAACAGGAGATCACGCACCCGCATCATCCAGGCGCTGCCACAGGCCTGGGCCAACGCGGCATGAAAATCGGCGTGCGCCAGCATCCAGGCCGGCGAGAAGCTGCCGTCATGGGCCGCGATCGGCGTCCCGGTCAGACGGTGATGCGCGGCAACGACCGTGGTCTCCCAGGCGAGATCACCGTTGGCGATGGCGCGGCGCAGGCACTTGGTCTCGATCTCGACGCGCATGTCGGTCAGATCGCGCAGATCGGCCACCGAGACCGGCGCCACGCGGAAGCCGCGCTGCGGCGTCGCCGTCACCAGCCCTTCCGCCGTGAGCCGCGCCAACGCCTCGCGGATCGCCCCCGTGCTGACCGAGAAGGCTGATCCGAGTTCGCTGATCTTCAGCTTCTCCTCCGGACGATAGAGGCCGGCGAGCAGGCTGGCACGCAACTGCTCGTAGACGGTCTGGGTGGCGCTGCCGGACATCGACTCACTTTCGCGGGACAATTCACACTAGCAGAGCCAGAAAGTACATTTTTATTAAAAAATATATTTTAATTGCGCAGCCCCCAACCTCCGCCTATGCTGAGCGCTAAAACGCCGCCGGCAGCGCGGCCACCAGGGAGGTCTCCATGCGAAGCGCCATCGCAGCGGCAGGATTGTTCGTCGTCGCGTCCGTCCTCGCCGTACCCGTGCGGGCGGAGGATCAGCCGGGCGTCACCGCCACCGAGATCCGCATTGGACAGACCATGCCCTATAGCGGGCCGGTGTCCGCCTTCGGCATCCTCGGCAAAGGCGAGGTGGCCTATTTCAAGATGGTCAACGATCGCGGCGGCATCAACGGCCGCAAGGTCAACCTGATCTCGCTGGACGACAGCTACGTGCCGCCCAAGACCGTGGAGCAGACGCGACGGCTGGTCGAGAGCGACGAAGTGTCGTTCATCTTCTCGACCATGGGCACCGCGCACAACACCGCGATCGCCAAGTACCTGTCGGCTAAGAAGGTGCCGCAGCTGTTCGTCGCCTCGGGCGCCTCGAAGTTCGGCGACCCGGCCCAGTTTCCGCTGGCGCTGATGGGCGTGATGGCGCCGTTCCGAAACGAGGCGCGGATGTATGCGCGCTACGCGCTGCAGAAGAAGCCGGACGCGACGTTCGCGATCCTCGCGCAGAACGATGATTTCGGCCGCGACTATCTCGCCGGGCTGAAGGACGCGCTCGGCGAGCGCTTCGACACGGCCGTGACCGTCGCGAGCTATGAGGCGACCGAGCCGACGATCGACTCGCAGATCGTGAAATTGAAATCGAGCGGCGCCGACGCGCTGATCATTGCCGCGACGCCGAAATTCGCCGCGCAGGCGATCCGCAAGACCTTCGAGATCAACTGGCGGCCGATGACCTTCCTGACCAATGTGTCGGTGTGGATGTCCTCGGTGATGGAGCCGGCGGGCCTCGAGGCCGGCAAAGACATCATCTCGACTGCCTATGTGAAGGATCCGCTGGATCCGGCCTGGGCCGACGATCCCGGCGTCAAGGGCTGGCGCGACTACATGGCGAAATACGTGCCGGACGGCGACATCCGCGATTCCAACTACGTCAACGGCTACAACAACGGCATGGTGCTCGAGCAGGTGCTGAAGGCCGCGGGCAACGATCTGTCGCGCGAGAACATTTTGCGGCAGGCGCTGTCGATCAAGGATCTCGAACTGCCGATGCTGCTGCCGGGCATCAAGGTCAACACGTCAGAGACGGACCACCTCCCGGTCGAGCAGGTGCAGTTCATGCGCTTCACCGGTAAGCAGTGGGAGCGGTTCGGCGAGGTGCTGTCGACCAAGTAGCGGCGGCGGCCGGTTGGACTTTCGGCGGCGAAGGCGTAGACATCTGCCGTCGTCCCCAGGAGAGCCGCGGCGCCGATGTCCGAGACTGAACCGCTCACGCTGAAATTCCGCTGTCCGAAGGAGCTCGAAGGCCTCATTCCGCAGCCGGTGCCGGCGCCGATGGGCGTTCCCGACTGGGTCAAGACGATGCCGGCCACCGCGTTCAGCGCGCTCAACCAGGCCGAGGAGCAGACCGTCAAGCGCTGCCCGCCTTTCATCGACGCGATGACGACGGGCTTCCTCATTCCGCTGATCTGCGATCTCACGGTCGAGGACGGCGGGATCAGCTGGGACAACGAGCTGCCGCCGGGCGGTGCGATCGATTTTCCGCGCTCGCCGATCAGCTTCCACGACGTCGCCCAGGTCACGGGATCGCCGCTGTTCGAGGCCGACCGCTTCCTGCTCAAGTTTCACAATCTCTGGACCATCGAAGCGCCGGAGGGCTGGGCATTGCTGTTCACGCATCCCGTCAACCGCTTCGACCTGCCCTTTACCACCGTCACCGGACTGGTCGACAGCGACCGTTTTCACGACTCGTTCGTGCACTTCCCGGCGCACTGGCATGACACGGCGTTCCGCGGCGTGATCCCGAAGGGCACGCCGGTCGCGCAATGCATTCCGGTGAAGCGGCAGGCGTGGACGATGCAGACCTCGGCCTTCACCGAAGAGGAGATCACCGAGATCCACGAGGTGCGGGATGCGCTGAAGCGCGAGACCGGCGTCTATCGCAAGCGGTTCAGGGCTTAGCTGTCGCAGTGCCGTCGATCTGCAGGAATCTGGCGGCGCCGCTCGGACGGAAGAAGAAGCGGCCGTGCGAGGTGACCGCGAGCGTGTAGGCCGCGCGGGTCAGCAGATGCGGCCGGCCGCGCACCACCGTGCGCAGCGCAGCCTGGGCGCCATCGCGATCCCCCATCTCGGCCAGACACATCGCGAGATTGGCGCGGGTCTGGGTGTCGTCGGGCCGCAGACCGAGCGCATGGCGGTAGGTGTCGGCGGCCTCGGCATAGTCGCCGTCGAGGAACTGCACCCAGGCGAGCTCGATCAGGATGTCGGGCCGTCCCGGCGCGGCCTCGCGCGCCGCCAGCAGGTGCGTGCGGGCACGAACGCGGTCATTGGCCTGAAGAGAGAGGCGTCCGAGATCGAGCTGGAGGTCGACGCTGCCGGGTGACAGCGTCAGCGCCTCCTCGATCACGGCGATGGCTTCACCGAGCTGCCCCGACTTGGCAAGCCGCCCCGCCAGCTCCTGGAACGCCGGCAGAAAAGGCGGCCGCCGCGCCGCGGTCCTGCGCAGCTGCGCGATGCCGTCGGCGGCGCGTCTGGATTCGCACAAGGCGGCGCCGAGCAGCGTCTCGAGTTCCGGATCGCTGCCGCGGAGCCCAGCCTTCTCCAGCGGCGCAACCGCCTCGCTCGCGCGGTGCTGGCCGAGCAGCGCATGGGAATGAACGAGCAGCGCCGCGCGATCGGTCCTGGCCGTGCGCAGGATCGAGACGGCGATCTGCTCGGCGCGCGCGAACTGCCGCGAACGGAGCGCGTGGACCGCTTCCTGCAGCGCCTGCGCCTGCTGATTTTTCCGCCGTTCACTCACGTCTGCCGCCAAGCTCCGAGGAGGACGTCGAGTCTAGCTAGCCCGCCCGCCCAGGGGTGTCCAGCAAACGGGCGCGACGGCTCAGCCGAACAGCGGTGTGCCCGGCACGAAGGCATCGAACGCGGCCCAGAACTGCGAGCGGTAGCGGTCCTGCTCCTGCAGGATCTCGTGCTTGGCGCCGGCGATTACGAGATGCGAGCCGGCGCGCAGATGATAGGCGAACTCCTCGATCGCCGCCGTCGACACCACCGTGTCGCTGGAGGCCGCCAGCATCAGGATCGGCTGGCGGATCTGCGACGGATAGCTCATGCCGCGGAAGGTCATCATCGCGGAGAACGCCGCGTCGGCCCAGGCGACCGTGGGCGAGGCGATGCCGAGCGTCGGATCTTCTTCGAGGATCGCGGCGTTGCGGGCATAGCGGACCGGATCGGAGGTCAGCGGATTGTTGACGAATGGCGCCAGTCCGCTGATCTCGTCGTTGCCGCCCGGCACGTAGCGGCCGCCCTGCCCGGCGATGCGCATTGCCCGCAGCAACAGCCGCGCCGGCAGCGCTGTGCGGCTGCCCGGAAGGTCGATCATCGGCGCCGACAGCACGATGCGATCGAACCAGCGCTTGCCGGCATGCGCGAGCCGCAGCAGCACCGTGCCGCCCATCGAATGCGCCAGCGCGAAATAAGGCGGCGGACAGTCCGGCAGCACGACTTGCGTGACGAAGGTCTCCACGTCGGTCTCGTAGTCGGAGAACGAGCGCACATAGCCCTTGCGGGAATCGCGCAGGCGCCGCGACGAATGGCCCTGGCCGCGCCAGTCGATGATGGCGACCGCAAAGCCGCGATCGCGCAGATCGCGCACCGTCTCGAAATACTTCTCGATCATCTCGCTGCGGCCGGTGAACACGCACACCGTGCCCTTGCGCCCGGCCGGCGGCGCCCAGCGCGCAAAGCGCAGCTCGGCGCCATCAGGGGTCTTGATGGTGCCGGCAGTGACGTTTTCGGGAACGGGATTGGCGGGAATCGAGACGAGCGTCATGAGGCACCCATCGAATAGGTGAAAGGCAGCGGGAATCAAGGGGTGGAACGGCAAAAAGAGCAGGTCCCGAACGCCCTTGAACGTCGAAACGCCTGCCCTACATCGAGATCGTGCAGGCCTCTGATGGCTGCACGACGGCCCGGCCCGATGGCGGGCGGGTTTGCCAATAGTCGCTCAATGGAGGACTTTGACCATGCGTACCTACGACCTCACCCCCTTCTATCGTTCCACCGTCGGTTTCGACCGTCTGTTCTCGATGCTCGATCAGGCCACCGCCGAGCCCACCCCCGGCTATCCGCCCTACAATATCGAGCGCACCGGTGAGAACGCCTACCGCATCACCGTCGCCGTCTCCGGCTTTGGCAAGGATGAGCTCTCCCTCGTCGCGAAGGAAAACACGCTGACGATCAAGGGCGAGAAGGCCGCCAATGAGAACGGCAAGAAGGCTGAGGTGCTGTATCGCGGCATCGCCGCCCGGGCGTTCGAGCGCTCGTTCCAGCTCGCCGACCACGTGGTGGTGAAGAACGCCAGCCTCGAAAACGGCCTGCTCCACGTCGACCTCGTACGCGAGATTCCGGAAGCGAAGAAGCCCCGCTCGATTCCGATCTCGACCGGCGCGCAAGGCTCCGAGCAGCCGGTGATCGAGGGATCGGCCGAGAAGGCCGCCGCTTAACCGGCACTCAGACTTGAGAATGCGAACGCCCCGGGCAGCCGGGGCGTTTTTTTGTGCGTTGCTGCAGTGCAATCAAACGATCGTGACGGGCGGTAACGGCCTGCACCCGGCCAGCGAAGACGCCAGTGATGACCTCACTCACCCGAGCCACTGGAGCCTCAACGATGAACGTCGTTCGCACCCTCTCCCTCGTTGCCGCGCTGACGGCATTGGCCGGCCCTGCTCTGGCGCAGCCCGCGCCGCCGCCCAAGGTCCACAACGTCGTGCTGGTGCACGGCGCCTGGGCCGACGGCTCGAGCTGGGCCAAGGTCATCCCCTATCTGCAGGCGGCCGGCCTCAAGGTCACGGCCGTGCAGAACCCGCTGACCTCGCTGGCGGACTCCGCGGCCGCCACCCGCCGCGCCCTGGCCGAGCAGGATGGGCCAGCCGTGCTGGTCGGCCATTCCTGGGGCGGCACGGTCGTGAGCGAGGTCGGCACCAATCCGAAGGTCAGCGCGCTGGTCTATGTCGCGGCCCGGGCCCCCGACGCGGGCGAGGATTTCGTCAAGCTCGCCGGGCAATATCCGACACCGCCGGCGCGCGCCGGCATCGTCGACGATGACGGCGAGACCAAGCTCAACGAGGACGCCTTCCTGAAGGACTTCGCCAATGGTGTCGATGCGACGACGGCGAAGGAGCTCTATGCGGTGCAGTGGCCGACCGCGGCGACGATCTTCGGCAACCGCACCACCCAGGCGGCGTGGCACGACAAGCCGTCATTCTATGCAGTGTCGAAGCAGGACAAGACCATCGATCCGGATTTCGAGCGCTTCCTGGCCCACCGCATGAAGGCGACCACGATCGAGCTCGACGCCGGGCACCTGTCGCTGGTGTCGCATCCGAAGGAGATCGCTGATCTGATCCTGAAGGCCGCCGGTCAGCACGAGTAGTGCGACCGATGGTGCTGGGGTGTCATCGGCTGCTCCAAACGACCTGTCATGCCCGCGAAAGCGGGCATCCAGTCCGCGGCGGCGGTCGTGAATGACCGAGATGCCGGTGTTGACTGGATCGCCCGGTCGAGCCGGGCGATGACGGCGTTGGGGGTGGCAAGCGGCCGGGCAGACCGTCTGACTGCCTCTATTCCAAACCCTGTACAGCCGGCATCTTTGCCGTCGGCAGGATCTGGGGCACCGGCTTCGCCGCGGGCGCCGCGACGGAGCCAGTCGTCAGCGGCGCGGCCGTAGCCGCGGCCGATTGCACGGACTTCGGCTCTGAGGGTTTTGCGTCTGAAGCCTTGGCCTCTGAAGCCTTGGCCTCTGAAGCCTTGGCGTCTGAAGGCTTGGCTTCTGAAGGCTTCGCGTCAGAGGTGTTGGCGTCCGAAGCCTTGGCCTCGGCCGGCTTGATGTCCGCGGGCTTGGGCGGAAGGGCCTTGGGTGCGTCCGCCGGCTTCGGATTGAGCGCTGCGGTCTGCGGTGCCGGTGCACTCGGCCGCGCGGCAGGCGTCGGCACCTTCGGCTGGATCGGCGCCGCGGTGGCAACGCGCGGCGCAGCCGGCATCGGCGGCACCAGGCGCGGATCGGCCCGGATCACGCTCGGCGGCGGCAGGCGGTCGAGGCCACCGCGCGGGGCGGGCTCATAGCGCATCCGCTCGTACTCCTCGCCCCATTGGAACGCCGGCACGAAGCGGATGATGCGGCCGGAGCGGGCATCGACGACGAGCTTGCCGTCCTCGCCCTGGCGATCGAGCACCGCCACGATCCAGACATTGCCGCGCTGGCGCGGCGCGCCGAGCGGCGAGAAACCGTTGTCGCGCAGAATGGCATAGACCTCATGCACCGGCAGGAACGCGGGCGCATAGCCATAGTCCTGCTGATAGCCCTCTCTGTAATTGTCCTGACGGTAGACCGGCGCCGGCGGCACATAGCGCTCGTCGCGGTAGCCGTAGTCAGGGCCCGGCCGGTAGCCGTAGCGCGGCGGTGGCGCAGGCACGACGGCCGGCGGCGGCAAGTCCGAATAAGGCGCATCGAAATCGGAGACTGCCGTATACGGCCCGTGGAGGCCGGACGGTGGCAGCGGCTCGGCCTGCGCGGCGGCGAACGTCGCGACCAGCGCGGCTGAGACGACTCCAACTAGCAACTTCATGGTTCAAAGCTCCTGCATGCCCCCGCACGTGAAGCTGTTCGCTTCTTCTCAAGTGCGGCGGAAGTTCTGCCGCGATTCCGGCGGTCCTGGGTCGGCGAAGGGGCGGGATCGGGGCGTTAGGTTTCAAAATCGAGCGCGGCGCGTGATCGCCGGCCCGGCCGGATCGTTCGGTCAGCGGCAGAAACGGAAGATTTGCCGGGGAATGAGCGTGTTGCGGCGCCCGAACTCGAGGACTCCGCAGTGCTTGTGTGATAGGTTAAAGTTTGGCATCTTGCGGTTTAGGACAGAAATGCTGTCTAAAATTTCGTTGCAAAGGTGACCGAGACTTTGCAATGATGTTACGGCGCCTGAGGGCGCTGCGACATGAACAGGCCGCGGTCGTCCAGCGGGGACATGGTCCCCCGGCGGCTGGCCTGAATTCTGCAAATGCGGCTCGCTGAAAAAGGACGAGCGTTGGCTCCGGAGAGGGGCCGCGCAGCGCCCGGGGTGCGCCGGACTGTGTACCGGACTGTGGTGAAGGCCCTGACCAATAACTGATGGGGACGGATATGAGCGGATCGAAGGTCGAGCACGGAATTTTGGGCGGCGCGGTGCTGGCTGTGGATTCGCACGAGAAACCGGCCGAGATCACCCGCGAGCTGCACACCTGGCGTCCGGAGGCCGAAGGTCTGTATGACCCGAGCCAGGAGAAGGATTCCTGCGGCGTCGGCTTCATCGCCAACATCAAGGGCCAGAAGTCGCATCAGATCGTCGCCGACGCGCTGAACATCCTGTGCAACCTCGAGCATCGTGGCGCCGTCGGCGCCGACCCGCGCTTCGGCGACGGCGCCGGCATCCTGGTCCAGATCCCGCACGCCTTCTTCTCGCGCAAGGCGAAGGAGCTCGGCTTCACCTTGCCCGCCCCCGGCGAATACGCCATCGGCGCGCTGTTCATGCCGCGCGACGATTCCTGGCGGAACGTCATCAAGAGCATCATCGCCGACCAGATCGAGGAGGAAGGCTTGGTCCTGCTCGGCTGGCGCGACGTGCCGACCGACAACTCCTCGCTGGGCGTGACGGTCAAGCCGACCGAGCCGCGCAGCATGCAGGTGTTCATCGGCCGCAACGGCGCCGCCAAGACCGAGGACGAGTTCGAGCGCAAGCTCTACATCCTCCGCAAGTCGATCTCGCAGGCGATCTATCAGCGCCGCGACCGCGGCATGTCGGGCTATTACCCGTGCTCGATGTCCTGCCGGACCGTGATCTACAAGGGCATGTTCCTGGCCGACCAGCTCGGCAAGTACTACGCCGACCTGCACGAGCCGGACTTCGAGAGCGCGCTGGCGCTGGTGCATCAGCGCTTCTCGACCAACACCTTCCCGACCTGGTCGCTGGCGCATCCCTACCGGATGATCGCGCACAACGGCGAGATCAACACCCTGCGCGGCAACGTCAACTGGATGGCGGCGCGGCAGGCGTCGGTGTCGTCGGAGCTGTTCGGCAAGGACATCAGCCGGCTCTGGCCGATCTCCTATGAGGGCCAGTCGGACACCGCCTGCTTCGACAACGCGCTCGAGTTCCTGGTGCAGGGCGGCTACTCGCTGCCACACGCGGTCATGATGATGATCCCGGAGGCGTGGGCCGGCAATCCGCTGATGAGCGAGGAGCGCCGCTCGTTCTACGAATATCACGCCGCCCTGATGGAGCCGTGGGACGGCCCGGCCGCGATCGCCTTCACCGACGGCCGCCAGATCGGCGCCACGCTCGACCGCAACGGCCTGCGGCCGGCGCGCTATCTCGTCACCAAGGACGACCGCATCGTAATGGCGTCCGAGATGGGCGTGCTGAAGATCCCGGAGGACCAGATCGTCACCAAGTGGCGGCTGCAACCCGGCAAGATGCTGCTCGTCGATCTCGAGCAGGGCCGGCTGATCCCGGACGACGAGATCAAGGCGCAGCTCGCCGCCAGCCATCCCTACACCGAGTGGCTCGGCCGCACGCAGATCCAGGTCGAGAAGTTGCCGGATGCGCCGACCACGGGCGCGCGGACCAACCTGCCGCTCTTGGACCGGCAGCAGGCGTTCGGCTACAGCCAGGAAGACATCGCGATCCTGATGACGCCGATGGCCGCCACCGGCGAGGAGGCCACGGGCTCGATGGGCAACGACACGCCGATCTCGGCGCTGTCGGACAAGCCGAAGCTGCTCTTCACCTACTTCAAGCAGAACTTCGCACAGGTCACCAACCCGCCGATCGATCCGATCCGCGAGGAGCTGGTGATGAGCCTGGTCTCGATCATCGGCCCGCGACCTAACCTGTTCGACCTCGAGGGTGTCGCCTCGACCAAGCGGCTCGAGGTGCATCAGCCGATCCTGACCGATGCGGACCTGGAGAAGATCCGCTCGATCTCTGAGGTCTCCGACAGCCACTTCGTCTCACGCACGCTCGACACCACCTTCGATGCGAGCCTGGGCGCGGCCGGCTTCGAGCAGGTGCTCGACGATCTCTGCGGCCGCGCCGAAGCCGCGGTGCGCGAGGGCGTCAACATCATCATCCTGTCCGACCGCATGGTCTCGGCCGACCGGATTCCGATCCCGTCGCTGCTCGCCTGCGCCGCCGTGCATCATCACCTGATCCGCACCGGCCTGCGCACGTCGGTCGGCCTCGTGGTGGAGTCGGGTGAGCCGCGCGAGGTGCATCACTTCGCCTGTCTCGCCGGCTACGGCGCAGAGGCGATCAATCCGTATCTCGCCTTCGAGACCATCATCGCGCTCAAGGACAAGCTGCCGGGCGCGCTGAGCGACTACGAGGTCGTCAAGCGCTACATCAAGTCGATCGGCAAGGGCCTGCTCAAGGTCATGTCGAAGATGGGCATCTCGACCTATCAGTCCTACTGCGGCGCGCAGATCTTCGACGCGGTCGGCCTTCGCGCCGAGTTCGTGCAGAAGTTCTTCGCCGGCACCCACACCCGCATCGAGGGCGTCGGCCTCGCCGAGATCGCCGAGGAGACCACGCGCCGTCACCGCGACGCGTTCGGCGATGCGCTGGTCTACAAGAGCGCGCTCGATGTCGGCGGCGAATATGCCTACCGCACCCGCGGCGAGGACCATGCGTGGACGGCCGAGTCGGTTGCGACCTTGCAGCACGCCGTGCGCGGCAACTCCAGGGAGCGCTACCAGGCGTTCGCCAAGCTGCTCAACGAGCAGTCCGAGCGGCTGCTGACCCTGCGCGGCCTGTTCCGGATCAAGTCGGCCGAGGACGACAAGCGCAAGCCGGTTCCGCTCGACGAGGTCGAGCCGGCGAAGGAGATCGTCAAGCGCTTCGCCACGGGCGCGATGAGCTTCGGCTCGATCTCGCGCGAGGCGCATACGACGCTCGCGATCGCCATGAACCGGATCGGCGGCAAGTCGAACACCGGCGAAGGCGGCGAGGAGGCCGACCGCTTCAAGCCGCTGCCGAACGGCGATTCCATGCGCTCGGCGATCAAGCAGGTCGCCTCGGGCCGGTTCGGCGTGACGACGGAGTACCTCGTCAACTCCGACATGATGCAGATCAAGATGGCGCAGGGTGCCAAGCCCGGCGAAGGCGGTCAGCTGCCCGGCCACAAGGTCGACGCCACCATCGCCAAGGTGCGCCACTCGACGCCCGGCGTTGGCCTGATCTCGCCGCCGCCGCACCACGACATCTACTCGATCGAGGATCTCGCGCAGCTGATCTACGACCTGAAGAACGTCAATCCCGACGGTCAGGTGTCGGTCAAGCTCGTCTCGGAGGTCGGCGTCGGCACGGTTGCGGCCGGCGTCGCCAAGGCGCGCGCCGACCACGTCACGATCGCGGGCTTCGAGGGCGGCACCGGTGCCTCCCCGCTCACCTCGATCAAGCATGCGGGATCGCCGTGGGAGATCGGCCTTGCCGAGACGCATCAGACGCTGGTGCGTGAGCGGCTGCGCAGCCGCATCGTGGTCCAGGTCGACGGCGGCTTCCGCACCGGCCGTGACGTCGTCATCGGCGCACTCCTTGGCGCCGACGAGTTCGGCTTCGCCACCGCGCCGTTGATCGCGGCCGGTTGCATCATGATGCGCAAGTGCCACCTCAACACCTGTCCCGTGGGCGTCGCCACCCAGGACCCGGTGCTGCGCAAGCGCTTCACAGGCCAGCCCGAGCACGTCATCAACTTCTTCTTCTTCGTCGCCGAGGAAGTCCGCGAGATCATGGCCGCTCTGGGCTACCGCTCGTTCAACGAGATGGTCGGACAGACCCAGATGCTCGACCAGTCCAGGCTGGTGGCGCATTGGAAGGCCAAGGGCCTCGACTTCTCCAAGCTTTTCGTCAAGCAGAAGGCGGAGCCGGGCCAGAAGGTCTATCACGCCGAGAAGCAGGACCATCACCTCGACGCCGTGCTCGACCGCAAGCTGATCGAGCAGGCCAAGCCCGCGCTCGACCGCGGCGCGCCGGTCAAGATCGAGGCCGAGATCAACAACACCGACCGTTCGGCGGGCGCGATGCTCTCCGGCGCGGTGGCGAAGATCTACGGCCATGCCGGCCTGCCGCAGGATACGATCCATGTCAGCCTGAAGGGCACCGCCGGCCAGGCCTTCGGCGCCTGGCTCGCCAACGGCGTCACCTTCGAGCTCGAAGGCGAAGGCAACGACTATGTCGGCAAGGGCCTGTCGGGCGGCCGCATCATCGTCAAGCCGCCGCGCAACTCCGGCATCGTGCCGGAGGAGTCGATCATCGTCGGCAACACCGTGATGTACGGCGCCATCTCCGGCGAGTGCTTCTTCCGCGGCATCGCCGGCGAGCGCTTCGCGGTGCGCAACTCGGGCGCGGTCGCCGTGGTCGAGGGCGCGGGTGATCATTGCTGCGAATACATGACCGGCGGCATCGTCGTTGTGCTCGGCAAGACCGGGCGCAACTTCGCGGCCGGCATGTCCGGCGGCGTCGCCTATGTGCTCGACGAGGCCGGCGACTTCGACAAGCATTGCAACATGGCGATGGTCGAGCTCGAGCCGGTGCTGTCGGAGGAGATGATCGCGGAAGCCTCCTATCACCAGATGGGCGATCTCGAGGCGCATGGCCGGGTCGACGTGTTCAAGAACCTGCTGGCGTCCGACATCGAACGCCTGCACATCCTGATCTCGCGTCACGCCAAGGCCACCGGCTCGAAGCGCGCCGCAGAAATCCTGGCGAACTGGAAGGACTATGCGCCGAAGTTCCGCAAGGTCATGCCGGTCGAGTACCGCCGCGCCCTGAAGGAAATGGCGGCCAACGCCGACGCCGAGCCGAAGATCGCGATCGGGGCTTGATATCTCTCCTCATGGTGAGGAGGCGCGTAGCGCCGTCTCGAACCATGAGGCCGAGAGCGGGGCCTCACCCTTCGAGACGCGGCGAAGACGCCGCTCCTCAGCGGTGAGGAGAAAATAGGAGCAAACCCTCATGGTGAGGAGGTGCGCAGCACCGTCTCGAACCATGAGGCCGAGAGCGGGGCCTCACCCTTCGAGACGCGGCGAAGACGCCGCTCCTCAGGGTGAGGAGAAGTAGGAGCAAACCCTCATGGTGAGGAGGCGCGAAAGCGCCGTCTCGAACCATGAGGCCCGAGCAGTCAGGGACGTCGTAGGTCATGGGCAAGGTCACAGGTTTTCTCGAAATCGAGCGGCACGATCGCAAGTACGCGCCGGTTGCCGAGCGTCTGAAGAATTTCAACGAGTTCGTGGTGCCGCTCTCCGAGAAGGAGCTGCGCGACCAGGCGGCGCGCTGCATGAATTGCGGCATCCCCTACTGCCACGGCACGGGCTCGGCCGCGCCGGGCACCACCGGCTGCCCGGTCAACAACCAGATCCCGGACTGGAACGACCTCGTCTACAACGGCAACTGGGAAGAGGCGTCGCGCAACCTGCACTCGACCAACAACTTCCCGGAGTTCACCGGCCGCATCTGCCCTGCCCCGTGCGAGGCGTCGTGCACCTTGAACATCGACGACAACCCGGTGACCATCAAGACAATCGAATGCGCCATCGTCGACAAGGCCTGGGAGAATGGCTGGCTGAAGCCGGAGCCGGCCTCCGTCAAGACCGGCAAGAAGGTCGCGGTCGTCGGCGCGGGTCCGGCCGGTCTCGCAGCCGCGCAGCAGCTGGCGCGCGCCGGACACGAGGTGCATGTCTATGAGAAGCACGCCAAGGCCGGCGGTCTGCTGCGCTACGGCATTCCCGACTTCAAGATGGAGAAGGGTATCATCGACCGCCGCATCGCGCAGATGGAAGGCGAAGGCGTCGTCTTCCACTACGGCGTCAATGTCGGCGGCAAGGATGGCCTCGATGCCAAGACGCTGCTGAAGGATTACGACGCCGTGGCGCTGACCGGCGGCGCGGAAGCCCCGCGCGACCTGCCGATCCCCGGCCGCGATCTCGCCGGCATTCATTACGCGATGGACTTCCTGCCGCAGCAGAACCGCCGCGTCGGCAACGAGCCGGTGAATGCGACCGAGATCCTCGCCGGCGGCAAGCATGTCGTCGTGATCGGCGGCGGCGACACCGGCAGCGACTGCATCGGCACCTCGCTGCGCCAGGGCGCGCTCTCCGTGACCCAGCTCGAGATCATGCCGGCCCCGCCGGAGCGCGAGGACAAGGCGCTGACCTGGCCGAACTGGCCGCTGAAGATGCGGACATCGTCGAGCCAGGCCGAGGGCGCGATGCGCGAGTTCGCGGTGCTGACGCAGAAGTTCGAGGGTGAGAACGGCGCGGTCAAGAAGATGCACTGCGTCCGCGTCGACGCCCAGTTCAAGCCGATCCCGGGCACCGAGTTCGAGCTCGCAGCCGACCTCGTGCTGCTGGCGATGGGCTTCGTGCATCCGGTGCACGAGGGTCTGCTCAAGAGCCTTGGCGTCGACCTCGACCCGCGCGGCAACGTCAAGGCCAACCTGACCGACTACCAGACCTCGCTGCCGAAGGTCTTCTCCGCCGGCGACATGCGGCGCGGCCAGTCGCTGGTGGTCTGGGCGATCCGCGAGGGCCGCTTGTGCGCCCAGGCCGTCGACAAGTTCCTTATGGGCAAGACCGAGCTACCGCGCTGAGCGCGGAGTGTAGTGGACGTGCTGTAGATCAGCCTTAGCCCGACTGCCCACCCCGACGCCGGTGCGCTCCCCTCCCCCTTGCGGGGAGGGGTCGGGGGTGGGGGTCACCGGGCGCCGAACAGCGTTGGATCCGCCGGCGCTTCAACATGCCCAAGAACATGCCGAAGAACATGCCCAAGGCAGTCACCGCTTTCGTCGCCCTCTTCTTCTGAAGTCAGCTATGAGCTTCCGTCATTGCGAGGAGCAAAGCGACGAAGCAATCCAGAGCCGCGCAACCGACTCTGGATTGCTTCGCTTCTGTTCAGCCCGGGGACATGGCTGACAGGTGTTCGGAGACATGGTTGACACCTCAAAATTGGCTCGATTCGTCAAGCAAAGGGGCGAGCGATGCCGTGGCGAGAGGTGTCTGTCATGGACCAGCGACGAGAGTTTGTGATGCTTGCCAAGCAGGAGGGAGCCAACCGGCGGCAGCTGTGTCGGCGGTTCGGCATCAGCCCCCAGACCGGCTACAAATGGATCGAGCGGTCTGACGCCGGCGATACGACGCTGGCGGACCGGTCGCGGCGGCCGCATCGAAGTCCGGAGCGCACCGCAGCTGCGACTGAGCAGCAGATTGTCGCGTTGCGCGATGCTCACCCGGCCTGGGGCGCGCGCAAGCTCGCGCATCGTCTCGATCGCGATGGGCAAGCTGTCCCGGCGATCTCCACCGTGCATAACATCCTGCGCCGCTACGATCGGGTGACGGAGCCTGGCGGCACGCCCGGGCAGCCCTACACGCGGTTCGAGAAGGATGCGCCCAATCAGCTGTGGCAGATGGACTTCAAGGGACACAGTGCGCTGGAGAACGGTGTGTCTTGTCATCCGCTCACCGCGCTGGACGATCACTCGCGCTTTTCCTTGTGCCTGGCGGCCTGCGACAATGAGCGCGGCTCTACGGTCAAAGGACATTTGGAGACGACGTTCCGCCGCTATGGACTGCCGGATGCGATGTTCGTCGACAACGGTGGCCCCTGGGGCTTTACTCTCGAAGACCCCTGGACCGCGTTGACGGTCTGGCTGCTGAAGCTCGGCGTTCGAACGATCCATAGCCGGCCCTATCATCCCCAGAGCCGCGGCAAGAACGAACGCTTCCACCGCAGCCTGAAGGCCGAGGTCTTTGCCTTCAAGCGTTACAGGGACCTTCCCGATGTCCAGCGGGCACTCGACGAATGGCGAGCCGTCTACAATCTCGACCGCCCCCATGAGGCTCTCGACTTCAATGTGCCGGCAAGCCGCTATCGGCCCAGCCAACGCACCATGCCGGATCGCCTTCCGACGGTGGACTACGACGAGGGGGAGATCGTCCGTTCCGTGTCGAGCACGAAGGCCTATGTCAGTTTCGAGGGACGGCTCTGGAAAGTCCCTCAAGCCTTTCGCGGTGAGCGACTCGCTATTCGTCCACTCAG